>CAMYMN010000081.1 GCA_947259395.1 uncultured Gammaproteobacteria bacterium | reverse complement strand
ATGTATACATTGCATTTGACATCGTCGTTGATCTCCTCGATCGCAGTCATCTTGTTTTCATTGACGACGCTGGTTGCTGAAGGGGGAAAAACTCATGCCGCAGTGGAGAGTGTTCCGGCGCAACCGGCGATGGATACAACGGTCACATATGTGGGTGCGCAACAGTGTATGCAGTGTCACGAAAAGCAGACGGGTTTGTGGCTAGGATCGCATCATGATCTGGCGATGCAGCCCGCCAATGAGCAAACGGTGCTGGGCGATTTTGACAATGCTTCATTCGATTACTTCGGTACCGTCTCGCAGTTCTTTAAAAAAGACAACCGGTTTTATGTAAAGACCGACGGACCGGATGGCGCGCTGACGGAGTACCCCATTGACTATGTGTTCGGCGTCGAGCCGTTGCAGCAGTATCTGATTGCCTTTCCTGACGGCCGTTATCAGGCGCTGTCCATCGCCTGGGATACAAGGCCGAAACAAGCGGGTGGGCAACGTTGGTTTCACTTATATCCGAATGAGCACATCAAACACGGTGATGAACTGCATTGGACGGGGGTCAACCAGAACTGGAATTACATGTGCGCCGACTGCCACTCGACTAATCTCAAGAAAAATTACGACACCGCGTCCCGGAACTACCAGACAACCTGGTCCGATATAGATGTGAGCTGCGAGGCCTGTCACGGACCCGGGTCCGCGCACGTGCAATGGGCCCAGCAACCAAAGAAAACAAGCGCCACGTATGTGAATGATAACATCGGACTCGCGGTGCGGTTTGAAGAGCGATCAGGGATTGCCTGGAGGATTAACGATAAAACTGGTAATGCAGTGCGCAACAAGCCGCTTGAAAAACGGGTGGAGCTGGATGTTTGCGGGCGCTGTCATGCCCGGCGAGAAGCGGTGTCAGCAGATTACCGGCCGGGTGACCCGCTGTTGGATCATTTCCGGGTAAGCCTGCTTCAGCAGAATCTGTATCATGCCGACGGTCAGATCGACGATGAGGTCTACGTGTACGGCTCGTTTCTGCAAAGCAAGATGTATAAAGCGGGGGTGACGTGCAGTGACTGTCATGACCCGCACAGTTTGCAACTCAGAGCGCAGGGCAACGGCGTGTGTGTCCCTTGTCATTTAGCAGCCAAGTTCGACAGCGATCAACACCACCACCACGATCCCAAGAGTGCTGGTGGCCAATGTGTAAGTTGCCACATGCCTGACAAGCACTACATGGTCGTCGATCCGCGCCGGGATCACAGTTTCCGGATTCCGCGACCGGATGTTTCGATGACGTTCGGCACACCGAACGCCTGTAATCAGTGCCACGCGGATCAATCGGCGCAATGGGCGTTGGATAAGGTCGTCGGGTGGTATGGGCGGCGCGACGAGCAGCACGTCGCGGCGGCTTTTGATGCTGCTAACCGCCACCGCATCGATGCAGAAGCAGAATTAATCAAGGTTGTACGGAACCAGAAAAATGCCGGCATCGTGCGCGGCACGGCGCTCAGCCTGCTGGGTAACGGCATCACGCCACGATCCTTGCCGGTGATAAAACAAGCGGCTAGCGACAGTGACCCGCTGGTGAGGATGGGGGCGGTCCACACCTTGGGGGCCTTGCCGCCGCGACTTCGCGCCGAACTTGGCGCGCCGTTATTGTCCGATCCGCTGCGGGTGATTCGAACCGAAGCGGCACGGCATCTGGCCGGCTTGCCGGCCAACGCAGTTCCGGTTTCGTTCCACAAAGCGTTCGCAACGGCGTTGGCCGAGTACCAACAAGTGCAGCAATTCAATGCTGACCGGCCCGAATCACTCGGTAATCTCGCCAATCTCGCGTTGCAACAGGGTGATGACGCCAAAGCGGAACGCCTGTATAAACAGGCCATCGAATCGGCGCCCTACTATGTGCCGGCCCACGCCAATCTGGCGGACCTTTACCGTGCCCAAGGTGATGAAACACGGGCCTACGCATCGTTGGCGAAGGCACTGACCCAGAACCAACACAGCGGTGCTTTGCACCATGCCCTGGGTCTGGCGCAGATCCGCCAAGGTGAGCGGCAAGCAGGCATTGCCTCACTGAAGCGCGCCTTTGAGTTAACACCGGAGGCGCCCCGCTATGCGTACGTGTACGCGGTCGCGCTACATTCGCAAGGCCGCACCGATGAGGCGTTAGGGGTGCTCCGGAAAACCCATGAAAAATTTGAGAGCGACCGGGACGTGTTAATCATGCTGGTCAGCATCTATCGCGAGCGCGGGGATCAACTGCGCGTACGCCAATACGTGGGCACTTTACTGCGCTTGGAGCCCAACAATCAGTCTCTGCACGCGTTGATCCGAGATTCAACGAACTGATTAAACGACCAGGTTGACAATGGGATCAGTCTACTTATCCACAGATAAGTAAACTGTCCCCGGAATTGAAAAGAGATATACGTGCCACCGCTAGGTCGGCATCGAATGCGCGTCCGATGGCGACCAAGCCCAAGCGCTTGAGTCTGCTCACGTCCAAGGGCGCGCTGATCCGGTAAGGGGCAAACGCGCTGAACGGCAGTTGGATTTGACGCCAGTGCGCCGGCGCCTCGAATTGGGCGCGGTAAGACTGCCAGGGCCGCACGTTGTCGGGGGTGCGCAGATGCGTCGCATACCGCTCGCCATTGCCCCTGACCGTAAGTTGAATGCCGCTGAAGGCCGATGCGTCGAGACACCCATCGGGCCCCGCGAGGTCCAACGCCATCTGAATGAAGCCGCCGTTGTTCTCAAGGCGTACCGCACCGGTAAGCCGCAGGCACCGTTGTCCATCAATACAGTCATGACGTAAGGCGGCCCGTGACACACCGCCCATCACCGTATCCGTCACCGCCCGCCATCTCGTGCCCAGTGTGGACTCAAAGTGCGATCGGGAGAAATCATCGACCAGCATACCCTGCTGTGTTGTATCAGCCATTCTTACCGCCGAGGTTGGATATTCGATTACGCCGAAGCTGATTGCAGACGCACCTGGCATAAACCGACAAGTTGCACTCGAAGTCCCGAATGATGACACACCGACTTGTCCTGCGCGTAGTTCCCCTGCTGTGCGGGGACAAGCGCTGGATCAGGCGGTCAAGCGTGGGATTATGGGTTCTGGATTAAATTCAGATTCCATTTTCCTATAGCAATCCTTCAATACTCTGGATCAGGATCGGCGAGTCCGGAGTCGTCGTGCTCCCAAAGTGCTGGATCACCTCCCCAGACGGGGCCACGAGGTATTTGTTGAAATTCCAGCGGGGTGCTTTAGATTGGCGGGCCAACTCCTTGAACAACGGATTTGCGGTTGCGCCTTTCACCGAAGTGGGCGCCAACATCGTGAACGTGACACCGTAGTTGAGGTAACAAACCTTCGCCGCTTTGGCTTCGCTGCCGGCCTCTTGGCGAAAGTCATTCGAAGAAAACCCCAGCACCACCAGGCCCTTGTCTTCGTACTTGTTGTGCAACGCCTCGAGACCCTTGAACTGCGGGGTGAACCCACAGTGGCTGGCGGTATTGATAATCAGCAGCGGTTTGCCGGCATAGTCGGCGCATAAATTAACCGTTTCCTGGGAGTGAAGCTTGCGGAACTCGTGGTCCAAGTGCGCGGGACACACGCCGGCCTTGGCAGTTCCCGACGGATCGGCGGCCACGGCGACCGGTGCCTGCGACGTTGCGCCGATACCGGCTTGGCCGGCGGCCGCAACGGGTGCTGATGCCAGGGCGTAAGTGAAGGTGAAAGCAAATAGAGTCGATATCATGTTATTGCGTTTCATAGTTCAGATCCTCGAGTAACGTTCAGACCAAAAGCGGTGTAGCTGGTGCTGGCGGCCCATCGGCGGGGTCCAGCGCCGGGGTGATCGGCTCGCGGCGGCAATTAGGCTTGGTCAACACTAACTGCGCGTCGCCGATGGCGCGTTCCAAAAAACCGCCTTCGCAGTAGCACAGATAAAACTCCCACATGCGAATGAAGGTATCGGTATAACCGAGTTCACGCACGCGGGTGAGATTCCGCCGGAAACGTTCACGCCAATGACGCAGGGTGGTGGCGTAATGGGGCCCGATATCCTCGAGATGGAACAAGCGCATGTCGGTGGAACGGGCGGCGGCTTGCGTCATGGCCGATACCGAAGGAATGAAACTACCGGGAAAAATGTAGCGTTGGATGAAGTCTACCGATCGTTTGGCGGCTTCGTAACGTTGATCGGCAATGGTGATGGCCTGCAGTAACATCATGCCGTCGGGTTTGAGCAGACCGCTGCATTTGTCGAAATAGGTGTCCAGATACTGGTGCCCGATCGCCTCGACCATTTCGATGGATACCAGTTTGTCGTAGGTCCCAGTAAGATCACGATAATCTTGCAACAACACGGTCACGCGATCGGTCAAACCAATCTCATTGATCTTTTGCTTGGCGAACTCAAACTGTTGTCTCGAGATCGTCGTAGTCGTGACCCGGCATCCGTAGTGTCCGGCGGCATGGATGGCGAATCCGCCCCAACCGGTACCAATCTCCAACACATGGTCATCAGGTTGCAAATCCAGCTTGCGGCAGATGCGATCGAGCTTGGCCACCGATGCCTCGTGTAAGCTGGCATCGGGTCGCGGGAACAACGCGCTGGAGTACATCATGGTCTCATCGAGAAACAGCGCGAACAGCTCGTTACCGAGATCGTAGTGGGCGGCAATGTTGCGCCTACTGCCACCGCGGGTATTACGATTCAGCCAATGAAACAACTTGTGCAAAGGCGCGGTAATGCGGGTCACGCGGTCATCCATGCCGTCAAGTACGTGGCGGTTACGCAGTAACAGCTGCACCACGGTGGTGAGATTACTGCATTCAAAATGTCCCGCCATATACGATTCACCGGCACCAACGGTGCCACCGAAGGCGACCTGCCGATAAAACGAAGGGTGTTTAACCGCTATCGTTGCGCGCAGCCCGTCGCGCCCCATAGAACCAAACTCATGAGATTCGCCTTGATCGTGCATCACCAACGACCCATACGAGATACCTCGCAGGCGAGTTAGCACTGCATGTTTGGCCAATCGATCCAACACACCGAGCGGCCGATCACGAGAATATTCACTTTGCTTAGTGGTGAGGATGGCTTTCATGGGTCAACTCCTCATTACGAGAGGCGGGATCCAACTTATCGGGATGGGTGCAGAACGGAACGCGCTTTAACCAAAGCCGCAGCGCTTGGTAATAGATCGCACCGACAACTTTAACGGTCAGCAGCGGATATAGGGCCAAAACTCCCATCAGGGACGCACTCGAAATGGGCCGGCGGCGCAGTGACAGCGTGGCATCGAAGATTTTGCGTGCCGCCTTATAGCTTTCCATATGTACCGAAAGACCTTCATCCGGAGTGGAAAAGCGCCAGTCGTAATCGATCTGCATAGGCATGAACGGAGACACGTGAAATGATTTGCGCATCTGAAAACGCTTATGGCCGTGTCGCCCTGAGTCCTGATCGGCGCTGAGAACATAGCAGTGTTGTTCACCCCACGGGGTGTTGTTGACTTCCGCCACGATGGTTTCCACACGCTCTCCGGCACCATCGAAACAGTAATAAAAACTCACGGGATTGAATCCATATCCGAAGTAACGCAAATGGGTCAGCAATCGTATCGGCCCTGGCGGCCGGCGGCCGGTCCTTTTGGCGACCAGGTCGCGCACCGCGTCGCCCAAGGGGCTTTGGGTATCACCAAGATGATCGGATCGTTTAAACCATGCCACATTGGGACGTGTCACCGACCATAACCAGCGTCCCCGGAAGACTCGCGGCAGCTCGTCCAGATCGAGATATACCATGAACAGCCGATACGCAAACTGATGGCGCGCCGCCTGCCGACGCCGGTGTCTAACTTGCCCGACGTATAGGCAACTGTGCATCGGTTGACCCCTTTTGGAAATGTTCCAGTGCGTTGAGTGCGCTCACTACCCCGTCTTCGTGGAAACCGAAGCCCCAGTATGCGCCGCAATAATACGTGCGGCACGCACCGTTTATCGCGCCTTGTTGCTCTTGCGCAGCAACGCCGGCACGATTATAGATGGGATGCGTATAACGCATACGCCGGATGATGCGTGCCGGATCGATACGGTTGTTGTCATTGAGCGTCACACAAAAAGTCTCCGGCGCATTGAGACCTTGCAAAATATTCATGTTATACGTCACCGACACCTGCGCTTGTTCCTCGCGCGGGATGTAATAGTTCCACGCCGCCCACGCGCGGCGCTTGCGCGGCAGCAGCGAGGAGTCGGTGTGCAGTACCACATCGTTCGTCTGGTAGGGAATCGCGCCCAAAACCTCGCGTTCCAACGGCGACGGGTTCTCCAGCAGCCGTAATGCTTGATCGCTGTGGGTGCCGATGAATACGTAATCAAAACGTTCGATTTCTCCCGCAGCGGTTTTAACCATGACCCCATCAGCGAGCCGCCGCACCCCGGCCACCGGCGTGCGCAGCCGGATGCGATCGCGAAACGGCGCAATCAGTTTCTCGACATAACTTTGTGAACCGCCTTTGACCACCCACCACTGTGGCCGATCATTCACGCTCAGCATGCCGTGGTTACTGAAAAAGCGTACGAAATATTGGGCGGGGAATTCACGCATTGTTGCCGGATCGGTCGACCAAATCGCCGCGCCCATGGGCACCAGGTATTTATCGATAAACACCTGGCTGTAACGATGTTGCTCGAGATATTGGCCTAAAGTCAGGGTGTCATCGTCGCCCAGCAACAGCGCCGGAGCTTCGCGATTGAAGCGTAGAATATCGCGCAGCATGCGATGAAAACGGATCGATGCCAGGTTTTTACGCTGCGCGAACAATGTATTCAATGTCGTGCCGTTGTACTCCAAGCCAGTGCGCTCGCACTTGACGCTGAAGCTCATTTCGCTGGCCTGCTCAGCGACGCCCAACTCGCGCAGCAGGTTGACAAAATTCGGATAGGTACGGTGGTTGAACACGATAAACCCGCTGTCAATCGCGTAGTGGGTACCGAGCAGTTCGATGTCGTGAGTATGGGTGTGTCCCCCGACATAGTGATTGGCTTCGAAGATGGTAATATCATGCTGGCTGTACAGGGCCCGCGCGACGACATTGCCCGCGATACCGGTGCCGATTATCGCGATTTTCTTGCGCTTACCCTTCATGCGCTCATCTCGGATGCGCAACTACCCGCTGCGATCCGTTGGGGGTTGGTTTGGGTGGTGTTGGTGATACCGAGCAGCGCGAATACGAACTGCGTCGCACGCGAGGTTTTGAAACCGCGATGAGGATAATAGTGGTGATCAAACCCGGTGATCGCAAATATGCGCAGCCAGTCGATACGATGATTTTCTGGTTCGTGAACCGGCAGGTCGGCAACAGCGTGGCTGTCAAACCAGCGCCGCAAGCTGCGCGTAATGTTCACGGTGAGCCCTCCTGCCAGCGCTGCTGCATTTTTTGCAGTTTGCTGGTGTCGTAGCCCGCATCAGCAACAAGATCCACCAAACGCTGGTATTCGCTATCCGCAACGCTCGGTCTGCGCGCCATGATCCAAACGTAATCGCGCCGCATTCTTCCAATGATCGTAACCGAGTAATCGGGCGCCAGGTACATCACCTGGTAGTCGGACCGGAACGGCCAAATGAACTGCACCCCCCACACGGCATTGCTGTGCGTGTCGCGAATGTATCCAGTGGAGTGATAGCGTTTCAATGTGCCGTCGAAGCCACCTTTGCGAAAGCTGAAGGTGGTGTCCACGGCACCGTCATCGTTCAGCCGGTAGGACTCCACCGCATTGTAAGCACGCCGTTCCAAGTAAGTCGGAATTGCGGCGATGACATACCAATCCCCCATGAAGCGCGGCAGCTCCACACGCTCAACGGTCGGCAGCGGCTGTGCGGGCACACTGTTACAACTCGCCAACAGCAAGCTAATCATCAGCGCAACAGTGACTCGGCGGATCATGGTAGGGGGCGTTGCTTATTGAATCAGATAGCGCAGGGCGCCACCGTCGGTTCGTGATTCCAATGCCAGCCACTCGCGTTGCGGCGAATACCAAAGATCTATGGTCAGGTCGCGTGCGGAGAGTCGATAATGACGTGCCGGTACCGTGTTACCTCGCACCACAATTTGATCGGGCCCGAGGTCTTGCACTGCTACATTCAAGTGTTCACCGGTTTGCGCATTCAAGAGTTTGTCGGCGGTAAGAAACGACGGATCCCAGTAGGCAAAGCTTTTAACGCAACCCGCAATACGGGCTTTCTGACTGTGCGATTCAACGATGAATGTCCCCTCGCGCTGTTTCGCATCAACCCGAAACGTTTCGCCGTTATCGTCAGTGCGAGACTCGAGTCCTTGCAGGCAGCCGTCATTCCAAATCTCGCGGTTCTGGTGTTGGTATTGATATACACTGAAGAACAAAAACTTGACGTTAAACTGCGCATCGGTGGCGATAAAACGGTGTTCGCCGTCGTCCTCGACCCGGAAGTGGTGATAGCCGATCTCGGTGTCATCCAGATACACGTTAAACCGCCACTCCTTGGACGGCTCGGGGCTTGCGTGTGTTGCGCTCAAAAACAATGCACATAGTGCGGCAACTAGAACATTTTTCATTGTGATACCTCCGAACCAGCGGTTGCCGGGGCTTTGGGTGGCCCGGGAATGAATGCATTTGTTCTTTCGCGGTAGTGGCGGTATGCGGGTCGGCGTTCCTGGATGTCTTTCTCAAGCAGCGTGACGCCGGATACTCTTAGCAGCAGAAAGGTGATCAGTATAGGCGCGAATATGGTCCACCAACCGCCGGCGCCGACGGCGATGAGATAGAAGCCCCACCACACGCACGCCTCACCGAAATAATTCGGGTGGCGTGTGTATCGCCATAGACCGCGATCCATGACTTTACCGCGATTGCGCGGATCGAACTTGAAGCGTGCGAGCTGCCAGTCGCCGACCCCCTGAAAGAACAAGCCGACTAGCCAAAGCCCCGCGCCAGCGACATCCCACGGCCCCATCGCACTCGATCCGCTGACGGCGACCGGCAATGGCGTGGCGATCAGCCACGCCAGCGCCGCCTGCAGACCGAACACAATATACAGGCTTTTAAAATTAAAATTCGGTTCGTTGTTGCGGCGTATCGCTTGGTAACGCGCATCTTCGGGCTCGCCCCAGTTGCGCCAGGTGATATAAATACACAAGCGCAGCGACCAGATCAGCACCAGCGTGAGTACCACCGACAAGCGTGTGCCGATATCGGAGCAAAGCGCGGCGTAGACAATTACGGCCAGCAAGAACATCACCGACCATAAACTGTCGACGATGCTGACATCGCGCTTCACCAAACTGATCAGCCAGGCCACCGTCGCAAACACCAATAACGCAGCAAGTGCCCACAGCCATGCCGACCAATCAAACACAGCTCACCTCGGGCATTCGTCTTGGCTGCAATGTGCCGTTGAAACGATCTGCGACCCACAACAGCAACGGCATGGCTAACGCCCACGCGATTCCTACGGCAACCAACGCAGTAACCGGCGTCAATAATGTCACTGCCCCCAGTTTGGCGCCGGCGTAGTACGCCAACGGTCCGCCGATGGCGCCGAACCCGACAGCGAGCAGCCACCGTTTCTTTAACCAATTCAGCGATACGTTGAGCGTGGTGGCGAAGACCATCCACAGCGCCACCATCCAGTGCGGTGCCGCACCTGGGACCAGAATTCCGGCACTGAATGTGAGCCAATTTCCTTGTATCAACATCGTATCGGCCGCGAAACCAAACACGGCGGCGAACAGGATCAACAACACTTCATACCGCGGTTGCGGGACGAGATACAGGTGTATCGCGACCGCCGTCAAGGCGACAGCCGAACCCAACCACGACATCCCGTGCGCAGCACCCAGCACACATGCAAACCAACCGACCTGAAACGCCGCGATATTGAGCCACATGTTCATGTTCCGGGATGCTCGAGCAGGTAGTGACTGACCCACCACTGCTGGCCGTTGTCGTACCCGAACAATTCGGCGCAGGCCATGAAAAAGATGCGCCAACGCGTCCACCACAATCCTGCCTGTTGGCGGCCATAGGTAGACTCGAGGATCGGCCAGATCTGTTCGCGTTGCCTGTCCATGTTGCCGAGCCAGGCGTTGGCGGTTTTCTGATAATGCGTGCCATCCCAACGCCAGCGGCGTGCGATACGGAATTGCTGCTGGAACCATAGCGGCAGATCGTCGCTGGGCATCATGCCACCGCTGAAAAAATGTCGGCTCATCCAATCTTTTGGCCCGTTGTCGATGAACACATAGGGCGCCGCGCGGTGACAAAATATGTGCATGAAGAACTTGCCACTGGGGACCAGCCAATCGTAGATACGGTCGAACAGCAACCGCCAGTTGCGCATGTGTTCGAACATTTCCACGGATACCACGCGATCGAAGCATTGATCGGTTTGAAAGCGGTTCATGTCGCAAGTAATCACCTCGATATTGTTCACACCGCGCTGCTGAGCCTGACTGCGCACGAATGCGCGCTGCGACTCCGAATTGGAGACAGCGGTAATGCGACTGGTGGGATAGTGTTGCGCCATCCACAAGCTCAACGACCCCCAACCGCAGCCGAGTTCGAGTATCGATTGACCGTCCACGATCCCCGCATGACGACAGGTGGCGTCCAGCGCCGATGCCTCCGCCTGGGACAGATCATCGACCCCGGCGGGCCACACGCAACTGCTGTATTTGCGGTGCGCACCCAGCACCCGGGTGAAGAACTCCGCCGGCACCTCATAATGCTGCTCGTTCG
>CAMYMN010000080.1 GCA_947259395.1 uncultured Gammaproteobacteria bacterium | reverse complement strand
TTTGACCGGAACGATTGTCGCCACATCAATGCCCAGGGGAAACTTGAAATGCAGGCCGGGCTGCACCTCTTTCAGGTACTTGCCGAATCGTTGCACGACTGCGACGGAATCGCTCGGAACCGTGTAGTAAGCGGTCCACGCTCCGATAAGAAGCGCGGCCACTATCGCAGCAATGATCACGCTGCGCGGCCCGCCGCCCGGCATGATCTGCTTCAGCCGTTCCTGCCCTTGCCCGATCAGTTGCTCGAGTTCAGAGCCTGGACCGGCGCCGCGGCCCGTTGAGCCGCCTCTGTGGCCGTTACCGATTGTCGATGGCATGTAAGTAACACCCTCTCTTGGTTGCGTCTGCAATCACTCGTATATCCAGCATGGAAAGTCATTCCTTCGTTTTCGCCTCGCTCGATGGCCAGGCGATCGGCTTTTTCGCTATCCATTTTCGGCGGGAATTCCCAGGAAAAATCTACGGGCGTGACGGCAGCAAGTCGCAGGCGAAACAATCTTCGCCTGCGAAAGTAGAAGCCTTGTATCACTAGGCCGCTTTTTGCATCGCGGCTATCTTGTGGAAGGTGGAATTGGCGACTTCGTAGGACTTCACCCGCGGTGTTCCTTCAACCAGCTTTGACAGAAGCCTGGTGACTTCGGCGAAAGCGATGCGGCTGTAATTTTCCGCGTTTTCCTTGCTGTCCCACAGGCTCACGGCAAATGCGTCCTTGCCTGCCGGGTCAACGAAGGTAATTTCATCCTGGAATCCCTTCTGCTTGCGAAGCAAGGGCAAAATTTCTGCCTCGATCTTGTGGGTGAAATCCTTGCGGCTGTCTGGCTTGAGTTCCATCGATACTTGACGTGCGTACATGTCGTTCTCCGTCCTTGTGATCGGCCAACCGGGCACTTCAAATAACCAGTTTGGTTTAGTTTTCTGAAGCCCTGTTGATCCGTTAACCATACTCGGTTAATTAACTTGAATAGTCAAGTAATCTTTGCGACTATCTATTTTCTTTACTCGGATAGTAAATTACGAGGAACTGCAAATGGATGTTTGCTCTGTCATCAAGGCGCGACTGCAGGAGCTGGAGCTCGAGCAAAAGGATCTGGCCGCCGCCGCCGAGGTGACAGAATCCTATATATCCCAGCTACTGACCCGGAAGAAGCTACCGCCAGCACCGGATCGGACGGATATTTACGAGAAAATGGGCAGATTCCTGCGGCTATCAAACGGATGGGCAGATTCCTGCGGCTATCAAACGGCGAGCTGGCAACGCTGGCCCGAGCGCAGCGGATGGACGAGTTCAGACGCGATTACGAGGAGCCGCAAGAAGCACTGCTGAAAGAGACCCGGGAACTGATAGTGCAGAAGTGCGTCCCGCCCCGTCAGCAGCAAATACGGGCGATCTTCGAGAGGCAGCCGTTCGGCGAACTCGAGCGGCTCGTTACGCAAACGCTGCTCGACGTTATCAGCCGGGTCGCACGCGTCGAGCTGGATAACGAAGCCTGGCTCCATGACGTCGCAGACCTCAGCGACAAGAGCTATACGCAAATGCGAGTCATAATTCTGGAGTTCCTCGACACAGATATCTTCAACATTTCGAGCGCCGACTGCATTTCCTTTCTCAACCCGCTGCTGGCGCGCTGGGATATCGACCTCCTTACTTTTGACATGGAAATAGTACTTAACGAAAGACTCGTGCCCGGGGAACCGAAAAGGTTTGCCTTCGTCGAAAAGGACGTCGACAGCGTCGATGGGGACGAGCCAGGATTTACCGAATTCCTCGAGGATGCCACGCTCAGCGGCGATGCCTCAGCCGAGGAAGTCGAATTCTTAAGGAAACTCCGGTTCAAGGACAAGCGACCGAGTGCGCTGTATTTTTACAGGGCCCTGCAGAACCTTCGGGACCCGCTGCATTTTCAGCCTGTACAGAAATGACTGGAAGTGTGTTCCGAGTTGCCTGCCGGGTGATGGAATCAGTCCCTGTAATTTTCCGAATACGTATTTTCACGCATAAGCATACTCCGGGCACGATGAGGGAGCTATAATTTCAATCATTGGTGGTTCCAGCCGACATTGAAGGATGTGCGAGCAAGCCCTGAATTTCGACGAAAATCATGCCGAGACGAGTGAAGGACTGCGTATCGGGAAAGACTTGATCAAGGCAACCGTGCCGTTCGCGGAGGTCTCGGCGAGGCGCAGTTGGTGGCACGTCGGCACGACCTTCGCAATGCTGGCGGCGGCGCTGATTGTCGCCGGACTCACACCCTGGTGGCCGCTGCAATTACTGGCCTCCCTGCTCGCCGCCATGTTGATGGTGCGCGTTTTCATTACCTACCATGACTACATGCATCGCGCGATCCTGGTGCGATCGCGTACTGCCTGGATTCTGTTCCGGCTTTATTCGGCCCTGGCGCTAACGCCACCGCGTTCCTGGAAGAAGAGCCATAATTATCATCATGGCCATGTTGGCCAGATCTCCTCGTCGAGTATCGGGCGGGTTACATGACCATTTTTTTCCTCAGCATCACGCTACTGCCACTGTTAAGGGACCCGGCGCGACATTGGGACTCTTTGCTCGCGCTTGTCGGTCACGCCGCATTGATCGCGGTACTGTGGATTTTCGGTGGCTTCGATACCGCGTTCTTCGTGGTGTTGCTACCGATGACCATCGCCTCGGCACTGGGCAGCTACCTGTTTTTTGCCCAACACAGCTTCAAGCGCATGCACATATTGTCGGCGGAGGCATGGACGTACTATCGGGCCGCCATGGAGTCGTCCAGTTACATGCGGCTCAACAAAGTCATGCAATGGTTCACCGGCAACATCGGCTTCCACCATATTCATCATCTCAACGTGCGCATACCTTTCTATCGTTTACCCGAGGTGATGGATGCGATACCGGAACTGCAGTCACCTGTGACAACGACGCTTTGCCCACGTGACATTCGCGACTGCTTCCGGTGTTGCCTGTGGGACGAAGATCGGCAGAGAGTAGTTTCGTACCGCGAGGCATCACGATTGGCGGCTGCCTGACCGCGAAAACCAGCACAGATCGAGTAGGATCATTCGCCGATGCGTCCCCTTTGATTCTTCTTCGCTTTTTTCGCAGCCTTTTTCTCCTTTGCCGTCATGACCGGGACTTTCTTTGCCTCTTTGTTGCTCTTTTGTTCCTTACTCATTACGTATCTCCTGCTGTGGACGTCATTCGCCCAGATTTAGCTATGTGGGGATCGTTTGCCAGAATGCCGAACGCGCCATATCGGAAATTCATAGGTAACGCATCAATTCCATGGTCTTTTGAGTCTATTTGCGCTCGACCGCCTTACCGTGGTTCGACATATCCAGATAACCCAGTCCGCGTTTGCCGAGACGCCGTTCGTTTAAACGCGTGACGATCTCTTCCACCGACTGTCTCACGGCTTCCAGGCTGCCTTGCTGGTAACCACGAATTGTGTTCGTGCCCTGCCCGATGACGTAACAATGCCAGCCGGTACCGCCCAGATGCTCCGGCGGAACTGTCGACTCCACCGATACGATTTCATAGTCGTCTTCAATCAAGCGAATGACATCTTATAGAAGTATGTTTCACCGTGATCGACTGACGCCGATCGTACGACCGGCATATTGAGTGAAGTTCAGGCGCCCAATCGCGGTAGCAGCATCCGCATCCCGCGCCATCGCGACAACAGCAAAACCCTTACTCAATCCCGTGCCAGAATCTCTGGCTATTTCCACCTTATCGACCGGTCCGAACTTGGCAAACGTCGCTTGCAGGTCGTCTTCCAAAACCGTAGACGGAATATTCCCAATGTGTAGTTTTGTGCTCATGAGTCCTCCTGATGAATGCAGATCCGAAGATGGAGGATATGGGCGCCGGAGGCCCCTTAAGCTCAATTTGCGGGTAGCGTTGAGTGACTACTGTACGCGTGGCGGGGGTGGATTAATACGTCGTGGTCCGCGTATATTGAAAATTATTCATTGGCAATGCCGAGATTTGTGCGCATTTTGCTTGCTTACGCGGCATTTAGCCCTATACTGAACCGAGCCTGTAAGTGCGCTGTTCACTATGCACTCCATTTCGACGTTCCCGCAGAAGTCTCTTCCGTAGTTCTTCGTCCTGTTTTTCATTAGTAATTGCATCACTTCCAGCCACACTGGCCCTTGGAAAGGGGCTTATATTGCTTTGACTAAACAGGAAACAACTATGTCAACTACTACTGGAACCGTTAAATGGTTCAACGAAGCCAAAGGCTTCGGCTTCATCGAACAGGAATCTGGCCCCGACGTTTTTGCACACTTCAGTGCAATCAAGAATGAGGGCTTCAAAACGCTCGCCGAAGGCCAAAAGGTCGAGTTTACGCTTACGCAGGGCCAGAAGGGCCCACAGGCGGAAAACATCGTCGCCGTTTAAATAGCCGACGGATAGATCAAAGGGCCCCGAAATCGGGGCCCTTTTTGTTTGGCGCCGTTGTAATCAACCTGGTAGCCGGGGGAGTGCTCTGCGTTTGGCTGGTCATCGATCCGTTTTCGATTCCCGCGCGTGGGTATGTTGTGCTCTGGACAGTTGCAATCATCGTCGTGGCGACGGGCGCTGCTGCGTTGATACGCAGGCAACCGGGTTAGTGCAACAATTCGCGAACCCCGGATTGTCGCGTCTGGCCGGGTACAGTAGTTCATCAGGCGAATCTCGCGAATAGTTGGTACAAACTGAACGGCTATCGGGACTGCATAAGACACTGTCAAACGTATTTGAGCTACGAAGACTCGGACCACGTTAAGGCGATGACGGCTTACAGTTATGACAACGGCGGTCGGGTCTTTTTCCGACAAAGATCAACCAGGTCGTCGATATTCGCGACACCAACACACATGACGGTGTCTGCACCTCCCCAGTAGATTTTCACCGTACCGTCGTCTTCGGCAATAGCACCGCAAGTAAAGACAACATTATGGACGTAACCTGTCAGCTCCCAGGGGTCCTCCGGTGACAGTATCCAGTCATCGGCTACGCCCAACACTTTGGCCGGGTCCGCAAGGTCGTGAAGCGCCGCACCCAGGCGGTACACGGCACCGTCCATGGTCGGGAATACGCCGTGGTAAATGTTGAGCCACCCCTCCGCGGTCTTTATAGGCGTCGCGCCGGGACCTATTTTCATTTCGTCCCAATGATACGGAACCGGCTGGATTACCGGCACGGAATCTCCCCAGTGCACCAGGTCCGGAGACCAGGACAGCCAGATGCACCAGGGATTGATTTCCGAGTGGGGCCGATCCAGCCGCGCGTAGCGACCGTTAAATGTGTCGGGGAAAATTACGATGTTGCGCATATCTGCCTGACTGATGAGCGATATTCGCTCGACGGTTTTGAAATCGCTCGTCTTTGCCAGCCCGATACGCACGCCAAACCTGGAGTACGCGCTGTACGTAATATAATGCTCATCGGCAATCGTGCATATGCGCGGGTCCTCGACGCCGTACTCCTCGTGTACGGCGAAGTCGATGTCTTTCGACGGCACCATGAACGGCTGCGGATCTGCCCGGAACTCATAACCGTCGTCGCTACGGGCGATACCGATGATCGAACGTCCGTTCTGTAAGTGCGAGCGGAACAGCAGGATGTATTGGCCGTCAAACTTTACTGCCCCTGCGTTGTGAACGGTTTCCACGGCGTAGGGGATGTCGTACTTGGTGAGGATGGGATTGCTCTCGTACCTTGTCACCAACTGCTTATCGATCACGGTGTGCATCCCCGTTCAAAATCTCTTGGTAAACGCGAACGTAGTCGCGTGCCATGCGGGTATTGGTAAAGCGCTTTTCAACATCGGCACGGCAGGCAGATCTGTCGATAGCTTTAACAGCAGACAGAGCGTTTATCGCGCCTTCGATGTCGTCGACGATATAACCGGTATCGCCGTCACGGATAATTTCAGACATCGAGCCGCGGCCAAACGCAATGACCGGTGTTCCACAAGCCATTGACTCGACAAGGCTCAATCCGAAGGGCTCATCAAAGCTGATCAGATGCAATAGTGCCATTGCGTTGCCTAGCACCTCTGCTCTGCGGTCCGGCCCGACCGAGCCGAGATATACCACCGACGTGTCGTCTATATACGGCTCTACTTTGCTCGCGAAGTAACCCTGATCCTGAATGATACCCGCTATCACGAGCTTAACTCCGGCACGCTGTGCGACTTGAATTGCTTCATACACACCCTTGTGCGGATGGATGCGGCCAAAGAAGAGGACGTACTCACCTTCGGCGCCGGAAAAGGGAAATTGTGCAACATCAATACCGTGATGGATGGTGGCGATGTAGTCGAGTTCCGCTGATCGGTCTGAGTCGCTGATTGCTACGTAGTGGCTGCTAGCATCGTATTTCTTGTAGACGGGCACGATCTTCGGAGAAGAAAAACCATGAATGGTTGTTACAACCGGGGTCTCGACCAGCCCGGAGTACGTTAGCGGTAGGAAGTCGAAATTATTGTGAATGATATCGAATTCGTCCGCACGTTCGAAGATCTCGGAAATGTGCAGGCATTCTGCGACCTTTGGATCAACTGAGGCGTCCTCCGTATACGGGTGTGGACACACGGCAACCAGTTTGCCGCTGGTTCGCGAATCTCCGGTCGCAAAAAGAGTCACGTCCAGGCCCATATGCACAAGCTCTTCCGTGAGAAGGCTGACCACCGACTCCCACGGTCCGTAATGGAGAGGGGGGGTGCGCCACGAAATGGGGCTGAGGACGGCGACTCGCATGGATATAGTTGGTTCCGGCGATTTTCAGAAATATGAATTTTGATCAAAGCGTCCGGCAGCTATCACGGCTATACTCCGCATTGTCCGATTCGACGCCACTGATCCATGAGTATTGTTAGGCAGATTACATCCGCGCGCAATGATTGATGAGGATTAGAGAACAACGAAAGCAACTGGTCCAACGGCGCTCGGCTTTGCTGAATGCCGAAAGCTCGCGCGTTATTACGCGGCCACATATTCCGGGCGACAGCGCGCGGATCACGGCTTTGATCGATCGGGTCTCCAATCTGATCGACGAAGACGTGAAGCATTTGCTCGAGGCCGTAATTCAGGATTTTTCGGGGCGTCACCGGAACTTCCGAGAGACCCTGCAGAAGAACTTTGATCGTATCGCAGAACACGCCCCGAAAAGCGTGTCTTTGTCATCCGATAAGCAACTGCTGCTGGGTGCCTACTTTACCGCAGAGTACTCAGTTGAAGCGGCCGCGTTCTTCAATCCTTCGATTGTCCCCCATCCTGATCAGAAAGGCGTTCCCAAGGGGTCCCAGCGATTCGTCATGAGCTTCAGGGCGACCGGTGAAGGTCATGTGTCGTCGATCGAGTTTCGCAGCGGATTGATAGACGACAACCACGATATATACTTCGATCCGACCAGCCAGTACGTTGCCACGCCTGAAATGCATACGGATCCTGTTTATCATCGTCTTCATTTTCGGCGAAAACTCGAAGAGATGGGCGCAAGCGATCAGATCGCGGATAAACTCCTGAAAGGACTCGGTGAGACGTTTACGTTTCGTCAGCTGGAAACGAAAATACAAAAACTCCGCTCGACCAAATTTCGACTGAAGGACAAACACCACGCAATTGATACGGTGTTGTGGCTGGCCCGGTCCAATTACGAGGTGATATTTCCACCTGATGTACAGATCTCTGAGCGTGTGATCTTTCCGGTATCGGAGAACGAGAGCTCAGGCATCGAGGATGCACGGTTCGTGCGTTTCGAGGACGATGATAGGTCCATTATCTACTACGCCACTTATACCGCGTACAACGGATTTACCATACTGCCGCAAATCCTCGAGACGACCGACTTCCTGACCTTCAGAATGCATACCATCAGCGGCAGCGCTGCGCAGAACAAGGGGATGGCGTTATTTCCGAGAAAAATTGACGGCAAATTTGTGATGTTGTCACGCCAGGATGGTGTCAACAACTACATCATGTTCTCGGACAGCCTTCGCCACTGGGATGAAGCGAAGCTCTTGCAGGAGCCTGTTCATCCGCTGGAGTTTGTTCAGATTGGCAACTGTGGATCGCCAGTAGAGACATCCGACGGATGGCTCGCACTATTTCATGGCGTTGGACCGATGCGCAGATACAGCATCTGGGCGGAACTGCTGGATCTTGCCGATCCATCGCAGGTTATCGGTCGGCTTGACGAACCGATATTGACACCTGACGAGCATGAGCGCGACGGCTACGTGCCCAACGTCGTCTATACCTGCGGAAGCATGATTCACGGGGATACATTGATAATTCCCTACGGCATTGCCGACCAAAGAAGCAGGGTTGCAACTGCTTCCATACCGGAGCTGCTATCTCGGCTCAAGGCAAGTTGAGGTGCCGCTAAGCTGCATCAGACTGTCCCGTGAGGTGCTGATCAGTGTTTGAATCCACCGTATGATTGTGATTCGCTGTTAAGCCTCGCAGATTGTAAATTGCGAGCAGGGAGGATAGGTAGGACAGCGTCGATTCCGCGCCTTGATTTTCATTAACACCGTCGCGCATGAGTCCGTCGCGGCAGCCACCGGTGGCGTAATCGTAAAGTTGAATTTGTTGGTCGTTCTTGCCCAGGTACCAATTGAAGCAAGTGGATGCGAGCTGAATCCATTCTTCACGTTGCGTGCATTCGTAGGCTTCGAGACTGGCACCGATCATTGCGGCCGCTTCAAGGGGCTGTTGATCGTATTGCGCTTTGCGCCCGGATTTCGGGTACCAGCCTTGATTGCCAATCGGGGCGAACCATCCTCCGGATGGATCGATTTGGATGTCTCTTAGCCATTCGAGCACTTCGATACCGGTGTTTACCATGTCATCATTGCTGGTGACGCGACCGCAGGCCATCAGTGCTTCGGGCACACGCGTATTGTCGTAGTTCACCTCAGCTTCGTGCCACTGCCAGTCCGCCGTTGCGAAGTGCCGAAAGCGTTTCAGCAGTCTGTTGCCCAGCGATTCAAGCAGGCTGTGGACTTGGCGATCATCGTCATTCCGACGGAGGTATGCCTGCATGCCAAGGATGGGGAATGCAATAGCTCGGGAATCCGAAAAGTGTTGCAGCACCGGCAGCGCATCATGGAACAATTTGGTTGCAAGTGCGACTTGGCCCGAGTTATGCCCCCGGCCAGCTACTACGCCCAGCGCCCACAGCGCACGTCCGTGAGAGTCCTCGGATCCGATAGTCTCCAGCCATTTACGGTCGTAAGACATGAAATTGCGAAATCGGCCGGACTCAGGATCGAAAGCATCGTCCAGAAAACTCAGGTAATCGGACGACAAACCGATCAGTGACCGATCATTTCGATTCAACTCACCCGCCCCGGTCACGACTATGAGCGCTCGAGCGTTGTCGTCCACGCAGTATCCGTGTGCTCTGTCTGGAACCGTGAACTTCGCGTGCTGGAGCATGCCGGTGTCATCCGTCATATTGCGAAGATGATTCAGGTTGATCTGCGGTAATCGCTGTTCCTTTTGATTCAATGTAGCGAGTGCCGGGAGATCGCGCGCACGAACATGTTGCACTTTAGCCCGCGAAAAGAGTTCCAGATAACGGCGGCCCATCTCTTTCATTACCATAGGCCGCGAATAATCATAGGCGGCGCGCCGAATCGTGCGGCAATCCTCCGGACAGTCCAGAAGCTGATTGATCTGCAGCGCCAAAGCTCTGGAATCCCGGAACGGTACGAGCCTGCCGCGCCCGTCGGCCAACATTTCCTGCGCGTGCCAATAGGGAGTGGACACGACGGCCTTGCCGGCTCCCACCGCATAGGCCAGTGTGCCGGACACAACCTGAGCCTCGTTCAGGTAGGGGGTAACGTAGATATCGGCAGCCCGAATTATCTCAAGCAATTCGTCGCGTTCCAGGAAACGGTCATGAAACACGATGTTGTCGCCAACGCCCAGTTCTTTGGCCCGATGATGCAGGCTCAGGCGGTAGTCCTCACCACTTTCGGCCTTGCAATGCGGATGGGTGGCGCCGACGACGTAATACAGCACGTCCGGATGTGTGCCGACAATATCCGGCAAGCCATCAATCATGAATTCGATACCCTTGCCCGGTGAGAGCAAGCCAAACGTCAAGATTACAGTTTTGTCGTCTGCCCCTAGTTTACTCTTGCAGGGATCGGGATCCAGAAACGGAACATCAAGAACGCCGTGATGAATGAGAGATATTTTCCGCTCAGGAATCTGGTATTCGTCTCGAAGAAAATCCGCGGCGTGCTCACTCATGACGACCAGGCCTGCAGAGAGTTCCGATAGTTGGATGATGATCTTCTTCTCATCCGCCGAAGGTTCTCTCAATACCGTGTGCAGGGTGGTAAAAAGAGGGCTTTTCAAGTTCTTCGCGAGCTCAATAATGAAACTGCCACGTCGCCCGCCGAATATTCCATATTCGTGCTGTAGACAGATTATCGCCGGATTCCTCAGGTTCAGGAAATCCGCAGCAAGCCGGTAGTCGTTCAGATTGTCCTGATCAATCTGAAATTTGACCGTCTCCGGATACTCGTAACCTTCACGCCGGTCGTTCATGGCGACAATCGTGCAGTCAATATCTGGATCGTTATCGACGATGGCGGTAGCAAGGTCGGCCGTAAAGGTGGCGATTCCGCACTGTCTCGGCAAGTAGGAGCCGATAAGAGCGACTGATTTTGGCGACGCCGGCATGCTGAGTTCCTTTAGGTACCCTGTCCCTGGGCAATCAACTTCGAGAGCAATTCTAACACGCGACAGGCTGGACCGACTTTCGTGAGTATGATTCACTGTTTCTCGAGCAACAATCGCCGTCCTGGGCAATGTGCCGTGACATCTTACGAGACAATGTACCGCTCACGAGTGAAGGTCGAACGCGTTCCCGAGCAACTCGACCCGGACCCGACGCGCGTCATTCCCCGATTTTTCGGCCCGGGTGACGAGAAACGGCTGCGCGGAATTATTGAACGGATTCGGGCACTCGATCGCTCCGAGGTCGCCGAATTGGTGAGGGGCCTCAGGCGGGGTTTTCAGAAAAAACACCCGGACCTCGCCATGATCGTCAAGAGCAACTACGACACGGTCAAATACCTTATTGCCGATGAGCGTGATCTCGAAATGAAGCGGCGGCTCCTCATTGGAGCCTACTTCACGATGGAATACGCGATCGAGTCTGCAGCGCTTTTTAATCCCTCGATGGTGCCGGCCATTGTGCAGGACGAAGCTGATGTGGGGAGCACCCGTTTCGTTATGAGCCTGCGGGCAACCGGCGAAGGACATATCTCTTCGGCTGTTTTCCGTCGCGGCGTGATCGATCGCGATAATCGAATATCGATTAAGCCTGTCAGCCACCACAGCCGTCGGCTTCAAGTCGTTGAGAATCGAGAATTTGAGAAACCAACCTACCAAATGCGACTCATCGAGATAGGCGCGATGGGGACGTTTGCCGATGAAGTCTTGCGCTACCTGGGCAACACCTTCAACTTCGACGAACTCAAATTGGCGATCGATGCCGTGTGGGAGTCACATGGATTTGCGCTGTCGCATACCGAGACCGTCGACAAGATGATCGCTCTCTCTCGAGCGAACTACGATCTTCATATGCCAGACCTCAATGATCCTTCGGAGCTTGTGATCTTCCCAAACTCGGACGCGGAGAGTCACGGGATTGAAGACATGCGCCTGGTGCAATTTCACTCCGACGATGGCGGAATTTGCTATTACGGGGTTTATACAGCCTACGACGGCTCAAACATCATGCCCCAGATCATCGAAACTACCGGGTTCCACTCGGCGAGGATCCGAACGCTGGGCGGTCGTTACGCCCTGAACAAGGGAATGGCGCTATTCCCGCGCAAGGTCAACGGTCGCTACCTGATGCTCGGTCGACTCGACAATGAGAATCTGTTCCTTATGAGGTCCGACGACGTATTTTTCTGGAACGAGGCCGAACTTCTCATCAAGCCCAAGCATGCCTGGGAAATCATCCAGATCGGCAACTGTGGCTCGCCGATAGAGACCGAGGCCGGGTGGTTGGTGCTAACGCATGGCGTCGGCCCGATGCGCCAGTACTCGATCGGCGCCGCCTTGCTCGACCGGGACGATCCGTCCCGAGTCATCGGCCGTCTTCCCGAACCGCTTCTTGAACCAATAGATGACGAGAGGGTCGGCTACGTCCCGAACGTTGTCTATTCGTGCGGCGGCATGATCCACAACGACACGCTTGTGATTCCATACGCCATTAGCGACCGTTCGACGACTTTTGCCCTTGTATCGTTGCCCGAGCTGCTGGCGGAGCTGACCATGTGAAACCGGGACACGCCGATCCCAGGCTGTGCTCTACTGCTGGAATTTCGTTGCAGTCGGGCCACGCCTTGGAGGCATCAAGTCTTATTCCGGCATCTAGCTATAACTTGGCGGCCGCTTGTGGCCGCGTACAGTAGTTCGCCAGAAAGATGTAGGAACGGCTGCTCCACTTCGCACGGCAGCCGGTCGAGTCTCCTGAGGTATGATGGCTGCAGATGACCCGAAGCGGAAGTTGGAAACCCGGCCAAGTGAGACGTTCTGATAAAACGTCTAAGTGAAGTTCCTGTATGTCGTGACGAGGAAATCGCGACGGCCAGATGTCGACTTCGCTATCCGGACGAATCCTATATCACACACATATGGTCTGCGTCGCAAACACCAAACTTCAACGATGGTCTTGCTTGGGAGCCCCCGTCCAGCATGGCCGAGATTGAGGAGCCGCTTCGGAGAGCTCAATAGTCCTGGATTTCCGCAGATGAATACAGCTGGACGATCGAGTCAAGGAGAAATCGCGATTTTGTCGGATGGATCTCGATTCGTAGAGAGTCGAGAGATCGGGTGTGGTCTCTAGGGTTCTGGGTTCACCCGGCCGAGCAAGGCAAAGGTTTCGCTACGGGTTGTGCCACGGCGGTGCTGGTGTTCGGTTTCTCACGCCTAGGAGCGAAAGTCATAACCGCCGCGCATGCGGTGTGGAATACGGCAAGTGGTCGCGTACTCCGTCGGATTGGAATGGAGTACGTTCGCACAAATCCGAGCGGGCCTAAGAAGAATGGTGAGCATGTCGAGTGGTTCGAGTATGGGATTCGAACTGACTGACCGCTCATGACGAGAGCGAGCGGTCACCAGGAAGTTGAACGAACGGCCGCTTCACTTCGCACAGCAGGCGATCGAAGCTCCTGGGTTATAGTTTCCGCTGATGACTTTTTGCGTAAGCTGGCGTTATGGTTTCCGTCGGCCAACGAATAAAGCTTTGGACGCTTACGAACTAATAGCGAAAGTTGCAGGCTCGTCGCAACGTGATGATCGCGCTATCGCGCCAGGCGTGTGTGATTCTTACGCGCGGAGAAGCCAGGCCGGACTCGGACATCGATTTGTGTATCCTGACAGCTAATCCAAGTTCTCTATTTGTTGATTTGCGCGCCGGATTGACCCTACTTTTGCATTTTAGAAATGACCCGCCACGGCCAGACGTTTAGTCATGAGTGAAAAGGCCTGGGGGGCTGCGGGCGGGTCAATTTTCAATGCAAGATTTGATTGTTTTTGGCTCACTTTTCGCTGCAAATCAACACTATGACCTCCTTCCAGCCTATACGTTTGTTCTTGCGCAGGAGGTGGATTGAGATAGCGCAGAGGAGAGCGGCGTGTAATATCGACCGGCAATTTGCCCTGAAATGGGCCTACTGCACATACGCGCTCAAACCTACCTAAACTCTTGAGAATAAGGTGGTGGCCAGGGGCAGACCGATTCGCGCAGCGAATCAGGACGCACGAAGTGCGCCCCGAAGGGGTGAGAATCGCCCTGCGGCGATTGAATAGATCTTGTGATCCTGGTTAGGGCACCAAAGTGGGCACGAACCGAAGCTATTTGGGAAGATTCACATGAATCTTGATGGCATCGAGTGTCTCTTTGGAAAAGCCCGCCTTCTCCATCAATACACCCCAGCGCGGATCGTCGTGTAGATTCGCGAAATTGGCATCATCCGGTGACAAGCTGAGCGCCCCGTCGTTCCGTGCTCGCTCAAGCCAATCAAAGGCGGCATCAGCGTCCCCTATAAATGCATACACAAGGGCGATGGTGTTTGCGATCGTCGGTCTCCCGGAGCCATACCATTCGCGCAGCTCGGCTAATGTCTTTTCGAACTCATCCTGCCGACCCAATTCGTGAAACGCGACGGTAGCTACCGCAGTAAGGCGCACGGAATTTCCTCGCTGCTCGGTTTGCTGCAGTGCCAACTCCATATCACCGGTGTGCAAGTAAGCCAGCGCCAACAGGAAACGTCCAATGCCATTGTCGGGACGTGCCGTCAATAACATCTTGCTCACTTCTATCGAATCTTCGAATCGAGCCGCGTCCAGGTAGGACCCCGAAAGATTAATCTTGGATATGATGCCGACAGGATCGCGCTCAAAAAGAAACTCGTTGACCCGAACGGCTTCGTCGTATTGTCCGAGTGTCGGCATGAGCAGAGCTGCCCACCGCAGGAGAATGGGATTATTTGGATCCAGAGCGACTCCTCTTTGCATCTGTGCAGCAGCGAGAGCCAGATCGTGATCCCATTCTCTGATGATAATAGCGCTCATGCCGAGTGCCATCGGGTCGTCCGGGTCGATTGCCAGTGCCCGCTGTATAGAGCCGCGCGCTCGCCGCCCCACTTCCTCGTAAGGTATCCCCAGACTATGCGCCATGTCATCGTAAAGTGCCGCGAGCCATACCCACGCGGGAACGTACTTATCATCAATTTCAAGCGCAGCCTTATAGGTTTCTAGCGCCTTGGGAAACGCTCCAGCGGAAGGGTTTTCGTGAAGGTGGCGTGCCTGAAGAAATAACGCGTACGCCTCGGGATCCGTCTCCCGCACATTGGGCGGCTCAGCCAGCAGCATGACTTCAAGTTTGCCAACAACCGTCTCAGCTATTTCGTCCTGGATCGCGAAGATGTCGTCCAGTTCGCGGTCGTAGGTTTCTGACCAGAGATGCGTGTCCGAGCGCGCGTCGACTAATTGTGACGTGATTCGGATCCTGTTGCCCGATTTCCTCACGGAGCCCTCGAGTATGTAGGCGACATTTAGTTTGTTGGCGATGCTCGGAATATCGATATCCACGGCCTTGAATGAGAATGAAGACGAACGCGAAATCACGCGCAGTTCAGGAATCTGCGTAAGCAAGTTCAGAAGTTCCTCCGCGATACCGTCAGACATGTACTCCTGGTCGTGGCCGATTGACATATCCAGGAACGGCAGGACAGCAATGGACTTGTCGCCATAGGATTCGATGCGGCCCTGCGAGAGTCCTTCCTGTCTTGCGTACTCGACCCGCACCTCAGAGAGGACAAACTTGTCGAACGCAAAGTAGACGAGCGCGACTGAGAGTACCGCGATGACGATACGGTCGATACTCTTGCCTGTCGCTGCTGTGATGGATTGACTGCGATCAACCTCGGACTCTTTCTTGAATCCGTCGGGCGTCAGCTCGAATATCCACGAGAAGATCAACGCAGGAATCGCTCCAATGCCAAGCACCACAACAACCAGGCGCGCAGCCGAGTTCGGGAGGCCAAACAAGGGAAAAGTAGTTTCAGCTACTTGAATGAGCAGCCAGGCAACCGCAAGATACGCAAGCGCCACCCGAAAGACGTTTCGGCGTTTCAGTTCGGATACGAGTGACATTATTTCTTATTCCTCGTAATTCAACCGCTTAAGCCAGCACGATTATGGGGAAACTATACCACTGCGTTTTTCGGGTTGTCAGTTGCCAGTTTCGCAGTACGTTCCACCAGTTCGAACGCCGCGGCAAAGTCAGCCGCTACGGTCACCGGCGACTCGGCAGTGGCGAAAGAGGACATCGAGACGCTGATCCTGATCCCCGTTATTGGTTCGCCGGTGATTAGCGAAGGTCGGGCCGGGCAATCTACGCTGCGGCGATTACCTCCAGGAACGCTTTGCCGTAGCGCTGCAGCTTCACCGCGCCGACACCATTGATGCTCAGGAGGGCAGCTTCGGTCGTTGGCCGGTGCTCGGCCATCTGCATGAGTGTCGCGTCGTGGAAGATGACGTAAGGCGGCAGGTCGAGTTGGTCGGCGATCTCCTTGCGACGAGTGCGAAGTACCTCGAACAGCGACTGATCGGCCGGGGCGAGAGCCGCAGCACTGTCACGACGCGCCTTTTTCTCCGTCTTGACCCTTCTGTCCTCCCGCAGGTTGAGCTCGAACTCCCCTCTCAAGACCGACCGGCTTTGTTCCGTGAGCACCAGCGCGCCGTAACGACGCTGATCGGAACGGAGATATCCCTGCACGATCAGCTGGCGAACCACCGATCGCCATGCAGGCCCGGTGAGTTCCGTGCCGATGCCGTATACAGAGAGATTATTGTGGCCGTGCTGACGGATCTTGTCGGTGTCCTTGCCCAGCAGCACGTCGACCACGTGAGCCGCGCCAAAGCGCTGGCCGGTGCGGTAGACGGCGGACATGAGCTTCTGCGCCGCCTCGGTGCCATCCCATGACGCGGGCGGGTGCAGGCAGTTGTCACAGTTGCCGCAGGCTTTCGGGTACTCGTCGCCGAAGTAAGCGAGCAGCGGTCGACGGCGGCAGTCGGTGATTTCGCACCAGCCGAGGAGCGCGTCGAGCTTCTGGCGATCATGGCGCTTGCGCTCTTCGTTGGCCTCGGAGTCGTCGACCATCTGGCGCAGGCGCACGACGTCCTGCAGACCGTAAACCATCCAGGCGTCGGCCGGCTCGCCGTCGCGACCGGCACGTCCCGTCTCCTGGTAGTAGGACTCGATGTTCTTTGGCAGGTCGAGGTGAGCTACGAATCGCACGTCGGGTCGGTCGATGCCCATGCCGAAGGCTATGGTGGCAACAACAATCACCGCCTCCTCGGTGAGGAATCGGTGCTGGTGCTCGGCACGCATCTCCGCTGACAGGCCGGCATGGTAAGGCAGGGCGTTATAGCCCTCGCGTTGCAGTGACTCGGCAGTGCTTTCCACCTTCTTGCGAGACAAGCAGTAAACGATGCCCGCCTCACCCGCATGACCACGCAGAAAGTCGCCGAGCTGCCGCCGCGGGTCCGACTTCGCCTGCACCTGGTAGCGGATGTTCGGCCGATCGAAGGGACTGACGAAGATCGCCGGGTCGTTCAGCGCCAGGCGTTCGACGATCTCCTCGCGCACGATCGGCGTGGCCGTGGCGGTCAGCGCCATGCGCGGCACGCCGGGGAGAAGATCGCGCAGCTGGTCGAGGGCGAGGTAGTCCTGGCGGAAGTCGTGGCCCCATTGCGAGACGCAGTGCGCCTCATCGATGGCGACCAGCGCGATCGGAACGTCGGCGAGCAGGGACAAGGTTCGAGGTTGTACCAGCCGCTCCGGCGCGATGTAGAGCAGCTGGATTTCAGCGGCTCGAAACCGCCCGATCACGTCGGCCTGTTCCTCGCGGCTTAAGGTCGAATTAAGGAACGCAGCCTCGATACCCAGCTCATGCAGTGCGCGTACCTGGTCCTGCATGAGTGCAATCAATGGCGAGACGACCAGCCCTGCTCCTTCTCTGATCAGCGCCGGTAACTGGTAGCACAGCGACTTGCCGCCACCTGTTGGCATAAGCACGAGGGTGTCCCTGCCGGCCAGGACCGCTTCGATGATCGCCGACTGGTTGCCGCGGAAGCGATCGTAACCGAAGACATTGCGGAGAATCTGTTGGGCGGTGTCAGGCATGAAGTCAGGGGGTTGCGGAGAAGCGCTGCATGATCGCACAGTGGCGGCGGGTGCTCCACGAGCAATATTCCCGCAACCGACTTTGTTCACCTTGCGGTCTGTTGAGGGTTTCTCTTGGTAGCCGGTGCGTCCGTTGCTCTAAGTACGTAGCTGTGCAAAACAAAGCACAGCTAATACACGCAAATCTCACGCGGGCCATGCGGCGGGAGCGTTGCACATCATGCCGGAGGCACAGCCTTTCCGACTACGCCGCGCTTGATCATCGTCAGCTCGTTGCCCGCATCGCTCGATTGATAGCGTATCTCATCCATCACCGACTTCATCAGGTAAACCCCGAATCCCCCAGGGTTGTCGCGTTCGCCCGGCGGTTCCAGGTTGAC
>CAMYMN010000079.1 GCA_947259395.1 uncultured Gammaproteobacteria bacterium | reverse complement strand
GATGACTTCCGCTTTGCAATCAAGGCCAATCGTTATTTGACGCATAACAAGAAGCTCAATGACCCACTGCCTGCTGTTCGCAAAGAACGCAACAGCGCTCGAGCCTTGGGTAATAAGCTTAGCGCGGTGGTTTGGCAGTTGCCTGGTAACTTCAAAAAAAATACCGCACGCCTTGAGAAGTTCCTCGATGCAGTGAACCATTGGTCCGCAGCACGGCATGCAATCGAGTTTCGACATGCGTCCTGGTTTGATAACGAGGTTGCCGATTGTCTAAAGCGTCACCGCATCGCGGCCTGCCAATCGGACGCCGCGGATTGGCCATTGTGGAATATCGTTACCACGGACCTGGTATATATTCGGCTTCATGGCCACACACGAACCTACGCGTCGCGATACAGCGGGAAAGCGCTCGATTCGTGGGCTGAGAAGGTACGCGCCTGGGCAACAACCGGCCACGAGGTGCATGTGTACTTTGACAATGACGCGGAGGGTGCCGCGCCGCGCGACGCGTTACGGTTAATGAGGAGACTCGGATTATTAGGAGCAAGATCAAAATCAGAAAAGCGAAATCGAGATATGCGATGAATACAGTAGTCGCAATCTGGTGCGTGTTGCTGCTGGCATTGTCCTACGCGGCCGATGCGGCAAAAACAGGACTCGTCTACCATCCAGATTATCTTTTGCATGACCCCGGAAAAGGCCACCCGGAACGTCCCGCCCGGCTGGAAGCGATCATGGCGCACTTGAAGGCTCGCGGCTTAGTCGATGCCTCGCTATCCATAGACCCGGTCCCGGCAGACGAAAAGTGGCTGCGTCAGGTTCACAGCGAAAAATACCTGAGACACCTGGCCCAGTCAGTGAACAAGGCGCCGATATTTCTCGATGCGGACACCGGACTATCTGCGGACAGCTATCGCGTCGCGAAACTGGCGACCGGGGGCGTACTCACCGCTATCGATCTCATTATGAATGGCAACATTGATAACGCCTTCGTCGCGGCACGCCCCCCCGGTCACCATGCGTTGCCAGACCGGGCGATGGGATTTTGCCTAATTAATCATATTGCGGTGGCTGCCCGCTATGTTCAAAAAAGGTACCGGCTAAAACGCGTGTTGATTGTTGATTGGGACGTGCATCACGGGAACGGCACGCAAGACATCTTCTATGACGACCCCACCGTGTTCTATTTCAGCATCCATCAATGGCCATACTACCCAGGCACCGGCAACGCGGCTGAGACCGGCGCCGGGGATGGCGCCGGCACCACCCTCAATGTCCCGCTCCCCGCCGGTGCGGGCGATACGGAAGTGATCGATGCCTTTCGCCACAAATGTGTTGGTCTCCGCGGGTTTCGATGCGCATCGCGACGACCCGTTGGCCGGCCTGGAGGTCACCGCATCCGGTTATCGCGAACTCACCCAAATCGTTTTGGAGATCGCCGAAAGCTTTGCCCAAGGTCGCGTCGTCTCCTTGCTTGAAGGCGGCTATAACTTGCAGGCGTTGGGCCGGTCGGTGGAGGCGCACCTGAGAGAATTGGCTCGGATGCACGCCGGCGCATCAAGATAATGCTTAGCAGTCTGCTTGGATATGCGTTGCGCCGGATACCCGCATCGAAGTCGTAAGACGGGTAGTTCTGTTATGGCGAATAGCGTCGAATACAGTGACCCCAATCAATTACCCGATTCCAATGTTCTCATAGACTATCCGCAGCATTGCACGTTGAGTGCCTGCGAGACAACCAATCACCGATACCAGGAGGGAGACATGACCAAACCCGTCGGAGTCCCCGAGGTAGGCGCGCCCGACCCGGAGTTAAAGAACTCACCTGTTTTCGATAACGAAGCCGAGGAGTGGGAGTACGAGGATTTGGAGCTCGAAGCCGGCGTTTGCTACTTCAATGACGCGACTTATCCACTCGGTGAATACGTGTCCAGTGGCGGAGAATTGTTGCGCTGCATGGAACGCGGCGTATGGGTACGCGTTGGTTCGTCACAGGCGAAGTAACCTATTCACCCGGCCTGAGCGCAGTCAATGTGCTGGTGCAGTTGCAGTGCTTGTGCTGGTGCAGTTGCAGTGCTTGTGCTGGTGCAGTTGCAGTGCTTGTGCTGGTGCAGTTGCAGTGCTTGTGCTGCGCACAGTCGCAGTAAAGGATCTGACCCAGGCAAACCTACCTCGCTTAAGTTATCATCCCAAGGCGCTTATCTTTTCTGTCATACCAAGGCGCTTGTCTTTATCTGTCATCCTGAGGCGTTTTATGCCGAAGGATCTTACCGTGTTAACGGCAGTCACCTTTACCCAACCGCGTGAGATTCCTCGCTAGCCCGCATATTGCACCAGCGGGCGGATACCAGCGCTGTAGAAATACCCGCCCACTACGTGTGGAAATAATGCGAAAGTCCTCTTACGGGGCCCACACATGCAGTCGCGACCCAACCCTGCAAGCTCAAATCGGCCGTGGCAAGCATTGGCGAGACGCGGAGCGGTGATCCATTGAAATTGTATGGAATTCAGCATTCGCCGCTTTTCCAACAATTCCAGTCGCCTATAAATCGTCTCCGATACGGCCTTGTACCGACGCCTCGCGATCCCCAAAAATCTAGCGCTTTACCCAATTTGGACTATGCTCGATAGATACCAATTTATTGACTAAATGTACCGTTTGCTAGCCGTCACCAGCACGGATTATCAACCATCGAAAACATACCCCGGAGGTCACTGATGCAGGTCAACATAAAGACGGGTTCGAGTACGCAATCAAAATCGCGAACAAAGATCGCCGAGGACGCCAGTCATATCGCTCAAATCGGCACCAAGAAAGGCAGTAAGAAATCGGCTGCCAAAGGTCGCCAACGCGCCGCAAAGAAGACTGTCAAAGCCATTATCAGCGGCACGCAGCGCCATAATTTGATATCCGAAGCAGCATACCTGAAAGCGGAGCAGCGCGGCTTTGAAGGCGATGTTGCAATCCGTGACTGGCTTGAGGCCGAAGCCTATATCGACTCGATGTATCAAATTGAAGACTAGGCATTGGCGCACTCGTATCGATGCGCAATAGCCGCTTCCGGAGGAGCGTTTACTAGTCTGGTTTTCCACATAGGCGTCGAGGGTGCGCCGCGGACGGGAATTCCGCGTCGATACTTCCATGTGTTTGCGCTACGACAATGTCGTCGGGGTATTTGCTAAACATGAACCTTTTGGCGGATATCAAGCCGAAACACCGTGGTCATGCAAGTCAACCGGTTCAGCAGCGACGAAAGTTAGATCGTTTTAAAGCTGCGTTTCAAGATCCCGTGCGTGACACACTCGCCCTGGTCCTCGCGGGTGGCCGCGGATCCAGACTCAAGAATCTCACCGATTGGCGGGTGAAACCCGCCGTCCCCTTCGGTGGGAAGTTCCGAATTATCGATTTCACACTCTCCAATTGCATCAACTCAGGGATCCGGCATATTGGTGTGCTCACGCAATACAAAGCACATTCGCTGATTCAACATCTGCAGCAAGGGTGGAGCTTTCTAAAGGGCGAGTTTAATGAATACATTGAGCTCATACCGGCACAGCAACGCGTGCTGGAATCTTGGTACACCGGAACCGCCGATGCGGTCTATCAAAACATCGATATCATCCGTCACCACAATCCGGACCGGGTCCTGATCCTTGCCGGTGATCACATCTACAAAGCCGACTATGGAATGATGATCCAATTCCATTTGGAACACGAGGCTGACCTGACAGTGGGCTGCGTCGACGTGCCAATTGAAAACGCGAGTCATTTTGGCGTTATGGCAATCGATGACGACGACCGCGTGATTCGGTTCCGGGAAAAACCAGAACGGCCGGAACCGGTGCCGGGCCGCAATGATGTCGCGCTGGCGTCCATGGGCATCTATGTGTTCAATACCGAGTTCTTGTTCGATAAATTGATCAAAGACGCCCAAACAACAGGATCCGATCATGATTTTGGAAAGAACATTATTCCCTCGCTGATCGACGCGCACCGCGTCGTCGCGTACCCGATCTCTCGAATTCAGGATGGCGCATACTGGCGCGATGTGGGTACCGTCGAGGCCTATTACCAGGCTAATTTGGAACTCATAGGGGTGACACCGGAACTTAATCTGTATGACGAGAACTGGCCGATTTGGACCTACCAAGCCCAGCTGCCCGCGGCGAAATTCGTTTTTGATGACGACGACCGGCGGGGAATGGCGGTGGATTCCATGGTCTCCGGGGGTTGTATCATCTCCGGGGCGACGGTGAGACACTCGATCCTGTTTTCCAGCGTCCGAGTGAATTCTTATTCGGTGGTGCAGGATTCGATTGTGCTTCCCGACGTCGATATTGGCCGTGATTGTCATATCAACAAGGCCATCATCGAGAAAGGTTGCCGGCTCCCCGCTGGAACCAAGATCGGTGTCAATTCGCAATCCGATAACGAGCGTTTCTACGTCACGCCTAATGGCATCACCTTGGTAACGCCGGCCATGCTTGGTCAGAAACCCCGCTGACCGTCCCGCGTGCACCGGGGACACTCGTCGCAACAATACTCCGTTCCCATCACGTCCCCGCTACACGATGGCCGCCGGGCGGGTCATGTCCCTGCGTGCCCGGGAAAAATCTCAGTATGTCGCTTGCAACGCACGGCTGATGCAGGCGTAATCAAATACCGATTAGTCACCGCTAATCTACGTGGATACCGCCATTTGCAATGCTTGCCAAACGGAGCAGCCAACATTGCGGGTTTGGTTAAGAGTTCTTAAAAAGCAGACTGTTCCCTTGTATATTGTGACGTTAGACAAGCAATGTTTCAGAAACTCATGGTGTACAATCGCTTCAGTGTCGTGTACCGCTTCGCGCTGGTGTCGCTATGTTTTGCGGCAGGTTGCAGCCCGGTCAACGCCGATGACAATCCGGTGTTGGCGGGGGAAGCGTTGCTACAGGCCCTGCAAGCGGGCGGCTACAATATCTACTTTCGCCATGCGCAGACCGACTGGTCGCAAAGCGATCACATTGCGCAAGCCGGAGATTGGACAACTTGTGATTCATCGCGCGTGCGCCAGCTCTCAGATGCAGGCCGCCGTACGGCCAGGATGGTAGGAGAGCATATCCGGACGCTGCGCATCCCCGTCGGCAAAGTCCTCGCCAGTCCCTATTGCCGCACCGTCGAGACCGCAGAATTAATGGACCTGGGGGTCGTCGAAACTACGACGGACATCATGAACTTACGTGTCGCGGAATATTTTGGCGGGCGTGACGCGATTCTCAAACGCGCCCGTTCGCGTCTCGCCATGCGGCCCCCACCCGGCACGAACATCGCGCTCATCGCCCACGGTAACGTCGCACGCGGCGCGACGGACGTCTATCCCGATGAGGCCGAGGCCGCCGTGTTCCAGGCGCATGGGGCCGGCGGCTTTACTTTTGTCGGCCGTCTGACACCGGCACAATGGGCGGAACTGGCGAAAGATAATTACGCAACAAAAACACAACATCAAAATAGATCAGCGCCGCTAAACCGGGATCGCGGATACCAGGAGTGATTACCGGCCATTTTCTACGTGCGCCCCAAATCGAAGTCTTCCTGCAGCGCGAAGGGACTGTTGGTCGCCGCCCTGGCACCGACCGGTGGTGACGGGCCTGGCCCAGGTCATCAACTTTCGTCCGAGTGGGTTGGAACCTATGTTGAAGGAAGGCATCTCTCCCCGCCAATGATGCCTTACTTAAGCCGTCGTCCCGAGGCGTAGACCAAGGGGTCTTAACGTGCTAAAGACGGTCAGCATCATCCAACACGGTAAGATTCCTCGTTGCACTCGGAATGACAGTGTGGAGTTGTCGTCCTGAGGCGGAACGCCGCTTGTCCCCGCACCGCAGGGGGAAGGACCTTACGGTCTTACAAGACAGTCGCTACCACCCAGCGCGGTGAGATTCATCACTTCGTGCAGAATGACATAGTGGCGATGCCTCGCGATACTCGGCACGACCAAAAACGGATCGGTATCCTAGTGGCGCTTGGAATAACAACAAATGTTCGCATCGTATAGCAATGGAATGTCCCCATTATTACTTAAGTCCCACACTGAATCTGAGTTCGACTTCTGCTAACCTCTAACTATCATCCCAACCTGCCGTTGCATCGGTAAGATAAGGAGTGAATTCGATGGCATCGAATGCTTCGATCCGCCTGAGCCCCACAGACAACGTCGCCGTGGCGCTTAAGGACATCGCCAAGGGTCAGACCGTGGAGCCGGCCTCGATCACTGCACGCGCGCCGATTCCGCGCGGCCACAAACTCGCCGTTGCCGCAATTGAGAAGGATGCGCCGGTGATCAAGTATGGCCAGATTATCGGTTTTGCATGCGAATACATTTCTCCTGGCGCGCATGTCCATGTTCACAATATCTGCATGGGCGAGTTCGAGCGAGACTACGCCTTCGGTAAGGATGTGACAGAAACCGACATGGTTGCGGACATGGATCGCGTCACCTTCGAGGGTTTTGTGCGCGAAGATGGGCGCGTCGGGACGCGCAATTACATCGGCATCGTCACGTCCGTAAACTGCTCTGCCACCGTGGCGCGGCACATTGCCCGCGAAGTGGAAAAGCGCGGCATGCTCGGCCCATATCCAAACATCGACGGCATTGTCCCCATCGTCCACGGCGCCGGCTGTTGCGTCGCTACCGACGATGAGGGTTTTCACATGCTGCAGCGGACGGTGTGGGGCCATGTTCGGCATCCCAACTTCGCCGCGGTGTTGATGCTCGGGCTAGGCTGCGAAGCCAACCAGATTCCGCTGATGTTCAAAGCCGGGGGTCGGCCCTCGGCAGATACCTTCCACTACACGACCATCCAGAAACAAGGCGGCACACGTAAAACCGTGGAGCGAGCGATCGCTTGGTTCAACAATGTGCTACCGCACGCCAACGCCGTGCAGCGCCAGACCGTGCCGGCGTCGGAACTGACGGTGGCGCTGCAGTGCGGCGGCTCGGACGGCTACTCGGGTATCAGCGCCAATCCTGCGCTGGGACTCGCGGTCGATACCCTGGTGCGTCACGGCGGCTCGGGGGTGCTGGCGGAAACGCCTGAGATCTATGGCGCGGAGCACTTGCTCACTCGCCGCGCCGCATCCCGCGAGATCGGTGATATGCTGATCGAGCGTGTCCGCTGGTGGGAGGAGTATACCGCCAAGAATCACGGCAACATGAACAACAACCCGACCCCAGGCAACAAAGCCGGCGGATTGTCCACCATCCTCGAGAAATCCTTGGGAGCGGTGGCCAAGGGCGGGTCCACGAAACTGGTCGGCGTCTATAAATATGCCGAGCCGATCACCACCAAGGGATTTGCATTCATGGATAGCCCCGGGTATGACCCCTGCTCCATCACCGGCGAGGTAGCGTCGGGCTGCAACTTGGTGTGTTTCACCACCGGCCGCGGCTCGGTCTATGGCAACAAACCGGTACCGAGTATAAAAATGGCCACCAATACACCCATCTATCAGCACATGATCGAAGACATGGACATCAACTGCGGCACTATTATTGACGGCACCGAGAATCTGGAACAGGTGGGTGAGCGTATCTTCCAGAAAATGCTCGCCGTCGCCAGCGGCGAGAAAACGAAGTCCGAGCAACTCGGGTTCGGCGATGCCGAGTTCGTTCCCTGGCAGGTCGGTGCGCAGATGTAGCCGGTATGAACACCAAAGACAGAATTGTTCTTTTCTCAGGATGCTTGATACAACAACCTTAGTTGTTTTTCTGGTTGCGTGTTTTGTGCTGCTGATTACACCGGGGCCCGCCGTGTTGTATATCGTGACACGCAGCCTCGACGGTGGACCCTTCGCAGGTTTGGCAGCCACTGTGGGTATCGCAACCGGGACACTTTGTCACGTGACCGCGGCGGCACTCGGGCTATCGACGCTGCTGGTTACGTCGGCATTAGCGTTCAACATAGTCAAGTACGTGGGTGCGGCGTATCTGATCTATCTCGGCATTCGCAGATTCACCACGGCAACACAAGTGCGTCGACCCTCTGTAGCCCCAGCTGCAACGGCTTGGAGGCGGATTTGGGTAGAGGGGATCATGCTGCAACTGCTCAATCCGAAGGTCGCGCTGTTCTTGTTTGCCCTACTGCCGCAATTTATTGATCCGTCAAAAGGTGAGCCGACGCTCCAGGTACTTACACTCGGTATTATTCTCATGGCATTGGGTATTATCACTGACGGAACCTATGCGCTGGGTTCCGGTTTGGTGCGCAAATGGTTACAGCATCCGCAAGTCATTCGCGGTCAACGCCGGCTTGCCGGTGGGCTGTTGATTGCGCTGGGAATCGCTGCCGCGGTATCGGACTCAAGTAATCGGTGAAAACATAAAACGGGTGCGCGAACTTGACCGGCGTGTCGCGTTGCCAGGAATCCCGTTTCGCCTGCCGTCATCGCGCAGGATTCATGGCCACTACCTCCGCGCGCACCACCGACTGAGCAGCGATCAGTTCGTTTACAATCGCGCGGGTTGATTGATAATGTGCCGTCTCCTTGTGGTCCTGCAGTGCATCCTGATCTGTATAGATCTCGTATAGATAAAATGTATCCGGCTCCTCGTGGGCCTCGAGCACATCGAATACCAGGCATTTCGGTTCTTCGCGCACGGACGCTTCGGCGTTGGCGACCATCGCCTTCAGGAACGGCTCGCGCGAGCCCGGCTTCAATTCAGTCTTCACGACAATACAGTACACGTGTTGTACTCCCGGTTAGAATCGATTGCTACAAACTACACTATGATATGGAGGAATGAAATGACCGACAGGCCAAAGCCCCTCAACGGATTGCGCCACCTCGCGCTGGTGGTCCCCAACCTCGAGCAATGTGAGCGTTTCTACGTCGATATCATGGGTATGGAGGTGCTGCGCCGCGCCAGCGAAAACCTCGTCTATCTGACGTGTGGCAACGATAATCTGTCGCTGGGTCGTCTGCAGGAAGGAGAACAGGCCGGCACCCAATATCTGGATCACTTCGGCTTCGTGGTGGACAGCAAAGAGGATCTGCAAACATGGTATGACTATTTACGAGCCAAACACGTGGACCTGCTGGACAAGCCGCACGATCACAGCGACGGCGCGCGCAGTTTTCATTGCAAAGACCCTGCCGGTAACGTTGTGCAGCCACTTTATCACCCCGCGATCTCGGGACAACGATTCGTGAACGACTGAGTCGAGTCAGACTGAGATGTGCAGGATGCATCAATTCCACCGCGCACCGTGTGTGCGGTGCGCGGTCGTGGCCTGCGGCTATCTCGTATCTTGGGTTCAAAAACAACTCTATCTCAGCATGAAAATCAATCGCTTATGCAGTCTTTGAGAAAACCTGCTAGAACTATACTTATGGACCGGAATCGCGCCCGATGCGGGCTATCTTCAATAGAAAATCAGCACATAGATGTTGTGAGGGTGGGTAGCGGATCACCGCTTGTGGAAAGGTTACCTGTGGAGATGCCCCATGCGTTTGTATGAGAAGCTCAATGTCCGTCTGATGGTACCCATTCTCATTGTGCTCCTGCTCTCGATGTCGCTTTCCCTTGGCTGGTTATTCAAGCGCCAGGAGGCGCAGGTAATAGACCAAGCGCGGGATGAGACCCTTCTGGTTAATCAGATCGTCAAATCGGCGATACGTAACCAGATGCTGCGTAACGTCGACAACACGGCGCAGGATACGATTTCTCTGATTCAAAACCGCACCAAGCTGGACGATATTTCGGTGGTTTCCAAGGAAGGCACGATTGGTTTATCTTCGAATCCCACCAAGATCGGAACAACCATTTCGCAGACGCACCCGACGTGCAACGTGTGTCATTCCTCTAATGCACAGCTTAAAACACAGACGATTCTTCTGGACACGCAGCATTCAACCACATTGAGGTCGATGAATCTGATCGAGAATGAGGTCCCGTGCCACGAGTGTCACGGGAACGATTCCAAACACTTGGGAGTCCTAATTGTCGATCAAGACACCGGGGAAGATCTAGCGCGGATAACGCAGGTTCAGAAATCTCTCGTTGGGGCGGGCTCGATAACCTTGGCAGCGATTTTTGGTCTCATCATTATTATCGTGCAGCGGCTTGTCCAGCGGCCGGTGGATCAGCTGCTCACAGGCATTCGCCGAATCCGTAAACAGGACTTCGAGACGCACATCGACACCACCGTTCGTGGTGAATTGGGTGAATTGGCCGGGGCATTCAACGAGATGGTCGTTGATACGCGGCGCTATGTGCAGGAGATCAAGAACAAGACCATCGAACTCTCCACGCTTTATTCGATCGTCGAACGCGTCACACGCAGCATCGACCTCCATCAGCTCAGAACAATAATCCTGGATATCATCATGGATTCGTTTTCTGACATCTCGCTGGGCGCTATGGTGCTTCAGACACAAGAAGACGGTGGAATCCAAGTGAGTTTTCGCAACGCCGGTGACAAGGAAGCGGTGTGCAAGAACTTTGGTAACTATTCCGAGCAAGTTCAGGACCTGTTCGAACCTGAGATACTGAAGCGGTGGTTTGCAGGAGAAATAAAAGAGGTGACCAACATCGACCAGAATAATGCGATTCTGGTTCCTCTACGGTCGAACAACAAAGATAGCGGACTGTTGTATGCGCGGAAACTTGCGGGCAAGTCATTTTCGGATAGTGAAACTCAATTGTTCGACGCCCTGCGCACCCACGTCTCGGTTGCACTCGAGAACGCACGCCTTTATTCCCTCGCCATTACTGATGAGCTGACCCAACTCTACACGCTGCGATACTTTCAACATGCGATGCAGGAGGAGGCCGGGAAATACATCCGATACGGCCAGAAACTCGCACTTTTGATGCTCGATTTGGATGATTTCAAGCGTATCAACGACGAACATGGTCACCCGGCAGGTGATGCTGTCCTGACACAGATCGCAAAGATCCTTATTCGTTGTGTGAGGGATGTCGATATCGTGTCGCGATACGGCGGCGAGGAATTTGCCATTATTCTTCCAGAGACCGACGAGAAATCCGCCTGGGTGGTGGCCGAGCGGATCCGCTCGGAGACCGAGAACGCGAGCATGACAATCGGCGACAAGACCATAACCTGCACAATCAGCATCGGCATTGCGTGCTGTCCCGCCCATGCCACCAGCGTGCGCGAACTCGTCGAAACAGCGGACACCGCTCTCTACCACGCCAAGAGGTTGGGCAAGAACCGAGTGAGTACGGCATCGGCGACGAGTGACGAAGAACTGAACTCGCTCTCCCAAGCCTAAACTTGTCCCGTCGGGTTTTGTCAATGTCTCGACAGCGCGTCACCGGAAAACGGAGTCGGGTTAGACTTCCATGTCTACGATCGGTGTGTGGAAAGATGCGACACCCGAGACGAGATACCGCTTGAAGACCTCTGATAATCGTAAATACCGTATCAAGACGGTGACCCAAGATTGGATCCGGTTTGCTTTTGCCCTTCCCCTAGGCGGGGACAGCCAGAACCGGACAGTGTGCTGCGCGCACGATGCGTTCTGTGGTACTGCCGCGCAAGGCGTCGAGAAATCCGTCGTGTCCCTGTGTGGTGAGCACGATCAGATCCGCAAGCATATTCGTCGCCACGCTGAGAATCTCGGTCACGACGTCACCCTTACGAACCGAGGACATCCATGACCACCGCGGGTCTTGGGGCAGTAGCGCTTCGGGCACACCATTTTCCGTGCCCACGTGGACCGTAGTAAAGATCACACCACGGTGACACCCAAGCAGGTCCGCTAAATGCACGGCAGTGTGAATCGCATGTTGTGGGTCCGGTTTGCGATCGACCGCTATCAATACGCGCCGCAGCGTCACGGCCCCCGTGTCATGGTCGACAAATCCCCGTGTTCCATGGGGCAGGAACAAGGTCTTGGTTCGCGAGTCGCGGGCAATCGGTTCGGACACCGCCTTGTTCATCCACCGCGGCCGGTTGTCCTGGCGGCTGTTGGCCAGAACGATCAGGCAGGCAGGTTTTTCCGCCAGGCGCTGCATAATCGCGTGGACAGGATTGGGTTCAGTCAGTTGAATTTTTTTTACCCGCAAACCGCTGTTGATTTCCTCCGGCACGCTTCCATTCGATGGAATTACTTGCCAATCCATCAATTTATCCCGGGCGCTGGGAAAGCTGTCTCTATCCACGGGAGTAGAATTGACGTGAACTGTAGTCAGAGTCAGTTCCCCCGCCAAGGCGATTTTCAGGGCGTGGTCGTAGGCGATTTCACTTGCCTCAGAGAAATCGGATGGGTGGAAGACGTGTTTGAAACCAGATTCGCGCATCAGGGCAATGAATTGGTCAATGCACTCCAGCCGACATTGATATACACCAGTCTAGACCAAAAACCGCAGACGGGTAGGACAGACCTTTGTGTCCACGCCCATCGAGTTGAGGCATGGCTGGGCGCTCGCGATGTCTGCTGCTGCGCCGAAGGCAAGCGTGCGCATACCGGCTTTTTAGTGCCTCCAACACCAAAATCGCCGATCTGTCGTCACCGCCGAGAGGACAGACGACGACAGCGCCCACATCCGGGCGGCAATTTGTTGCGGTGCAGCGAGACACGATTTTCTATCCCCTCGAACTCATGTTGCGCATCGTCTGCATCTAGCCCGCATATTGCGCCAGTCGGCCACCGGCCTTGAGGTAACTGATTGAAAGACTGTTTGTATATATCGAATCTAGAACACTTGGCCGGGGTACGTTTTGTATACGGCCGGTGTCCTATCCGGGCTCTGGCTGGTCCAGGCACGCCTGCACTTGTGCTGGTGCTTGTGCTGGTGCAGTTGCAGTGTCGTTGCAGTGGCTATGACTTTCGCTCCAGTCCGGCGTTCAGCCGCCCCTGTCCCTTGTGCTGCGCGGAGTCGCAGTGTGCGCCAGCTTCCCGGATACTGGTGCAATATGCGGGCTAGGGAACCGGCTGAGATCATACTCTAGTCACCGAAATCGATAATCTACGGTTTGGCATCCGGCCGATTTAAAACCCATGTTTTAGGTTTGGCTGAGTTTTTTGACAAGCCCGCTGCAAAACCGCTTCGCGTGCCACGCGAAATCTTCGATTTCGAGTGTATACGGATGGTCTTGGCTGAGGTTAGTAATTGCCGATTCCCGCAGACGATCTACCGCTTCGATGATTTGTCCGAGTTCTTTCTCAGCCGATAACTTTAATGCATGCGCCGAGCCCTGCACTCGTAAAGAGACGCTCATAAGACACCCCCGTGCACTTACGTTATATCTATAAATCTAGCTAAATATTACCCCGAGTCAACGGTATACAAGGATTGCTGCGCGGCGCCTGGATAAACGCCATCTTTGTCAGACGCACGAACCTTTGTGGTGCAGCGGTAAAGGGTTGTTATGCCCTCACCGATAGTTTCTTGCCGCGATGGCCTTTTTCTTAGTGCGGTTGAACGGCGACAGCGGTCGACTTTGGAGTCTCATTGTCTGATCCAGAGCGTGGAGGGTACGTGCCAACCGCAACTGATCTTGCACCGCTACCCGGAAGAACCGCAGCCCAACATGGTAACCGCCTCGCGGGAATTGCGAGACACGAACAACGTGCCCGAGCAACGCAAATAGTTCTCCATCCGGCACCAAAAGCGTCAGTTCAAGGCAATGTCCCCTCAAGCCCAGCAAACGGTCCCCGCTCAGCCGGCTTCCTACAAACGACAAGTCTGCTATCTCGGAGCATACCCCCTGTACAGGGCCCCGATCGCGAGACGCAAACTCCAGCGTGCGATTACGAACCTGCGCCTCAAGATTTGTTGAAATCCGGTCGTATTTTCTTTTCTCCTGCCATTCGAGGCAGGAGTTCCAATCCGTCACGTGATATCTGGCCACACAAATTAACGACCAACGAAGGGTGAGACAATGCCAGTGAAAAAGTAAAATAACTTTCGACAAACGGCCGCTCTCACGCGAAGAAACGATCTTGGGATCGAAGTATCGGGCATCTCCCGGTCAGCAACAAAGTGGCTTGCCTCACCGCGGTGCGTTTGCGCCCGGGTCCCCCTCCAAGCCGCGCCTCTCAAGCGTGCGAACAGCGGACATACTGCAACTCGATGGGGCACTGAGACGGACTGCGGGCAAGGCAGACGCTGTGACCGTGGGTTCACCAAGGCAAAAACCTCGAAACCTCATGGGTGGCGAAACCGATAAGCCAACCCACACATTGCAGAACAAGAAATGCCGTCTGTCGTCTAAAAATGGCCACTTGTCTTCTGCGGGAGCTTGAGGCGCGTTTGCGCCGATCACCGCAATGCGATTTTGCTTGCATTTTGGTCTATTTTTGTTGGAGCACAGTCTGCACGCGGTACTCGTCGCCACATGTCAGCGGCGGGGTCCCCGTGTTGTCCAAGGACAGTCGAGTCGGACACGACAGCAGCGCCGATGGTCCGATGATTAAGGCCAGCAGTCTTGTTTCCTTGTGACGCGCGGAACGCGCCAACTTGAGCGGAAACACGACTTGAGCAGCCGACAAACCGAGCAAGCAGTAAGAAACAAAGGTTCGAATGAACGCGAGCCTGCACGGATATTCACTGTCCGTTACGTGCTCGCACTGAGCCTGGTAGCGGCACTGATCGTGGCGGGACAGGCGGTGGTTCAAATTTCGCTCAAGCAGCAGGAACAGGACGCGCGTACCATTAATATCGCTGGGCGGCAACGCATGTTATCGCAGAGAATCCATGCTCACGTGCTGACCGCGGAACGCGAAACAAACGTCGACCGTTTGCGAGCCCGCACGACCACACTGACGAATGATCTCGCCCTTTGGCAACGATCCCATGACGGCCTGCGATACGGTGATGTGGATCTGGATCTGCGTGGTAATAACAGTTCGGAAGTCCAAGTGCTGTTCGCGAGTCTAAAGCCAAATTTCGTGGCCATCAAAACCGCCGCGGGCGAAGTGATTGCGATGGCTGAGGCGGCGGACGCTGCTCCCATCGATTTGCGCCCACAGATTCTCACGATACTACGTCACGAGGGCCGCTTTCTGGGCACCATGGACCAGATTGTCCACGTCTACGAGAAGGAGGCTGCGGCGCGTGTCACCAAACTGCAACGGATTGAACTGTTACTGATGGCGAGCGCACTGTTCGTATTGGCGCTTGAAGCCATGTTCATATTCCGCCCCGCGGTCAGACGTATTCGCTCAACCATGTCGGAACTGAGCCGGGTGAGCAACATCTTCCAGCAGCTCTCGCTGAGAGATGGTTTGACGGCAATACCAAACCGGCGGTGTTTCGATGTGATCTATAAACGAGAGTTACGGCGGGCACTTCGCAGCTCTGAGCCGCTGTCCCTGGTGTTGATCGATGTTAATAACTTCAAGGAATACAACGACAGCTTCGGACACCAAGTCGGCGACACCTGCCTCACCAGGATAGCCCAGACGCTGCGCAACAATGCTCGCCGCCCCGGCGACTTAGTTGCGCGCTACGGAGGGGATGAATTCGTGGTCTTATTGCCGAATACCGATATGCGCGGAGCACACAATGTTGCACACGTCATGCGGAGGGCAGTGGAGTCGCTCAAGATCCAACACGCCTCGCCCAACGCCCAGGGGATTCTGACAATCAGCACAGGGGTCGCAAGCACCAAACTGACACGAGCGAACAAAAGGTCGTCGGATCTGCTGCGCGCGGCGGACGCTGCACTCTACCGCGCCAAGAGAACACGCATTACGCACATCGAAGACGCGGCATGGGGGGGAGATAAATTGGGTGCCGGTCACGCTTTTGCCGTGACGCCGGTAAAATCCAACTAGTCCGCCGTTGCAGTGCTTGTGCTGGTGCCGTTGCAGTGCTTGTGCTGGTGCCGTTGCAGTGCTGGTGCTTGTGCTGGTGTCGTGGCAGTGCCGTTGCAGTACTGGTGCCGTTTAACGGGGATGGCGTTGATCCGCTGATTTCGGCGAAACGGACGGGTTTTCTTGACGCACATCATCGACCCCAGCTTTACGGGTGGGCGCTCACCGATGAACAAACAAACCGGGGGCACGCGCAAAGACAGTGTCTGGGCTATGTCGATAAGCGATCAAGCGAATCTCGTCGCTATTGACGAAGATGTAGTGGAGCGGTTCTTCGGTCCACGAGCCGGTGTTGAGGTAGCGCACGCCGTCACAAACAACGTCTTCGGCATGGTGCGTGTGACCACAAGCAATCGCAGTAAAGCCGCCCTTTACCGCACAGGCAACGGCGTTCTTTTTGACTTGTTCAGTGAGCACCCGATATAGGAATGGAGTCCATCGCTTCGCCAGCTCCGCGACGTGAACGGGCGCCGCGCCGAGTCGCAATCGAATTTGATGACAAAACTTGAACAGCCGGATAAACCACAAATTGTTGGGCGTCACCAAATCGAAGTCGTCACCGTGAACGATCATCAATCGAGAGCCCAATTCCAAGTGCCGTACAAACTCTATTCGGCCTGGATCAGCCATACGGAAGTCTTCATCGTGGTTGCCGTAAATCCAGATTATCCTGCGCTGGAACGATTCCCCACGCAGCAATTCGAGCACCGCGCGATCTTCGGGTTCGAGTGGTTGATGAGGGTTGTCAATAATATCGCCATTCATTATGAGCACGATCTCTTTGTCCAGAGATCCGAGTAGGTCGATGAAGGCATGCTTTCTGAAAAACGGCAAACCAATGTGCAGGTCGCTCACCAACACGGCACGAACACCATTGGGTTCCAATACAGCTTTAGAATGCATGTTCTTTCATTGCGGACTCCGCTGATCTAACTGTTTCTTCACGCGCCCAAAGTCATCATCGCAAACGTTTCGCTCGCCGGTCGCCCACTAGGAAGCGCGGGACAAATTAATTTCGTCTATCTTTAAGAATATAGTATATCGGCATGGTTCGGGGGGTGGCGATCGCCGCCAGCGAGTACGGTTTCGACCTGCAATCCGTGCATACCTGAAAGGCGTCAGCCGAAGTCTGCAGATCGGAGCGTGATGTCCTAAATCCCGAACCGCTCCGTTGCTGGCTCAATCAAGAAAACGCTGCACCTGCTTCTTGGCTTGCTCCGCTGAATGCCGCGGATCCTCAATAGCGGAAGCTTCGAACTCGTTGGGCTCGTCTTCCCAGTCGTACCGTTTTTCCGGTGGTGCGGGATCGTACTTGCGCAGCACGATGGCGAGACCCGCCCCGATAATGGCGCCGAAAAGATGAGACTCAAAAGAAATGCCAACCTTGGTGGGAAATATGCCCCACACCATGCTGCCGTACAGAAAAAATACCGTGAGCGAGATGGCGATTGACAGCCGATCACGCCTGAGGATGCCCATCATAAACAGAAAAAACATCATGCCGTAACTCAACCCACTGGCACCGATGTGATAACTGCTGCGCGCGAAAACCCAAACTCCTACGCCGGAACCCACGTAAATTACGGGAATCCCGATCCGCGCCGATTTGGGGTACGCGTAGAGAAACGAACTACCTAGAATTAATAACGGCAAGGTATTACTGAACACATGCTCAAACGAGCTGTGTATCAGCGGGCTCGTCACTATCCCAACTAGACCGTCCAGTTCACGGGGCAAGACACCAAACTGCTGAAGCTCGAGATCGAAGGCCAGGTCGAGCAGCCAGATCATCCAGATAAGCGCGACGAAGCACACCGCCGCAATCGCTGCGTGACGTAGCCGGCGTCTATCATTCCGCGTGTCAACCACAATACCATTCAACGCAGGGCCAAAAGATTAAGGCAGAAAACGATTCAGGATTACCGCGCCTGAGCGTACTTGTTCCGCACACCGATATGCAAATCCTCGCCCACACAGATATCCACAAACCCCATCGAGGTCCGCTAGGATTGGCAGCGCGGCATAGCCTGGCGATTACCGAAGGTGATGTGACCGAATCAGCAAATCTAAATCGGTCTATGACGCCGCGGATCTCACAGTCAGCAATCAGGGCGTAGATCTTAAACCTAACTGGCTCGAAGAAGTAAGTTCTCTTCTATAGGTACGAACTTCGACGCCGACTTGATCAACGAGGCAGCGGTAAGTTGCGCCACGCCGTATACCTCAACAAAACAATCGAAGCTGTTTCTTATTTTTTGTATCAGTAAGTCAAAATCACCGTCTCCAGATGCCAACACAACTACATTCGATATGTTTGCGTATTCCAGCACATCAATGGTAATGCCTACATCCCAGTCACCCTTTGCAGACCCATCACTGCGCTGAATAAACGGCTTGAGTTTTACTTCAAACCCAATTCCCCTAAGTATGTTTTGAAACTGCCTCTGTTTTTCATCCCCTCGATCAATCGCATAAGCAATTGCCTTAACCACCTCCCGATTTGACGTTAGCTCAGCCCACAAAGCGTTATAGTCAAAATGACGACCGTAGAACTGCTTTGTGGTGTAGTAGATATTCTGTACGTCCACGAATACTGAGACTGTTTCCATGAGGTAGCTAGCCCGTAGTAAACTGGGGACAGTATACTTATATCACCGAAAAATTATTTATATGGAAGAAAGTGAAGCACACGTTGTCGATACGAGAGGCGCGAAGAAATAGATATGCTTTCCTCAGTTTTATATCCGACTGTTGACCGTGATTGACCTATTGATCGTGCTTGCCTTCGTCGCCTACAGCGTCGGGGTCGGCCTTTACTGGCGGCGGCAAGCCTCTAAAAGTCTCACCGAGTAATTTCTCGCCGGACGCAGCGTACGCGGCTGGCGTGCCGGCTTGAGCATGGCCGCCACGCAATTTGCGACCGACACGCCACTGTTGGCCATGGGGCTCGTCGCCGTTGCCGGTATCTTCTCACTATGGCGCCTTTGGATCTACGCGCTCGCCTTTCTGTTTATGGGTTTTGTCCTCGGCAGGGCATGGTGCCGCGCTGCGCGGTCAGCGCCTTCGGATGACTGTTGGGCTTCGGCAAGCTGATGTTGCAGCCGGATCAGGCGGCGATAGCCATAGTGATGATAGCGGTGGGTGTCGCAGCGATACCTTTGTGGATGCGCCCGCTGATGCGCGAGTAACCAGCGCGCATACAGCACCAAGAAGCCCCCCTGTCCTTGCCCAGCATCTGCAGCATCGAGCGTCACCCTTTCGAGTTAGAAACGCCGCCGGTCTGACCGGTGTACACCTGTAAATACGGGCGGGGCACCTTGGTGCAAACTACGAGCCTAGCTCCAGAACCACCGCCATCGGTACAGACGACCTCCGGGTGCCCGCGGGACCAATGTCAGGAAAATTTACAATATTTGCGCATGATTGCGCCCAAGCTGACGCTTTGGGGCTGAACATAATTACAAGTTCGCATACTTTTCAATAAGTTATAAAAAGCCACACTGCTGGCACGTATCTTGCTCACTTTCTACATCAGGGGAAGGGTCCGAACGTGAACTCACCACAAAGCATACCGGCTGACCAGACGTTTTGCGTCGACGGCGACAAAGACGGCCTTGTTGCCGCCTACCGCAGGCTCATCGGGGACCACGCCGTTGCGGATCTGCAGGCCTATGGCGACCGGCTCGCGGGCAGAAAGATCGTGCACGTGAACTCCACCTTCGCCGGCGGGGGCGTGGCGGAAATCCTGCAGCGCGAGGTGCTCCTTGCCAACGCCCTCGGCATCTCCACCGAGTGGTACCGGATCAGGGGCAACGCGGACTTCTTCGAGACCACCAAAGGTTTTCACAACGCACTGCAGGGTAAGGTCAACGTGGACGCGGCCGGCCTGATTGGCCGGTATCGCAGCTTTTACGCCAACGGTGCCCGGGAGCTTAACGGAGAGCTTATCGCCTACCTGCAACACCTTTCGCCCCGGGATATTGTGGTCATTCACGATCCCCAGCCGCTGCACCTGATCAACTTTCTAGATACCGACGGCCCAGTTAAGCTGTGGAGGATCCATATCGACACCACCTGTCCCGACCGGGACACCATGGCTTATGTCTCGTCGGAGGCGATACGCTACGACGGCATCATCTCGACCATGAAGGAGTATGTGACGCCCCACTTGAATGGTCTCGGGAACGTCTATGCCCTCGCCCCCTCCATCGATCCTTTCAGCGAGAAGAATTGCGACATGGATGCCGGGGAGGTCCGCCGCCGCGTCGCCGCCTACGGCATCGAGGCCGGCCGCGACCTTCTGGTGCAGGTGTCGAGACTCGATCCCTGGAAGGATCCGGTCGGTGTCATCCAGGTGTTCGAGAAGGTTCGCCAGCAGGGCCGCGACTGCCAACTGGCCCTGGTGTTCAACTCGGCTGACGACGACCCCGAGGGCACGGCCATGGAGACGGTGGTGAGGGAGCGGCATCGGCAGAGTCCTTACGCTACCGATATACACTTGGTGTGCGGCGATGACCCGTGGGATGTGAACGCCTTCCAGCGATACGCCGCTGTCGTTATGCAGAAGTCTCTCCGCGAGGGTTTCGGGCTAACCGTGACCGAGGCCCTTTTCAAGGAGGCCATGGTCGTGGCCACCGAAGTGGGGGGCATCACCCTGCAGGTCAAAGACGGCTATTCGGGATTTACCGCACCGGCGTGCGGGGTGAACGGAGACGCGCGATCCATGGACGGTGACGACTACGAGAATCACATCAAAGGTTTCGCCGACAAAGTCATTTGTGCGCTGGAGGCAGGAGAAAAGCGGGCGGTGCTCGGTAGCAGGGGCAGACAAGCCGTTATCGATAAGTTTCTTACCACCTCGAAACTGAAAAACCTGCTCGACATCGTCCTCGCTTGCGCCTAACGCAACGGACTCAAATGGATTCAAGGCAGGGTTAATTCCAAGGTCGGTCCGATCGGGGTGACAACACACCCTAATACGCGACGTGAGACGGACTATCGCGGTGATTCACAATGGCTTTATGACTCCCTGAGAGAATCACGCTGATCAAAAGACCATTTCGCCGACTAAAACAACATCTCCGATTGTGACTATAGTTACAAAATATTCGCCTTCTCTCTTGTTAAGATGATTGCCTCAGGGATGTTACCGGGGGGTGTATTAGACTTGAGGCCGCCATTTTTGGCGGCCTTTTCTTTGTTCTATTCGGGAACAGTATACGTATTTCTTCAAAACCTGTGCGCGGGGAACGCATCCTTCATATACCTTTGCTCACGCTATATTGATGTTCAATGAGTATCATGTGCTCGTTAATACTCAGGTGCTCTGAATATTCTGCTTGGCCTTCTCTTTCCGCGCGCGCTTGTTCGATACCAACTTATACGCAACATAATATTTCAAGATGTTGCTCGCCCCCACACGATGTGGCTCACGTCTTCATTTTCTGGTTTTGTGTACCGGTTGAACCCGCCAATACACCAATGACATCATACGCTATAGCGGCACCATCCGATTCATACACAATACCCAAAAAGCAGATACGGTAACCATCTTCCTGTGACAATCTCCAACGTCTTGAACGTGAATAATGCGCCTGCTATAGAGTGTTTATAGACACATTAGAGATACGACTCTCAAAAACCTAGAGCAGTGCGCATGAAGGGAACGCAGCTAGACCGGGTGCGGAACACGGCAGCTGTCCTGCTGGATGTGCTGGTGACAGGATTTAGCTACAGTCTGGCGCCTTTCCTGCGCGAGGTATTGGACCCTTGGGTGCGAAGTTTCGCTGGGGCATGGACCTTTGATCCACGCGTGTACCATCTGTTTCTTCCCGTTGCCGTGGTTTGCGTAATCGTCTGCTTGTGGATACTCGGATGCTATAAACTCAAACGAAGACGCAGCATACGCGACATGATGCCGCGGCTACTCGGTGCACTGATGTTGGCCCAGCTACTGCTTATCCTGGCCGGCTTCTATGCCAAAGCGGACTTCCTGAGCCGCGGGGTGTTGATCATCTTCCTCGCCACCAATTTCGCCGGCCTCATGTTGGCTCGCTGGCTCATCGATCACGCTACCCAGAGCCGTACCCAGCGACGAACCATTGTGGTAGGAACCGATACAACGGCGATCCATCTCGCACAGGTTCTTTCGCGGGAAGAAGGCCATGAAATCGTGGGTCATCTCGATCCTGGAGGCACGTCAATGGTTGACGTACGACGCGTCCTGGGGGCGGTAAAAAATGCCGCAGACATATTGAGCGGTCATACGCCGATCGATGAACTAGCGCTCGCGGTTCGTGATCCTGATACGGTGGCACCGGCGGTCGCCGCCGCCGAAGATCGTGGGATAGCCGTTCGGCAGCTGGTGCATCCCATCGCAGATGGGCTGCACAGAGTCTATTTCGAGCATGTCGGTGGATTGAACATGCTCACCATGAACGCCTCCGTTGCCGACGAAATGGCCCTGTTCATAAAAAGAATTATAGATATCGCAGGGGGTGTGATCGGCCTGGTTGTCACCACATTGCTCGCTCCGTTCGTCGCGGTGGCGATAAAAGTCACATCGAAAGGACCGGGTTTTTATTGTCAGCAACGGGTGGGACTCAACGGCCGGACATTTACGATTTATAAGTTTCGCACCATGATCGTGGGAGCACATGAAATGCGAGACGATCTCGCCGCGCTCAATGCGATGAAGGGACCTCGTTTCAAGATCGAAAACGATCCGCGTGTTACCCCCGTTGGTCGCGTTCTGAGGCGACTCAGCATCGACGAGCTACCGCAGTTCTTCAGCGTTCTCAAGGGAGACATGTCTCTGGTCGGACCACGGCCGTTCCCCATTGAAGAGGTCCAAGCTTACAGTGGACGGCAACACCGTCGCCTGGGTATGAAGCCGGGATTGACCGGCCTATGGCAAACACGTGGACGATGCGATCTGAAGGATTTTTCTCAGATGCTGGAGTTGGATGAAGAGTACATTCAAAACTGGTCTTTGTGGCTGGACTTCAAGATCCTGCTTAGAACGATTCCCGCAGTCATCCTCGGTCGTGGTGCGATGTAGATCAGCCGATTATGCTGAATCGGTATGGTCGCGAGGGCACGACTTAGGCCGTCAATCGAATCAAGTCTTGCGTCACGCCTTTTTGCACCAGAAAATTCGAAAACAGGCTCTGGGATGGGGCGGCTGGACCCCCCTGTGCGGGGACAAGCCCCCTGCTGTGCGGGGACGAGCGCCGCGCTGCAACGATGAACCGAAAGGTCGGAGTCTTTAGAGTCCGGCCCCTGTATTTCGTTTGCGTGACGCGCCAGTGCAGGCAGTCAAGCTTGCCGATCGCCCGAAACCACCGCACTATTGCGGTGCAGCACACCGTTTTTCGTCTCCATTACCCTGCGCGATACTCCGATAGTTGCCGTTGATCCAGCTGTTCGCTGAAAAATCCCCTATAATCTTAGAATTCATGGATACGGACGCCGAATTCGGGAGGTGGCGTCTCGCCGGGACAATCGGGCGGCCCCTGCTCTGTACACGGTCTTCGCTCGTGACTGGTGAAACCGCTGTACCGGCTAGCCGGATGGGCCGGATCATGAAGATGCCCGAGGTTAGAAAAAGGAGTTAAAGCGGGTGGCACGGGAAACGGTGTTACTTGATGATCACAACAAACCGATCGGCATACGCCTCAACAAAAGTAGACAACGGAATGTAATCATTACCGCTACGGATATTACGGCTACAAAAACTAACTGGCTGTTAAGTTCTAATAATCGAGTGAAATATTTTCGCGACATGACGTGGAGGCGATACGTTTGCTTCGTGTTGGGGCTGCATCTTGTAGCTGCGCCACTGGCGTGGGGCGGTGAATGGCGGATCACACCTCGTTTGGAGGTGCGCCAAACGGTTACCGACAACGTGACCCTGGCACCGCAGGGCCAGGAGGAGTCGGACGCGGTTACCGAGATCAATCCGATCATCTCGATGCGGGGAACCGGAAGGCGTCTCAACCTGAATCTCAACTATCGACTGCAGTCGCTTTTTTACGCTCAAGACAGCGACCGTAATGACGTCCGCCATCAGTTGGGTGCTACGGCCAACGTTGAGCTGGTCAAAGAGCGGTTTTTCATCGAAGCAGCAGCAAGCGTGAGGCAAGCCAACATATTCAACACCGGACGCGTTGCGCGGGACAATGTCACGGTCACCGGCAACAGGTCCGATGTGGCGTCCGCGAGCATCGAGCCTATCTGGCGCGAGCGATGGGGCGGCTACGCCGATACCGAGCTGCGGTATCGGACACAGGCTTTCCGGGCCGATACCGACAACATTGCGGACAGCAATTTCGACGAAGTGAACCTTACCGCCCAGAACGGGCGGCGGTCGACCCAGCTGACCTGGAACATCGATGCCCAGTACCGGAACGAAGAAAGGTTGGATCGGGATGACGACTTTGAGGATTACCGGGCCGAGGGCCAAGCGCGTTGGCCGGCCAACCGAGAGAACTCACGGATGGTAATTTCTGGAGTCTGGGCGCCGGCTGGAGCCCGAGCCGTTTTGTTACCATCGAGGGCGGTAAGGGAGACAACAACGAATTTGTAAGTGTGTTCTTGAATCCCTCGCGTCGATCCTCGCTAACTGCCCGCTACCGGGATCGTGCCGTGGGTTCCAACCCGGGCGTCACCTACGACGGGCGCTTTCAATACCGCACCCGCAAGGCCCGCTTCTCGGGTAGTTATGTGGAACAGTCCACCACCGCCCAGCAGACCTTCAGCGACATCGCCACATTCCCTACGAGTAATCCGTTCGGCGATGCGGTCTTGGATCCGTTCTCGGTTCTGTTGTGTCGCTCAGACCGCTCCAGCGTTCCGAGTCTTACCGACGAGGTGTTTGTGCGCAAACGTTTTGAGCTGTTTGGAGGGGTGCGCGCCGGCAAGAGGCAGGACTTCGGCTTGACAGTATTCAGCGAACGTCTCGAATTCGAGGAAGTGGGTGATGCGGACGAAGGTGTGGGCGTCTGCGGCAGCTGGAACTGGCAGTTTACGCGCCGCACTGCCCTGACCACGACCTTGGAGTTCGATCACGTCGACTTCCGTGAGAGCGACCCGACCGAAGACGAGGCAGACGACGCCGTGTTTCGACTCAGACTCTCACACACGTTCGCCCGGCAACTGTCCGGATCACTGGAGTACCGTTATCGCGACCGAAGCTCATCGAATGATGAGTTCAGCTTCGATGAGAATAGAATTGAGGCGCGAGTCACAAAAACCTTCTAGGCCCTGGATTCACGAGCCATAGGTACTGGTTCACCCACACTAATCGATGCTGCCGATCCGCAGGCCGGGCTCGTATCGTTGTGCGATCAGGTCGATCCAGAGTTTCTATGGCTTGTAGGCAGGCGTTGCATTTTTAGGCCTCCCCCAGGCCGGGCATCAAGTTACTCACCCGATGCCCGGGGCTTCGTTTTTGTCGGCCCCGGGTTCAGAGCACTAAAAACCGCGTAAAAAACTGGCCTTATATTTTTATAACCGGTCAAAATCTCTTGAATAGTGTAGTTGTAAATCCTGATTGGCAATCAAACCAGCAAATGTAAGTATTGAGCTACGCGCAGGCAAACGTCTGGTAACTCGAAAACGGACCGCTTAATAACAAAGGCAAGTATGAAAACAGCACTTATCTGTGGGATCTCTGGTCAAGATGGCGCGTATCTTACACGCTTTCTATTGTCGCGAGGATATCGAGTTTTTGGGACGTCTAGAGACGCTGAGGTGACATCGTTTAGCAATCTCGCGAAACTTGGCATTCGAGAAAAGGTATCCCTAGCTTCAGCAACCTTGAGCGACTTTCGAAGTATTATTCAGGTTCTATCAAAAATAGAACCTGATGAAGTCTACAACTTGACGGGCCAAAGTTCCGTCGGCCTATCTTTTGAACAACCGGTAGAGACGCTCGAGAGCATTAGTGTTGGAACATTAAACTTACTGGAAGCGGTTCGTTTTCTGGCCAAATCGATCAGGGTTTACAATGCCGGTTCGGGGGAATGTTTCGGAAATACGGAGGGACGGGGCGCCGATGAAAACATGGCGTTTCGGCCCCGCAGCCCCTATGCCGTTGCCAAATCAGCCGCCTTCTGGGAGGTTGCGAACTATCGCGAGGCGTACGGATTGTTTGCTTGTAGCGGGATTCTTTTTAACCACGAATCTCCGCTGAGGGCGGAGCGGTTCGTGACCAAGAAGATAGTGTCTGCCGCGTGTCGCATTGCGGCGGGCAGCCGCGAGACGCTACAACTCGGCGATTTATCGATAAGGCGAGATTGGGGATGGGCGCCAGAATACGTCGAGGCGATGTGGAAGATGCTGCAACAGGATCATCCAGAGGACTTCGTTATAGCAACGGGAGAGTGCCATTCTTTGGAACAATTCGTAGACGTCACATTTTCGCAACTAGGTTTAAACTGGCAAAACCATGTCACTATCGATAAGAACCTATTTCGACCATTAGAAATTCGAGTAGGCCATGGAAATCCAAAAAAGGCGAATCGAAAGCTGGAATGGGAGGCCAAGCTAAAGATGAAAGATGTGATCGAGCAAATGATTGCTTCTGAAGCGCACAATGCAGACGCAAGCCGGGCGCAAAATCGGGATTAGACATAACACCCGAGAATTCATTCGCACCGGTATGGTTGCACATCCGTTTGAATACCGATGGTCAAGCTACCGATTCGATGCGCAAAGCACAGTCAACCCTCTGAGCACCCCGTATGACGACTATGAACGTGTGGGTCGCTCGGAGAGTGCGCGCCGTGCCGGATACCGGTAATTGTTCACGGTACAGATCGATTCCGTATCGTGTCGCGCAGATCTGCATCGCAACAAGTCGCACTCGTGCCCGGCAATGACCGACTCAAGAAACAGATCGGCGGCATGCGGAACCGGCCTGTCACGCCGTGCAAAGCCTGGTCGGGCTACGCGAGACCTTCCACATCACGATTAATGATTAACCGTCATCTATCCCATAGTTACGCTGGTTTCCGGACGGCGTAATCCGTGTCACTGTTCGATAACGATTTAATGGGATGAATCTATTCGCTGACGGTGTCTGGTAGCAGTTTTTGCTTCTTGATTTCCCTAGCCAAAACAGTAGCCATAAGCTCGTGCCCTTCTGGACTAGTATGCGCGTCAAGTGGGAATAGATAGAGCACTCTGGGATCCGCGACCTGCTCAAATTCGGGCGTGACGTCGATGATTGGAATTCCCGCGTTATTCGCGGTTTTTTTTACAAAACGATTGACATGCTGGCGGTTAGGTTCTTTGAGCTGCGACGCATCTGGGATATACATGATGATAGTCGGAATGTTGAGATGCCTCGTTATATCAGCCAACTGTCGTATTGCGGTACGAAATTCCCTGTATTGTTGTTCGTCTAATTCTCCTATCTGCGCAAGGTAATATTCGTGCGCAGGGCTGCCCGGACCTATCATCTGCTTTCTGTCTTCAATTCCTCGCAGATATTTGTAACCTCGCTTGTAACGGTATTTTGTTTCAAGCAGCTCGTTAAAATTACGGATGAAATTCCATAGCCGAAAAACACTGCCTTTGTGTTTTTCCGGAACGATGATCTCAAATGGATTGTGTGCCTTCCATTGCTTTGTTTTGGTGTACGGAGGCACGGACAGCGTAATGTCATCCAGAAACAGGCCAATCACAATAAGATCCGGTTCGTATTCGGTGACTTTCGTGTCCAGAAGCGTCAGATACTGCCACATGTGATATCCAATGACGCCAAAGTTCAGAGTCTCGACATTCGGATGTTCGACCTGCAGAAGTTTCTCCAACTTTTTCACATAGGTGTCTTGCAGATTCACCGACATACCAAAGGTAAACGAATCGCCTAGAACCGCAACGCGTTTGACGCCCGGTGGTTTACGAACCGGCCTGTCGATATCGCGAAATCCTGAGGAGTTGATTTGAATAATCTCACCCGCGCCACCCACGCCTTTGGCACCCGGGATCAGCTCCCAGTCGTACACCTCAGATGCACGATGCACCTGCACCAAGCTGGGCTGAGCAAGAGGTGGATCCCATATGCGAATGATGATTTCTGAGAACAGTAACGTCACGGTTATCGAGACGAGTACTAGCAAGAAATTCTTAAGCCCAGAAACCAGAAGAATCCGGATAAGTACGAGCACAAAAAGTCCACGCACAATCGGAAGAAGACTATGCGATTTTAATGCCAGGCCGAACAGCTCGAGACGATAGCCGCCTGACCACAGCACTGCAATAAAACCGATACAATGCAACACAACGAGAATATCGATGAAAATTCTAGCGCTGCGATTCAAGAGTATTGCCAACGACATGAAATGCGTGGGGGTTCCGGGTGGGTTCCGGGGACAGTTTACTTATCTGTGGATATGTTAGGCGGCCTTTTATTGTAACTGATCTATTTCGATATCGTCAGTGACTGGGGAGTAGACCGTCACCAAAGTTATGCACAG
>CAMYMN010000078.1 GCA_947259395.1 uncultured Gammaproteobacteria bacterium | reverse complement strand
CGCCGCGGGTATCCGACCTCGACGGCGATGCCAGGCCCGAGGTCGTTTTCGTCCAGAGCTCGTATACGCGCGGCGCCCGGCTCGCGGTCGCGCGGCTCGACGGCAGCCTGGCTACGACACCTTTCATCGGCACCGCCTACCGCTGGCTCGCACCGGTTGGGGCCGCGGACCTGGACGGCGACGGGGCCTTCGAAATCGCCTACGTTGACCGCCCTCATCTGGCGCGAACGCTGCGCGTATGGCGTTACCGCGGCGGCCGGCTGGACGAGGTAGCGGCAATGACCGGCGTCACTAATCACCGCATCGGCGAGAACTTCATTTCTGGCGGCCTGCGCGATTGCGGCGACGGGCCGGAGATGGTCGTAGCGGACGCGGAATGGCGCCAGCTGCTGGCGGTTCGGTTGCACCAGGGATCGCTCGCCGCGCGCGTCATTGGCAGCTACGACGGGACCGGATCCTTCGACCGCGCACTCGCCTGCGAATAAGCAGCGGAACGGCCGCGGCGGATAACACGCATAACCGCCACGACTTTCGCCAGCAAAGTGCTCAAGGGCGGCGTGCTGGCCGCCAGGATGCCAGGGTCATCGCGGGTAGAGTCCGGGGCGATCTGGACCAGGCCGACGCCGCCTGGAAATAATCCTTGGTACTGTTTCAGGAAGTTGGTACTGCTCGTCAGGTCTAACCTGCGTGAGCGGTCACGATTGGAGGAAGGAACGCTTCGATGGGAGGGTCTGGAATGGGCACGCTATCGACCTACCGAAAGAAACATCAGTTTCCTCTGGACTGATTATCAACGATAGTCGGTTTGATACTCAAACCCGCCATACATCGGCGAGTAATAAACACCAAAGTATCAAAGCGGCAACCTAATTCCGACAAACCGTGACATTGCGTTACGTTCAATTAAGCAGTTTGTTTAGATAAGAATTCGATTGCCCGGTCGGAATTGATATTGAACCCATTAAACACCACCACACCGTCTGGATCGATCAATATCATCCAGGGTGTGCCGCCGGTTCGATAATTTCTCATCGTACTAGGGTGACGGTCGCCATTCACATCGCCCGCATCGTGCCCCATGGGTATGTGTAAGTCGTATTGGAGTTGAATGTCCCTTAACTTGTCCTCGGTGTTGACTTCAAACCCTTCAAATACCGTTTGTATTCCGGCAAAAGCGATCTTGGGATTACCAACTAACGCATCTGAAATTATCTTCAGTGCCGGAAAACCATGAGAGTGACAGCCCGGACACCAACTTTGCCAGCATTTGAGAAACACCCACTTCCCCTTGTGCGTAGACAATTTAAATGTTGCGGGTTTACCATCAGCGTCGATCCAATGATCGACCTCCAATTCCGGGGCTACACGCCCTTTTATTCCATAGTCAGATCGCGCATTGACCTTAAAAGGCAAGGCCAGCGCCGCAGCACTCAGGCCGGAGGCAGACAAAAAACGACGGCGGGAGAATTTCGTAATTTGTAAATCGCGCATCGACTCAAGACCTGTTGTTAATTACTCTGGAGACATCTAGCAACAACTCATTTTAGTTTAATTAAGTTAATCGGCCTGCAAAAACAACCCACCTTGGGAGGTGATCGGCGTCGAACCTTGCCCCATGAACGAATTAAGACAGGACCGATTTCTTTTCGTTCAATAAATTGCCGGGCCGTCTGGGATTTGGTCACTATTTTATTGTTCGGATACCGATGAATTAAGGGTACTTCCGGAGGACACCGGTAGCTGTCTTTCATTTTGTGCGGCACAATTGTGAACACACGGCCAACTCCGGCTCTTCGGAACGTGTTGTCTAAACGGCTGGTCGATACTCACAACGGACATTTGGGTTTTCTGGGATTAGTCAGTCGCAACCTACTGCGGAAGCGGAGTTTAGCGCGACCAATCATACCTTACATTGATTGTGATATTTTACGTGGACTGATCCCAGGTATAGAGTGATTACTACGGGCTTAAACACCCGCACTAAGCGGACACCGCACCCGACAGTTTTGCGGTTTTTTTGTGTCTTATCGTCTCAATCAGCCTCATGGGGTTGCCCCCCCGCCAGCCCCGGAATGGTCGCGGTGATCCCCCGCAGACCCGCGCCGGGCTTAAGTTTCGAAATAATTCCGGCGCGCGTCACTACGGACGCTGACGCGAACGCAGTGATGCGCGTTACTCGAAAAGTATAGGATGTCGTCAATCTCAACGGTGATTTCCGACTCGCTAATTTTCATTTGTTCGAGAGATCCTTTGTTAATGGTTGGTATGTGCCATAAGATGCGGTATCAGCATTTGTAATTGCTTATGGTTCTTAATAATGAGGTTACCTGATCTTTGATCTGTGGAGGAGGCATTTTTCGGAACCGATGAATAATGTGACCAATAATAAAACGTCGCGCTCACTAATCGTGACGCTAATTACCCTAACCACCGTCGGCTTAGTATTGTGGTTTGCATGGTCCATGCTGCCGAAAGGTTATAGCGAGGACCTGAGTCGCATCGGTAAAGGCCGGCCAGTGGTGGTTTTGCTTCATAACAAAGACGACGTAGGAAGCATGACGATGCTAGGACTACTCGATACGCTACGCGACAAATATTCAGACCACTATGATTTTCTGCTGGCCGACGTGAATACACCGGCCGGTGCAAGCTTTACACGGCAATACAATACGAGGTCTGCGCAGGTGCTTATTTTCAGCGCTCAAGGTCAAAAGTTAGACCTCATCAGCGACTCCAGAGACTCGAAGGCATTACGTCACGCACTCGAATCACACTCCCGCTAGATAATGGCAAGCAACGCAATTCGGGTCCCACTGCAGCATTACAAGATTAACGAATGATTTTCGCGTGAAATGACCGCAATGGGCACCTTGCGGGCATCTGCCGCTGATTCTGTGTGACGTAGCAATGTTGCAACGTGATAGGCTGAAGAATACTCATTGCCGTCGTTGGCTAAAACGAAACAATCAGTGAACGCTGCTGTGCTGCATCACGCGGCAACCCGCCAAGTTCCGACCTTCGATACAAGACAAATCTCGCGTTTTGAACGTCCGCGTTTCCGATCGGCGAGCGGTTCGGACCTCGTATTTCAATCGGCATTCTTAGCGAAATGACGCACCGCTTTGGTTACTCTTATCGCAGTAGGCCTATGAGATGTGACTTGTTATGCGCGTTGCGAGCATTCTCTGCCAACACACGCGATAATGGCTGAGTAGTTAAATCGATCACTTCACTACTTGTCGCAACAAAATGTGCTCCCCTGATAGATTTAACGACAAGGCCCTCTTGCGCCAGCGAAAAAGCTACGTCGCAATAGTATGAAGACCTATATTCCCTCCCTAGTGCCAGATGACCTATACACAGATTATGGTAAGCAATAAGGCGATCCGGATCCTCCATCTCTCCGTCCAATGCCGTAGCCGCAAAATGAATGCCGCGTTTCAGGTGGCCTCGGGCTAACGCGATCGTACTCCGGTTCAACGCAGACTGTGTTTTCGAAGTCAACCACTGCGTCGCCAAGCCATTACAATCGCTCGCAATTGCTTGATCTGTAATAAGAAAGCTTATTAGAAAAAAGATAATCGGGGCGAGTCTAAGCATCGTTCTATCGCCGGTGGTTTCAATAATATTTGAATTATGCTATATACTCATGAATAGTCTACGCCTAATTATTTGCATTAGATATTCATTTTTGTATTTCTATGGATTGGAGCGGTCTACGTGATTTCGTTGCAGTTGCAGATACCGGTAGTCTTTCTGCGGCCGCCCTGCGCCTGAATGTCAGCCAACCAACCGTCGGTCGGCGCATCGAACAATTGGAAACGGAATTGAAAGCAAAATTGTTCATCCGCACACCCCGTGGATTAACCCTGACCCCCACCGGTGAAAATATCATCGAACTCGCCAGACGCATGGAAGAAGAAGCCCTCACTATCGAGCGGACCGCTACGGGGGCCAACCAACAGCTGGAAGGCACCGTCCGTATCTCGTTAGTCGAAGACCTGGGAATAGAATGGTTACCCGATAAGTTATCGATTTTCCATGAGCGCTATCCAAACCTCATCATTGATATCAATATCAACAATAAAAACGTGAATCTCCTGCGGAGAGAAGCCGACATTGCCGTGCGTCTGGCTCGACCTAGGCAGGCCGATTTAGTTGCACGTAAAGTCGAAGAACTTCATTTTGGTCTTTACGCATCCCATTCTTACCTCGAACGCCATGGACAACCGAAAACGGTGAGGGATCTTTCCAGACACTACCACGTAGGTTTTGACGAAGACCCAACCTACCCCGACGCAATACGAAAATTAGAACGGCTGTTTGGACCGGACCACATCCGGCATCGAACCAACAGCCACCTTGGACAGATAGAAGCGAGTGCGGCAGGGTTGGGCATTGGCGCGCTTTGTTGTTTACGCGCCGATGCAGATCAAAGATTGCAGCGAGTATTGCCAGATATCTTCAACTATGTTCGTGAAATCTGGTTGGTTGTACATACCGATATATCACACAGTGCACGCGTTCGTGCAGTGTTTAATTTTGTCGGTGATGCCTTAAGCGAGGATGCACCACGACTGAGGGGAACAATTGAAAAGCTAAAATCTACAGATGAGTAATTCGAAAAAACTAGGTAGACGTACCATGTACAAAATAGAACAATTTAAGCTAAACATAATCTGTCTATAGGTGATCCGTTCCTACTCACTCTTACCCTCCGAGCTGGCGATGATATTCCCGGTCCCACCTCGAGTAGTCGACATGTTTCTGCGTCGATTCTGAGTACACGCTTACCCCAAAGCAGACGGTGAAGCATTTGTACGTTGAGAGCCCGTAACGAATCGTTTCAGTGACCGTCCTGTTGCAACGCAGCGACTCGTTCTGAGGTTTAACCGGAGGGTCCGGAACGGGCACTGAACAGCCAAGACTGATTTATACTCTCTCCATCCATTCGGACGCTACCGGAGATGTATTTTCGAGACCTACGATGTGTCCACTTTTATCCACCCAATATACGTCTCCCCATCCAAGCTGTGGTCGCTTTAACTCAGTGGGTTACAATGAACCAGTCCGCGATGCCCAACCCAACAGCAGCAGGGTTATCGGACGCATTCAGGGTTCGTTGATGGTTATAGTTCTATGACCTGATCGTTTTCTTAAGATCAAGAATCAGGAGAGATATGCGATGTACGTTATTATGGGTGCGACCGGTAACATCGGCAGCAAATTAGCGAATATTTTGTTGGACAAGGACGAGAAGGTCATAGTCATCGGCCGATCAGCAGAGCGGTTAAGACCTTTTGTTGATCATGGAGCCGAGGCAGCAGTTGGTGATATTTCAGATGCGGAATTTCTAACACATGTCTTTAAAGGCGCTGACGCTGTCTTTGCGATGATCCCACCGAATTATACAACCGATAATGTTCGCGGCTTCTACAATGAGATCGGGGCCAATATTGTCAAGGCAATACAAGAGTCGGGCGTGGAGCATGTTTTGTTTTTGAGCAGTCACGGTGCACATTTGGCCGAAAATACCGGGCCGATTAAAGGCTTGCATGACGTCGAGCAACAACTCAACGAACTTGATGATGTTAACGTTCTCTATCTCAGGCCAACGTACTTTATGGAAAACTTGTTGGCAAACGTCGGCATGATCAAAAACATGGGCATCATCGGTAGCGAAATAAAGGGCGATGTGAAATTTTCCATGATCGCCACGCAAGACATTGCTCTGGTTGCAGCTGACCACCTTATAAAAAGAGATTTCTCCGGTAAATCCGTGCACGAATTGCTAGGTGAACGCGACGTTTCGTTGCAGGAGGTCACCAAAATCTTTGGGGGGGAAATCGGTAAACCGGATTTGAATTATATTCAATTGTCTTCTGAAGATGCGAAGAAAGGAATGATGGAATCTGGATTGAGCGACGATGTCAGCGATCAGTTGCTCGAGCTAGGCCAGGCTATTACTAGTGGCATAATCGCCGTCAACCAGCCGCGCACAGCCGAGAATACCACCGACACGTCAATTGAAGAATTCGCTGAATTCTTTGCACAAGTGTACAAGAATTCCTGACGGAGTCCTGGTATAAGAACGATATTTACTCTTTTTATAGACGGATGCCATGCATTACCAGGGTTGTTCAAGCGATTTAGATATTCCGAAAACTATTAACACCGGCTTCAAGGGGCGCGAGAGCTTCCTTTTTTCAGACGAGTTTTTTCGTTCTCAAAGTTGTCATAGATGTCGTAGCTTGGCTGATTCTCTGTGATGCAAAAATGTTGCAAGGCAATAGGCTGCCAAATACTCGTTGCTGACGTTGGTAAATCGAAAGAATTGGTGCGCGGTGTTGCGCCGCAATATGCCGTTTACGCGGCCATGACCCGACCTTCGTCCCGCATGATAATTGACATTAGAACGTCCGCTCCCAGAACAGATCCAGTGTTACAACCAGAAATCAGCGCATTAATATAATATAAGAATGTTTATGAAACGAGGCCACCGGCAGGCAACCGACGGCCTCTTGGTTGGGCAGTAGACGATGGTTACTGCGCCGCTATGGCGTCGTCAGTGCGGCGAGGGCTTCGTTAAGCAAGTTGTACGTTACCTCCTGCGCCGTGCAGTCCGTAATCCAATCTCGACCCGGGCCATTGCCGTCGGGGGTGCCTCGCAACACGCAGCCGTTGGTCCTTGCGATGGCCTTCTCCAGCTTGTTGATCGCCTCGGCTACATCAACTGGGGGCTGGAGTGCTACGATGGCCTGACTTAGGAAGTTCTGGAGCGCGTTGTGATTTGATCCGGCGGGAGAACGGCCACGATGTCGTCCGTTGAGACGATCTGAATCTCCGCAAAGCTTTCAGCGCTGGTCGCCGTGATCTCCACCGAGTCCGGCGCGCCGGCTCCCAAGAAATCACTGACTGTTAGCGTCACCTCGTAGACCCCTTCCAAGTCTGGCGTCAGACCTGCCATCTCCATATCAGGGTCGCTGATGGTTGCCAAGCTGCCTGTCGGCGCGCCGGTAATTGTCCAATCAAAGGTCAGAACATCGGTTTCCGGATCGCTACTACCCGATCCGTTGAGTACAACCGCCGTGTCGATGATGACTAGCTGGTAATCGCCCGCTACCGCCGTGGGCACCAGGTTGTCGCTGCTGATCTCCACTCGGTCGGGCTCGCTTCGAGTCCACCCTCGTCGGTGACCACCAGCTCCACCACATAGGTACCAGCTACATCGGCCACGAATCTTGGTGTTGTCGTCGAAGGACGAACTGCCGTTCAGTTTCACCAGGTCGTCGGCACGGATTGCCTGGTTGTCGCCAGCCACGGCAACCGGTGCCTGGTTAGCTGTCGATGGAACCTTATTGACTAAAGGTAGAGTATCTTCTCCGCCAGGGTTTCGACCGGGTATGGGGTACGGATTGTCCACAAAGCCATCACTGTCGGCATCCGGCGTGGTCCAGTCATTCCAGTAGTTGCCACCTGTTGGCGCTTGGAGGGTGAACACATTATTTTGGGAAAAGGATCCAATATATGCCTGATCCTCATTGTTAATAAAGTTGTTGTTGTAGATTTGGTTGCTCTCGGAATAGTGAACATAGATTCCAGTGACACTATCCGAAATGGTATTCCCTGTTAGAGTGTTGTGCCAGGAATAGTCAATGTAAGTTCCATGGTTGACACCCGAAATTATGTTTCCCGTCAGGGTGTTGCCGGCAGAGGGCTGGCCCGTGGGGATGGGGGAATAGTGGAGGTGGATTCCATACTTGCCGCTCGAAACCGTGTTCTCTGCCAGGGTGCTGTCGCCGGAATAGTCGAGGAAGATTCCCCTGATGCCACCCGAAGATATGTTTCCCATCAGGGTGCTTCTGTCGGAATAGTGGAGGTGGATTCCATTGCTGCCTCCCGAGACGGTATTGCCTGTCAGGGTGCTGCCGGCGGAAGTGTCGAGGTAGATTCCATAGTTGTGACTCGAAATCGTGTTCTCTGTTAGAGCGTTTCTGGGGGAAGCGTAAAGGTAAATTCCAATTCCATCGAAGGAATACAAAATCGTGTTCGCCATCAGGGTGCTGTCGCTGGTTTGTCGAAGGAAGATTCCTCGGTTGAATCCCCGGATATTTACGTTCCTGATAGTGATGTTTGTTTTCTGGTTAGCGTAAATACCATCAATACCACCATCTGTCCCTGGTCCGGTTATGGTATGTCCAGCGCCATCAAGCGTGATATTACCACTGACTATCACGATTCTCTCGGAGACATCTGTTGTCAAGGTGCCCGTTCTCTCATTCGCATCCCAGAAACCGACATTTGGCTCGCTCCAGCCCAAATCACTCAGGGAAATTTGTCCCATGGCAGTAACAGGCAGCATAAACCCTGCCAGGGCCACTGCCACCATAGCTGGAACCAAGATATGTGAATGGCTATTGTCTGATCTTGAGATTGTCGTATTCATGTCTTTACCCCCTTTCACGTCATGAAGACTAGGGCGTTGTGTAGTACTACTCTGGGTCGGTTCGCGTTATTCATCGTTGCCCTTTAGTCTGTCCAGAGCGTGGCGCCGTCGCGCTAAGCGCGTTTCCGGCATTAGACAAAAGACACTCCGTTGCTTTTGCAGCTAGAGGGCGGAGGGCAAGGACGGTTCCCTCAAAACGCTAGGCGATCTAGCAAATCGCTGAAGGAGTATTGTTTCGGATTAGGAAGAACCGGGTGGTCAAGCGGGTAAGGCTGTACTGACCACAAGGGTCTTCGCCTTCATGAAATCACTCTACGCTTGTGCGGTTTTTTTCAACCCAGCAAAAAATTAAGGTAAAAAAACAGTAAAGACTTTCAAGGAGTTAAAGGTACCTATTTCTGTGACAACAGTCACTGACGGAAGGACACGGACGACCGAAGCCGGCTCCCACTACGAGCATTACACAGCCGATGGGCAGCGCATCTTGATGCGCACCACGTTAGTGTCTTTGCTGGTCCACAATAGAAACCGGGCGGGGGGTTGTGTTGTTGAATATGAGTAAGAAGGATGATGGAGGATTGAGTTGGTACGAAAAGTTGTATCAGCGTATGCCGGCGGCGTTCGTGCTCAATGTCATGGGCGCGTGCCGGCCGGTGTTGATGAAGGAGGCTGTGACGGAGGCCGGGTTTGAGAATGTGGAGCGAGAGTTTGTGGGCGGGGTGATTAAGTCGGAGATTGTGACGGCGGTGAAGGGTTAGGTGTCGAGGTGGTGAGGGGGATGCGCAGGGTGACGTCGACGCCGGAGGGGTGTTGGCGGTTGGTGACTTGCAGTTGGCCGCCGTGGTGTTCGGCGATGCGGTGGGCGATGAACAGGCCCATGCCGAGGTGCGGTCTGCCTTCGGTGGTGGGGCGGTGCGGGGCCATGCCGGCGAACAGTGCCTCCAGCACATGCCCGGGCACGCGCGGGCCCTGGTTGCGCACGCTTAGATTTACCCAGTCGCAATTCTTTTCGAGGACGAAGCGGATCGGGCTACCGTTGCGGGCGAAATCCAGGGCGTTGTCTTTGACCTTGTCCATCAGCTGGGCGATACGCACGTCGCTGCCGCGGGCGTACACGCCGGCGGGCGGCCCGTCGTAGACGAGGTTCGCGCCCGCATTGAGCTGGGCGGAATTGGCCACGTACTCGCGCACCAGCTCCGCGAGATCGAACACCGCGGGCGCGTCCTGTTTCAGGGCGTCCTCGATATGTGCGGCCTCGGTCAGGCTGTTGACAATCAGTTCCAGCTGGCGCGTCGCCTGCTGCGCGCTCTTGACCAGCGCCGCGGTCTCGCCGCCCGCGCGCCGGGACAGCGTCTGCAGCGTCATGCTGATGGTGTTGACCGGATTCAGGATTTCGTGGCGCAGGGTGCGCGGCACGGTCTCCAGAAATCCGATGTAGCGTTTGAGGCGCGCGAGCAGACTGGAGATGCCGCGCGACAGATCGCCCAGATCGTCGCCCGCCGCGCGGTCGATGTGCAGCGCGTCCTGAACGATGCGGCCGTCGGCATCGATGGCGGCGCCGGCCGCGCGCTTGAGGCGCCGGATGCGAAATGCCAGCCAGGCGCCGAACGACAATAAGCCGGCGACCACCAGCATCAGCACTGCGAAGGTCGCCAGCGCCGCATGACTGAGCGTGTCGCGCTGCAGATCGAGGATGCGCGCGCTGTTCTTCTCCAGCAACACCGTGCCCATCACTTGATCGCCGGCATAGATCGGATGCGCGGCGACGATCAGGTGTTCGCCCGTGCGCGCGTCGTGGCGGTGCAGCACGTTCTGCCGGCCGTCGAGCGCATCCTGAAACAACTCCTGGCCGATGCGGTCGGTGTCCGCGCACAGATCCCCGGCCGTCCCCTGCCCGCCGAGCACCGCGCGCACCCGCCCGTAACGGTCGACCACGCAGATGCGCGCGTCGGAGCGGCCCAGGCCCTGGATGATGCGCTCGAGTTCCGGGGAGCGCACGATCAGCCGGTTGAGGTCCTGCGACCACGCCTTGGGCACGGTCGCCACCACCGCCTCGATCGGCCGCTCGCCGGCGTCGTCGACGTCCACCACGCTCACGCCAAAGCGCTGCGGATAGCGCAACCACTCGGCCGGAATGCGGAATTCGACATCGAATCCGCGGCCACGCTCCTGCCATTCGCCGCGCACCGGCAGCGCCTCGCCGGTGGTCGGGTAGCGCCAGTTGGCCTCGACCTCGTAGGCGCTCACCGTGCCGGGGCCTTCGGTGACCAGGACAATGCGGCGCATCACACCGGCGGCGCCGAACCAGGCGAGGCGCAGGTGATCGCTGCGGTCCAGGCTGCGGTAACCCGGGTGGCGGTACACGCGCTGCGCATCGGTGACGCGCACGAAACCGTAGATGAACTCGCCGCGCTCGCCCAACACCAGATCGAACGCCACCGATCCCGCGAGTTCGCCGCTGCGGGTGTACACCGTGCTCTCCGGCCCGTAGTGTTTTTTCCGTTCCAGCACCTTCCCCCAGTCGGAGGCATAGCCGTCGATCTGGATCGAGCTGTCGATCGGGTACGCGTACAGCGCGTTCTGCGCCAGCCAGGTGTCGCCGGCACTTTCCGTCACATCGAACCATTCCGGGCGGTCGTGCAGCACCGTGGCCACCGCGCGCACCGCCAGCGTCTGGGCCTCCTCCTGACCCTGGAGCAGGAACTGCTTCATCTCCTCGATGTAGCGATAGCCCAGCCAGGGGAGCGCCAGCAGCACCGAGCTGAACAGCAGCAGGCGGGCGCCGATGCTAAGGCCGCGCCGCTTCATCGGCACACCCAGTGGTAGCCGTACCCGTATTTGGTGCGGATGCAGTCGAACGTTGGGTCGAGCTGTTTGAATTTTTTTCTAAGGTGCACGATGTGCGTGTTGATGGTGTTGTTCTCCACCACGCCCTGCTGGGTGGCGCGGGCGAGATCGTCGTAGCTCGCGCCGTTGGCGTGCCCGATGAGAATGTGCAGCAGGTCGAACTCGGTGGGCGTCAGTTCCAGTGCGTGCCCGTCCCAACACACGCGCATCGATGCGCGGTCCAGTTCCAGCTTGCCGAGTGTGCGCACCGCGCCGCGCGCGGCGCGGTCGTGCTTGCGGTCGCGGATGCGGAACAGGGAGGCGATGCGCGCCAGCAGATACGCGAGCGTCACCGGTTTGGTCTGATAGTCCCAGGCGCCCAACTGCAGCCCGTAG
>CAMYMN010000077.1 GCA_947259395.1 uncultured Gammaproteobacteria bacterium | reverse complement strand
AACATCGCCGACCAGACGGTGTTGTTCCTGGGCGCGGGCGAGGCCGGAATTGGCATCGGTGATATGGTGGTCGCTGCAATGCGCGAGGCGGGTCTCTCCGAGGCCGATGCCAAGCGGCGATGCTGGTTTTTCGACTCCCGCGGCCTAGTAGTCAAGTCACGCACCGACTTAGTCGAACACAAACGTCCCTACGCCCACGAGCATGCCCCGGCGGAACGCTTCCTGGATGCGATTGAAAAGCTTCGGCCTACCGCGATCATCGGCGTGAGCGGCCAGCCCAAGACCTTTACCCAAGAGGTGCTCGAGGCCATGGCGCGCATTAATGAACGGCCTGTCATCTTTGCACTGTCGAATCCGACCTCGAAGTCCGAGTGCACCGCGGAAGAGGCCTATAACCGGACCCAAGGCCGCGCGGTGTTCGCCAGCGGCAGCCCGTTTGATCCGGTGAACTGCGGGGACCAGACGTTTGTGCCCGGCCAAGGGAACAATGCCTACATCTTTCCCGGCGTCGGCTTGGGCGTGGTCGTTTCTGGGTCGCGTTTGGTCACCGACGAGATGTTTTCCGAAGCGGCCAAGGCGTTGGCGAATCAGGTGACTGCCGAGGACCTCAAGCTGGGGCGTCTTTATCCTCCGCTTGCAAACATTCGTGAGGTCTCCGCTCACATCGCGGCCGCCGTCGCCGAAGTTGCATGGCGGCGTGATCTGGCCACCGTAGAACGGCCGGACGATGTATTGAGTTACGTCAAGTCACAGATGTATCAGCCGGTTTACCGGAGCTACGTTTAACCGATGTCGATTGACGTTGGGACATCGTACTGCATGGCATGACGGAATTCACATACGAGCAGATCTTTCAGTACGGCGAGGATGCCACCGAGTATCGTCTGCTCACCGAGGACTATGTGTCGCAAGGCGAGTTCGAAGGGCACAGTATCCTGAAAATCGAACCCGAAGGCCTGCGGGTTCTCGCCCGCGAGGCGTTCAGCGACGTAGCTTTCTATCTGCGTGCCTCGCATCTGCAGAAGCTGACCCAGGAATTGCAGGACCCCGATGCCACCGACAACGACCGCTTTGTCATCTACACCCTGCTGCAGAATGCCTGTGTCGCCGCCGCCGGGGTGCTGCCGTCTTGCCAGGATACCGGAACCGCCATTGTCATGGGCAAGAAAGGTCAGCGGGTGTGGACCGGTGTCAACGACGAAGAGCCGCTGTCACGCGGCATCCATGACACGTTCCAACACAAGAACCTGCGCTATTCACAGATCGCGCCGTTGTCGATGACCGAAGAGAAAAACACCAGCACAAATCTGCCGGCCCAGATCGACATCATGGCGACGGCGGGCGATGAGTACTCGTTCCTGTTCATCGCCAAAGGGGGAGGCTCGGCGAACAAGTCGCAGTTGTTTCAGGAGACCAAGAGCCTGCTCAATGAAGAATCGTTGGGACGATTCATTAGTGAAAAACTGCGCGGCCTGGGCACCGCCGCGTGCCCACCGTATCACATCGCGGTTGTCATCGGCGGTACCAGTGCCGAGACCACGATGAAGATGGTCAAGCTGGCCTCATGCGGTTATCTGGATCATCTGCCTACCGGCGGCAACGAACTCGGGCGGGCGTTCCGCGACCTGGAGTGGGAACAGCGGGTGTTCCAGATCGCCCAAGAAACCGGTATCGGCGCACAATTCGGGGGCAAGTATCTCGCCCACGATGTGCGCGTCATTCGTCTACCGCGGCACGCGGCGTCGTGCCCGGTGGGACTCGGTGTCAGCTGCAGTGCGGACCGCAATATCAAGGCCAAGATTACCGGTGACGGCATATTCATCGAGCAACTCGAATACCATCCCGAAAACTACATGCCGGCGCGGGCTCCGGAGACCGCGCCGCCGGTCAGCATTGACGTTGACCAGCCAATGGCCGAGACATTGAAGACCTTGAGCCGGTTCCCGGTGCGCACCCGCTTGAGTCTCACCGGCACCTTGATCGTCGCCCGCGATATGGCCCATGCGAAGATCAAACAAATGCTCGACAGCGGCGAGCCGATGCCGGACTATTTCAAGCAACATCCGATCTATTATGCGGGCCCGGCGAAGACGCCGCAGGGCATGCCCGCGGGCAGTTTCGGTCCCACCACTGCCGGGCGCATGGATTCCTACGTCGATTTATTTCAATCCCATGGCGGTTCGATGATTATGCTGGCCAAGGGTAATCGCTCGCCGCAGGTCCGCGAGGCGTGCGCTAAATACGGCGGATTCTATCTCGGATCGATCGGCGGACCCGGCGCTATTCTGGCTCAAGATAACATTGAAGATGTGCAGGTCACAGACTTCGAAGAGTTTGGCATGGAGGCGGTACGCAAGATCCGTGTCAAGCACTTTCCGGCTTTTATCATCATCGACGACAAGGGCAACGATTTTTTCACAGATTTTTGATTACCGGCGGGGAGGCCGGAATTGGAGGGTATTAGCGTAGGTCGGTGCGACTCAAAGCAGACGCATCGTGGCTGTACGCCCCAAGACTCGATACATCAAACATGCCCACAATATTGTTCAAGAGTGACGCCGACTCCGCAGATGACTGGAAGCAGGCGCTGCAATCGGCAATGCCGGAACTCGAGGTGCGCATCTGGCCCCAATCCGGCGATCCCGGCGATATCGACTATGCACTCGTATGGGTGCCCATCGGCGATGTGTTGCGCACGCTGCCAAACCTCAAGGTCGTATTCTCGTTGGGTGCGGGCGTGGATCACTTGTTACAACAAGAAGGTCTGCGCCGTGACGTACCCATCGTGCGCATGGTCGATCCGGCGCTGACTCAGGGGATGAGCGAATATCTGCTGTTTCACGTGCTGCGCTATCATCGGCGGATGTCGGAGTATGCAGCCCAGCAGCGCGAAATACGCTGGCAACAGCTGCCCCAGGTCGTTCCCCAACAACGGCGCATCGGTATCATGGGTCTGGGTATCATGGGTGCCGACGTGGCCGGCAAGTTGGCCGCTCTAGATTTTGACGTCGCCGGTTGGAGCCGCAGTCCGAAGTCACTGCCCGGGGTCCGGTTTTTTCACGGTGAAGATCAGTTGTACACTTTTTTGGGCGGCACCGAGATACTCATCTGTCTATTGCCGTTGACACCGCAGACCAAATTCATCATCAATCAACACACGCTTGCTTGGTTGCCACGTGGCGCATCTGTGATCAACGTGGCGCGTGGCGCGCATGTCAATGAGGACGACCTGCTCGCCGCACTGGACTCGGGACACATTGCCGGCGCCACCTTGGATGTATTCGCCGAAGAACCTTTACCTACCACTCATCCTTTCTGGCGGCATCCCGCGGTAACGGTTACTCCGCACATCGCCAGCCTCACCAATCCCGACACCGCTGCGGCTCACATTGTGGCCAACATCCGCCGCCATCAGCGTGGAGAACCACTCACCGATGTCGTGGATTGGGAACGGGGATATTGAATCGTCGCTCCCACACGTAGGAGGAATCTCGCCGTCTCGGATGGTGCTGATGGTTCTTAACACGCTAGGATCCTTCACTGCAACGACACCCGCACGAGCGGCGCTGCGCGCCTCAGGATGCCTGTTAAAGCGACTTGTCAACAATTTGCCTGGCGAAGGTGACGCTGTGTCATATTCCTTGCCCTTCACCAGGATGGTGTAGGCAATGCGTAATAACTTCCGCGCAATGATGCAAAACGCTTCAACGTGATTCCGACCGGCCGCCTTTCCGACCTGTTGTGGGACGTGCCGAGCGTAACGCGGTATCTCACCGTGATTAATAGTGGCACCGAGTTCAACACGGCGAGATCCCTCCGCGTCGGGGTGACAACTGTAGAAGCATGCCCTGAGCGGAGTTGAAGGAGCCGGTCCTGAGTGAGACAGCCAAGGGCAGTGAAATGTATCATGTCAGGGATGACTATCACCGACAGTGATCAAAAACCGTTACGTGTCGCCATCGGTGGTTTCGGTGCCGTCGGCGGGGTTGTGGCGCAGCGCCTCGATCAAGGTATAGATGGCTTGACGCTGACTGCGGTATCCGCCCGCGACCGCCAAGGTGCCGAGGATCGATTGGCTGATTTTCGCAACCCCGTTTCAGTATTGGCGTTGAAAGAGCTGCCGAAGGTGGCGGACGTAATCGTGGAGTGTGCTCCGGCAGCGGTGTTTACGCAATTGGCGCGGCCGGTGCTGAGTGCAGGCAAAACGCTGATGTTAATCACAGTTGGTGCGTTGCTCGAGCACTGGGACCTGGTCGAGTTCGCCAAAACCCATGGAGCGCGAATCATTGTCCCCACCGGCGCCCTGTTGGGTCTGGATGCAGTACAAGCGGCGGCCGAGGGCCACATCGAATCGGTGCGCATGGTCACTCGTAAACCCCCTGCTGGGTTGGCCGGTGCGCCATATCTGGTTGAGCAGGGGATTGATCTCGCTGGCCTCGAACAGCCGTTGAAGGTGTTCGACGGCAATGCGCGCGACGGCGCGCATCATTTCCCGGCCAATGTGAATGTGGCCGCCGTGTTGGGTCTTGCCGGCATCGGTGCGGACCGCACCCAGCTCGAAATTTGGGCGGATCCGAACGTGACTCGCAACACGCACCATGTCAACGTCGATGCGGACAGCGCACGCTTCGAACTGAAGATCGAGAATATTCCGTCTCCCGGCAACCCGCGTACCGGCAAGATTGTTGCGCTGAGTATCATTGCCGCACTGAGAAAGCTCGTTTCACCGTTGTGTATCGGAACTTGAATTTGCCCCCGCATGAAAAATAGGGGCGTAGTTTCAATCTTTGAATGAGCCAGTGATATAGTCGGCCTCCCTGTTGACTCTACTCAAACTGGATATGTAAGCCACGATGTTTACCACTCGTCCTGAGTTACTCGGCACTTTCGGCATGGTAGCGTCCACCCACTGGCTTGCCTCTTCAGCGGGCATGGCCATCTTGGAGAAGGGCGGCAATGCCTTTGACGCCGCTGCGGCGGCGGGATTTGTCCTGCAGGTGGTGGAACCGCACCTCAATGGCCCCGGCGGTGACCTGCCCATCCTTTTATACAGTGTCGACAAGCGAAAGGCGATGGTGATCTGTGGCCAGGGTGTGGCGCCGGTAGGGGCGACCATTGAACGTTATCGTGAATTAGACCTGGACCTGGTGCCAGGCTCGGGCCTGTTGGCGGCCACCGTGCCCGGTGCGTTTGACGCCTGGTTGTTGATGCTGCGGGAGTTCGGCTCTCTGTCTCTGTCCGATGTCATCGCTCCGGCCATCCACTATGCGCGGGACGGTTATCCCTTGATGCCCGGCCTATGCGCGACCATCAACAGCGTCAGCGACCTGTTCCGCGACGAATGGCCGAGTTCCTCCACCTTGTATCTGCGAAACGGTGCGCCGCCCGCCGCCGGTACGCTGTTTCGCAATCCCGACCTCGCCGCCACCTATGACCGGATTGTGCGTGAGTCCGAGGCCGGCAGCGGTGACCGTGAGACACAGATTGAGACGGCGCGCGACCTGTTTTACCGGGGCTTTATCGCCGAGACCATTGATGAGTTTTGCCGCAGCAATGAATTCATGGACACCTCCGGACAGCGGCATCGCGGATTCTTGACTGCGGACGATCTAGCGGCTTGGCAGGCGACCATCGAAGAGCCGTTGTCCTACGATTACCACGGCTATACGGTGTATAAAACCAATAGCTGGGGGCAGGGTCCGGTGTTCTTGCAGCAACTCGCACTGTTAAAAGACATGGATCTCGTGTCCATGGATCCCTGTGGCCCCGAGTTCGTGCACACGGTGCTGGAATATGCCAAGCTCGCGTTCGCGGATCGCGAAGCGTTTTACGGTGACCCCAACTTCGTGCAGGTGCCCATGGACCAGTTGTTGAGTGATACCTACAACGACACACGCCGGGGTCTCATTGATAGGCGGGCAAGCCTGGAACTTCGTCCCGGTAACATCCCCGGTTTTGGCGCAACCCCGATCAATCGTATTGCCGACCCGAATGCCACACCGCGTGGCGCGGCGGTGTTGGGTATGGCCGAAGACACCATGGCTCGCTACGGCGGGGTGCGCGGTGACACTTGTCACCTGGATGTGATCGACCGGGCCGGCAATATGGTGGCTGCCACGCCGAGCGGTGGCTGGCTGCAGAGCTCTCCGGTAATCCCCGGTCTGGGATTTGCCCTGGGTACCCGGGCGCAGATGTTCTGGCTGCAGGAGGGGGTGCCGACGAGTTTGACTCCGGGCGCGCGACCACGCACCACCTTGACTCCGTCGCTTGCGTTCCGGGACGGTGAGCCGTACATGGTGTTTGGCACTCCCGGGGAGGACAAGCAGGATCAGTGGTCCTTGACCTTTTTTTTACGCCACGTGCATTTCGGTATGAATCTGCAACAGGCCATTGATGCACCAATGTTCCACACCAGTCATATGCCGGGTTCGTTTTATCCCCGCGAGTCACATCCCGGGCGGGTCGCGATTGAAGGCCGTTTCCCCAATAAAACCATTACCGAGCTGCGCCGGCGCGGGCACGACCTGCAAGTCGAAAACGACTGGTGTCTCGGGCGTCTCAGCGCAGTGGCCAGGGGCGGGGAATTATTGAAGGCGGGGGCAAATCCGCGCTATATGCAGGGCTATGCGGTGGGAAGATAACGACAAACTGGTCAAGCGCGCACCAGATGGGTTAGGCTAAGTCCGCTTGTTACATAACCAAACACAAAGGGTGGAGCATGATTAAGCGTTATATTTTTAGCATACTCGTTGGGGCTATTGCGTTTGCATTGTTACCAGCAAAACTTCTGGCTGCCGACATCCCGTGCAGTACCGCCAAGTTGATCGTTCCCTGGAAGGCCGGTGGCGGCACCGACATCATTTTTCGTGTCGTCGTCGACGCGGTAAACAAAGGCGGCATCAAGCCACAGCTGCAGGTGGTCAACATCACCGGGCAGGGCGGCAACAAAGGCGCGAAGGAGGCCCGTGGAGCCAAGCCCGATGGATGCACGCTGTTTGCGATGCATCAAAGCGCTATCACCAGCTTTTTCAGCGGCCGCGTTGATTTTACGTGGGACGCCTTCGAGCCGGTGGCGATGGTGACCAACACGCCTTCAATTATCGGCGCAAACAAGGGCGTGCCGTACAACGACGTCAAAGACTTGATAGCGGCGGCCAAGGCGAAACCGGAAACCATTCTTGCCGGCGGTACCCTTGGTTCTACCAGTCAATTCATTTTTCTGTTGTTGGAAGACGCCGCGAACGTTAAGTTCAAGCACATCTCGTACGACGGTACCCGTGAGCGGATGACGGCGCTGCTGGCGAAAAATATTGAACTCGGCGAGATCAACGTTACCGCCGCGCAAAAATACATCAAGACCAATGAACTCAAGGCCCTGGGTATTGCCACGCCGGATCGGGACAAGAGAGTTCCAGACGTGAAAACGCTCAAAGAGCAGGGCGTCGATTTGGTGTTTGGTCTGGACCGCGGCGTAATGGCGCCCAAGGGCACGCCTGCGGACGTCATCAAGCATTACGAAACCGCCATCCTCAAGGCGATGAGTACTCCGGAAGTTGTCGGCGCCCTCGAGGCCAAGGGCAGCATCGTGCGCCCGCTCAGCACCGCCGATTACCGGAAGCATCTCGAGCAGACATACGATACCTTGAAAACGACCGCGATCAAGGTCGGGATATATAAGCCGTAACAGCCTCGGTTAGCGCTAGGCACATGTGTGAAACCGGCGGTCTCGACCAGCGACCGTCGGTTTCGTATGTCTGAATCGGAGGAAAGCAGTGTGGGCCGATTTCACATAGACACACTGGTTGCAATTTTCCTTTTGCTCTTCTGTGGTGTTTTCCTCACCGCGAGTTTCAGCATTCGTGAGACCAGCTATGCGAGCCTGGGTGCGGAGGTCTGGCCGCGCGTCATTCTCATCTTTCTGACCTTGTTGAGTCTGGGCTATCTCATCCAATCCCTGCGCCACCCGCGATCAAAACCAACGGAGGAAGGACCGCGTGGACCGAAGCGGTGGTTTCTCAGCCATCTCAACGCATTCTGGTGTTTCCTGTGGTTCGGGTTGTTCCTGCTCAGCTTACCCTATCTCGGGATGTTGGTCGGTGGGATCCTATTTGTTTTCGTTACCCTCACCTCTCTGGGTCGCCGGGATTGGCATGGCCATCTCGTACATGCCGCGATTGCGGTGATCGCGGTAGGAACGATGTGGGCGATGTTTACCTATGGCCTAAAGGTGTTTCTCCCCACCGGGACGATTTTTCCCTTTTGAGCGCGGGGACCCGCCACTGATCGAAAATATACTCAGCGCGGGATCCGAGGTTTTCCAGCTGCACACGCTGGCGTTGATGACCCTCGGCGTCACTGCAGGCTTGATTGCCGGCGCCATTCCGGGCTTTACAATCGCCATGGCAGTGGTGTTAACGCTGCCGTTTACCTTCGGCATGACCGCCACCCAAGGTCTGTCGACCATGATTGGCGTGCTGGTCGGCGGCCTATCGGGCGGGCTTATGGCGGGTATGCTCACCGGCATCCCCGGCACACCGTCGTCAGTGGCGACCACGTTTGACGGCTTTCCCATGGCGCGCAAGGGGCAACCCGGGTTGGCCCTGGGGATCGGCGTGTGGTCGTCGTTCTTCGGCGGCATCACCGGGGCGATCGTGCTCGTGACGTTAGCGCCGCAGCTGGCGCGGGTCGGTTTGGAGTTTGGGCCTTGGGATTATTTCGCCCTGGTCATGTTTGCACTGACGATCACCTCCAGCCTGTCTGGGAAAGCCATGCTCAAGGGCATTATCGCGGGCAGCTTGGGACTGCTGGTGGCCGCGATCGGTGAGGATGAAGTCAACGGCGTGGCGCGCTTCACGTTTGGCAACGACGCCATCCGGCAGGGGTTTGCGTTCCTGCCGGTCCTGGTCGGCCTATTCGCCTTTAGTCAATTGTTGAGCGATGTGAAGGATCGCGCCAAAGCGAGCAAACCGCTGATGCCCAAGGGTGCCAAGGCGGTGCGAGTGGAGCACCGGCGAGCCATCGTCGAGGTCCTGCGCCGCTGGGTTGTGGTATTGCGATCGTCTTTCATCGGCGTGTTCACCGGGATCTTACCCGGTGCGGGGTCGTCGGTCTCCAATATCCTCGCTTACGACCAGGCCAAGAAGGCATCTAACAACCCGGACGAATTCGGCACCGGCATTCCAGACGGAATTGTCGCACCGGAGTCTTCAAACAATGCCACCGAGGGCGGCGCCCTGATCATGGTCATGGCGTTGGGCATTCCGGGCGATATTGTGACCGCCGTGATGCTCGGCGCGTTGTTGATTCACGATGTCGTACCGAGTCCGTCGTTCATTAGCGAAGAACCAGTGCTCGCCTATTCCATTTTCATCGCGTTCTTCTTCGCGCACTTCATCATGGTCACGATGCAGGCGCTTTGTCTGCGCATCTTCGTGCTCATTACGCGGATACCGATGTACATCCTCACCTCAGTCATTCTTATTTACTGCGCGATTGGCGTGTTCGCGCTGCACAACGTCGGTTTCGATTTATGGACCTTATTCTTGTTTGGCATCCTTGGTTATATATTGCGTAATCTCGGCTTCCCATTGGCGCCGATGATACTGGGTGTGGTGTTAGGAGATATTGCTGAATTGAATCTAAATCGGGCATGGTCGATCAGCAATGATCTGTCCTTGTTTATTACTCGTCCTTGGTCGGCATTTTTCCTGACCCTAGCGGCATTCTCTACCGTATTTCCCTTGTATCAGCGTGATCGCGGCACCAAGAAATGGACACAGTTCTATTTCCCGATATTCGCTTTCGCCATCGCCGTCCCGGTGATGTTTATGGGTGGCACGGTGCGTCCGGTGATCGCATCCGGGCTCATCCTCCTCGGTGTGTATCTGTTATGGCGCCGAGTGCAAAAGGGGGCATAAGTAAGGGGCAGAAGTAATTTGCTGACGTCGTAGATTAATCTGGTCCACCATGGCAAACGAACATCCTCGTCACGGTGCAAATTTCGAAAGTGTCTTTCGCCGTGGTACGGAATTTCGGACGCGCGCCGTATGCGAGGATCGTGATTACCGATAACAAAAAACAGCTGAATCAAGGCGTTGTCAATATCGCCCCTGGTAGCAAAATTGCGAACTTAATACACGAGTCGAATATGTGTAATGTGATCCACGCGGTCCATCTCTAGCGTGGGTGTTACGAAACCGCCCGTGATATACAGACTTCCCCACCGGGACATCGAACCGTCTGACGATTGTCCGGTCTAACAGTGGACTTGTCACTCCATTGAGCGGCGTCGAATGCGTCTATGCGAGCGAAACATTGTTGTACGAAAATTGAAGGTTGAAAATGAACATTAAGATGCTATCACTGTCCATCGTGTTCGCTACGTTTGCAAGGCTGGTTCTCATCTGTGCAATTGAGCCGGTATCAGTAATATTCTCCACATTCATGGTGGACTTCACTGTGCAGTCGGTCTGGGGCTCCGACAAAATTAGCGGAGATCCCGCGCAACCAAAACGGCATTTCCGGCCTCACGAGGTCATAGATCTAGACGAAAGTGAGGCGCTTCGTTCGTACGACAAACTGAAGGAGACAATGTCCGAAGCCTACAAGCTCTCCAGACAAGACACGTCCAAGATCTACCAGACCTGGCGTAAAATTAATCGAGTTCCATTCCAATCAGCTACTCATGGAAGACGCTACGTAAATACCTATGTTAATCCGGCCGGCGCCGAATATGGGCAGTTGAAAGAGGACGAGAAGATGCCTCGCGGTTCGGTCATCGCCAAAGATAGTTTCACCACCGTCAAAAACGGGGGTGTCTTCCCTGGCCCGCTTTTTATTATGGAGAAGATGCAGGCGGGGTTTAACTACGTGAGTGGAGACTGGCGTTACACGATGATCATGCCTGATGGCAGTCTTTATGGTGTAACCAATGGCGAAGGCGCAAAGCGCGTTGAATTCTGTATCGGCTGTCATCTGACGCGGGAGAAATATGATCACCTGTATCTGGTGCCGCCAGAGTATCGCGCCGATTGACTCGATAGTGGTCGGGAAGCAGACGGATTTCGCTACGGTATTTGCCTTGCATCAACGTGATCGCGGCGCCAAGAAACGGTCATAGCTTTATTTCCCCATATTCGCTCTCGCCATCGCCGATCCCGGTGATGTTCATGGGCGGCACGGTTAGTCCAGTTCGCGAAATTAGTCTTATCGTCCTCGCTGTGCAGCTGTTATGGCGCGGAGTGAGATAAGCGACAAATTTCCGAATCAAGGTAATGGACGCTCTATTACACCAAAAAGGTGGATTTTTCTTCCGTTATTCCAAGAATTCCGCAACCCAGGAATTTTAATATTCAGCTGCCCTCTCTTTCCAATATCCCGATATCAAAACTTGAAACTTTCGTGATCGATTTGTGACATCTCTGCCCTAAGGTGGGACACGAACGGATACACCCGTTCGCATGTTTCAAATTCTATCCAATGCTTTCCCGTGTCCTGTTCTTTCTGATACCGAAAGCTAATAGATTGTCTTAGGAGACAGAGAATTATGAATAGATCAGTACCCAGATTGTCCATAATCGCAGCGGCCAGTGCCTTGGTGCCCTTCCTCGGTATTACAGCCAGCCATGCATCACCGCCGATCAAGATGTACGAGATCACAATCAGCAATATGACCAGTGGTCAGCCATTAACACCTCCGGTGGTGGCAACGCACAGGAAGCCGGTACACCTCTTCGAGGTCGGCGAACCCGCGAGCTTCGAAGTCAAAGAAATCGCCGAAAACGGTAACGTAATGCCCCTCGCTGACGCACTGGGTGCGAACAAGCATGTATTCGTGTCCAAGGTGGTTCTCGGCGACCCGCCGCCGATTCTTCACGGCGATGGAACACGCACTTTTCAAATCAGCGCTTCGCCACCAGCGAAGTATTTTTCGTTCGTATCGATGTTGATCTGTAGCAAT
>CAMYMN010000076.1 GCA_947259395.1 uncultured Gammaproteobacteria bacterium | reverse complement strand
AATAATACGCCCACGTTTCCGGAATTTCATTAACAACAGATTTGCCTTTCAGACAACTATTCCAAAATTCTTCTGTATTATTACCGAGAGCGCTTAAGCATCCCGCTCCTGTAACCACTACTCGCCTCATCAAATATCAGGCGCCCCCGCTATTGGCCTTAATATAATTAACAATATCCCGTACTGTCTTAATTTCTTCCATTTTTTTTTCAGGTATAGTTTCTTCAAATTCGTCCTCTAGCGCCATATACAAACGCATTTGATCTAGAGAGTCTGGCGCAATGTCTTCAGTTATCACAGAATCCAAATCAATGAATTGCTCTTCAAGCACAAGAATATCTCTTAGGATATTCAGCACACGCTCTTCAATGGCCGAGCTACCCAATGGTCGCGCGCTCATGCCAATTTTTGAATCCATAAGTAAACCCGAAAACGGAGTAAAAGCTTAGTAGATAAGTAGGAAATATTATTCCTATATTGACTTAAGACAACGTCCTATGTAAATGATACCATTCCAATAATACTGTCCAGTGTACCGCTTATCGGTCGCTTCTAATAAAAACCTTCGATTTCTGTATGATTTAGCAAATAAACTCGTGACATCACAATAAACTCGTGACACCAAAGGAGTTTCGAAATGTCCACAATAATTCCAAAACAATGGCCGCAAGTATCGATTCAACCATCACAATTCCACAAAGATTACATCCCGCAACTCCCAAAGCAACGGCAGAAGCAATATCTAAATACTGATTATGACAAAACTTTTGGTGTTCACTGGATCTCATTCACCGCGTCTTGTCCAAACAAGATTGTACCTGCCCTTTTAACAGAATTACGCAATGAACAAATCAATATTGAAGCTCAAGTTCGGCAAGAGCTTTTGAATGGGAAGAAGGACCGTTTACGCTATCAAGTCTTGTCGTCAGAAATTGCTGGCGTGTTTAATCTTGGTGGAGACTTACAGTATATCTCAGAGCTTATAAAGAAACGAGATCGTGACACTTTGATTCAGTTTGGTCAAAAGTGTATTGACCTTGTCTACAATAACGCAACAAATTATCGACTACCCGTAACGACTATCTCGCTTATACAAGGAACCGCATTGGGTGGTGGACTCGAGGCCGCATTATCGTCAAATATTGTGATTGCGGAACGCGGCACAAAAATGGGCTTTCCGGAAGTAATCTTCAACATGTTCCCTGGTATGGGCGCCTACCAGTTGCTATTGAGACGCCTAACTCCTATTCAGGCCGAGCGGGTAATCCAGAGTGGTCGATCCTTTGCCGCTGAAGAATTATATGAGATGAACGTGATTGATATACTTGCCGAAAAAAATCGCGGAGAGGAAGCGGTATGGGATTACGTAAAAAGACATTCCAAACAGGCCAACGGGGAATGGGGCCTTCGTCGCGTTATAGATGCAACATCTCCAATTAAATACGAAGAACTAAAAGAATCGATCGAAATTTGGGCCGATACCGCGCTTCAACTAAACAACACTGACCTCAAACATATGAAATTAATTATGCGCGGTCAGAAACATAATAGGCTATAGTGTCCAGTAAATGAGTCCATAAAGTAGAGGGATTCTGTTGGGGACGTTTGAAAGCCGCGCTAGTCGTCTATTAACGAAATCGACCAGTCGACCTCTAGGCGTTAACAATCGTTAACGCCCGTTTTGTTTATGATGATCCGGATATACTTGTTCAGGAACCATTATCCCTTAACCTCGTGTCCTCGCTTTCGCCGTAAAACTAAATTAGCGTGAAGGCCGCAGATATGATGGCTGCGCGACTAACGGTAAAATTCTATCGTAATTGAAAAGTGTAATGACCGGCCTTGGGCTGGGTGGAGGGCAGGTGCCACGGCGCTTGCAAGCCTCCGTTTACACGCTATACTCCTATACATAAATAAGAATCGTTCGCGAACTTGAGAAATCTGGTGTATGTCTCTGATCGCTCACAGGCATAGTGGGTCGTTTTCGGCGTAACGGTTACCGTTGTCCGATATGAGCGGCCACCTGCAACCGATCGATTTGTCTGAAGGGGAACCCTCAGATAACAAGATCTGTAACATCCTGGTGGTGGATGATGTCCCGACCAACCGGTCGGTATTAAAATCGCTGCTCACCCACCCTAATTACCGCGTCACTGAAGCGGCGAGCGGCAAGGAAGCGCTCAATTACGTTACCAGCCAAGAGTTTCATCTCGTTATTCTCGATGTACTGATGCCGGGTATGAACGGCATTGACGTGCTGAGAGCGATCCGCAAGGAATACTCTGAAACCGAGCTTCCGGTGCTCATGTTGACGGTCAAGGATGATATCGATGACGTCGTCAAGGCGCTAGAGCTTGGCGCCAACGATTACATAACGCGCCCCATTGACTATTCCGTTCTTGTCGCGCGGATCAAGACCCATATCTCTCACAAGGCCACCCAGGACCTCATCCGCAAGGACCAAAAGTTGCTCGAGCAACGCATTGCGGAGCGCACCGGGGAACTGTTGGACGCAAACCGAGCGTTACGGGCGGAGGTCGCTGAACGAAAACACGCCGAAGAAAAAGCGGTGCGCAGCCAGGAGCGTTATCGCATTTTGTACAACGACACGCCGTCTATGTTTTTTACGTTAGACCAAAAAGGACAGATCCTGTCGGTGAATCGGTTTGGCGCGGAACATCTTGGTTATTCTGTTAGTGAACTGATCGGCACAAACGTCATCGACTTATATATTGACCCAGAAAAAGAATTGGCCCTAGACCACATCAGTAGCTGTTTCGCCACTCCGGATATCGTCCATCGCTGGGAAAGCTGTCAGAGTCACAAGAACGGAACGCAGATATGGATACGCGCCTCCGCAAGCGTGATCGACAGCGAAGAACCCGACAGCCTTGCCAACGCGATGCTATTGGTGTGCGAGGACGTCACCGAAGCCCACACACTGTCCGAGCAGCTATCGTATCAGGCCACCCATGATGCGCTGACCGGATTAGTGAACCGCCGGGAGTTCGAGGTGCGCTTGCAGAAGGTGCTAGAGACAACGCGCGTTGACGACTCTGAACACGCATTGTGTTATCTCGACCTTGATCAGTTCAAAATCATCAATGACACCTGCGGCCACGTAGCGGGCGACGAACTGCTACGTCAGCTGGGCGCGTTGCTTCAAGATTGCGTACGCCGCGAAGATACCCTGGCGCGACTTGGCGGCGACGAGTTCGCGGTGCTAATGACGAACTGTAGTTTGAATCAAGCCGCGCGGGTTGCCAATGCGTTGCGGCAAGCGATCGTAGACTATCGTTTTTTGTGGGGAGAAAATAGCTTCAGCATCGCAGTCAGCATCGGCTTGGTGCCCATCAGCAGAACCAGCGAAAGCATTGCCGGTGTGCTGAGCGCAGCGGACACGGCTTGCTACGCGGCGAAAGACGACGGCCGTAACCGAATACATATCTACGAAGAAAACGATGCCGAACTCGCGCGGCGTTACCGTGAGATCGAATGGGTCGCAAAGATAAACAACGCCCTCGAAGAGGACCGGTTCAAGTTGTGTTATCAACCCATTGTTCCGGTTGATAATAACAGTGATTACGGACAACAACACTACGAGCTGCTCGTGCGCATGGAGGACGAAAAAGGGCGCTTGATTAAACCGGCGAGTTTCCTTCCCGCCGCTGAACGCTATAAGTATTCTGTTCGCATAGACCGTTGGGTGGTAGGCACCGCGCTGGACTGGTTGCACAGTAAGCCCCGTCATATTGAAGAACTATTTCTATGTTCAATAAATCTTTCCGGTCATTCGCTGGGTGACGAGGAATTCTTGGCCTTCGTTTTGAGTAAACTAGACGAAACCGGTGTGCCTCCACATAAGATCTGCTTTGAAGTGACAGAAACCGCTGCTATCGCAAATCTGTCTAGCGCCACGCGATTTATTCAGGAAATTAAAGAAAGAAAATGCCGATTCGCATTGGATGACTTCGGTAGCGGCCTATCGTCGTTTGCCTACCTGAAACAACTGCCGGTGGATTTCATCAAGATCGACGGCTTGTTCGTGAGGGATATTGTTGAAGACCCCATCGACAAGGCAATGGTGAAATCGATCAATGATGTCGCCAAGGTCATGGACAAGCAGACCATTGCTGAATTTGTTGAGACCCAAGCAACACTGGAAATGCTGCACGATCTAGGTGTGGACTACGCGCAGGGCCACTTTATCAGCGAACCAAGATCGATCGACAGTCTGGAATAGAACGTATCCACGGTTGCGCCGTCTGGATAGCAGCGCCGTAAAACAACACCGCTCCTAATCTCCCCTCTCAATTATCGTGTCAGCAGGCATTGTTCACGCGCGCTCAGCGCGTCAGGCCGGTACGATCGACCTGAGAGGATGCTACAATGCCTGCGTGTTGGAACCAAAGCCGGCTAAACCATGAACCCATCCACGGTCAACGCCTCACCCAGCTGCATGGATGACTACGATCCGGCGTCACTGCTGTCGGAGCAGGCGACGGAACGCATCCAAGCAGCCGTAACGCCGATCTCCGTTTGCGAAAAAATCAATCTGCGCGCAGCGCTCGATCGCGTATTGGCACAAGATGTCCACTCCCGAATCGACGTCCCCAGCCATACCAATTCGGCGATGGACGGCTATGCATTGCATGCCGATGCGCTGCCCGATGATGGCACCCGGGAACTAAAGGTCGTCGGTACCTCGTGGGCCGGCCATCGTTTCCAGGTACCAGTTAAGGCCGGTGAGTGTGTGCGCATTATGACCGGCGCGGTGATGCCGGAGGGTACCGATACGGTGGTCATGCAGGAGCATGTGGAACAAACACCCGACGGTATTCGCATCGATGCCCGCCACAAGACAGGGCAAAATGTTCGTCACGCCGGGGAGGATATCACCGCAGGTGACACGGTGCTGCGCAAGCGCCACCGCTTGATCCCCGCCGATCTGGGGCTTCTGGCCTCACTGGGCATCAGTGAAGTCGCAGTGACACGCCGGGTGCGGGCGGCGTTTTTCTCCACTGGTGACGAGCTGCGGTCCATCGGCGATCCGCTGGAGCCCGGCATGATCTACGACAGCAACCGATATACGTTGTACGGCATGCTAACCCGGCTCGGCATAGAGCTCGTAGACCTGGGCGTAGTTCCTGACACCCGGGAAGACACCTTCCGCGCCTTCGAACAAGGGGCGGCGTGCGCCGACGTGTTGATCACATCCGGCGGCGTATCCGTCGGGGAGGCGGATTTCGTTAAAGAGGCCCTGGAACAACTAGGTCAGATCGATTTTTGGAAGGTGGCCATGAAACCCGGCCGGCCGTTGGCGTTTGGCAAGATAAAAGATGCGTATTTCTTCGGGCTACCTGGAAATCCGGTGTCGGTCATGGTGACGTTTTATTTGTTCGTGCAACCGGCGCTGCGAACATTACAAGGTGAGCGCTTCGCGCCCCCGCTGCTGCTGGAGGCGCGTTGCGGATCGAATTTGCACAAGAAAGCCGGCCGCACCGAGTATCAGCGTGGCGTGTTGAAGCGCGATGCCGACGGGCAGCTGGTGGTCGACAAAACCGGTCCGCAGGGCTCGGGCATTCTCACTTCGATGTCGGACGCCAATTGTCTTATCGTGCTGCCGCTGGAGTCGGAGACCGCAGAGGCCGGTTCGCTGGTGCAGGTGTTGCCTTTCAGCGAAATTATTTGACTACTACTCAGGGGTATTGCGCTCCACCCAGCGCGCGCCGGAGGCGGTCTGTTCCTTTTTCCAAAACGGCGCTTTGGATTTCAAGTCTTCCATGATAAACCGATTTGCGTCATAGGCCGCGGCCCGGTGCGCCGACCACACCGCAACCAAAACTATTGGCTCGTCGGGGACGACTTCACCGACTCGATGAAGAACAAGCACGTCGAAAATGTCCCACTGAGACATTGCCTTTTCGGTGATCGCACGCAGATGACGTTCGGTCATCTCCGGGTAATGCTCTAGGGTCATGCCGGATACCGCATCACCTTCGTTGACATCGCGCATCGTCCCGATAAAAACAACCGTTGCGCCGTATTTGCCCGCAGCGTTCAACCGCTGTGCCTGGTGGTCGGCGACCTCTTGCCAGGGATCAAATTCGTGCTCGCGTAACTGGACTTGCATTGCTACCCGTACAACGGTAAAGATTATCAACCAACATCAACCATACTACCGGAACCCCTTTGTGCGCAATGTGTTTATAAAAGTAATCGCCTTGATCGCATTGGTCCTGCCGGCCATAACACCACCGGTGTCGGCTGCACAGCGCCCGATCCGGCTGGCGACCACCACCAGCACAGATAATTCCGGCTTATTGCGGCAGTTGCTACCCCCGTTCGAAAAAAAAACTGGCTTCAACGTCCACGTCATCGCGGTAGGCACCGGCAAGGCGTTGCGCATGGGGCGCGATGGTGATGCGGATGTGTTATTGGTTCACGCATACGACGACGAGATACGTTTTGTGAAGGCGGGCTACGGTGTCAACCGCCGAGATGTGATGTATAACGATTTCATTATCGTCGGACCCAAATCCGATAGCGCAAAAATTCAAGGCCTGAAAGACGCATTGTCAGCGTTGACAAAAATTCAACAAACAAAAGGTCCCTTTGTCTCACGGGGTGACGATTCGGGAACCCATAAACGTGAAAAATGGCTGTGGCAGCAGGCTGGGATTGTGCCCGCCGGGTCATGGTATCGGGAAGCGGGTCAGGGTATGGGCAAGGTGTTGCAGATGGCTGAAGAATTGGACGGCTATACGCTCACCGACCGTGGCACGTGGCTCGCCCATAAAGCTACCCTTCCCCACCTCGAGCCGCTGGTGGCGGGCGATGAGCGCTTGTATAACCGCTATGGAATCCTTGCGGTGAATCCCAAGCGCTACGCAGACATTAATTTCCCGGGCGCGATGCGTCTCATAGAGTGGGTCACCTCGCAGCAAGGCCAAGACATCATAAGAAATTACAAGATCCATAACGAAACTCTATTCTTCCCCTTGGCCACGACGCACTGATGGAAAGCCTGACAGATGCATCACTCAAGGCCCTGAGCCTGCTGGTGTCCGGCGACGCTGAATTATGGGCCATCATCAGCATTTCATTTGGTGTATCGCTGCAAGCGATCCTCTACACCACACCGTTTGCATTGCTCACCGCGTACGCCCTGGCGCATTTTGAGTTCCCCGGCCGGCGCACATTGGTGTCACTATTTCACACTTTGCTGGCGGTGCCGGCGGTTGTAGTCGGGCTGACCCTGTATCTGATCTTGTCGCGCAGCGGGCCATTCGGCGACCTCAAACTGCTTTTCACGCAGACTGCGATGGTGCTCGGACAAATGGCCCTCAGTTTTCCAATCTTAGTGGCGATGGGTCATTCGGCATTGCAATCCGCGGATCAGCGTGTTTGGGAAACCGCACATACCTTGGGGGCGACCCCGGTGCGCGCCATGTTTACCGTGATGCACGAGGTCCGTTATGGATTATTTGCGGCGGTGATCGCCGCCTTCGGACGGATTATCGCCGAGGTGGGTTGCTCCATGATGGTGGGTGGGAATATCCTCAACTACACACGCAACATCACCACCGCCATCGCCCTGGAAACCAGCAAGGGACAATTCGCACAGGGCATCGCGTTGGGTATAGTATTGCTGGTGTTGGCCTTGGTGCTCAATTACTCACTGTCCACGTTACGACACCGATTGGCGATGCAGGCATGAAACCACCGCTATTTCTGTTCCATCATGTGACCAAACGGTTCGGGGACCGCGTGCTTCTGAACATCGATGAATTCGCGGTGTGTGCGGGCGTGTGCACCCTGATCAGCGGCGACAACGGAGCCGGCAAAACGACGTTGTTAAAGATCGTGTCGGGGCTAGTCAAACCGGACAGCGCCAAGGTGCACGTAAACGATGCGGAAATGTCATGGGCCAAAGCGCGTGCAAAGATCCAGCGCAAGGTGGTCTATCTGCATCAAGACCCCTATATGCTGGACACCTCGGTAGAGCGAAACGTGGCCTATGGCCTGCGCCTGCACAAAGAGCCGCGAACAAGTATCTATGAGAGAGTCGCCGAAGCGTTGCGCTGGGCACGTTTGGATCATCTCGCACACCGCAATGCAAGGTCATTATCCGGCGGCGAAAAGCAACGCGTCGCGTTGACACGCGCGCGCATCGTGAATCCATCAGTGTTGGCGTTGGATGAACCCACCACCAATATGGATCATCAGTCCCGCATCAGCACCTATCAGCTGATTGATGAATTACGCAACGAGGGTATGGCCATCCTCGTTGCCAGTCACGATCAAACCGGTTTCACACCGATCGTCGATCACCACTCCCAATTAGTCGGCGGGAAGTTGATCGCGGTAGAGACCGCATTTAGACGCGGTCGCGGCACAAAGATCACCCGCTTTCCCGGTTAACCAATTTTAGAGTACCCGCATGACCGATCGTGAATTTGTTCCGCTGAATATCGCGGTGTTAACGGTGTCCGACTCGCGCAATGAGACGACGGACAAGTCCGGAAAACTGTTGATCGATAGGCTGCAAAAGGCCGGGCACACGCTGCATGAAAAACAGATCATCCCCGATGATGTCTATCGCATCCGCACCGCGGTGTCGCATTGGATCAGCGACGACACGACCCAGGTGGTACTCACCACCGGCGGCACCGGCATCACCGGCAGAGACGGCACCCCGGAGGCGGTCAAACCACTTTTTGATAAAGAAATCAACGGCTTCGGCGAGATGTTCCGGGTCATCTCCTATGACTCGGTGGGGCCCTCGACGCTGCAGTCGCGTGCCGTGGCCGGGGTCGCCAATGGCAAGTTTGTGTTCTGCCTGCCTGGTTCCTCCGGCGCGTGCGCCGACGGCTGGGACAAACTCATCAGCCCACAGCTCGACTATCGCACCCGGCCGTGCAACCTGGTCGAGTTGATGCCACGACTATTGGACAAGTGAAGCGGCAAAAAATATAAAACGGGCAACAGCAGAAACTTAAAGGTCTAAAACGAGGCACTCGTTCAGACTTCGCACGCCGCGCTAGCCGCCGATATAGGACATCTCGATCTTGGGCAGATTCACCGTGTGTTCGGTGCGGATCTGTGAATAACGGTCCGCGCGGCGCTGCCAAATCGATGCAACATGGTCCCTCAACTCGGCGTCGGACATCTGCTGGTGGCGGATCTGATAGCGTAGGTCGTGGCCGTCGGTGGCGAACAAACACGTATACAAGGTGCCCTTGGCGGACAACCGCGCACGGGCACACTCATGACAAAACGGCTGGGTGACCGACGAGATGATACCGATTTCCCCACCGCCGTCCTGGTAACGCCAGCGTTTTGCGACCTCGCCCCGATAGTTGGGATCCGCCGGCTCGATGGGTAACGCGCTGTTGATCTGCTCGACGACGTCGGCGGCGGGCAGCACATCATCCAGCCGCCAGCCGTTGGTATGGCCAACATCCATATACTCGATGAAGCGCACGATATGACCGGTGCGGTGGAAAAACCGCGCCATGGGGACAATGCTGTGTTCGTTCACGCCGCGCTTGATGACCATGTTCACTTTGATCGGCGCCAGGCCGGCGGTCTCAGCGTTCTCGATCCCCTCGAGCACCTTGCTAACCGGAAAATCCACATCGTTGATCGCCATGAAGGTGCGATCGTCCAGCGCGTCGAGGCTGATCGTCACCCGTTTCAGACCCGCGCTCTTCAAGATACGCGCCTTGTCCCGCGTCAGGAGCGAAGCATTGGTAGTCAAACTCAGGTCGTCGACACCGGGAATCGCCGCCAGATTGGCGACCAGGTGCTCCAATTCATGGCGGATCAACGGCTCACCGCCGGTGATGCGCAGTTTTCTAGCACCCAGATCCACGAAGGCCTGGGCAACCCGGGCGATCTCCTCATAGGTCAACAGGTCCCGGCGCGGAAGGAACGCATGGCCGGCGCCGAACTGCTGCCGCGGCATGCAGTACACGCAGCGGAAATTACACCGGTCGGTCACCGAGATACGCAGATCGCGTACCGGTCGCCCCATCTTGTCTTGTATGTTGTCTGTAGTCATTGATTCCTTGGTCCCGCCATTATTTAACCGCCCCCGCGGCGATAGCGCAAATCAAAGTCGGCGAGAAACGTCTCCACCGCCTGCAACGAGCAACTGCGAAATCGAAGCTCAATCTGGGTCCTTGGCAGGCGCAGCGCCGCCATCTGCCGATGGCCTTCCGGAGACAATCGAATCTCGATCTGCCCCGGTCCGCGCGCGACGCGAACCTTGTTTCCGTCGATCTCATAAGCCTCTCCGTCCAGCAATCCGGGAAGAATGCGAAAAAAATCCGCATGCGAAAGCGCCATGTCCTTGGTAACGCGAACTTCCTTGGATTCCGCGCTGTCACCACCCATTCAGCCTCCGGCCACCGGCGGCCATATCGCAATAGCATCGCCGGGGTGGATGATGGGCTTGTCGCGATCGTCGACTTCCACATAAACCCCGTTCAACAGCACCAAGTGCGCCATCGCGCGCGGTACTTGAAACTGGTCGATCACCTGATTGGGAGTAGCGCCCTGGTTCACCTCGACATCCACGGTGTTGGCCTGTGCCCCCTCCGGCAGCAGGTCACCGAGGGTCGCGAACAACTTCAGCGTGATCCTCATGTCACATATGCGTTATGTCCCAACGCCTGTGTACTCGCGATGTACGCCTCCATCAGGCGGGTTGGATCCCGTTTCAATTTGTCTTTCCAGCCGTCGAGCTTCACCTTGCTTTCAATCAACCCACGTAAAACGCCGACGTGTTCGGTCAGGCCCAGTGTGGAGGCGCCCACCAGAATGTCATCTTTGAACTGCAGGTTGACATAGCGGAAACTCTGGGGATCACTCACCTCGGCACTGTCGCCACCGTCAACGCCCATCCACATGGCAAACGAACTGGAAATGAGGCCGAGAGTGTCCAGGACATTCATGTTCACGCTGCCCCGATGCACGTGGTCATGGCCCCGCACCATGTTCCTGGCGGCGATGCGTCCGTGTTCCACGGCGGTGGGCTGAATCGCCTGCACGTTGAAACCGCCGGTGGAAAAATCCTTGCCCTGCGCCACATCGCCGGCTGCGTACACATCGTTGGCGCTGCATTGCAGGTACTCGTCGACCACCACACCCTGGTCCACGTCGACACCGCTGCCGGTCAGGAATTCGGTGTTGGCGCGCACACCGGTAGCGGTGATTACCATGTCTGCGGCAATATTGTCGCCGTTATCACACACTACATTCAACGCGCGACCGCCGGAGCCCTTGTCGATGGCATCAACCTTGGTCGCGGTAAGCACCTTGACACCATGATCCCCGCACCATTGTTTGATCATGTTGCCGGCGGTGTCGTTCAACATGCGCGGCACCATGCGGTTCTCCACCTCTATCACAGTCAGATCGGCGCCGCTTGCCGCCAGCGCCTCCAAGATGATACAGCCGATAAATCCCGCGCCGATCAGCACCACCGAGTGGCCGGGTTGTGCCAAGCGGATGATGTTGCGCGCATCGGCCAGCGTCCAGCAGCGATACACACCCTCCGATTCCACGCCCGGAATCATCGGCGTGAGCGCACTGGAACCGGTGGCGATCAACAACTTGTCGTAGGATGCACTGGCACCACCTGCCAGGCTCAAGGTCTTCGCGGCTGTGTCCACCGCGGTGACCTTGTCTTGCAGGATCTCTACCCCCAGCGCGTCGAAGTGACCGGCGCCCTTGCGTAGATAGGTCCCGCGCTCGTCAATCTTGTTGATGAGGTAATACGGAATCGCCATTCGCGAGTACGGCAGCTCTGGTTCATCGCCGATCAGAGTGATCTTAGCGTCGGGATCAAAGGTGCGTAGATGCTCGACGGCAACTACGCCCGCAGGGCCGGCACCAATAACAATATGTTGCATGTCAACCTCCTAGGACAATCCCAAACGTTGACGCGTCTCCGCGGTTGGAACGCCGTCTT
>CAMYMN010000075.1:12027-20013 GCA_947259395.1 uncultured Gammaproteobacteria bacterium | reverse complement strand
GTACCCGGTCCCCGTTTCGAAGTTCCCTCGCCAATACCGTCTCCAAGTCGCCCGCGGTAGTGAGTCGCTCTGCAACATCGGGTGCAGCTTGGTTCATGGCGTCTAATTGACGTGTACTGCGTTGGCGGGCCGCCAGTTCGAAGTAGCGTGCGGTCAACAGGAAAAAAACAAACATGGCGACCGACTCGAAGTACACTTGTCCACTCCCACTCCAGGTCGCCCAGGCGCTACCTGCGAATGCGATGGTAATTCCCAACGCGACCGGCACATCCATCCCGGGTTGGAAATGCTTCATGTCACGCCACGCACCGATGAAGAATGGAGACGCAGCATAAAACAGTACCGGTACAATCAATATCAAACTGACCCAGCGAAATAGATTTTCATAGGTCCAGGAAATGCCGTGCCAGTCACCAAAATACATGGCGACTGCAATCATCATTACCTGCATGCCGAGTACAGCAGCTACGCCGATGCGCTTGAGCAATCGCTTGCGCGCCTCTTCAACGATTCGCTCGCGCCGGTCTGGATTGTATGGGTGCGCCACATACCCGATGTGTTGAATAGCCGCGAGGATGTCGCTTAAGTGGATGCGATTGGGGTCCCAAGTTACCCAGGCGCGATGGGTCGAGTAGTTCACGTGGGCTTCATGGACACCGGTAAGTGAACGCAGGTGAAGCTCATTTAGCCAACTGCATGCGGCGCACGTGATTCCCTCCAGGATCAAAGACGCCTCACGCAATCCCTCCGCGGGTTCACGGACAAAGCTTTTTTGAACTTCAGGATGATCGTACGCGGAAAGCGCGGTGCCTAGATTGGGGATAAGCTCTGATGGATTACGCGCAGTTTCGGTGCGGTGTTCATAATAGCCGCCATAGCCACCGTCAATAATCGCTTGGGCAACTGCCTGACAGCCAGGGCAACACATTGGGCGGCGTTCACCATCGATCTCCACCTGGTACTTGGCTGTCGGTGAAACCGGCAAGCCGCAATGAAAACAGTGTGTGTGCTTGGAATCTGCCATTGTGGAAGGCTGTTTCCCGACAGTGATCGAAGTGTTTGTCACCGTGGCCGACTAATCTGCATCCGAGCAGCGGCCCACCGCGCAATATGGGAACGAGAACAATTTGATTATGCGGATGGACATCGGTTCCACGACGTTGTGGCGGATACTCTGGATTGATGACTGTGTGTCCAATCCTATCATCCACATCCGGAACACAGTCTATTTGTGTACCCGGTGACCGCGCGCAACGAGTGACGCACCGTACCCAACCTGCAAGCACGTCACTCCGCCTAGGTCTACAGGACCAGGCCAACCACCGGCGCTGCCAAGGCACGTCAATGACTAGTGTAACATGTCCGCTACCGGCGTGATTCCGGGCAACCGGAAACCGGCCAACGCATGCAAGCGCTCACGGTTGATGATTTCCACGGAATTCCGTTTCACTGAAATCACTTTGTCGTGTTGCAGACGGGTCAGCGTGCGGCTGACCGTTTCCACCGCCAGGCTCAAATAACTGGCGATGTCGGTACGCGACATGGGTAGAGTGAAGTTGGTAGATGAAAAGCCTCTGTTTAAGTAGTAATTGGATAACGTGACGAGAAACGAGGCGAGCCGCTGGGTCGCACTCTTTGTTCCGATCGTCACCAGAAAATCTTCTTCCCTGGCCATCAATGCGCTAATCCGTTTGAGCATTGTTTCCTGGATTCGAATAGACCCCATGCATAGCGTGGCGAGATCCCCAAAGCGGATTGCGCACACGCTTGCGGTATCGAGCGACACCGCATGACATGTGTAGTACCCGCGGCTAACCGCGTTGAATCCAATGAGATCACCGGGAAGATGGAAGTCGATGATCTGTTCGTCGCCCTCGGGCGTAATCTTATAAGTCTTGAACGCCCCGGAACGCACCGCGTACAGATAATCAAAGGCGTGGCCTTCACTAAATAACTCTTGGCCGCGTTTCAATAGTTTGGGGACTGCAGAAATATTTAATAGCTCATGGGTCTCAGTGTTTGAGAGGCCTTGTCCCAAACAAACACTGGCTCGGTCACAGGATTGGCACTGGCCTGATTGCAGCGGGAATTGGACGACCCGTGTATCGCGACTCATGACGGTCCTCCTTTTATGGCTCATTTTCAACCAACCATATACCGTCCGCATCCACAGACCAACTCGCGGTTCCACGTACGTAGTTCTACGTACTATCGGAGATGTCTGTCAGTGGTGGCTGCTGAATTCGAGGGCGTTCTTAATATGCTCGATCAGCGCCTGGTTTCGAAACGGTTTGGTGAGGACCACCGACGCGCCAGCGGTTTGTGCACGGCTGACCAAAGTGTCGTCCTTTTGTGCCGTGATCACGACTGTGGGAATGGTGATACCGCGATTTCCAAGTTCTTCCAGTAGCTCTACGCCATTCATCCCCGGCATTCGAAGGTCCAAAACCAGGCAGTCTCTTTCCGAACGCTGATAATTGGCGAGAAACTCGGGTGCTGAGGCGTACGGTTGCGCTTGCCAGCCCATGGAATAAGCAAGCAGGGTGATGGCCGAACGAACCGCATGATCGTCGTCCACTATATACAAGGTGGATGGGGTTCTGGGATCAAGACTAGTCTGATGTTCAGCCATGATTAGGACGGCGACCGTCATCGCGGCGCCGGCATCGTAGTAAACACCAGATCACAAAACGATACTTTGATGCGGATCAAAGACGCTTTTGTTTGGGATTGTGTCAATCGCCGGTACTGGAGATCAGCTGCGCGAGCTCTACCGCATTTTTGACTTCCATCTTTTTTAGAATCCGCGAGCGGTGAAGCTCAACCGTTCGTTCACTAATGCCAAGTTCGATAGCAACTACTTTATTCGGCTTCCCGGCCGCAATCATGTCCATGATTTCACGTTCTCTGTGGGTGAGCCGCGCGAGGTGTTGTTCGACCACGCGGTGTTGTGCGACGCGGGAGAAGTTATCGTGGTCGTTTTGCAGGGCCCGTCGCACGCAATTCAATAACAGTTCCTGATCCACTGGTTTCTCGATGAAATCCATGGCTCCGTGTCGCAGCGCTTGCACGGCAGTGGGAACCGTACCATGTCCACTCAGAAAGATGATTGGCATGGTAATCCCGAGTGCATGCAGTTGTTTTTGCACCGCAAGTCCATCCATATCCGGCATTTGCAGATCAAGGATTATGCAACCACGGCATGCGCAATCCTTGGGGCAGGATCGAAAAAACTCCACCGCCGAAGCGAAATGTTCGATTTGAAATCCTTCGGATTCCAGCAGCAGCTTCAAGCCCGCGCGCACCGCGTCATCGTCATCGATGATGTAGACGATCGGTGATTCGGTCATCAATAGATGGCTTCCATGATCGGCAGAGAAAATGAAAAAGTGGCGCCGCCAGCTGCGTTCGATAATGCTGATAGCGCACCGTTGTGGGCTTCGATGATTCTGTGGCTGATGGACAATCCCAGTCCTGTACCCTTGTCTTTTGTGGTGTAGAAAGCGGTGAACAGGTGCGCCATATTGTCGGCGAATCCACAACCGGTATCGCTGATTTTTACCTCTATCTTATCATCGTGCCGTATGGTTTCTATATCGAGCTGGCGTAGGTCACTGGTTCCCATCGCCTCGATAGCATTCCAAACAAGATTCAGCACTACTTGTTCAATCTGTAACTTGTCCGCCCACACACCGGGCAGATGCTTGCCAAGATGCAGGGTGACTTTCACTTCATGCATATGAATCTCATGGCTTACCATCGCCAGAACATCCTTTATCACTGCATTCAGGTTGACGATTTCCTGGTCGAGGGTGCCGGTTCTTACAAATTGGCGAAGCCGGCGAATAATGTTGCCGGCACGTATCCCTTGCTCGGAAATCTGACTCAAGGCGTCACCGATTACTTCTTCTGGTACTTTTTCTTTCTTGAAAAGGTTCTGGCACGCATCGGCAAAACTAACGATGGCGGTCAACGGCTGATTGAGTTCGTGAGCGATGCCGGACGCCATCTCCCCCAACGCGGCCAGGCGCGCCGCGTGTGCATGTTCGGCCAGCCGCTCTCGTTCTCGCTTCTCCGCCAAACGCCGTTCTGACGTGTCGCGAATAATACCCGTGAACAACCGGCGGTTAGGCAACAGCACCTCGCTGATTGCCAATTCCATTGGAAACGTGGATCCATCTTTACGCAGTCCCATCATCTCTCGACCGGTTCCTATGACCTTGGCCTCGCCGGTGCGCAGGTAATTTTCAATATATTGGTCGTGTTCCTGGCGATAAGGAGACGGCATCAGCATGTTCACATTCCGGCCTATCGCTTCTTGTGCGCCATAGCCGAAGAGTCGTTCCGCCGCTGGATTAATGGACTCGATTACACCGCTCGTGTTGATTGTAATAATTCCCTCCACCGCGGTTTCTACAACGGCGTTCAGCCTTGCGGCGTGTTCCTCGATCTCGAGTTGGGCACGTTTCTTGCCGGTAATGTCCAGTCCCGCCCCTATGATCCAGCGGACATGTCCATCGCCCTCGCGTATCGACGTATTGAACCAATGGACACAAATGCGGCTTCCGCTCTTGGTCACCCAGTAGTTTTCATGCTCGTTGGGAACCGGATTGTTAACCAACTTGCTGAATACGGCCTTTACTTCGTCCACTTGCTCGGGGAGCAGCAGCCGGTCCCAGACATATTCACCGATGACTTCACGCCGGGTATATCCGGTAGCTTTTTCACACGCGTTATTGAAATGGACCACCCTGCCCTCAATGTCCAGGGCCACCAACAGTACCCCGGTCTGGGCGAGTATCGCCGCCGCTGTCTCCGGCTCCGCAGCGAGAGGATCGATCTGTTGTACCGTTTGTGGTTGCTTGGCGGTCATGCCTTGCGGGTCGCAAAAACATTGAACAATAATTGTATGGAACCTTACCGCATATCCCGTGGACAGGGCCAACATACCCCGCCGTAGGCCGAGCGGGGCTATGGGGGCGGGCGCTTGCACCGGACATAGAATATTAGTATATTAGAGATAACTTATAATATCATTCGGCGTTCATCCGCGAACGCACCATAAACAGTGGCCGGAGCTTGCAAAAATGAAACGCACGAGTTTTCTATTCTTTTGTACTTTGTGGTTAGCTGGGGCCGTGTCTGCCGAGCCTTTTACCACCCTCCAGCAGGCAGTTCGCTATACCGTCGATCAGAATTTTTCACTGCGTGCTTCGGCACAACAGCTTGCCACCGCGGCAGCACAGGTCGGCGTGGCGGAATCGGCGCGTAGCCCCCAAGTGGTGTTCCGTTACGCGTTTCAGGCCAGCGACAACCCTTTGGACGCCTTCGCCGCGTCGCTGAATACCCGCACCGTTAAGGCAGAGGATTTCGATCCGGACCGCCTCAACGACCCGGATGTCAGCACCCTGTTCAGCGGTGCCGTGGCGCTCCAGTATTCCGTTTACAATGGTGGACGTACCGAGGCGATTATCGACAGTGCGCAGGGCAGTTCCAAGGCGATACGTTTGCGACACCACAGGTTTTTGCAACGTTTGGCGTTCAATACCATGCGTGCCTACTACGCCAGCCAGGCCGCCGAATACGGGATAGTCATCGCCAAGGATGCGGAGGCGGCTGCCCGGCGCCATGTCACAACAACACGCCAGTTGGTGAAGGAAGACCGCACCGTGAAATCCGATCAGCTTACCGCGGAGGTAAACTGGTCGGCATTCAAGAGTCTGACGACGCAATCCGCAACCGGGCGCAAACTGGCTTACAATCGGCTCAGGGTGGCCATGGGAATGCCCCAGACGCAACCCATCTCGGTACCTCCATTGAGTCTTGAACCGATCCCGGTACAGCTTCGGGATATCGACAGCTACGAACAGCAAGCTTTTGAATCGCGTCATGACCTGGAGGCTCTCAAGGCTGCGTTGGATACGGCGCGCGCACAGATTCGAGCCGCCGAGGCGCAACGGCGTCCCCGGGTGGACGTGGTGGCGGATGCGACACTGTACCGGGATGATCCCCTCGTGAATGAACCCTCGTGGCGAGTGCTGGGGGTGGTGAGCAAGGATCTGTACACCGGCGGGCGTACCGGCCGCAGCGTAGATGCAGCGAGATCACGCGCCGATACCATTCGTTATCAGCTCGAGTCCCTCCGGCAGGAGATCCTGGGTGAGATTCGCGATGCCTATGACCTCGTCGAGGAGTCACGAGCTCGGCTCGAGATCGCGAAGGGCAATGTCGCCAAGGCCCGCCGCAACGTGAAGTTGATTAGCGAACGTTATGGGCAGGGCCGTACTATCCTCATCGATCTGCTGGGCGCAGAGCAAAGACTCGTAGCGGCCCGCAACGAAGAACTCAGCGCCCAGCAATCATTGATAACCCACCTCGCGGCCCTGCGTCTAGCCACCGGCAGCTTGGACCCGCACGCAACGCTCGGTGATCAAGGTACAGTAAATTGAGCAAGCCAGAATATGTTTTTGCGTTGGTGCTGGGTGTGCTGCTTGCTGCGTGTCATCAAGCACCCATGCCGACCCCCCCAATCGAGCGGCCGGCGCTCGAACGTCGAACGGTCAACATCAAACCGGCCAAGCGCGGACAGATTCTGACCGTACCCAAGGACGCGCTGCTGACCCGCGCCGGTGTCCCGGGGGTATTTGTGTATCGGCAAGATGCGGCGCGTTTCCAAATGGTGAAGACCGGACGAGCGGTGAGGAGTTCAGTGGAGATTCTGAGCGGCCTGAAGGGCGGCGAGACGTTGGTGATTGGTGAACTAAAAGCGGTTCATGACGGTTCGCCGATAAACCCCGGCAAGTGATCAGAGACGGAAGTCAATGAGCGACAGCCAACAACTGCGCGAGGATGTGCGCTTAAACGCAGCCGGACGTGTCGCGCGCTATTTCATAGACAGTAAGCTAACGTTGCTGTTGGTACTATTTTCATTCTTCGCGGGCGTGTTGGCATTTCTGATCACACCGCTCGAAGAAAATCCACAAATCGTCGTGCCCGCTGCCAATATCATCATAGAGAAACCGGGGGCGTCTCCAAAAGAGGTCGAGCAGCTGATTGTGAAGCCGTTGGAGGCAATCCTTCAAGGTATGTCAGGTATCGAACACACATATGGTATGGCCATGGATTCACTCGGCGTGGTCAGCGTTCAGTTTGAAGTTGGAGAAGACAAAGAGGATTCCTTGGTCAAATTGTATGACCGGATAATGAGTAATCTCGACCGCATTCCCCCCGGAACGCAGCAACCTTTGGTCAAACCCGTGGACGTCGATGACGTCCCGATGCTTGTCGTATCCGTGTCCTCCGAAATGCGGGACGACATGCAATTGCGCCGCATCGCCAACAACGTGCTGGAACACCTGCGCCGGGTGGACGGCAGCGCGGCCTCTTTCGTGCATGGCGGGCGCCGCCGCCAAATCAATGTGCATCTCGACCTGCAGCGGATGCGTGAATTTAACGTGGCATTGGCGGATATCCGCCGCGTGTTGGAAGCCACCAACGTAGATATGCCATCGGGTAAGTTGGTCAGCAGCAATCTCGAGGCCAAGGTTCGAGCCGGTGCGTTTCTTCGCGATGCCGGGGATGTGGGTGAGTTGGTCGTGGCTGTGGACCGCCATCGGCCGGTGTATTTGAAACAGATCGCCCACATCAGCGACGGGGCGGGCGAGATTGAGCGCGTCCATCGGGTTGGTTTCGGGCCCGCCTATACCGGAGAGCGGCCGAATGACTACGAGGTGCCGGCGGTCGCCATTGCCATCGCCAAACGATCCGGAGCGAACGCCGTCGCGGTGGCGGAACGTGTGGTCGCGGAATTAGAACGCGTGCGCCACGAACTGGTGCCCGACGACGTCATCGTCAACGTGACCAGAAATGACGGGGAGCGGGCCCGGGATGCGGTGAATACGTTGATGGAGCACTTGGCCATCGCCGTCGCGACCATCATCTTGCTGTTGGTGGTGTTCCTCGGTTGGCGCGCGGCGGGGATCGTCA
>CAMYMN010000075.1:0-11982 GCA_947259395.1 uncultured Gammaproteobacteria bacterium | reverse complement strand
ATCGCATCACGCTGTTTGCTTTGATTCTCTCGCTGGGGCTGTTGGTGGATGATTCGATTGTGGTCATTGAAAATATCTACCGGCACTACGGCAAGTCGGGTGTGGATCGCCTGAAACGCGCGGTGCTGGCGGTCAATGAAATCGGCAAGCCCACAAATTTGGCTACGTTTACGGTAATTCTCGCATTTTTGCCGATGCTGTGGGTCACCGGCATGATGGGACCGTACATGGGGCCGATCCCGTTCAACGTGCCGGTGGCGATGATCACATCGCTGCTCATCGCCTACACCGTGGCACCGTGGGCGGCGTACCGGTGGCTCAAGGTCAAGGGCAACGGACACGGCCACGAGCACGCTCCCGGAATTCTGGAACGCGGATATGCGGCGGTCATGGGTATGTTGCTCAAGCTGCGAATCGTGCGCGCGTTGTTTTTCCTTGTGATTCTGACATTGATGGGTGCGGTGTTGGCGATGCCGGTTTATGACCTGGTGCGATTCAAGATGCTTCCGAAGAACAACACCAACACTTTTAATGTCACCGTGGATATGCCGCAGGGCACGGCGTTGGAGGACACGGACCGGGTGACGCGTTTGGTTGGAGATGTACTGCGTGCACATCCGGATGTGGACACCTATGAGACCACGGTGGGTGAATCCGGGATTATCGATTTCAACGGTATGCTGCGGGGCAGCGGTCTTAAACAAGGTGCTCACTTGGGTGAGGTGCGCGTGAATCTGCGCAACAAGCACGTACGCGAGCATAGTTCAATCGATATCGCCCTGCAGCTGCGACCGCCCATTGCCGAAGTGGCAGACCAGACCGGGGCGATCATCAAACTGGTGGAGGATCCGCCGGGTCCCCCGGTGCGCGCCACCATCCTCGCGGAGTTATACGGACCGGATTATGAGCAGTTGCGACAAATTGCCGGGCAGCTGCGCAAAGACGTGTTCATGAAAACCTACGACGTCGTCGATATCGATGACTCGGTCGGCGATGATGTGCGTGAGTTCAAGATTGTCGTAAACCGGGAAAAGGCGGCCCTTGCCGGCATCCCGCCGGTCGACATCGCGCAGACATTGAGAACCTTTCTCGATGGCTACGATGTCGGCACTGTGCACATGGAGCTTGAAAAAGAGCCGGTGCCGATCCGTTTCCAGATCCCAATATCTGATCGACGGCAACCCACGGACTTGAATCAAATATTTTTCATCACGCCCCAGGGACGGCAGGTTCCTCTCAATCGTATCGCCGACGTGGTCGAGATCACTGCTCCGAAATCAATACAACACAAGGATCAAAGGCCGGTGGTGTACGTGACCGGCGAGCTCGGATCGACCAGTCAGATATATGCGGTGTTGAATATGTGGAATCACCTGCGCAACAATCCGTTACCCGGCGACGTCAAGCTAACTCAGTATTTTCTCGGTGATCCGGATGCGTCGAATTGGAGTTTGCGGTGGGACGGTGAGATGCGTTTGACGTTGGATGTATTTCGCGATCTCGGCGCGGCGTTTGGTGTCGCCATCTTGTTGATCTACTTGATACTGGTGGGCTATTACCGGTCGTTCATCATTCCCCTGGTGGTGATGGGAGCGATTCCTTTAACAATCGTCGGCGTGTTTCCCGGGCACGCGGTGATGGGACAATACTTCACGGCAACGTCGATGATCGGGGTGATTGCTCTTGCCGGGATCGTGGTGCGTAACTCGTTGTTGCTGATCGACTTCATACTCGAGTACCGTAAACAGGGTCACCCGTTGGACGAGGCGGTGCTGCAAGCGGGAATCACGCGCCTAAGACCGATCACCTTAACGGCGCTGGCCATCATTCTCGGCACCCTGGTGATGATTTTGGATCCGGTGTTTGGGGGGCTGGCGATATCACTGATCTTTGGAACCTTTGCATCCACGGTGCTCACGCTTTTCGTAATTCCACTCCTGTACTTTAGTGTGCAAAAATCTCCCGTGGTCCGCGATCCCCCAGCACCGGGCTCCGACAACCGTGCATCGGTTGCGTCATAACGGCGTAATATTATTGGTGTCGGGTTGGCTTGCGGCCTGTACTCATGGCCCGCCGGCGCCCCCCTACAGTCACATACAAGACACACTCGCGGTTCACGAACGAGACTATCCAGCGGTTGCCCGGCGGCTGGAGTATGGCAAGAGTGTGGACGGCCGGAACCTTGTCGCCCTGCGCATTGCAAGCTTGCCGTTGCGCGAATCTGCAAAGTCGGTGCTCATTCTCGGCGCCATGCATGGCGATGAATATATGAATATTGTAGATCGGTTGGGAGGATGGTTACTGAGCGTTTCCGACACGCCTTGGTTGCGCAGGTTTCTTGCCCGTGGACACCGCATCTATATCGTTCCCATCGCCAACCCGGATGGCTATGAAAATTGGCGAAACCGTCGATTCAAACCGCGTCGCAACAATGCGAACCGGGTGGATCTGAACCGTGATTTTGACGTGATTTCCACCGGCGAAAAGAGATTGACCCAGCCGGAAACCCGCGGCCTGATAGACCTTATGGAACGAGAAACGGCAACCGTCCGTCTGGTCATGAATTATCATTGTTGCGCGGGGGCACTGGCTTACCCGGGCGGACACTACAAGTTTTATATGCCGGAAGAAGACAAACTACGTCATGTTCAAATTGCGCGCCAACTGCATCACATTTTGTGGGGCGATATTGAAATCGGCGACTGGAAGTCCGTGGTGGACTATACCGGATTCGGCGTTGCCATCGATTACTTCTATCAGCGTTATCATGCCGTGGCTTTTCTCTACGAGGGCATTCTTTATGAAGATAGACTTTTCCCGCATCACGCCGAGGCATGGCGGTACTTGTTGAGCCGGGTTGTGGATGCCGGAAAATGACCGCCAATCCGATGCGCCGATTTTCGTGTTGTCTACTGCTGACAGTCTGTGGCCTGAGCCTGTTGATGACATCCTGCGCGCCAAGGTCCACGCCGATACACCCGCATCCCCGTTACGGTTGGATCATCGATCACGGCGCAGACCCTTATGACCAAGGGATCCGCATCGTTATGCCGGCGGATGCGCCGTCGATTCAGTACCGGTTTCGTCCGCTGCCACTAACCGATGAGCAGGGCAATTTTTTGGGGATCCATGAGGGCATAGACATCAGTGGCGAGATCGGTGACCCGATCTTGGCGCCGGCGCCGGGCGCAGTGGTCGCGTCGCAGCACTCGTGGTTGTGGGGAAACACGGTGCGAATCGACCATGGCCGCGACGAGCATGGGCGCTATGTACAAACGATGTACCTCCACCTGACGGAAAGACGGGTCGAGTTAGGCCAACGCGTGCGGCGCGGACAACAGATCGGCACCATGGGAATCACCGGTGCGAGTGCCGGTAATCCCACACACCTGCATTTTGTTGTTTACGCCGGGCCGGCAGCCGATTTCTCTTCCCGGCATCAACCGGTCAACCCGCACCTGTATTGGGCCGACGGCGTCGGCGTGATCACATGTTACGATGGCACGCGCCGTATCCCCGAGCGGCCATTGCGGTTTACCTACCCGGTATCGTGTCGCGCAACGTAATGCCAAGTTGCTCTTAAGGCCAGCGCAAATTACAGTCTCGTGCTTTTGTATTCATGGGTGGACAACTTGGCGCGTCAACAGCCGGTACCAATCAACGCTGATCGTTTTCCGCCCCTGATCCTGGCATGGGCAGTCTGGGGTCTGGGGGCGGTGCTGTATCTCATCGGCTTCTTTCAGCGCGTTGCGCCGGCGGTGATGAGCGACGAACTCTCCCGCACCTTCGACCTGAGCGCGGCCAGTCTCGGCAACCTGTCGGCGTTTTATTTCTACAGCTACGTCGCCATGCAGATCCCCACCGGACTGCTGGCGGACCGTTGGGGACCGCGCCGGCTGCTGAGTCTGGGCGCACTGATCGCCGCCATCGGCACCCTGGTGTTCGCCGTTGCTTCCAATGGCAGCATCGCCGGCATCGGTCGCCTGCTGGTCGGTGGCTCGGTCGCGGTGGCCTTCGTCGGCATGCTCAAGTTGGCCAGCCACTGGCTACCGTTGAAGCAATATGCCATGGCCAGCGGGGTAGCGCTGTTCGCCGGTATTTGTGGCGCGGTGTTCGCCGGCGTGCCGCTGCAAATGAGCGTCGCTGCCATCGGATGGCGCCAGGTGATGGTGGTGATGGCCATCTTCACCGGTCTGTTGGCGGTGTGCATCTGGTGGCTGGTGCGCGATGACCCGGCCGAGCGTGGCTACCTTTCCCACGCCGCGGAACACCCTGAAAGCAGCGTCCAGTTAGGGGTGTGGGCGGGTCTGCGTAAGGTCATGACCTATCGCAACACGTGGTTGCTGGCGTTGGTGCCCGGTGGGGTGGTGGGCTGCCTGCTGACCTTCGCCGGTCTATGGGGGGTGCCGTTCCTCACCTCGCACTATGGACTGACTCCGGTTGGCGCGGCCAGCGTGACCTCGGCGCTGATGGTGGCCTGGGCGCTGGGTGGGCCGGTGTTCGGGGCCTTTTCGGATCGCATCGGGGCGCGGAAATGGCCCTACGTCGCCGGGGTGTGGGTGGTGCTGCTTGGCTGGCTGGTAGTGGTTTACGTGCCGGGCCTCCCCGTGTGGCTGCTGGTGGCGGTGCTGGTGGTGATCGGATTTTTCTCCGGCTGCATGATCTTGGGCTTTGCGTTTGCCAAGGAATCGGTGCCGATCTCGCTCGCGGGAACGGTCTCCGGCGTCGTCAACAGTGGCGTGATGAGCGGACCGATGCTGCTGCAGCCAGCGGTGGGTTGGATGCTCGATCGCATGTGGCAAGGACAACAACAAACCGGCGTGCGCATCTACGATTTACCAGCCTATCAGGCCGGCTTCAATCTGATGCTGGCGTGGGCGGCGCTGGCGGCGCTGCTGATCCTGTTTACCCGCGATACCCATTGCCAACAAACGCAGTGACAACTTTATTTTCTAGTTTTGCCCGGCCAGATCGCGGACATTGTCGGCCACCGCCTCGGCGAAGGCGCGGGTGCCGGTATCGCCGCCCAGATCACGGGTACGTAGCGCGGGCTGCGAGAGCACCGCATCCAGGGCCCGATCGATAAGCTTCCCCGCCTGCGCCAATTTAGGATCGTCATGTCGTGCAGACAGCCAACTAAGGAGCATGGCCGTGGAACCGATCAGCGAACTCGGATTCGCCACATCTTTCCCGGCGATATCCGGCGCCGCGCCGTGTTGCGCCTGCGCCATGGCGTGATTTTCGCCCAGGTTAAGCGACGCCCCCAACCCCAGGCCGCCCGCCAGCTCGCAGGCCTCGTCGGACAGGATGTCGCCAAACATGTTGGTGGTGAGTACGACGTCGAACGCATGTGGATCACGAATCAGCAGCGCCGTCATGGCATCGATCAAGCGTTCTTCGTGCACGACGTCGCCATACTCCGCGGCCACCTCGCGAACGCAGCGCAGGAACAATCCATCGGAAACCCGCAGCACATTGGCCTTGTGCACCGTGGTGACCTTGCGCCGCCGTTGCCGTGCGAGTGCGAACGCCTGGCGGGCGATGCGACGGGAACCGTGCGCGCTGACCTTGCGCAGCGCAATCGCCAGATCCGGCGTGGGCATGAACTCACCGGTTCCCGCGTGCATTGAGCGGTCGGAATAAAAGCCCTCGGTGTTCTCGCGAACGATTACCAGATCGAACACCTGTGCAATGGTCGATGCAATATTGTCCCGGGTTCGCGCCGGGCGAATGTTGGCAAACAGATCCAGTTGCTTGCGTAGCTCGCCGGATGGGTTGACCCCGCCGTGCGCAGCGGGCGGATAATCATTGTGCGCTACCGGGCCGAGAACAATCCCATCGGCCTGCGTGGCCTGTTCAACCACGGAATCGGGGAGAGTAGTGCCGTGGGATTTCAACGCCCGAAATCCGACCTCAGCCGGAACGAATGTGATGCGCAGGTCGAGGATGTCATTGACGGTGTCGAGCACGTGCAGCGCGGCGGCAGTGATCTCCGGTCCGATGCCGTCTCCTTCCATCACCAGCAGGCGCAGCGGCGTGTACCTTGGTTTTTCAGCTCTGCTAGGATTTACCATTTCTTGATTGATATGGTCGTGACCAGATCGCGAGCATCGGCGAAAACGTGAATATCAACAATACCCGAAATATGTGGTGGGCGGCCACGAAGATGGGATCGATGTGCAGCAACACGGCGATCAATGACATCTCGGCGATGCCACCGGGGACAAAAGCCAAGAGCACCGCCGCAAATTCGAATCCCATCGCTTGGCTCGATGTCCAAGCAAACAATCCTGCCCACCCAAGCAGCAACAGGGTGAGTATCGAAGACAGGCTCAAAATCCGCAGCAGATCAGCGGCGCGGGTATGTGCAAATTGGGCACCGACATAGGCGCCCACCACCAGCTGAATAATGTCCAGCAGCCAGTTAGGGGGTTTCGCTGTCGTCAACGACAACAGGTGGACCACAACACTTAAGATAAGCGGCCCGAGCAGAAACGGATTGGGCAACCGCACCAGGCGCGCGGCGAACGCGCCCAGCACCGCGCAGCCCAGCAATAGCACTGCATCCAGTGGCGGCAGCGTGGTCCACGAACTGAAGCCCGGACGCGCACCGGCGATATCGACGCCGGCGACGAGTCTCATGGCCGGTGGCAGCAACAGCAGGATCAACGCCAGACGCGAGGCGTGCGCCAGGGCGATGCGGCGCGGGTCTCCGCCTAACGCGCCGCCGGTGAAAATCATCTCGCTCAAGCCCCCGGGGATGCCGGCATAGGTCGCCGACACCCCGTCGAACCCCATGACCTTTCGGCAGTATATGATCGCCAACGGCGACGCGGTGACCACAAACAGAGCCATGGCCGCCAGCGTCAGCCACCAATCCTGGGCGCGGCCGACGAGATCTGGGGTCAACGCGCTGCCGATGGTCACACCTAGAACGGTTAGCGTCGGATTGCGAACATAGGTGCTCAGGCCCAGCTTCAGCCCGGCGAAACTGCCGATCATATTGAACACCAGTGCGCCCAACAGCCACGGCAGCGGCAGATGCAGGCTGGCAAACAGGGCGCCGCCCGCGAGGCCTAAGGCGAGGGTATGTAGGGTCGTGCGCGCACCGTGATGCATGGCGGTGGTGTTTATGCTTAATGTTGTTAACAGCGTTGTATGGAAAAGATTGTGGGCATTCCGCCGCGAAGCGACATCCGATATCTATCTACGGCGCAAACCACCAAGCTTATTCCCAGGGCGCACGTGACGCCGATTGAAGTTTATCGCAGCGGTTGCTTGCAACACGCTGTCCGATGAGCGGTCCCAACCTATGGCTGCACGTCCAGGCTGAATGTGGCTTGGGTCTGAATTGCAGGTAGACCTGTATCGTCGTCATCGGCGAGTGATTGCCTTGTTTCACCGCGCCGAGTTAACAGTTATCGCAACGACCGACAGGCCCTACATCCCGCGCCTGCGTTTGAGAATGCCATTATGGTGCGGTGCACCAATATTTTGCAAATGAACGCGCGTTGTAAATACAATCCCGATACGCTTACTTGGCGGTTAGACTAGGGCATTATTTAGTATTAAAAGTGGATAATCGCCACGAAGAGAATAAGCAGGATGACAAGACGGAACGAGTGTCCGTCACCGCGCGTCTTTCAATATCTTAACCAGCTTGGAGGAGTAAAAGTGACTAATAGAAAACCCGTAACGCGACGCACGTTCATAGCAACAGTCGCCGCAGTATCCGCGAGCGCCGCGTTAACCGGTGTAGCGGTAGCACCCAATGCGAGCATCGCCGCGGATTTCGGCGGCAAGACCATCGAATGGATTATTCCGTTCAAGGAGGGCGGTGGCTCGGACAAATGGTCGCGGTTCTACGCGCCGCTTCTTTCTGAGGCATTGCCGGGCAAGCCAACGGTGGTCGTCAAGAATATGCCCGGCGCCGGTTCCACCAAGGGCGCGAACTACTTCGCCTCACGTGTGAAGCCCGACGGGCTCACCATTTTCGGGTCCTCCGGTTCCACCCAGTTTCCGTTTCTATTGGGCGATCCGCGTGTGAAGTACAACTACGCGGACTGGAACGTAGTGTTGGCCACCGCCACCGGCGGTGTCGCCTATCTGCCGCCGGACCTGGGCGCCAAGTGGAAACAAGATCCAAAGTCGATCTTTAACACCAATTTTATCTACGGTTCACAGGGCGCAACGCGTCTCGACCTGGTGCCGCTGCTGGCTTTCGAGATGCTCGGCCTGAAGGTCGATCCGGTGTTCGGGATCAAGGGCCGCGGCGCGGGACGGTTGATGTTCGAGCGCGGTGAAGCCAATATCGACTACCAGACATCGTCGGCGTTCCTGTCCAAGGTCATGCCGTTGGTGAAAGAAGGCAAGGCGGTGCCGATCATGACATGGGGCGCGCTGGACGATGCCGGCAACATCGTCCGCGATCCGACCTTTCCGGACCTGCCGACCTTCAAAGAGGTGTACAGCCAAGTCAAAGGCCAGGAACCTTCCGGAGATGCATGGGAGGCGTGGAAGGCCTTTTTCATCGCCGGCTTTCCGGCGCAGAAGATGGTGTTCCTGCCCAAGGGCACGTCGCAGGAGATCATCGATACCTATAGCAACGCCTTCCAAAAGGTGATCAACCGGCCGGACTTTCCGCAGATTTCGAAAAAACGTCTCGGTGTTTATCCGCAGGCCACCGGGGTTAAGGCTGCCGCCTTCAAGAAAAGAGGCACCGAAGTTGATCCCAAAGCCATCGCCTGGATCAAGGGTTGGCTCAAGGACCGCTACGGGGTGGAGCTGAAAAAATAAACCACGCATAACCGGGCGCGGCGCACGCCGTGCCCGGGCCATCCTGCCTAGGAGTCCGTCGTGGACTTTTTCGCCATCGCGCTGCCCGCCTTAAACGAGGCGATCGGGCTCATTCTGACCGCCCAGAACATCGGCTATCTCGTCTTAGGCGTGGTGCTTGGACTCAGTATCGGCGTGTTTCCCGGTCTTGGGGGCATCGCCGGACTCAGCCTGTTGCTGCCGTTTTTGTATGGCATGGACCCGGTCTCCGGGCTCTCGATGATGGTCGGTCTGGTCGCGGTGATTCCCACTTCGGACACCTTTGCGTCGGTGCTCATGGGCATCCCCGGTTCGTCGGCGTCACAGGCCACGGTGTTGGACGGTTTTCCGCTGGCCAAACAAGGACAGGCCGCGCGGGCCCTGTCGGCTGCCTTCGCATCGTCCTTGTTCGGCGGGCTTTTCGGTGCGGTGGTGTTGACCTTCTTTATTCTCATTGCACGCCCAATCGTGCTCGCTTTCGGGCTGCCTGAGTTGCTCATGCTCACCGTGCTTGGGTTCTCCATGGTCGGCGTGCTTGCCGGGCGCAGCCTGTTGAAAGGCCTGATCACCGCGGGGCTCGGCATGGTCGTGGGCGCGATGGGGGAAGCTCCCGCCCAAGGGTCGCCGCGCATGGACTTCGGATCCTGGTATCTGCAGGATGGGATGCAGCTGGTGATTGTGGGTCTGGGCGTGTTTGCGATTCCGGAAATCATTTCGCTACTCCGACGGGATCGCGCCATCGCCAAGGACGCAAAGCTGGGCGCCGGGTGGTTCGACGGCGTGCGGGATTGGTGGCGCAACAAGTGGCTGTCGATCCGCTGCGCGACGATCGGCGTGCTCGTGGGCGTGATCCCGGGCCTGGGCGGGTCCGTGGTGGATTGGATCGCCTACGGCCACACGGTACAAACCACCCGCAACCGCGAGACGTTCGGTCACGGTGAAATCCGCGGCGTGATCGGTCCTGAGAGTTCCAACAACGCCAAGGAGGGCGGTGGGCTGGTGCCGACCTTATTGTTCGGCATCCCCGGCTCCGGTTCCATGGCGATCTTCATCGGCGGGTTGATATTGATCGGCTACGAGGCCGGCCCGCAAATGATCACCAACGATTTGCCGATCACCTATACGGTGGTGTGGTCGCTGGCCCTGGCCAATGTGTTTGGCGCCGGGTTGTGTATCTTTCTCTCGGGCGGCATTGCGCGTCTGACCACCATTCGTTTTCCGCTGCTCGCGCCGTTTCTGTTGATGATGATCAGCTTTGCGGCGTTTCAATCGAAGCAGACGCTGTGGGATCTGGCCGCGTTGGTGGCCATCGGGGTACTCGGTATTTTGATGCGCCGTTTCGAATGGCCCAGACCCGCGTTCTTGATTGGCTTCGTGTTGGCTGACCAAGCAGAGGTGTACACCTACCAGGCAACACAAATCGCGCTCAGCAGACTCAAGTTGGGTTGGAGTCCGATGCTGGAATATATTTTTTCACCCACGGCGTTGATTCTTCTAGCGATTACCGTGATCTCCGTGTGGCTGGGTGCACGGCAGTCGGCGAGCCTAAAACCACCGGTAACAACCGCAGCATCGCAGCAGTCCAAGATCGCGCCGATTGTATTTACAGTGATTATCGCCGTATTCCTCGCCGTGAACCTGGTGGATTCATTGAACGTGTCGGTGCTCATTGACAAGGTGTTTCCGATCACGGTGGTTGGCTTCACGCTGCTCGGCACGTTGATACTCCTGTTTCGCTCCTCAACGGTACCCGCCGACCATGTCATCGTCGCCGACCTCGAGATGATAGGTGAGGATGCGGGTGCACCCCGCGGCGTGTGGTCTACGTTGAGCTGGCTGATCCTGCTGCTTGCGCTGACTGCGCTGTTCGGTTTTATCATCGCCCTGGCCGCGTTCTTTGTCATGTTTCTGCGCATCAGGGCGGCTACGAGTTGGTTGGAAACGGCACTGCTCACGTCGGGCGGGTTGGGCGGCCTGTTGGTGATTGCCGGCGCCCTGCATCGGGATTTTCCTCCCGGACTGTTGCAGAGTTTGTTTGATCTGCCTTGGCCATTCCGATAAGACTGCTCAACACACCGGTAAACAATGAATCTTGAACTCGATAATCGAACCGCTTTGGTGACTGGCGCCAGCACCGGTATCGGGCGTGGGATCGCGTCCGCCTTGGCCAAAGAGGGCGTCACACTTGCCGTGACCGCGCGCCGCCGGCCGCTGCTGGATGAGCTCGCCCACGATCTGGTAGCCGCCGGTGCCAAAGAACCGCTCATCATCACATGTGATTTCATGCAAGCGGATGCACCGCAACTCATCGCTGGGGCCGCACTCGACGGGCTCGGGAAAGTGGAGATTCTGGTCAACAACGCTGGAGGTAGCCGTGCGTTCACCCTCGACACAGACGAGAACGCTTGGGAGGAAGCCATGACGTTGAACTTCACGCGTCAGCGCCAACTCACTCATCAATTGCTCCCGCAAATGATCGCATCCGGCTGGGGCCGGATCGTCAACATCACCGGGAAATCCGAACCCGAGGGCATCAACGGCGCGTTCTGTGCCAAGGCGGCGATGCACTCATGGGCCAAGGGGCTGTCGCGCGAGGTGGGAAAAGCCGGCATTACGGTCAATTCCATTCCCCCCGGTCGCATCATGAGTGAGCAGATCTTGAGAAACTACGCACCGGAATACCGGCAACAGCAATCCGCGACCGAAATACCAGTGGGTGAGTACGGCCGGCCTGAGGACATCGCCCATCTGGTTTGTTTTCTCGTGTCGCCGCTGGCGCGTTACATTACCGGGGCCGTGATCCCCGTCGATGGCGGGTTACGGCGTTATCAATTTTGATCCGAGCTGACATTGGTTATTTGCGGATGACCGCTGGGAGGTGTTGAGTAACTAATGACGAAGATTGCAATCCTGGATGACTACCAGCAGGTGGCATTAACACTCGCCGATTGGCAGCAATTAGCATCCTCCTGTGAGATTACCGTTTTCTCTGATCACCTGCCCTATGGTGATGCGTTGGTTGCGCGGTTGGAGCCGTTTGCAGTGCTGTGCATCATGCGTGAGCGCACGCCGTTTCCGCGCGCCTTGCTCAGCCGGCTGCCAGATTTGAAACTGCTGATCACCTCGGGGGCCCGCAACGCGGCCATAGACCTTACCGCCGCGCGGGAG
>CAMYMN010000074.1 GCA_947259395.1 uncultured Gammaproteobacteria bacterium | reverse complement strand
AGCCCGCATTTCTCACCAGGATCCCGGATGCTGGCGAAGAGACCGGGCGACTGGACGCCGCGCTGGAACGAAACCCATAGCCGTAGCTATGGGTTGAGTGAAGCGCAAGTGCAGGCGTTCGAGATCGAGCCAGGGCCGGGATAGGCGGGATTGTCTCAACACGGTGTATTTCATGAATTCGGCAAACCGCCTGATATATCAAAATGAAATTGGAACTTGGCGCCGCCTGGTGAGAAATGATGGTATGGACCCGTCCTACTTTCTTTACGGCCTCGCAATGGGCCACGATAGGGATTCAACTTCCATCGAACAAGATAAGCAGGAGGGTCCGAGATGAACCTTAGCGTATTGGGCATAGATTTAGCAAAGCGTGTGTTTGAGCTGTGGGGTGTCGATGAGCGAGGGCAGGCGGTGTTGAGTCAGCGGTTGACGCGCAAGAAGTTGCTTTCGGAGGTAGCGCAGTTGCCGAAGTGCCTGGTGGTAATGGAGGCCTGCGGGGGTGCCCATTATTGGGCGCGGGAGATTGCGCAGTTGGGCCACGAAGTGAAGCTGCTCAAGGCGAAGGATGTGAAGGGTTACCTACAGGGAGACAAGGACGATGCGCACGATGCGGCGGCGATCGCGGAGGCGGGGACGCGGGCCCATCTTCGCGAGGTGCCCGTGAACAGCGTAGCGCAGCAGGATTTGCAGTCGTTGCACCGGGTGCGGGAGCTGTTGGTGAAGCAGCGCACGGCGCTGGTGAACCAGGCGCGAGGTTTGTTGGCGGAGTACGGGATCGTGCTGCCTAAGGGTCTGCATAATTTTCGGCGTCGTATCCCTGGGGTGCTGGAGGATGCTGAGAACGGGTTAACGGCGGGCTTTCGCGAGTTGTTGGCGGAGCTGTACGAGCGGGTGGCGGTGTGCAGTGACCATCTGAAGCGCCATGACAGGCGGATTGAGCAGGCGGCAAAGGCCGATGAACGTTGCCGGCGGTTGCTCAAGGTCGAAGGGCTGGGTCCGATGTCGACGACGGCGCTGGTGGCAGCGGTGGGTGATGCCCAGCAATTCGATTCGGGACGGCAACTCTCGGCATGTATCGGGACGGCGCCGGCCCATAAGGGGACGGGCGGGAACATCGTTGTGCTGGGTCTGAAGAAGAATCGGGGTAACCGTTATGTGCGCACCCTGCTGATCCACGGGGCACGTTCGGCGGTGCGCCACGCCAAAGGCAAAACCGATCCTCGCAGCCGCTGGATCAACCGTATCGTCGCCCGCCATGGCCCGAATGTCGCCGCCGTCGCACTGGCCAACAAGAACGCCCGTATCGCCTGGGCCATGCTCACCCGAGGCGAGGGTTACCGACCGGCCGGCGAGGCGCGAACCTGAACTCATATTGAACCGATTACCGCCTACCCAGGATTGCAAAGACCGACTGAAAGTGATGGCAAAACAGGTCAAACCGATGCTCATTCAACCCGATAGCCCGCAGGGCACTTCGATGCCGCAGAAATGTGCTGGGTATGAGCGTGCGGATTTCCATCAGGGCCAGAGACATTCAACGTCTCATCAACAGGCCGGATATATGCGTGCAACCTATCTTTCCCGTCACCAAACCGTCGGCCTTGCAAAAACGGACGGGTCCATATATGCGGGCTAGGCACCGTTCAGCCCGAAAACCTCGTCAAGTTCCAAGTCACGCGTACCCAAATCGAGCCGTGCCGATTCACGGACGGTGCAGCTAGTAAAGTCAGAGCGTTGATTGACGCCGAAGACAATGACGCACTTAAGCTACGCGTGTTCGTCCAGGGAGGAGGCTGTTCCGGTTTTCAATATGGATTTACGTTCGACGACAAACAGAACGCCGATGACACTGCGGTCGAGAAAGGAGGTGTGACCTTACTGATCGATCCGATGAGCGTTCAGTACCTCTCCCTTCGCTTCTAGAATGACAATTTCTGTGATGTCTCCATTTTCCGCATAACTGATATTCACGTTCCAGCCGTGAGATTTTTCTCTCGTTACGTTTCCATGGCGCCAATTGCATGCGATCAATATAGCACAAGCGGATCTTTAGATATGATCCGAGCGGGTGATACTCTGTCATACGCAAACGTATTCAGGATTTCGGTGAGGCCGAAGGGGAACAGTCGAAACTGTTTGTATTTCTTATTTTTTACCATGGTTATGGTGGCTTATGCAGTCGATTGGTGGGATCAAAAGGCTTGGACCTTTACACCTTTGAGTTTGACTATCATCCGCATGCTGCCCGTTGTCACCGGTACGATTGGTACAAACATCGATATCAAAACAATATTTTTTGTCGGTTGGTTTGGACCGGGATACATCGCATCAGCCATAATACGTATTGCTTGTTGTCGCGGAGCTTGGGTTAGAAGGATATGAACAGATACTCTCCGTCGTTGTGCTGATGCTTTTATTGAGCGTACATCTACATGGCGTTAACGCTGTCCATCTCAGCAATAGATATAGCCAGCGCAAACTGAGGGCGCGACGTAGATGAAGCTTTGGGTAAAGCTATTGCCTTGCATTGTCTGTTTCGCATTTATCTTCCCGTCCTCGCCTGTTGCTTCAGAACAGCATAGGGGCGGTGAGGTGCTGGAGATTCTGGGTCTACAGGAAGAATGGACGGGTGACTTTGACGGTATGGTCACAAGGCGCAAGATCCGCGCCCTAGTCGTGTTCAACAAGATGATGTACTTCCTCGATGGACCGATCCAGCATGGGGCGTCATACGAGCTGCTCAAGGAATTCGAGAGGTTTGTCAACGAAAGGTTGAACACCAAAACGCTCCAGATCCATGTCATCTTTATCCCAGTCACGCGCGACCAATTGATCCCGGCGCTCTTAGATGGCCGTGGCGACATCGCCGCTGCCAATCTGACGGTTACGGATGAAAGAACGAAGCTTGTTGATTTTTCGGATCCGATACTCAAAGGGGTGAGCGAGGTTCTGGTCACCGGCCCCGCTGCGCCGCCGGTCAGCAATCTGAATGAACTATCGGGCAAAGAGATTTACGTTCGCCGTTCGAGTAGTTATTTCACAAGTCTTCAGCGCCTGAACGCCTCTTTTAAACAGAAAAAGATGCCCGCAGTCGAGCTCATACTCGCGGATGAGAATCTCGAAGACAGCGATCTGTTGGAGATGACGAACGCCGGGCTCATACCAATGGTGACCGTGGACAACCACAAGGCGCAATTCTGGCAAGAGATCTTCGATGACATATCGGTGCATTCAGACATCACCGTGAATTCTGGAGGGAAGATTGCCTGGGCGTTTCGCAAGGACAGTCCGAATCTCAAAAAGACCATCAATGCGTTTGTTGTAAGTCACAAGAAGGGCACTTTGATGGGAAACATCCTGTACAAACGCTATCTGCGCGAAAACAAATGGGCCCGGAACGCATTGACGGACGTCGAGCTCTCGAAGTTCAATGATACAGTGGAATTGTTCAAGCGTTACGCCGGCAGGTATGATTTCGACTGGTTGATGCTCGCTGCGCTCGGCCACCAGGAATCTGGTCTCGATCAGACCAAGCGCAGTCATACCGGCGCGGTTGGGGTGATGCAAATACTGCCGACCACCGCCGCTGACCCGAATGTCGGTATCACCAATATCGAGGAGCTGGAGAGCAACATTCACGCCGGGACGAAATACCTACGGTTCTTGCGGGATCGCTATTTCAATGATAAAGACATCGACCCGTTGAACCGCATGCTGTTTACCTTCGCTGCGTATAACGCTGGTCCCGCGAAATTAGCGAGACTCCGCAACGAGGCGGCGAAGATGGGGCTTGATCGCCGTAAGTGGTTCGGAAATGTTGAAGTGATTGCCGCCAAACGTATTGGCCGGGAGACGGTCCAATACGTGAGTAATATCTATAAGTATTACGTCACGTATAGTTTAATCGTAGACAGATTAAAATTGCGCAAGCAAACTAAGTCCGCGGGCACGCCACTTCAGTCAATGGGAGATTCTAATCAGTATTAGCGTTACGCGGGCGAGAGCACCACGTAGCCTGAGATAATCGGAAGAACTATTAATGTTGAAAGCGCACGATAGAATACGCCTCGTCAAAACTCATCGTCTTGCGGTGATGTTGTTTTTATCAACGGTTGCCATAGTTATGCCGATTAACGCGGCCTCGGTTACTTATGAACCGGATACACCAAGGCTCAAAGCATCACAACTGCTGCCCAAGAAGATCTTGAAGGGGACCAATCACACAGTTCAAGAGCAGGTGGTTAACCGAGGTTTTATGAACCATTACCGGATCACTTCGCCGTTTGGCGAATTATCGGCAAAGAGTGACATAATGGTTCCAGTTCGCGTGCATGAGATCGCGGCCATCGCCGAGCTGCGCAAGATGAGCAAGACCAAGGTCTTTGCCGAGTCGGTCGGTTCGGCGGTGGCCAAATCGGCCGGGACGATCGGTAAGGCCATCGATGATCCGCAAGGGACCGTCGCAGGAATCTCTGCCGGGGTCGGCCGGCTGTTCAAGCGCACAGCGCGAAGGACCCAGGATGCCTATGAGAAGGCCAAAGAAGTGGCAGAGGAGGAGAAAGAGAAACAAAACAAGAAGCAAAGCGGGCAAGTAACCGAACACAGTGATACGTCGGACAAGGTTGTGGAACAGGGAAAGAAATTGGGGCGACGTTACCTGGGCGTCAACAGTGCGTTCCGCAAGTTGGCGATGGATCTGAAGGTCGACCCCTATACGACTAACGTCGTGCTGCGCGATGACCTGGACAGCATGGCGAAGGTTGCCGCCGCCGGCTCGTTCGGGACAAGGCTGGCCATGCCGTCATTACCGGCTGCGCTTGATCATCTGGCGGATGTCAGCAACCTCGTGTGGACGATGAACCCGTTGGATCTGCAGCTTCGCAATGAAGAAAGCTTGAGAAAGATGGGCATGGATGATGCCAGTATAGAACGTTTCTACGAGAACCCGCACTACACTCCAACCGCCCAGACGTTTATCGTGAATGCCATGGCGCGCCTGGCGGGGGTGAAGGGGCGCCCGGTCCTGCTTCGTTACGCCTCAGCGGTAGAGTCTCCGCAGGAGGCGGAGTTCACGACCCGACTCGTTGAGTTGATGGCCCAATATCACGAGGTGCGCGGGCCGATCCGCCAGATCGTGGCGACCGAACGCATTCCGTTCGCGGTTGCCAGTAACGGCAAAGGCCTGGTCGCCGGGCCGGTTGACTATCTCTCCTGGACCCGGACCGCAGCCGATGCCGTCCGGGATTTGACCAAAGCAATGAAGAAACACTCAGCTGCCGCGCGCGAAGTATGGGTAGCGGGGCGCGTGTCGGAACGCGCGCGAAAAGAGTTGGGGGCGATGGGTTGGGCGGTATTCGATCGCGCCTTCACGCGACTGAAACGCTAGCGACCCGGGGCGGGTCGACATCCGGATTTCGCAGTGGCCAATAGAACCAACCAGGATGACGTCGCGCAGCCGCGAAACGTGTATTTGTACCTGTTGGTGTCGCAAGTTGCGTTAACCGTGTTCTATCCGCTTATTGGGGACGCAGTACGATTGACAATTGTGCTCGAGATTTTCCTCATCGTGGCATTAGTCGGCGGTGTACTCCCCAGCATCACCAACCGCGGCAGGTTGATGGTGACTGCCGGTTTGGCTGTTCTTTTTCTGTTGACCCGCTGGTCCGGCTTGGTGCTCGGGATTGACGGCTTGACTCTGCTCAGTTCGGCATTGGCTATCGCGTTCTTTGGCTATGTGGCCGTGGTGCTGATGCGGCACATCTTTATTGACAGTCAACAGGTGGATACCGATCTGATCTATGGGGCGATCAGTGTCTATCTGTTGATCGGCGTCAGCTTTGGGTTTGCCTACGTCTTCCTTGCGGCGTTGGCGCCCGGTTCTTTCACCGGTATCGAGGCGCAGATCGCCGATCCGCGGGAGGTCATTCACGCCTTCAACTACTTCAGCTTCGTCACCCTGACCACCCTGGGGTACGGCGACATCACGCCGCAAACGTATCAAGCAGGAGTACTGGCTTATCTGGAAGCGATCATCGGCCAGGTGTACCTCACGGTCCTGGTGGCGCGGCTGGTCGCCATGCACATCGCGCAGAAGCAGACTTAGACAGGCGCTCGCAGCGTTGAGTTTGGCCATCGGTGGCCGCCAAAGCGAGCGGATCGTCTCCGCTACGGCATCAGCATTTTCCTGTGAGCGAACAGATCCAGTCCGCCGATCGTCAATGATATCAACCAGCTCCGGCGTTTGACGCAAAGTGGATAGACGGGCGGACATCTTCCATGACTAAGTAGGTTGTGGCTCGCGCGAAGAACGGCTGCCTCGCCCCCGAAAAACCATCGATTTCGAGGAATGTAGAAACACATAGAGCTCAGCTGCCGCCGGGCGGCGATGATGGCCGATGCTTCGCAGGATACTGGCGTCATCGCGGCGCGCGTGGACAGCCTTAATAGAATAGCGGTTTGCGGGAGCGCTTACGCTCAAGGAGAGGGTTGAAGGGGGAGAGCGGCCCAGTAAATACGATATCGCTTTTCTAGACCAGGTGTTTAGGGATGCCAATCGCATGCAACCGTTTGTAAGAAATATCCGGACTAGCAGGTCTTGGTGGCGCGCATAACGTGCCTAGACAAGCAACTTACCGCGAGGGCATTGGAGTATGAAAAGAGATATTTGGGTGGAGCTGAAAGTTGTCGACCCCTTACAGCGTATTGATACTCTTGCCACACGAGTCGGTGGGTTGCGCTGCCAGAGTCGTTGGCCGGAAGGCGGATCGAGTGCGCTGTGAGAGGGCCAACCATTAGAGTTTCATAATCCTGAGAAAATTGATTAGGAGTTTGCTACGACCCAAGCAAAATTGCTAAATTCGACAAGCATATGAAAATTGTTCCGCACGCCAAACAGCGGATGGCCTTTTCCCGAACAGAGTTAAATAGTTCCTCCTTACTCACCAGATGGCCGGGGCGCTCCGCTAGGTACTCCATACTTCCAGGCTCTTGCGCCGCAGTTGTATGGTTTGCGTCCCGCACCGAAGGCGTACCGGTTCATCCTCGAGATGGCACGGGCCGAAACGGATTTGGTGACTGGGCATGTGACCGTCTTTTCTTTCGTGGTTCATATGTTTAACGCCCCCCAACCTAAAATTATACGGGAAGGGGTGTATTTATACGCGCCGTCCGATCTAGGATTTAGCGCTAATTATACAAACCAGAGAAGAAGTGCTTTTCAGGTGAATGACCATCATGATTGTGCGCAACCATGAATCGCCCGGCACAAATCCGAAGTATCACTTTCGCCGGTCATCTGCCGTTGGCCTTGGTGCTCGGTGCGAGTTTGATGTCCACGGCCTGCACCACCCTGGGTCCCGAATTTCAAAAACCCGAGGCACCCGTCTCCGAGCGCTGGCAGGACATCGACGCAGCCCAACTCAAGAGCGACAGCGTTGACTACACCGCGTGGTGGACATTGTTCGGCGATCCCACGCTCAGCAAGCTGATCAAGGCCGCGTATGATCAGAACCTGTCGCTACGGATCGCCGCGATCCGCATCCTGGAGGCGCGCGCCCAGCTCGGCATCGCGGTGGGTAATCTGTATCCGCAGCAGCAGCAGGCGAGCGGCGGCGTGGTCTATCAGAGCGCTAGTGAAAACCAGGCCAACACCGCGGCTGCGGATCTAGGTTTCACCGACTTCGATATCGGCTTCGATGCCGCCTGGGAGCTGGATTTCTGGGGCAAGTTTCGCCGCGGCGTCGAATCCGCCGACGCCAACTTCCTGGCCTCGGTGGCTGATTACGACGATCTGCTGGTGAGCCTGACGGCTGATGTCGCGAATACCTACGTGCTGATCCGCACGTTCCAACAGCGCTTGGTGCTCGCGCGCGACAACGTTGTAATTCAGCAACGTAGCCTGAAAATCGCCGATGTCCGTTTTCGCAATGGCGCGACCACTGAACTGGACGTCCAACAAGCGAAAACGCTGCTGTTCAACACCCAGGCCTCCATTCCGCGCCTGGAGACCGGACTGCGCCAGGCCGGCAATGCGTTGAGCATCCTACTAGGCATGCCGCCCGGTGATTTGCAGGACATCCTCGGCGGGTCGGGCGCGATTCCCGCCGCACCCCGGGAGGTGGCGGTGGGTATTCCCGCCGATCTGTTGCGCCGGCGCCCGGACGTGCGGCGCGCCGAGCTTCAGGCCGCGGCGCAGAGTGCCTTGATCGGTGTAGCCCAGGCCAACCTGTATCCCAGCTTTTCCCTGTTTGGCTCCATCGGTCTGGCGGCAAGCAGCGGCACCAACACCACCAAGACCGGCAACAGCGGCGTTGAAGAACTTTTTGACTCCCACAGCCTGTTCTTCGTCGGCGGTCCCAGCTTCGATTGGCCGTTGTTCAATTACGGGCGCATTAAGAATAATGTGCGCGTTCAGGACGCCCGTCTGCAGCAATTGCTGGTGAACTACCAGAACACGGTGTTGCGCGCGGCACAGGAGGCAGAGGATTCCATGACTGCATTTGTGCGCGCACGCGACGAGGTCAGGTTCCGGATCGACGGGGAAAAAGCGGCGCGCCGTGCGGTGGATCTGGCGCTGACTCAGTATCGCGAAGGCGCCACTGATTACACCACGGTGCTCAACACGCAGGAGACGCTGGTGACCCAACAGGATCAACTCACCGCGGTACGCGGCGACGTGACCCGGAACTTGATCGCACTGTACAAGGCACTCGGCGGTGGCTGGCAGATTCGGCAGGGTAAGGCCCTGATCCCGGCAGCCACCAAGACACAGATGCGCGAGCGTACGAATTGGGGGGGCTTGTTGACGCCGGATCTGGAAATGAAGACCGACACTCAAACACGACGAACTCCGGATTGGTAATGCGGTGAAGGCAGACTGGTCTGGTCGAGCAGGTGATCGTATGACAACACATCGAATTGGCACACTGATGATTATCCCGTGGCTGGGCTTGTCCTTGACCGGCTGCGGTGAGGAACCGGTGCAGGAGGCGCCCGTCGTCAGGCCGGTGAAGATCGTCACCATCGGCGACCCGGGCGCGGCGGTGACGCGAGAGCTGCCGGGCACCATCAGAGCGGCTCAGCACGCGGACATGGCCTTCGAGGTGGGCGGCCGCATTACCGAGTTTTTGGTGAAAGAAGGGCAGCAGGTGACCCAGGGTACCGAGCTGGCGCGCCTGGACAAACGCGATTACCAGGCGAATCTGGACCAGGCCAGCGCCTCCTATCGCAAGGCCCAATCGGACCTGCAACGCAGTTTGCGCATCTATAAAGAGGACCCGGGCGCCATTTCCACCAGTAAGATCGACACGGACCGCAAGGCGGTGGAGGTCGCGGAAGCCCAGGTCCGCAAGGAGGAAAAGGCGGTGCAGGACACGGTGCTGCGCGCTCCGTTCGATGGCTTCGTCGCACGGCGGCTGGTTGAGGACTTTCAAAATGTCAAGGCCAAGGAGCCGGTGCTGGTGTTGCAGGACATCTCGCAGTTGGAGATCGAAGTCAGCGCGCCGGAGCGCGATATCTCGCGCGGCGCGGCCAGGCTGACACCGGAGGAGATGACGCAACGAGCGAAACCGCAGGTGGAGATCTCATCCTTGCCGGGCCGCACGTTCCCGGCGGCAGTCAGGGAGTTCGCGACCACCGCCGATCCCGTCACCCGCACGTTCCAGATACGTCTGACTTTTGCCCCGCCCGACGACGCGTCGGTCCTGCCTGGCATGACCGCGCGGGTGACCTATACCGCAACGCGCGACGATACCCTGAGATTGCCGTCACACGCGGCGTTTGCGGACGAGGCCGGTAACCCCCACGTGTGGTTGGTAGATGCCACGACCATGACGGTCCAGCGCAAGCCCGTGAAGCTGCGAGGGCTGGCCGGTAACGAGGTGGAGATCGTGGAAGGACTGACAGCCGGCGACCTCGTCGCCGTGTCCGGCGTCAGCCAGCTGCGCGAAGGCGTTCAGGTGCGGCGCTACGAGAACTGAATCGGCAACGTCAACCAATGGATAAGAAAATACTGCCGTGAGCATTGCCGCGTACTCCCTGCGTAACCGCATGACAGTGCTGGTGCTGACCACCGTTTTGTTTGTGGGCGGCATACTCTCCTTCGATCGGCTGTCCTGGCTCGAAGATCCGGAATTCACCATTAAGGAGGCCCTGGTCGTCACGCCTTATCCCGGTGCCAGCGCGGCCGAGGTGGAAGAAGAAGTGAGTGATTTGATTGAGCGGGCCGTGCAGCAGCTCGGTCAGCTCAAGGAGGTCGAGTCCAAGTCGGACCGCGGCCTGTCCACGGTTACGGTGCGGATCAAAGACCAGTACGACAAAAGCTCACTGCCCCAGGTCTGGGACGAGCTGCGCCGTAAGGTGGGTGACATACAGGGTCAGTTGCCGCCCGGCGCGGGACCCGCGGTGGTGAACGACGATTTCGGTGATGTGTGGGGGATCTTCCTCGCCATCACCGGCCCCGAATACAGCTATGCCGAGCTGAGAGAGTACGCCAAGCTGTTGCGGAAGGAGCTGCTTCTGGTCCAGGACGTGGCCAAGATCGACTTCTGGGGCGATCGTAACGAGGTCGTGTACGTGGAGCCCGAGCGGGACCGGATGTCTCAGCTCGGCATCCTGCCGCAACAGATCGTTCAGTCGCTGCAGGACCGGAACCTCGTTGCCGACTCCGGACGCGTACAGGTGGGCCGGGAGTACATCGCCATCGACCCGACCGGTACCTTCGATTCGGTCGAGGAGATCGGGGATCTGCTCATTACCGGCCACGGCTCAGGGCAGCAGATCTATTTGCGTGATGTCGCGACGGTGCGGCGCGGCTATCAGGAGCCACCAACTCGGGTCCTGCGTTTCGACGGTAAGGCCGCGATCGGTCTGGGGATCTCCACCGTCAGCGGCGGTAACGTCGTGACCATGGGCGAGGCGGTCGAGCGGCGCCTGCGCGAGTTACTGCCGCGCACGCCACTGGGCATCGAATTCGGGATCGTTTCGGTGCAGTCCCAGGCGGTGACCACGGCCATTGACAGCTTCCTCACCAGCTTGATGCAGGCGGTGGCCATCGTTGTGGTCGTGCTGCTGGTGTTCATGGGGCTACGCAGCGGTCTCTTGATCGGTTTCATTCTCGCCCTGACCATCTCCGCGACCTTCGTCTTCATGGGGCCCTGGAACATCGCGTTGGAACGCATCTCCCTGGGGGCACTGATCATTGCGCTCGGAATGCTGGTGGACAACGCCATCGTGGTCGTCGACGGTATGTTGGTTCGCATTCAAAAGGGTATGCAGCCCGAGGCTGCTGCCGAAGAGGTGGTCAATCAGACCGCCTGGCCGCTCTTTGGTGCCACCGCGGTTGCGATTATGGCATTCGGCGCCATTGGGCTGTCGGACGATTCCACCGGCGAGTTCTGTCGCTCACTGTTCCAGGTCGTGCTGATCTCGCTCAGTCTGAGTTGGGTCACCGCGGTAACGGTGACACCGGTGTTAGGGGTAATGTTCCTGAAGCCGCCGAAAGCAAAAGCGGGGGATAGCGATGACGAGGCCGACCCGTACGACACTGGTTTCTACCGCACGTATAGAGGTTTGCTGACCGCTTGCATTCGCGCGCGATGGGCCACGATCACGGTCGTCCTGGTGATCTTCGCCACCTCGTTATGGGGCTTCGGATACGTCAAGCAGAGCTTCTTCCCCGACTCCACGCGCCCGCAGTTTACGGTCGATTTCTGGCTGTCACAGGGGACCCACATCGACGAAACCGTGCAGGCGGCGGCGTCTGCCGAGGAATATCTACTCGGGCTGGAAGGCGTCACGCATGTGACCACACTGGCGGGCGCCGGCGGCATGCGGTTCCTGCTGACTTATCAGCCGGAGCGGCCCAATTCGGCTTACATACAGTTCCTGGTGGACGTTGAGGACTATCGATCCATCAACGCCCTGTTACCAAAAATTGAGCGAGAGCTGCAAGAACAGTTCCCGGATGCGCTGGTCTACGCCAAGCGGTTTCTGCTCGGACCCGGTTCCGCCAAGCTCCAGGCGCGCATCAGCGGACCCGACCTGGATGTGCTGCGCCAGGTGGCGAGCGAAGTCGAAGACATTATTTATGAGGACGGCGGCGCCAAGGCGATCCGCACCGACTGGCGCCAGCGGGTGAAACTGGTGCGACCGGTCATGGCTGACGAAGAAGCGAATCGGGCCGGCATCGGCCGACCGGACGTAGCAAGTGCCATCCAATCGGCCTTTGACGGCAGCCGGGTTGGCGTGTACCGGGAGGGTGACGAGCTGCTGCCCATCCTGATGCGAGCGCCGGAGAAGGAGCGCGGCGACGTCACCAGTATCCAGAATATCCAGATCTGGAGCCCGGCGGCCCGCCAGGCGATTCCCTTGCGCCAGGTGGTCTCTGATTTTGAGACGGCTTACGAGGACGACATCATTCAGCGGCTCAACCGCAAGCGAACCATCACCGTCTACGCCGAGCCCGCATTCGAGCAGGCCAGTACGGTGTTCCAACGCTTCCGACCCAAGGTGGAAGTAATTGACCTGGGACCCGACTATGAACTGCAGTGGTGGGGCGAATACCGGGATTCCCGTCGCGCCCAGGCCGGCATCGCCGCTAATCTGCCGTTCTTCTTCCTGGCCATGGTGTTGATTGTCATCACGCTGTTCAATGCACTGCGCCAACCGCTGGTGATCTGGCTCACTGTGCCGCTGGCCCTGATCGGGGTCACTACCGGCCTGTTGGTCACCAATCAGCCGTTCGGATTCATGGCGCTGCTCGGGTTCATGAGCCTGTCCGGCATGCTCATCAAGAACGCCATCGTGCTGATCGACGAGATCGAGTTTCAAAAACGCGGGGGCGCGGCGCCGCTGCAGGCCATTGTTGATTCGGGGGTAAGCCGCTTACGGCCGGTGGCCATGGCTGCGCTGACCACCGCTCTCGGCCTGATTCCGCTGCTGTTCGACGCGTTTTTTATCGCCATGGCGGTGACCATCATCTTCGGGCTGATGATTGCGACGGTGCTGACCATGTTGGTGGTGCCGGTCCTATACGCGATCTTCTTCCGTGTGCCTGCGACTGAAACGGCTTGATGCCGCACTGCAGTTCATTTGACACGCCAATGTAAACAGTACCGGACGATCTCTACCCACGTGGTACGTTTGGTGCACACGCAATAACGAGAATGTCCATGTCTAAAAACACACCGCGCCTTGTGAAGATCATCGTCTGTCTTTCTCTGCTGTCCGGATGCGCGGTGTCGACATCTGGAAGCACCACACGTCAAGACACAGAGAGTAAGCTTGCCTACTGCGAGCAGCTCCACAAACAGCTCGATGAGCTGAAGGGAAAACCGCAGCGCCGCAAGGCTGCCAGCGACCGATATGATCTGGAATGTCGGTAACGCCTGCTTTACTTGCTTGATGCCCACGCTACCTGCGCAACGGCAAAACCAGTAAGGAGTTGATAGTCATGCCGATCACCTTGGAATTTGAAGATGGTAATTTGGCGGTGTTCCGAGTATCGGGCACGCTCGGCAAGACAGAATTCGAACGGGCGCAAAACAAGTGTGAAGCGATGATCCGGGAGCTGGGGCGCGTGAAAATCCTGGTGCTGATGGAGAGTTTCGCCGGGTGGGAGCGCGCCGAGGGTTGGGAGGACATGTCTTTCGCGGAACGCAACGACGCGTTCATAGACAAGCTGGCGCTTGTCGGCGACGCCAAGTGGCGAGACCTCGCCTATGCCTTCACCGCGAAGGGACTGCGGCCGGTGCCCATCGAATACTTCGACGCCAATGAAGAGGCCGCGGCCAGGCGGTGGCTCGACAATCCCTAAGAAATTCACCGCGGGATTTTTGGGAAAGACTCGCAAGTTAGTATTTTCGCTGGGATTGAGCGGGGAATGTGAGTATGGGACGAATGAAAGCCATGCTGGGGTGGTACCAAGCGTAGAAAGCGCGAAGCCAAGGGTTGGAAAAAGTAAGGACGATTACTGGCATGCTTGATATAGGTCAAGAAACGGCATTACTGGTAGTTCGCAGGACAGTATACTAGTTCGCCTTTATCCCATCGATCATGTGTCTGAGGCGAGTAGTCATGAAAGAATCAAATATCTACCGAAGTAAATTACCAAGGAATTTACTCCTGCTACTGTTGACCGTAGCACCGATTTCAGCATTTCCCGCCACTATTGACGATGCCATCGAGAAAACCCTGCTGGGAACCGTGGTTCCGTCGGTGCAGGATGTCGAGGATTTTGTCGCCAGCGGTGGATGCGCCGGATTTCAGTCTGATCTGCAAACGCTGGTAGGCGGCATGTTCGGCCTCGCTGATTCCCTGGTGAACTTTAACCATCTCCCTTCCGTGTTCGTAATTCAAGATCCTGGCCTGGCGGATCTGATACCCATTATCCCGTGCGAGTTGCTGCTGCCGGTTGCCTTGGTGGCGCAAAAACTGCCGTTGTTCGATCCGGAGTTTCTAAACGAAGTTTACAATGCCGGCAGTCGGATAGATTTACTCAAGACCATAGTTTTCCCATCCGAGGTCGTGACCCAGCAAGGCCAGCTGCAACGCAGTCAGCTATGCGTTATCGTTGCCGAGGCCCAGCCGCAAGTAACCCAGGCAAGCTATGTGATTCGCGGCCTCGGCATGATCTCGGCCGGTATTGGTACGTTGTTTCAGGCGATCGGCAAGACCGCCCTGGCGGGGCCGGATGAAACCAAGGTTGCAATTTGGGGCTGGGTGGGTACGCGTATTCGTAATACACCGGCAATGACCGTCGGCAACTTTCTGAAAGGCAGTGGCGATGCGTTGCTGATGATCGGCTCCGCGGCAGCGAGTGTCATCAACCACTGCGAACTGCGCGACGACCACATCGCGCTGCAGCAGGATCACCTTGCTCTGCAGCATGAACTTAGCAATCTACTCGGTCAACAAAAGTCCCTGCAGGACGGTCAACTTGAAATCATACGTCTGCTGTTGACCCCGCAGGGGAGACGCTCCAGTGATTTTTGCCACACGGGCCTGTGCGAGTCGCGGGACTTTCCGGTCAAGGTGAAATAGCTGCCACTGCAATCGCCCCTCGCAACAGCTGCCACTGCAATCGCCCCTCGCAACGTGCATGGGGCGGACTGCGTCGACGCAAATAGGCAACCGATTGCCGGATTGTCAAATTGAGACGCTCGATATACGCTGTGTTCGCGCGTGCCGAATCTTCTGATTCATCGAGCGCCTTCTCCAATCGTCGGGTCGTGCCGATAACTACTCGACTCTCCACTCGCGTGACGCGGTTTTTCCGCCAGGTCTTGATGACTTGTGCGTAGATACAAGCAACACCGAAGAGAGTACGGATCACGCGCTCATAGAACTCGAAGCCATCCGTCATGATCAATGGGGTCCCAACGACTTCACCACGAAGGAGTGTATCACTGAACAAGGCTTTCGTATTCGCGTAGCTGCGCCGTCCCACGACTGTCGAAGACCACAGTCGTGAGCACACTTCCATGCTCGTGAAAACCCAGGTGGGCTTCGCTTTGCAGGGCGCGAATGTTCGCAACTCATCGGCTTGGAGCTCAACGATTGGGACCCTTTGAAGCTGGCGGTCATTGAAGCGCTGAGCGAGCGCCGAAGTCTTGGTTAGCCAGTGATCGGCGGTGTGCCATGTTATACCTTCGATGCGCGCGATCGCGGCGCGGCTCATGCCTTCAACACTCAAATGCGCGACGCGCTCGAAAACATGCGAAGAGCACCGCAGACCGAATACGGCCGTGTTTGTACGCCTTGAAAAGGTACGCCTGCAGCGCAAACATCGATAACGCCGGCGGCGCCCGCACCGGACACGGAAGAATCCATAACGAACCACTTTCGATGGGTTATCAACGCTCTTAATGCAAGCTTGGTTCGGACATGACGGGTTGATCATCGGGCACACTCCTGGATTCGGTACATGCTAAACTGTACCTAACTCCCTAAGTGCACATGTGTTTTACCGGCATTTGCAACAGTGTATGAACGAAGCACCCATGTCGCGCGCCGCGCACCGGCTTATTTGGCGTGCAGCCGCTCGCTTTCGGGTGGTACATAGATCACGGGTTCGATGCGCCGAAGCTCTTCAAGCGGA
>CAMYMN010000073.1 GCA_947259395.1 uncultured Gammaproteobacteria bacterium | reverse complement strand
CTGGTGCGTACACGGGCAGTTCACAAGGCCTATTGGATCTGGTTAGCGTTCATGGTGCCGTCGTCGATCCTGATCCACAGCCTCTGGGACACCAATTGGTGGCATGCGACAGCGCCGCGACTCGTTGGCCTTTAATAGGCTCGCGGAGAGATGTGAAGCGAACATCCACCGGCCGGTTGTGGCCGTTAGCTGCCCCGAGAATCGGGCGATTCTAGGCGTTCTGAACGGCCGCTACTGGTGAGAGCAGACTTTAAGAACCTGGCGCTTGAAAACGTGCTGTCGAATGGTCCGCTTCACGCGCAAAAGCTGCCGTTAGGCTAAACTTGGTGAAAAGGGCTGCTGCTGACCCTTTTCTGCCGTTCGTCCAAAGGCGCTTAGACAGCCTCTAATTTAGGTAAATCCCAGAATTGACAGTTTTTCCTAACGGCTCATACTTGATCTGATAAAGGCAAACCTGACCAAAATCAGGGACGCAAAGCCACGGGTCCTCGCTTCCTCCGCGACGCCTCCTACGACGCCTTCTAGGACCCAAAGATCGCCGGGCTGCCATCGGACCGAATCTTGGAGGAGATGAAGATGTTGGATTCCAGAGTAACCGCCCTGGCAATTACGCTATGCGTTTTTATTGCGCCTTCTGTATACGGATACCCACCGGCCGTTGGGATTCTCGCTGACCATCGTTCTTGTGATTCCTGTCACATTGAAAATGGACCATGGACAGACGAGGAACGTACGATTGTGGACATCTTGGACGCCAAAACAAAGGCTTCTTTGAGACGTGAGGACGGCTCATTTCTCATCGAAGTAGATCGTGGTGAGAAGTTCACTGTGCTGACAGTTATTGGCAGGACGAAAGAAGAAGCCGTGCCACCAGATCGCAACGCATGGTTATACATTGATCCCAGTCAGATAAGGACATCGGCACTGTCCAAATTTGCACCTGGATGGGATGTCAACCTGCCCATGGCTTGCAGGGTTGTAGGGGATAGGATCGACATGTACGAAGGGAGCCAAGTCACGGTACTTCCTATGACAGTCAGGCCTGGTGATGCGGCACGAGACTCCGAACTGGAACTGCAAATCATGCTGACCAGCGGAATGTCCAAAAAGGGCAGCAAGTCTGAGGGGCTAAATTCAAACTATCTGATGCGCAAAGTACATTTACGGGTCAGTGAGGAGTAGTTGTTCTAGAGGAACCCGACCGGCATGGTGGCCCGGTCATAATGGCCGTATATGGACTCCTCCTCGTTGACAAGCGAGCGTTTGGTGAAGAGTAAGACGACTGCGCTCGTATATCCGGCCTCGTAAGTTGGCGTGCGTTGACGCCGGGCCTTGATGGGTATGCGCGCGCCAGCTCCCTATCGCTAGTACGTGCTGTAATGCACTTGGCCATTCGCGGGTTTGGCTGGCGCCGGGCCGACCGTTTCTTCATCGTTAGCTCGCTTGGCAATCGTCGTAGTGGGTCTCCTATTCTTGGAGAGTTCTATTTTCTTCTGCGTATCTCAGGCTCGCGCGAGCTGGGGATCGTAATCAGTGCCGTATCGCAGCATCGCCCAGGCCATGCGCGCCGTCTTGTTAGCCAAGGCAACCGCCGCTACATTGGTGTGCGTTCGATCAGCCAGGTCAGTGACCCAGCGACTCAATGCATCGTCGCGTCGCTTCGCTTGCGAGACGACGGCTCGAGCACCGTGGATGAGGATGCTCCTGAGATACGGGTCGCCACGCTTGGTGATGCCGTATATCAGGTTCTTGCCGCCGGTACCTGCGTGTCGCGGCGTGACGCCGATCGAAGCAGATGCCTGCCGTCCGCGCGTGAACTGGCGGCCGTCACCGAACTGGGCAACCAGTGCCGTAGAGACCAGGGGGCCGACACCACGTAGCTGTTTCAGACGCTTCGCATCGGCGTTGGTGTTCGAGACGGCGTTGATCTGCCGGTCGACGTCTTTCACCCGTTGCTCGAGTTGCTGGAAGTCTTCCCACAAGCCGAACAGCAGTGCGCGGAAGTTGTCGGACAGACCGTTCTCGGCATCTTCGAGCCAGTCCGGGATGGCCCTTCTCAATGGCACGATGGTCTTCGGCGCGACGATGCCGTACTCAGCCACCAGGCCCCGGATCTGATTGGCCTTGGCTTTGCGGTGTCGCATCAGCGTATCGCGGATCCGGTGCATGGCCTGGAGGTCTTGTTGCTCGGCAGTCTTGATCGGCACGTACCGCATACTGGGTCGACTGATCGCCTCGCAGACCGCCTCGGCATCGTTGACATCGTTCTTGTTGCTCTTTACAAACGGCTTCACGAACTGCGGCGAGACCAGCTTGACGACGAAGCCACGCGAGCGCAGCTCACGCGCCCAGTGGTGTGAGCCACCGCAGGCTTCCATGCCGATCTCACACCCTGGCTCGAGCTTCTGTGTCAGCGCCTGCAGCCAGTTCGAGCGTTTCAACTGGCGTTTCCACACGCAGCGCCCGGCGCGATTTACTCCGTGTACCTGAAAGACGTTTTTTGCCAAATCAACACCAACCCGAGTAATCTTCATTTGTGGACTCCTTCTTATCCTGTGACTGAGATCTTTCGTATCGACGAACTACTAAATCCAGTCTGGCACATTGCGATGCCGTAAGGTGAGGAGGAGTCCATCCCATTGCTCGTGGCCGTAGGCCGCCCCGAGAATCGGGCGATTCCAAGCGTTTTGAATGACCGCTACTGGTGAAGACGGACGATCGCCGATCTTGCCACGCAGATTCAGGCTGCTAGCAGCGCGATCTCTAGTATGAGAATGGGTTTTGCGGATATTGTTAACGTACCAAGCGTGCCTCGGCACCAGGAAATCGAAAGCCGGGCTTTTTTGTGCGAGCAACTCATTGAATATCTGCTCCACGCCCGAAAGCGAGCGATCAGCTAGTATGGGCCATAGGGCGGATATTTGCCCTAAGCGGCAATTGGCTCTAACGACGCAACTCGGCGAAAGAGAAGACTACGACAAGTATGCGTGCTTATGTGATCACAGAACCGGGCGGCCCGGAAAAGCTCGAACTCAAGGAAATTGATAAGCCGTCACCTCGCCGCGATTGGGTGCTGATTCGAATCCGCGCGTTTGGGCTGAACCGGTCCGAATGGTTCACGCGGCGGGGCGACTCTCCTACCGTCTCTTTCCCACGTGTGCTCGGTATCGAGTGCGTTGGCGAAGTAGTTGAAGCTCCGGAGGGAGGCTTGGGCCCTGGTCAAACCGTTGCAGCGATGATGGGCGGAATGGGGCGCCAATTTGACGGTTCCTATGCTGAGTACGTTCTTGCGCCCAGGGCGAACGTATTTCCCTTACGAACGAACCTGGAATGGCCGGTCCTCGGCGCACTTCCTGAAATGCTTCAGACAGTCCATGGCTCGCTTTACACGGGTCTTGAGATTGATCGCGCTCAATCCATCCTGGTGCGAGGCGCAACATCCTCGATCGGATTGGCGACGATGGCAGTGGCGAAGTCCGCTGGTCTCGAAATTGTCGCGACAACCAGGAGCATGAAGAAGTCTGACGAACTCATTGCCGCAGGCGCGACTCACGTAGTGGTCGACACCGGGAATATTGCCAATGAAATTCGATCGATTTACCCGGATGGTATTGATCGCGTCCTTGAGTTGATTGGTACGACCACTTTGCTCGACTCGCTGCAGGCAACAAGACGCGGCGGCATTGTCTGCATGACCGGCATACTGGGCGGCGAATGGATTCTGTCGGAGTTTCATCCGATGGGAGATGTTCCCACTGGTGTCAAGCTAACCTCGTACAGCGGAGAAGCCTCCGACATATCAGTTGAACAGCTGCAACGCTATGTATCCTTGGTCGAATCTGGAGAGCTCATTGAAGGTCGGGCCAAAATTCGAATTTGACCGACTTCGGGAAGCCCACGAATTAATGGATAGAAATGAGGCTAACGGGAAGATCGTAATCGAGCTTCCCTGGCATGCATAACTGAGCCCCCGACCAAATCGCCGGTCATGCAGGCGAGGGCAACCGCGTCTCCGGTACTAAACGTCAGGTCGGCACCAGAGGGGTCGGCTTCATTGTGATCGCTGCGTGGGTCATCATGCAGGTGGCAGAATTGTTCATCACGCTTGCCGGGCTTCGTGGCGTTTGTTCTTGTTCGCTCGCCCTGAGTTCGTATGCTGCGATACATGACGCAGGCTATCGGCGGCCCCAGAGCTACCTTTTCCAGGCGACATACACGCCGTCGCCGACCGGGGCAAGGTACGCTTCGACACGATTATCCCGGGAGATCTTCTCGTTCAGCGCCCGAATGGCTCGCGTATCCTCGCTGTGATCCGCTGAGTTCGCTACGGAACCGCCCCATAGTGCATTGTCGATCATGATGACACCGCCGGGGCGAAGAAGCGCCAGGCAGCGTTCATAGTAGCCATCGTAGCCGGTCTTATCCGCGTCGATAAAAGCGAAGTCGTAGGATGCTTCTTTGCTGTCGGCGAGAATGTCGTGCAATGTGTCGGCGGCCGGGCCAATGCGCAGATCGATCTTGTCGACAACGTCGGCTTCGCGCCAATACTGCAGCGCGATGTTTGTCCATTCTCGATTGATGTCACAGGCGAGAATGCGGCCCGAGTCCGGGAGAGCCAGCGCCGTGACCAATGTGCTGTAGCCGGTGAACACGCCTACCTCGATGGTGTTGCGGGCACCGATGCAGCGCAAAAGCAACGTCATGAAACGCGCCTGGTCCCAGCCGATCTGCATTCGCGCACCCTCGAGTCGGGAGGTTTCCTCTCGCAGACGCACGAGCACGGCCGGTTCCTCCGGGAGTAGTGCCGACACGTATGCGTCGAGCGGCTCGTCGATTCGAAGGCTGCTTCGAGTCATCCCCATTTCCTCCATCAATCAGTGCGGCAAAAACGAATGATACGCCGCATGGAGCCATTCGAGGAAGGACGTCCCAAGCAGGTTGCGATTGGTGACCTTCAGCACCGCTATGGGCTAAGGGTTGCTGCCAACGTACGAAGCGCGCCCCCGCTAGCAGAAAAACAGGCCGGTCCCGTTAGTGGGCCGGCATTCTTCTTCCCTGAAAACATGAGGCAAAGTTCGCATTCCGTTCAAATCCTGTCTTTGGGCTAGAATGTGTCGGAACGGCTGTAAACGACCCGACGCGGCCAGTCTTCCACGACGTGGACCTCAACAAGTCAGGGGCGGGAGATGACCTCGAGGAAGAAACAAGCAAGAATTGCCGGACTGCTGTATCTAATGCTGGTCCCGACTGGCATTTTCAGTCTGATCTATGTTCCTTCGACGCTGGTGGTGTCCGGAAATGCTGCGGCGACCATGCAGAATATCGAGGCCTCGCAGTTGCTGTATCGATCAGGCATCTATGTCGGACTCCTGTCCAGTCTGATCTATTTGCTCGTAGCGCTGGCTCTGTACCGGTTGCTGAAGCATGTCAGTGAAAAGCAGGCGGTGCTTATGGTGGTATTCGTCGTGATTGCTGTCGCCGCATACTTTGCCAACGCGTTCAATCAGCTTGCGGTTCTAATCATTCTGAGTAAGCCCGATTTCCTGTCCGCATTTGACACTGCGCAGTTGGAAGGTGTTGCGTATCTGTTCATCCGCTTGCAGAGCTACGGAATCCAGATCATCCAGGTATTCTGGGGGCTCTGGTTGATCCCGATGGGAGTACTCGTATATCGATCTGGCTTCATACCAAAGATCATCGGTATTTCACTCTGGATTGCAGCCTTCGCTTATTTGGCGAGCAATTTCACATTCCTGCTGCTGCCGCAATACAAGACGGCCGTGTCCCCGATCCTTGACGGACTTGCGATGTTGGAACTGCCAATAATTCTGTGGCTGGTGATTGTGGGTGCGAGAACACCACCTGGTGAGACGTCCTGATCTTGGTTCTGTCGTTGCGAGGGCCGCTTCTCGGATCGCGTCGCCCTTCAGCCTTCTCGAGATGACAAGTGCAATGAACGACATAGACGTCGCAGTGGACATAGGTAGCTTGTATGCTGTCGCGAAATTGAGCGGAAAGGTGCGTACAAAACCGTGGGGCGCGTCAAAAACATACTGGCAGACTTGATCAGATTCAGACACCGACTTTGGTCTTTGACGGTCGTCACCGTCATCTTGTTGTCGTCGACAGGTGTTCAGGCACAGACAATCGAGGCGATGACATACAACATTCGCCTCGATACGGCGAACGATGGTGCAGACGCATGGGACTTCAGGAAGAAAGGCCTGGTCGATCAGATCAAGTTCTATGAGCCCGATCTGCTTGGCATTCAGGAGGGCCTATATCATCAGGTTGAGTACATCAAAGCCTCGCTGCCTGATTATTCCTACGTTGGTGTGGGTCGGGACGACGGGGAGAAGGGCGGGGAATTCTCGGCGATATTCTATGACACCAGGCGATTGGATCGACTGGAGCATGGAACGTTTTGGCTGTCTGAAACTCCGGAACAGGTGTCGATCGGATGGGATGCCGCCTTTAAGCGCGTTTGTACGTATGCAAAATTCAAAGACCTTACGTCGTTACAGACATTCTGGGTGTTTAATACTCACTTTGATCACAAAGGGGTGGTCGCCAGAGAAAAGAGCGCGGTACTTATCATCGCTCAAATTGACCAGATCAATGTACAAGGACATCCGTTTCTGTTGATGGGAGATTTAAATTCGGTGCCAGGCAGTGTGCCGATTTCGACAATTATGGACAGAATGAACGACGCAAAGGAGGACGCATCACTTGTAGCATTTGGGCCTGATGGGACAGTACGATTTCGGCCCGATGAGGCCGCCGGCCGTTTCGGTATTGACCAACCGGTCACAAGAAGAATCGACTACATCTTTACCAGCAAAGGCAATTGGAACGTCTTGAAGTATGCGGTTCTGACGGACTCGAACAACCTGAAATACTACTCCGATCATCTGCCGGTTTTTGTGGAAGCCACTCCGCTACCAAGATAGGCGTACTGGAGCCTTTGGCTGACTTAAAAAACGCTGACTGTAGTCCGAACCCCCCTTCCAGGCGCAGGCTATCCTGCTGAATGTTTGCTTCAGTAAGACACCGACATCTAAGGGCGAAGTATGCCTCCAACTTTCCGGCGGTGTTACTGCAAACGAATGCGTGTGAAGGCTGCCGGAACAGTACACTCCGAGGCGGGTTCCTACAGGCGACCGCATGACGATGCACAGCAGTTAAAAAGGCGCCAAAACGGAGCAAAGCGCCGCTCCGAGGCCAACGGAGTTGACCGACAAACGCCATCACGTAGCACTGCGTTCATCCTGCGCCCGGTACCAAGAAAAATGCGCCAGTCTCATAATGGGCAGCTTTTTTTGCACAGACTATTGATGTATTCAATGTCTGTGGCGGATTCAGCGAACCGGAAGCTTGCTATGTGCGATCAAGCCAGTACCTGGGTCGTCGTCGACGATGTGCAACGGCAACGATGGTAATTTCATCTTCTTGCGAACGATAGATCACATAGAAAGGAAATCGATGAATCGGCTTTGATCGAACGTCTTCGCCGACCATACGCGCGGCAGTTGGTAGTTTTAGAATTCGTTCGGCCGTCCTTTCAAACTCGGCTAAGAATTCTGTACCAAGATTTGACCGTTGCGAGTTGTAGTAGCTGACACAAGCTTCGAGTTCTTCAGAAGCTTCCGAAAGAATTCGGAACTACGTCATTTGAGGCCAGATTTTATCTCGGCTATTACATCATTGACCGGGCGAGACTGAGTTTCTCCAGCGTCGTAGGCTTTGAGACGCTTGCCTGCTTCGTCGAGCCACAGGGCCTCGGCATCCTCGTCAGTGCCAGGATCCAGACTCGCGATGAGACTCATTGCGAGACGAGCCCTATCTTTCTGAGGCAGCTTCTTGAGCTGTGCTTCCAGATTTCGGCTGGTGGACCTCATACGCTTACAATATTGCTCAGGGACAGAGTCGTCAATGACTGAATCTACATATTTCGTCTAGAAATCCAACCGCTGTTCACGATACTTGCACGCGGAGATCAGTAAAATGCTGCCCAATTTGCCAAGTGCCTCTGCCGCACCACGAACAACAAAATGGACGTGATGCTGTCTGAGACGTACCCGAGTCAGGACTGTCGGAATAGAGCGAACTGAGGCTAGCTGAGCCATCCGACATAACTGACCGGCGTAGCCGCGCAGGGCAAATCCCGTCTTCGCCACCGTACAAAAGGTCGGTTCCAGAACGGTCGGCTTTGTAGTTTGTAGGAGCGCACCCCTGCCGGCGACCTGTCGCGCGCTGGGGCGTGCTCCTGCAACTGGCATAGCCGGGAAGGGCTCCGAGCCGAGCGATAAACGCCCGCGCGCAGCACAGCGGGCGGACATTCGGAATCTCGCTATATCCGGCGCTTTGCAGGTGACCTAAGGTTGGACCGAGTCTCGTTGGTTGGGCCGAGGTAAACGAACATGGAAATTAGCGTCTGGTTTCTGGCTGTCTTTGTTCTCATCTGGATAGGCGGTCCTGTCACGCAATTGCTGTTCCTCGTCGCGCCAAAGCTACATCACAAGCTCGGTATGACAGAGGACAATGCGCTCAATCCGGAGTTCAGGTGGTTTTTGCTGGATGAAAAAGCGATTGCGATCGCTGACATGACCCACTTCATCTCCGGAGGCGCATTCATATGGCTCGCGCTGCTCGGGCATGATACGGCCTTGATTTTCGGCTTGTACAGCTGCGCTTGCTATGTATACGTCGCCCCACTTGCGATATCCCGCTGGCTCCTGTTTGGAAAAAATCAGCTGAGCCCAATTTCGAGAGTGCAGGTGCCAGTCTATATGGTCTACATGGTCCTTTATCTCGTGTTCGGCCTTTACGGGGTCTTCTATCTGTGGGGATTGGCACAACCGTAGCGGAGTAGGGTCATGCAGCCAACACTTTTCACGTGGGCACTCGTTGTCTTCGGAATAATTACATTGATGCCACTGGTAGCGGCACAATTGTCGATTCTGATCAGGCCGGATAGGCAGAAGACCAGGGAATTGCTTATTGGCAAAGACGAAGATTGGCGCGATCAGACGCATTTCAAAATGGCGGTAGGGGCAGCCTGGGCTGACTGGTTGTTGTTCGTCCCGCTGTTTGCTGCCGGTAGTATCGGTGTGCTTCTGGGGCATTCCTGGGGCTACCTGTTATTCGGTGCGGCAGGCGCATGCAGTCTCTATGTCAATATCATTCTCTGGTTTACCGAGAAGGAATACGTCTTTCCCTCACGTGGCCCGCTCAGGTATTTCACGTATTACTGGGGGTTCTTCGTCTATTGGGGAGCTCTTGCTTTGGCCTACTCGGCGTTGCGTATTTCTGGAATCGAGTTCTAAAAGGCGGTCTCTGGCGGATAGCTGCCGTTCCTACGACCGGATCTCGGAATGGCTTGAGATTTGCACAGCCTCGGCAAAGGTGCCAAAACGATGCGCAGCACCATGTTCATCGTGACGCCGCTGCCAAGCAGAAGACTGGCCCCGGAGGGCTCGGTTTCGTTGTTTGTAGGAGCGCGCCCCAGCGCGCGACGGGTCGCCCGCAAGGCGGGCTCCTACAGGTGTGCGCACGACGATGCACAGCATCGGCAAATATGCCAAGACGGCGCGAGGCGTTGCGTTCATCACGCTCCCGCCACCAGACTAAAGAAGCCGGCCGCATTCGTGGCGCCGGCTTTTTGGCGGGGGAAAATGATAGGCTTCGTGCAAATTCAGCGCGGAGCTAATGCAAAATGATCAGTCGACGGGCTTTATTGACGACAGGGACGGCTTCGGTGGTCTTGTTCGGGCTTGGCGGTACCTGGTGGGCGACGACAGGCCCGTCGAGAACCGCAAGGGAGCCGTGGAGCGCTGCCTCGGCCGGGTTCGGCGATACGCGGCTGGATGTATTGGCTTACGCGATTCTTGCTCCGAATCCGCACAACATGCAGCCATGGCGAATAGGTCTGGGGAGGAGACTGGACTTCACGATATATTGTGACCTGGATCGCCTGTTGCCAGAAACGGACCCGCCTAATCGCCAGATAACCATTGGATTTGGCTGCTTTCTCGAGCTGTGTCGGCAAGCCGCGGCCGAGTCCGGGTATCGTGCCGACATAACCTATTTTCCGGAGGGTGAGCCGCAACCTTTGCTCGACGGACGGCCTATCGCCCACGTTGAGCTGGTCGAGGATGCGTCTGTCCGTCCGGACCCGCTGTTCTCGACGGTGCTCGCCCGTCGAACCAATCGCCTTCCATATGACGCTTCACGACCAGTCGATCCAGGCATTCTGCCCGAGTTGCAGGGCGGAGCAGTGGATGGCGTCAAGGTCCTGGCAACTGCGGACGCGGCTCTCGTCGACGAGCTTCGGATGCTCACCACTGATGCATGGCGAGTCGAGTGGGATACAGCTAGTACCCGTCGGGAGAGCATCGAAGTAATGCATATCGGCAAAGCCGAGGTGAGTGCCCAACCCTACGGACTGTCAATGGACGATCGACTCACTTCGACGATTGGATTGCTCGGACTGATGTCACCGGAGGCTCTGGACGATCCGGACTCAAGCGCCTACCGCGAGTCATTCGAATTCTATGCGCGTGCATGTCGTTCTTCGATGGCCTTCGTCTGGTCTACGACACCGACCAATACCCGGCGCGCGCAGCTCGAAGCCGGGCGGGCGTGGGTCCGCACGCAACTTATCGCCAACGCGCTCGGCTTGTCTTTTCATCCGCTGAGCCAGGCCTTGCAGGAATTTTCGGAGATGGCTGAATACTACAAGCGGGTGCATGAGCTTCTCTCGAACGATGGGGGGGAGACGGTGCAAATGCTGGCTCGACTCGGCTACGCGCCAGATGTTGGCCCGGCCCCACGGCAAGCCCTCGAATCTAAGCTCTTGCCGGTTTGAGGATCAACGAGCGCCCGGGGTGAAAGCAGACGTTCACCCTGATCAAGGCCGCGCCGGGAGCTAACATAGGAGCGCTCTCCAGCGCGCGACAGCTCGCCCGCAAGGGCGGGCTCCTACAGGCGACCGCGGCGATATACAGCATCGGTACAGGCGCCAAGCGATGCGTTCATCCTGCGTCCGCTACCGCGTAAAGATGTTGGACCAGAGGGATCGGCTTTGTTGTTTGTAGGAGCGCGCCCCAGCGCGCGACAGCTCGCCCGCAGGGGCGGGCTCCTACAAGGCGACCCCGGCGATACACAGCATCGGTACAGGCGCCAAGCGATGCGTTCATCCTGCATCCGCTACCGCGTAAAGACGTTGGACCAGAGGGATCGGCTTTGTTGTTTGTAGGAGCGCGCCCCAGCGCGCGACAGCTCGCCCGCAGGGGCGGGCTCCTACAGGCGACGGCACGACCAGGAGCGGCTTCCGGCCGAGCCGCCCTGACGCACAAAATCGCTTAACCGGTCAGGCTGGCGAACAGTGTCGGCAGCTTTTCGGGCAAGCGATTAACATGGTCGACGATGGTGTAGTTATTGGCGCCGAAGATACGTTTCACATAGGTATCCGCGTTCGGGTCCAGCGTCAGGCAGTAGGTCAGGATGCCCTTCGAATGAAGTTCTTCGACCGCTTTCCTCGTGTCATGGCGCAGGTGTTGTGGATCACGTTCGTCGATGTCAGCGGGCTCGCCGTCCGTCACCAGCAACACGAGCTTGCGTCGCTCTGGCTGTGCGAGTAAGTGGCGGCCGGCATGCCGAATTGCCGCCCCCATACGTGTAGACAATCCCCCTTTCATACCGTCCAGCCGGGCTTTGACCTCGTGGTTAAATTTCTGGTTGAAGTCCTTGAATCGATAGTAATGGACGTCGTGACGTCCTTCCGAGGCGAACCCGTGCACGGCAAACGGGTCACCAATGCCGCTGATCGCGGTACAGACAAGCGTTGCTGCTTCGCGGGTAAGGTCCAGCACGGTTTTGTCCGAGCCATTGATTGTCTCGTTGGTCGATTCTGAAAGATCGAGCAATACCGTTACCGCGAGGTCACGATTCTTGATGACGTTGCGCATTGTGATACGCGTATCCGGTTGTTTGCCCATGCGTATCGAAATCATCGCGTCGACGGCGGCATTGATGTCGATCTCGTCACCGTCCTCGAGATTGCGCTCACGCTGCACGCCCTGCGGCGAGAGCCTGTCGATGATGTGCTTGATCTTGTGTGCAATGGGCTTGTACTCAACAAGGATGCGTTCGATCTCGTTTGCATCCCCCTTGGTGGCGCGGCGCTCGTAAACGGTTGCCCAGTCGGGACGGTAGAGTTGTACCTGGTAGTCCCATTCCTGGTAGTGATAGGGCGCTGAGATCGGTTCCTTGCCCCACATATCGTTGAAGCTCATGGTCGCCTCGCCGGCGTCCTCGTAAGGCATGAACTCGGTGGCGCATACCCAGACTTCCTGAGCGTCGTCGCCGGCGAGCTCGCAGTCCACTTCGTTGGCCATCTCCACAGCACTCACGTACTTGCGAACCTGGCGCTGCCAGGCTGGGATGTAGTCAGTGCCCTGTGCTTCCCAGTCGAACGTTTCGAACGCCCAGACGATGCGATTGTCGTCCCGGTAGGGCACGCGGATGGATTCCAGAATCCGCAGGCTCGGTACCTCCTTGCGGTCCGCCAGTAGCCGGAACAGCTCCATTCCCAGGTCGCGGGAAAACTGATTGTCGTTCTGGCGCGCTTCGATTTCGTCGTGAAACCGGGCGGCAAGGCGATCCAGCTCCGTGTCATCGGTGCGTATGTCGTCGTCGTTGAGGCAGTGCGCAAACCGCTCGAGCAGCGGCACGGTCGGATGCTCCGTGGCACCTTCATGATCAACGGCCAGCAGACGGCCCCACAGCTTCTTGAGGCCGGGGAAGTCGTTGGCAGCCCGGTATTCCACGCGCGCATCTTCGATCAAGCCAATAAAGAACATCTGTGCGGGACTTAAGCCCTCGCTCGAGATAGCGCTGTTTGTGTAACTCAGATGCGCCGCGAGGTGTGCGGCCTGCGCCCGATAGACTTCCATCCCGGAAACGCCGCCGACTGCATCGACCGCATCGGGCAGGTGCATCACATGGTCTTCACAATACGGTTTGAAGCCTTCATGGTCAGCCGCCGTCGGACGCAGGAAGAAGTCTCTTCCCCATAGCGCTCGCAGGTAAAAATTGAGTTTGCGTTGGGAATCCACGAACAGGGTGCCGCGCCGTTCTTTCTGCAGCATCTTCTTGCTGTCGGCGCTTTCGAGATTGAAGTACTTGACGAGGTTGTTCAGATCGCGCCGATAGGCATCCGCGCCGAAGTTTGCCCAGCGCTTCAGCCCGGACAGCGTGAGCATGGACAGCAGCTGGTCGATATTGGCGAGCATCGGGCGCAAGCCCCGTGAGGCTTTCGCCGAAAGCTGGTGGATGAGCATCAGGTAACCGCGAAGCAGTTCAGGATCGCCGAGGCGGCGCGCGGCTGTCGGCAGGCTGGCAAAGAGGAGCGCGATTACCTGTCCCGATGTCATTGACGAAAGCTTCAGCGCGGCTTCGATGCAATCGCGGATTACATCCTCACCGCACTCCTGGACGACGGCAGGCATTTCTTCAAGGAACGAAAGCACGACGTCGTGGCCGCGCCCGAGGTTACACAGCCCCTTCGCGCCCTCCATATAGTCGTGCAGACCTGCGGGTGACATGACGCGCGCAGCCTCGTGAAAGGTGGCTTCCAGGGTGTCCGAGACCTCTGGAGCGGCCTTTTCTAGACACGCGGCATAGTCTTCAAGATTGACTGTCATCGCCTGACTCAGGGCGTCAGAGGAGATTAGCTGACGAAGAACGTCGCCACCGCCGCTTCCAGGGTTTCACGCATGTCAGGATCGTCGGTCAGCGGCGTTACCAGTGTCATCTGGCATGCGGCAGCAGGCTCAACACCTTCGCCGATCATCTGTCCGGCGTACACCAGCAGGCGAGTGGAGATGCCTTCATCCAGCCCGTGACCTTTGAGGTTGCGAGTGCGGTGCGCGATCTGAACCAGCTTGGCTGCCGTGTCGGCGTCGCAACCCGATTCCGTTGCCACGATCTCTACTTCCAGGTCCTCCTCCGGATAGTCAAAGTCCAGTGCGGCGAAGCGTTGCTTGGTCGATTGCTTCAGGTCTTTCATCAGGCTCTGGTAGCCGGGGTTGTAAGAGATCACCAGCTGGAAATCGGGGTGTGCTTCGATCAGCTCACCCTTCTTGTCCAGCGGAAGATTGCGGCGGTGGTCGGTGAGGGGGTGGATGACGACGGTGGTGTCCTGGCGCGCTTCGACCACTTCGTCGAGGTAGCAAATGGCACCAATCCGGGCCGCTGTGGTCAGCGGCCCGTCCTGCCACTTGGTGCCGTCCTTATCGAGCAGGTAACGCCCAACCAGGTCCGAGGCGGTCATGTCTTCGTTGCAGGCGACCGTTATGAGCGGCTTGCCGAGCGTGTAGGCCATATGTTCAACGAACCGCGACTTTCCGCAGCCCGTCGGACCCTTCAGCATCACCGGCATACGCCGCGCGTAGGCCGCCTCATACAGGTTTTGCTCGTTCGCAACCGTCTTGTAGTAGGGCTGCTTCTTGACCCTGTACTGGTCTGCTATGGCGTTGCCTTCGCCGGGCTTCCTCACGACTTCCATTTATACAGGCGTTCCGCGATAAACAACCATTTCCGCACCCTTCGACTGAGCATAATTGTCGAAGCCGACAAGGCGGACATGATTGTCGGGGTGAGCTCTGTGGCAGGCCGCAGCTTCGGCCAGCACCCGGTCTACGTCGGTTTCACCGAACATCGGCAGCTTCCACATGTACCAGTAGTAACCAAAGGCGTTTTCCGGTTCGGTATGCTCGATGGCGGGGTTCCAGCCCTTGGAAATGATGTATTGCACCTGCTTGCGGATGCCCACGGCGTCCATGGTCGGCAAGTAAGAGAATGTCTCGAACTTGCGTGAGCCGGCATCACTCAGGCTCGACTTGTAATCTTGTACATCAGACATCTTCGTTTCCTTATATCTGTTCCAGATCTTGTGAGACGCTTACCGGTGGACAACGTCCAGCTTGTCGACCGTGTCGAATTCGAACTTGATCTCCTTCCAGGTTTCCATGGCCATCTTGAGCTCCGGACTGTGCTTGGCAGCGTCCGTAAGGATGTCCTTGCCTTCCTTCTCCAGCTCTCTGCCCTCGTTGCGGGCCTGCACACACGCTTCGAGTGAGACGCGGTTGGCTGCGGCGCCGGCGGCATTGCCCCACGGGTGGCCGAGCGTGCCGCCGCCGAACTGCAGGACAGAATCATCGCCGAAGATGGAGACCAGCGCGGGCATGTGCCAGACATGAATACCGCCTGAGGCCACCGGGAAGACGCCGGGCAGGGAGCCCCAATCCTGGTCAAACATGATGCCGCGGGTACGGTCTTCCTTGATGTAACTATCGCGCATCAGGTCGATCCAGCCGAGGGTCGCTTCGCGATCGCCTTCCAGCTTGCCAACCACGGTGCCAGAGTGCAGGTGATCACCGCCCGACAGGCGCAGCATCTTGGTCAGCACACGGAAGTGGATGCCGTGGTTCGGATTACGATCGAGCACGGCATGCATGGCACGGTGAATGTGCAGCAACAGCCCGTTGTCACGGCACCAGTTGGCGAGGCCGGTGTTGGCTGTGAAGCCGCCCGTCAGATAGTCGTGCATGATGATCGGTGCACCAAGCTCCTTCGCGTATTCGGCGCGCTTGTACATCTCCTCCGGCGTCGGTGCCGTAACGTTCAGGTAGTGACCCTTGCGCTCGCCGGTTTCGGCTTGCGCTTTGTGCAGGGCCTCCATGACGAAGTCAAAACGTTGCTTCCAGCGCATGAAAGGCTGTGAGTTGACGTTTTCATCGTCCTTGGAGAAATCGAGGCCGCCGCGTAGCACTTCATAGACCGCCCGGCCGTAGTTCTTGGCAGAAAGGCCCAGCTTCGGCTTGATCGTGCAGCCCAGCAGCGGCCGGCCGTACTTGTTCATGATGTCGCGTTCAACCTGGATGCCGTGCGGCGGACCGCCACAGGTCATCACGTAAGCACGCGGCACGCGAACGTCTTCGAGACGCAGTGCCCGAACGGCCTTGAAGCCGAACACATTGCCCACCAGCGAGGTCAGGATGTTTACAACGGAGCCTTCTTCGAACAGGTCGATCGGATAGGCGATAAAGGCGTAGAAGGCCTCATCGTTGCCCGGCACGTCTTCGATGGCGTAAGCACGGCCCTTGTAATAGTCAAGGTCGGTCAGCAGGTCGGTCCAGACGGTGGTCCAGGTGCCTGTCGAGGATTCCGCGGCCACGGCGGGTCGGTGTCTTGCGGCGCGTAGTCCGGCATCCAGTACGTTTCCCGGTATTCCTTAACCCCTGCTTGATAGTTCTTTGCCATTGTCTGCTGCTCCTGATGCTCTGCGAGCTGTCACTGTCTGAGCGCAAATATAGTTGACAAAAAGGATAACGTATAGTTAATTGTATTTATATTATCTATTTACAAACGTTTATAAACTATGTTCCACGCAACGCTTCAGCAACTTCGTCTTTTTGCCGCCGTCGCGGAGCAAAAGAGCGTCACCCGCGCCGCGGAAGAAGTGCACCTTACGCAGCCCGCCGTATCCATTCAGATCAAACGCCTGGAAGGGAAGGTCGGCATGCCGCTCATCGAGCACATCGGCAAGGAGCTGCATCTGACGGTGGCCGGCGAGGAAGTCTTTGACGCGGCCAAAGATGTGCTGGAGCGACTGAGCGACCTCGAAACCAGCCTCAATGACCTGCGGGGCGAGGTGGCCGGTCCCCTGAACGTGCACGTTGTAAGTTCCGGCAAGTATGTCATGCCGCACCTGATGGGCAGCTTCGTACGCCGCTATCCGAAAGTCGAGCCGCGGCTGCAGATCACCAACCGCGCGAGGCTGCTCGCGAGCCTGGCCAAGAATGAGAGCGACCTCTACATCATGGGGCAACCCCCTGAAGGCGTGTCGGTGGCGGAGTATCCCTTCCTGGAAAACATCCTCGTCGTCGTCGCCAGGCCTGACCACCCGCTGGCCGGAAAAAAGAGGATTCCGCTGGCACGAATTGCGAAGGAACGATTCGTCGGGCGTGAAAGCGGATCCGGCACGCGCAATGCCGTCGAAAAACTGTTCCACGAAAAAGGGCTGGACATTTCACCCTATATCGAACTCAGCAATACGGAAGGCATTAAGCAGGGTGTGATCGGCGGCCTGGGCATCGGCGTCCTGTCGAAACACAGCCTGCGTCTCGAACTCGACGCCGGCGAACTGGTCGTGCTCAACGTTACCGGCTTCCCGCTGCGGCGGCGCTGGTACGTTTCCCACCGGAAGGGCAAGCACCTGTCGCGCGCCGCGCAGCTGTTTCTGGAATACCTGCAGGAAGAAGGAGAGGAGGAAGTGGCACACCTGCTGGCCATCGATCAGGGCGACAGCCCGTGATTCTGTCGCGGCTAAGAAACGAATAGGGCCGGTCCGGGAGAGCGACTGGTTTTCTCTGCTGTAGGAGACCGCGGTACGATCGTGAAGGCGATCTCCGACACGCCGGATAGATGGATCGACATCGGGAGTAATTGTTTCCCAGGCAGGTAGCGAGTATCGTTTTCGGATGAACAATTTTCTTGCGTCGCTGAACACTGAATTGCGTGATGTAATCGAGCGGACTGCTGTCGCCGTTAGTTATGAAGCCGGCCAGTCGGTATTCGAATGCGGCGATGCTGGCGACGCTTTGTATATCGTCGAGTCTGGCACGGTACGGGTGCATGATGGCGATCTCGTTCTGAATATGCTCGGCGACGGAGATGTTTTCGGAGAGATTGCCGCGTTGGGCGGAATTGATCGAACCGCGTCCGTTACCGCTGTCGAAGCTCTCACGGTACTGCGGGTAGAGAGTGAGGCTCTGTACAAAGCGCTGCAAGAAAGGCCCGTAGCGTTAAGAGGCCTTGTGCAGATGCTGTGCGAGCGCGAGAGCGGCATGGCGCAAAGAATGACCAGCCGCTCGTGGGCGCTGCACGCGGCGCAGCAGGAACTGGAAATTGGTCGGCGCATTCAAGCCGGCTTCCTACCGGAGGCCTTGCCGGAAGTCCCTGGTTACGAGATCTCCGGCCATTTTCAGGCCGCGCGCGATGTTGCAGGCGATTTCTATGACGCATTTTATATTCCGTCGATCGAGCGGCTGGCATTGGTAATTGGCGATGTATGTGACAAGGGTGTCGGTGCTGCTTTGTTTATGACATTGTTTCGCAGCCTGATGCGCGCGACTGCTCAATCGCGGACCTTTATGACATGGGCCGTTGATTCCCATCCTGACCAGGCACGGGCGCCGAGTGATGCGAATTCCGATTCACTCGTCAAGGAGACGCTGGCCAATACTGTTGCGCTCACTAACAATTACGTTGCGACAACCCACGGCAGGACCAGCATGTTCGCGTCCATGTTTTTCGGTTTGCTCGATCCCGAAAGCGGCGCTATCGACTACATCAACGCCGGTCACGAGGAAGCATTCATTATCGGGCGGAATGGGATCAGGCATGCATTGCCGCCGACGGGGCCTGTAGTGGGAATCTTTGCCGGCGCGAATTACGGTATCGAGGCGGCGGTCCTCGAACCGGGTGAAACGATTCTTCTCTATACAGATGGAGTACCCGAGGCGACCAGCGTATCTGGCGAACTATTGTCGGATGAGCGGCTGCGCTCGATGCTGGAGTCATGGCACGGGACCGCGGATCAGTTGTTGCAAATGATTGCCAATTCGGTTTCCGAATTCGCCAAAGGTGCTCGCCAGCATGACGATATTACGATGCTGGCGAGCCGTCGCGTTAGCGTATAAGATTCCTTAACGAGGAAGTGCGCCACCGTCGGCAGACCTTAAAGCCAACCAGGCGCGATGGCGGCATGGAAGTTATCAATACAACGAGGATAGGCTGATGTCCGAAGACCTGAAAATTAGTACTTCAAGGGAAGAAGGCGAAAAAGCCGTGGTCGTTATGCGACTGAATGGCTCACTGGATGCGAATACACAAAGTGCGCTCGAAGCAAAAGCCAAAGAGGCGGTTGATTCGGGCGCCGAGTACTTGTTGCTGGACATGAGCGGTGTCGATTACCTGGGGAGTGCCGGTATGCGGGGCATACATGCGATCACCAACTTGCTCAGCCCCGATGACACGAGTATGCGGTCGGATCGTTTGAAGGTCATTAATCCGTCGCCCGCTGCTGCTAAGATTTTCAAGACGCTTGGATTTGATTCATTTATCGATATCCACGGCAACATTGACGAGGCCATTGCCGCGCTTTGATGCAAGAGACGAACGGGATGCCCGCGCCTCATGCAGCTTAAAGTCAGGGCTGACCTCGGACAACTGCACCGCATCCGTGAGTTCGTGACCGAGTCCGCCGAGGCACTCGGAGCAGCGCCGACGTCGTTCGACGACTTGCGAATTGCTGTCGACGAGGCGGTGACCAACATTCTGACTCACGGCTACGGCGGACCGGGTGATGTCGAGCTGGAGCTGACGGCCGACGGTTCGGATCTTGTGGTCCGGTTACGCGATCGGGCACCGTCGTTCGATCCGCGACTTGCGCCTCCGGCCGATCTGCGTCCGCCAGGTGAACGCGACAAACCCGGCGGGCTCGGCGTACACCTGATGAAGTCGATGATGGACAAGATCGTCCATCGATCAATCGATTCTGGCAATGAACTTACTATGACCAAATGCGGCGTGATCGGGGATGCCCGGCCATCGATTGGGCAAGAAGACGATTGACGCCCACTCGAAGCGGCGCTTTTTCGTAGGAGCGCGCCCCAGCGCGCGCCAGGTCTGGCTTTCATGTTTGTAGGAGCGCGCCCCAGCGCGCGACAGGCCGCCCATCGGGGCTGGCTTTATTTGTAGGAGCGCGCCCCAGCGCGCGACAGGTCGCCCGCCAGGCCCCAGCCCAGAGGCGATTGCTTCAAGACGCGTGGCATCGGCCGTTGTGCCAAGACGGCGAAATGCAAGCAATGAATCGGGGCTGCCAGTCCTTACGTGGCTGTTATTGACCTGCTGGGGGTATAATCGAAATCAAAGCTAATTCTAAATGAGTATCGTTCCGTGGACGTAGACGCGATTGTCAAGAAGTACATCGACGCTTGGAATAAGCGCGAGGTCGCCGGCTTGCTGGAACTGATGCACCCGGGGGCGGCCTATTACGATGCTTTCTGGGCCGAAACCTGCGTGGGACGCGACCTTGCTCAGTACTTCCAGGACGCTATGGACGAAGAGTCATTTTGGTATGAACAGATCGGTAGTGCGATAAAAACAAAACGCGGCGTCGTGTTTCGCTATGGTGCGTATCAGTCCGCGGAGTTGACAAACGGTGAGGCAGAGCACTATGGCGCTGAAATACTCGTGCTAACGGACGGCAAGATCCTCACAGTGACCGACATCTATTGCAGCGCTGATTCTGCCTATCTAGAGGAGGTCGCCGAGCTGGCAGAACGGCGTCACGGTTTGCCAAGTCACACGAATAGCGGACTTGGGGCGCTAAAGGCAGCCCGAATCAAAGATGGGCTGTCAATCAGTTTTAAAAAAGATCATGTTTATCTTGATCCCAACATCACGATGTCGGCGTTGGCGGACAAACTTGGGTGTACGATAGAGCAGTTATCGATCGTAATCGAGAACCAGTTTCATGCTGAATTCAGAGACCTGTTAGATGCTCAAAGAATCGATCATGCAAAAGGGCTGCTGCAAAACGATCCGGATGGTTGGCGTGCCCTGGACCTTGTCTCGAGTTCTGCCGGTTTTCGGTCCACCAAAGAGTTTATTGAGAGATTTGCCGAGATTGTCGGTGTTACGCCGAAGCAGTTTTGCCGCCAGCAGCAGATGACACATATCTCGCAGGAAGATTCGAGTCTGACCTAACACGTTAGTTTTTCCTGAATGTCGATTGCTTGCTCACGGCCGAAATCGTAAAGCGGCAATTCGTCCTCACCGGATTGATACGCCTTGTCACACATGAC
>CAMYMN010000072.1 GCA_947259395.1 uncultured Gammaproteobacteria bacterium | reverse complement strand
TCGAGGGTGGTCAACGAGATGCTGACGCTGGCCAGACATCGCTTGGCCATGGGCGCCAAAAGATCGATATCGCGTTCCACCAAACTGGATTTCGTGGTGACGCATACAGGGTGATCGCTAGCGGCCAACAGTTCCAGTATGCCGCGCATAATACGATAGCGGCGCTCTATCGGTTGATACGGGTCAGTATTGGTTCCCAGCGCCAACACCTGGCAACGATAAGTACTTCGTCCTAATTCCTTGCGTAACAAAGTCGGCGCATCCGGTTTAGCCAGCAGCTTGGTTTCAAAATCAAGGCCTGCAGACCAGCCCAAATAGGTATGGGTAGGCCGGGCAAAACAATACACGCACCCGTGTTCGCAACCGCGGTATGGATTGACGGATTGTTCGAACGGTACATCTGGTGATTGATTACGCACCACAATGGACTGCGAGGTGTCCACGGTCACTGTGGTCTTGAATGCTGACTCGGGTTCCTGCTGTGGCGCCCACCCATCGTCTACACGAACATGTTGATAAGGCTCGAAACGGCCGTCATCATTGCGCAACGCGCCGCGCCCCTTGCGCGGCAGATTACGTTCACCGCAGTTGGTCATACCGGCCTACCGATCGTGCCGGGTCCGGCGATAGCGAAACACCCGTCCATGGTTAACAATGGCGCCTGCACTCTCTGAGCCGCCGAGCACGTACAATTCGCCACCGGCCGCCACCACCGGCACACCATGCAGGGCGACCGGCAATTGCGGGCCACGCTGCCACCCCTTGGCGCCAACAGGCAATATTTCTGTGCTAGCAAGTGTCCTGCGGCCGTGCATAATGACCTCACCACCGAGGGCATAAACGCTATTGTTCGCGTACACGGCGCTGAATCCACCGCGCGCAGTTCGCAACGACGGACCGTAGGTCCATTGGCCACTGTTAACATCGTACATTTCGACGGAACGCAATTCGCCAACACCGCTAAATCTTCCACCCATTACATAAATCTTGCCCCCTACACTTGTGGCGGCAGTATGCTCCCGGCGCGCTAAGGTGGCGGCCAGTGCTTTCCATGTATCATTAACCGGGTCGTAGCGCAGCAACCGGCCCGACGGGCCGTCCCCGCCGACCGCAAAGACATAGCCACCCAGAGACACCGCCGCGCCGGCGTAACGCGGCTCCGGCATCGGTGCCAGGATCGCCCATCTATCAGTGTTGGGATCGTAGGACCACGCGGTGTCGGTAGCACGCCAATTGTCATCGGCGCCGCTGAATACAAAAATTCTTCCGCCGTGTGCCGCCACCATCAGGTGGTGTCGGCCTGCGGGGAGCGGCGCCAACCCTCGCCAGGTATCGGTGGCAATGTCATAGACCTCAAACGTGCGCATTCCGCCGAGCCCGCCGGGCACGTAGATCTTTCCGTCCCAATAGGCCGCCGCCATCTCCGAGCGGGGCGTTGGCATGCTTGCCAGTTCCTCCCAGCCGGCCGACGCATAACCGATCATCATCCACAGTGCGACGCCGGTAATCCAAGCCAACCCAGTAATCAACAATCTTCGCATCGGGTCACTCCCTGAATCGGAATGGTTGCTTAATCTGGAATCAATCGATTACTCAACATAACAGACCGCATGATCGACGAACCGTTCCGGGACCACGGCGCTGCGCATTGTCATCGATCATACTGAAGCTGTTTCGCAGGTCAGCGAAAGTGCTATCAAGCGCAACTGTGATACAGCAAAGATATGGGTCATTTTCCCCGGGTATAGTCGACACGGTAATCCCAATTCAGATTACCTTTGGGACGCATGTTGTCGAACGCAAATTGATCGGCGATATCCCGCGCCTGCAGCGGCGGTACCACGATATGGATCTCTTTGGATTGCTCGCCGATGACTTCACATTGAACCGAACCTTCGGCACCGGCGCAGTCGGAGGCAATGACCGTCAGCGCGATGCGAGTAAGAGTGCGGTCGGACGCGGTATTTTTTACACGGGCCGTTAGTTTATAGCTGCCACCATAAGCCGGCATCATCTTAGTATTCAAGAGTTGCACCGCGGCCGCCGGTATCAAATCGGATTTTTCTTCCACGCCAACTTCCGCATACCAAATCAAACCGATGATTGATACCACGACCACCGACAAGATCAGCATTATCGACCAACGCAGTCCAAGCACAATTACCAGTGTTGCTACGGTCAGGGCCGCAGCGACAATCAACAGCACCCAAGCCATTGTTAGTTGTCTTTGCTCATTGTTTAATGTCGCTTTTCCGGACGATGTGTGCTTTTTATATCACACAGCGCGGCGGTAATTTCAAGCAGGCTTTTCCCCAAGTTTATGCCCCGATCTGGATCAAGGTGCCACCGTGATCTACTATCAGCATAACAGTTTGAGAATCATCGTATCGAAGGTAACACAGCTTGGTTACGACCTCTGCGGTTAAATCCAAGGACATCGACGACGACTTGTCGGTTCGTGGCCTACTTGAAGATCTGGTGGCTGACGCCATGGTGACACCGGAGGAGGCCAAACGGGTGTATACGAACAGCCGAATGAAGGCCGATTCCGACAAGCATCCGTTGGTCATCATCGCCGAACTGCAGCCGGCGGATGCACGAAACCCCGGCAAGATTCTATTGTTGGAGCACTTCGTGGCCTGGTTGGCCAAGCGGATCGGCATGCCCTACGAACGCATCGATCCGTTGAAGGTCGACGTGCGCAAGGTAGCGCATTTGATTTCCTACGCGTACGCCGCGAAAAGACATATCCTACCCATCCAGGTGTCCCGCGATACCGTCGTCATCGCCTGCGCCGACCCTTTCAAAGTCGACTGGAAGGACGAAATCAGTCAGTTGCTGCGTAAGCACGTTTTGTTGGTACTGTCCAATCCATTAGACATCGCACGTTACCTCGACGAATTTTATGACATCGCCCGCTCCATCAAGCGGGCCACACGTGAAGGAGATGAGTCGGGACGACAGATCATCCAAAATCTGGAACAACTGATCGAGCTTGGCCGTCTGGGTCAGCTCGACGCCGAAGATCACCACGTCGTTCACATTGTCGACTGGTTGTTGCAATACGCGTTTGAGCAACGCGCCAGCGATATCCATTTAGAGCCGCGACGCGACCAAGGGGAGATCCGGTTCCGCATCGACGGGGTACTACATTCAGTTTACCAAGTGCCGCCTAACGTGATGAATGCGATTATTGGACGCATCAAGATTTTGGGCAGGATGGACATTGCTGAAAAGCGTCGCCCTTTGGACGGGCGGTTGAAAACCAAAACACCGGAAGGCAGCGAGATAGAGTTGCGGTTGTCGACGGTCCCGACCGCACTCGGTGAAAAGATGGTTCTACGCATCTTCGATCCGGCGGTGATGCGGCGCAGCTTCGAGGACCTGGGGTTGTCCAGCCAAGAGCTGAACATCTGGGAGGGCCTGGTGAAGCAACCGCATGGCATTATTCTCGTCACCGGTCCCACCGGATCCGGTAAGACCACCACTTTATATTCCACGCTCAAGCAACTGGCTACCCCGGATGTCAATGTGTGCACCATTGAAGATCCTATCGAAATGGTGGAGCCGGCGTTCAATCAGATCCAGGCCCAGCCCAGTATCGACCTTACCTTCGCGGCCGGCGTGCGCGCGTTGCTTCGCCAGGATCCGGACATCATCATGATTGGTGAAATACGAGATCTACAAACCGCGGAAATGGCGGTTCAGGCCGCGCTGACGGGTCACCTGGTGTTTTCCACACTGCATACGAACGACGCACCTTCCGCGATAACCCGTTTGCTCGAGATCGGGGTGCCGGCATATTTGATCAACGCCACGGTATTGGGAGTGGTAGCACAACGCCTGGTTCGCACCCTGTGTCCGCACTGTAAAACCGAATTGCCACTTGAGGAGGACACATGGCAGGGATTGGTCGACCCTTGGGACTTACTGTTACCGATGACAGTATACGGCCCTAAAGGATGCCTGGAGTGCCGAAACACGGGATATTACGGCCGCATCGGCCTGTTTGAAATGGTGCGCATGACTCCGCTGCTGCAAAAGCGGGTGATAGCGTCCGCGGATCTTGCCGCCGTCCGTGAACAGGCACTCAAAGATGGCATGCAGCCATTACGCATCAGCGGAGCTAAAAAGATAAGCGCCGGTGTGACCACGCTCACGGAAGTGATGCGGGTGATACCAAAAGAAAATCCTGAGATCTAACCCGCATTTTCCATCAAGCTCAGCCGGTCCGCACCTTGGGACGGGTGATTATCTGGCTTGAAATACCGTCTTGCGGGCCTGGCGCTCGATGTCAGCGCCGAACACCCGCCTGAGGACCAAGGACAACGCGATGGATCCGCCGGAAAGAAGCCGATCGTGAAACGTACGCAGGTCAAAACCCGGGTCGCGCGCGCGACAGTGGTCGCGCGCCGCGTTTATCAAAGACCATCCGGTGGCATAGCCCAGGGGCACCGTGGGAGACCGGCTATACCAGGTCACGTCCGCCATCGCCTGCGAGGCAGGAAAACCGAGTTGACGCTGCATACGCTCGCTGGCCTCCGCGAGCGTCGCGCCACGTGTGTGAATCTCGACGTCAATCATGATTCGCATCGCGCGCCACAGACGGTCCCTTAATAGTATGAACTCGTGTTCGGGTTTATCGAGAAATCCTTGCTCCCGCATCATTTGCTCGCAATACAAAGCCCAGCCTTCGTACATGGTGGCCGAGGGGTTGAGCAATCGGGGAAATGTTCGCGCCACTGGATTAAAGTTGGCGGTGACAAACTGTAAATGGTGTCCAGGATACGCTTCATGCGCACAGGTCGACATTAGCCCGACGTAATTGTGCTCCGCCAGTGTCTTGGGCCGATCCGCAGGGGTCACGTAATAGTAACCGTGTTGATTGACATCATCTGGCGCCGGCTCCATATAAGCGGCAAACGGAATTTCGTGGCGAAGAAACAGCGGCGTTTCCACCACCGTGAGCGTCTCGCGCTCGGGAAGCGTGACCAGATTCTTGCGCGTCAGAAACTCCCGGGCGGCGTTCATTTGCACACGATAACTATGAATCAACGTGTGCGATGTGGGATGGTCTCCCTGAATCTTGGCCATCACCGCGTCCACGTCACCATCACCGCTCAGTTTCCTACTGACCTTCTCGAGATCGCGGCTGGTGTGTTCGAATAACTCCGCGCCCAAGGCGTGCAACTGGCCCGCATCGACATCGAGGAAATGTCGTAATTCGAGCAGCATCTCGAATCGCTTGCGTCCGCAAGCGAAATCACCACCGGCCTTCGGCGCCAGGTCGTTTTGCAAGAAACCTGCAAAGTTGTGTAATGCGTCAATCCCCTGATTAACCAGATCGTTCAGCTTCCGATGCCGCTTACCGACGTCCAACACCTTGGGATTTTCAGTCAGCCCACGCAGGTAATTCATGCCCGATTCCGCAGCCACCACCGACGACTCGAGCCACAGCGGGGGTATCTGTTCCGGGTCTTCCAACAGGACTTGCCGCGCACCGCGCAGATAAGCCGGGATCGCCGACAAGCGGCCTAACAGCGCCGCTGCGAAATCATCGATATCCCGAATAGTCAGTTGGTAGATTGCGTTCAGCGGCAGGTAGCGCTGCGGATCGCGGTGGCGCCAGTCATGTTCCGACAGGGCCTCGATTTCCAGAACCGCCGCACCGACCAGAATCTGCGCGTCAATCTGTTGATCGGGGTCTAGTTCCGAATGATCTAGTTCCTCCAGGCTATCGAGAAGTTTCTCGTTGAGAGAAAAAAGAGCGCCGACATCGTCATCGGCGTACGGTGTGAGTTGATCGGCATACCCTTGAACACCCAGGTCCACCGCCGCTTCCGGGTGATATCGGAACCAGGCTCGATAATAGCGATCTCGAAGGCGTTCGAACTCGTGATTGGGTGCTGCCATGTAACGCGGGAGTGGTTATACGGCCGGATTCTATTTGCGGGTGACGATTTCGTAGTGATGCGTAATGTTCGCGGTCTTGCCCAACATAATTGACGCCGAACAATATTTTTCCGCCGACAGTTCCACAGCACGCTTTACTGATTTATCTTGCAGGTTCTTGCCGCTGATAAAATAACGGACACGTATATCGGTAAACACCTTGGGTACCTGGTCGGCGCGATCCGCCTCCAGCTCCACCCGGCAACCGGTGACCTCGTGACGGGATTTGCGTAGGATGTGCACTACGTCGAATGCAGTGCACGCCCCCATGCCAAGTAGCACCAACTCCATGGGCCGAGCCCCCAGATTACGTCCACCGTGTTCCGGCGGTCCGTCTATTTGTATTTTATGACCGCTGTCTGCAGTGCCCTCAAAGTTGACGCCGTCTATGAGATCGATTGTCGCTTTCATCCACTATCTCCGTGAGTTCTCGCCCGGGGAAAAGCAAAAAGTTCCGCCAGCTTGGTGCCGGGCTCCTCGGCACGCATAAACGTCTCACCGACCAAGAAACCGTACACGCCGTGTTCGTACATGAGCCTAACGTCATCAGGCTTACGAATTCCACTTTCGGTGATCACGATACGGTTATCGGGGACGTATGGAACCATATCGAGGGTCGTCGTGAGCCGGGTTTCAAACGTTCGCAGGTCTCGGTTGTTAATCCCGATCAATGGCACGCGCAGATCCAGCGCTCGCCCCAGCTCGTGCTTGTCATGCACCTCCACCAACACGTCCATGCCCAGCTCCAATGCCAAGGTCGACAACTCCATAAGCTGCGCGTCGCCGATCGCGGCAACGATTAATAGTATGCAATCGGCGCCGATAACCCGCGCTTCCCATACCTGATAGCTGTCGATGATGAAATCCTTGCGCAACACCGGAAGCGCACAGGCTTGTTTGGCCTCACAAAGGTATTCGTCTGCCCCATGAAAAAACTTGTTGTCTGTCAATACGGACAAACAGGTCGCGCCCGCCTCGGCATAACTCTTGGCGATCGCCGCCGGATCGAAATTTTCGCGAATCACGCCCTGACTGGGGGAGGCCTTTTTGATTTCGGCAATAATCGCGGGTTGTTTGACTTTAATACGGGTTGCAACGGCGTTGACAAAACTGCGAGGGTGAGGCGCGTCCTTCACGCGTGCACGCAAATCCCGCAGCGGTTGGACGTGCGTGCGTTGCGTGATTTCTTGCGCCTTATGGCGCACGATCTTGCTGAGAATATCGACCTCGCCGGACATACGTCACCGGTTGGTAAATGCGACGAATTGTTCGAGTTTTTGTCGCGCCGAACCGTCCGCGATAACCCCCAACGCCTGATTCACTCCCGACTGAAGATCCGCGGCGACACCTGAAGTGTATATTGCGGCGCCGGCATTCAGCGCAACGATGTCCCGTGCCGGTCCTGGATCGTTGTCCAGCACCCTACGAATCACCATCAGGCTGTCGTCCGCGGTTGCCACCGTTAACCGTGCTATGTCTCCAGTTTCGAGACCAAAGTCTTGTGGGTGAATCATGTAGACATTGATTGCATCATTTTTAAGTTCCGCCACTTGCGTTGGTGCGCCGATGCTGATCTCATCCATACCGTCTTCGGAGTGCACCACCAACACGTGCCGGCTGCCGAGTTCGTGCAGCACTTCCGCCAGAGGCTCGAGTAAAGCCATATCAAACACCCCCAACACCTGATTCGGCGCCCCGGCAGGATTGGTCAGCGGACCCAGCACGTTGAACACGGTGCGCACACCCATCTCACGCCGCGGGCCGATGGCGTGCTTCATGGCACCGTGATGCAGTGGCGCGAACATAAACCCGATGCCGATTTGTTCGATACATTGCGCCACCTGATCCGCATCGAGGTCTAACTTGGCGCCAGCCGCCTCCAACAAATCCGCACTGCCGGACTTGCTCGATACCGAACGATTGCCGTGCTTCGCGACATGCGCGCCGGCAGCAGCGGCCACGAACGCCGCCGCGGTAGAGATATTGAAGGTGTTGCGCGCATCGCCGCCGGTCCCGCAGGTGTCCACGAGATGCGGTGCCGACACTGTCACTTGGGACGCCAGAGACCGCATCACCTCGGCAGCCGCCGTGATCTCATCTATGGTTTCACCCTTCATGCGCAAACCGATCAGGAAGCCACCGATCTGCGCTGGGGTCGCCTCACCGGTCATGATCGCTTGCATCACCGAACGCATTTCCTCACGTGACAAATCACGCCTTTCGATAACCGCGTTAATAGCTTGGCCAATGTTCATCGTCTGAGCAAAAAATTTAAAGTGTAAAATTCAACGTAGCAACTAAAACCTATGCGCTTACTGCTCACAGACCGTTACAACGCGTAAGGTGCAAATTATAATTTAACTAGAATCCTGCGGTTGGTGGTTGGCACCGTTAACTTTCCAGGAAATTGCGTAACAAATCATGACCATGTTGCGTAAGGATCGACTCCGGATGAAACTGCACGCCTTCGACGTTTAACGATTCGTGCTTGAGTCCCATGATCTCGCCGTCCTCGGTCCAGGCAGTAATGTGTAAATCCTCCGGCAGAGTCTCGCGCTCCACAACCAATGAGTGATACCGCGTTGCCGGGAACGGGCTCTCGAGACCGCGAAACACGCCTTGACCATGGTGATGAATCAGGGATGTCTTCCCGTGCATGAGCTCCTTGGCGTGCACGATGACGCCACCGAACGCCTGGCCGATGCTTTGATGACCGAGACAGACCCCAAGAATCGGAATCTTACCACTGAACTGGTTAATCACCTCCACCGATATGCCCGCTTCGTTCGGGGTACAAGGCCCGGGGGATATGACGATGTAGACGGGCTGCATCTGCGCGATCTCCGTGACGGTGATCTGATCGTTGCGATATACCTCCACATCCTCACCGAGTTCACCTAGATATTGAACCAGGTTATAGGTGAACGAGTCATAGTTGTCGATCATCAGCACCGACATGAGTCACCTTTGTGAACCATCCTCATCGACACGCGCCTCCAATCTTGTCAGCGCGTCTCTGACTGCCTGTATTTCCAAGCTAATTGCGTCCGGCACTGCCGGTCTCGCCTGAGTCTTGCGTTCCGTCTTGGCAACCTCGAGGTTATTGATCACCACCGCGATGAACAGGTTGATCACGACAAATGTTGCCACAATGACGAAGCTAATGAAGAAAACCCACATGTTTGGATTCATCTGCATGGCGATGTACATGACATCCGTCCAATCTTCGAGGGTCAGAACCCGAAACAACGTCAGCAGGGATAGGCCCAGGGTGCGCCAATATAAAAAATGATAAACAGCAATAACAAGACATTGGCGAAGCCGGGAATAGACCTCACCAAGGTGGATACAATCAACCGCAGCTCGGGTAGGGTCGACATCAAGCGCATCACTCGCAGCAGGCGTGCGAGACGTGCCACCATGGCGAACTGACCCGTCATCGGGATCAGCGACAATACGACTACGGAAAAATCGAAAACATTCCAACCATCTCCGAAATATCTTCCTACGCGAGGGGCCACAGCGGTGATCTTCATTGCGGCCTCAAGCACGAACACGGCGAGAACAATGTAATTGATCCACAACATCGCCTCGCCGAAACGCGATTCCAAATCTGGGTAAGTCTCCATGCCGAGAACAACCGCATTGATGACAATCAGCACCACGATAGTTCGCTCGAACCGTGGGTCATTGACGATCTTGTTAAGCAACGCTTGCATCACTCAATTCAGGCTCAGGCCATTATCGAGACCGGCACTGGCCATCGTCACTGCCTGAAAGATGGCGCGTCCCTTGTTCATGGTTTCCATCCATTCGCGGCTGGGCACCGAATCGGCAACGATGCCGGCGCCGGCTTGGATATATAAAACGTCGTTACGTATCACTGCGGTGCGTATCGCGATGGCAGTGTCCATATTCCCGTTCCAGCCGATATAGCCCACCGCCCCGGAATAAATGCCACGTTTATCCGGTTCCAATTCGTCGATGATTTCCATGGCCCTGACCTTGGGTGCGCCGGTCACTGTGCCCGCGGGAAACGTGGCGCGCAGCACATCGATTGCGTCAAGCCCGTCGGCCAATTCACCTTGCACATTGGAAACGATGTGCATGACGTGAGAATAACGCTCGACCAACATTCTTTCAGTAAGGCCGACAGAACCTATCGTCGCCACCCTGCCGATGTCGTTACGGCCCAGGTCGACTAGCATCAAGTGCTCGGCCAGCTCCTTGGGATCCGCCATCAACTCGCGCTCCAGGCGCATGTCGTCATCCACGTCCTTCCCGCGCCGACGGGTGCCCGCAATCGGGCGCACTGTCACCACACCCTCTTCCAAACGCACCAAGATCTCCGGCGAGGAACCCACAATCTGAAAATCGTCCATATCCAGGAAATACATGTACGGTGACGGATTGACGGTACGCAGTGCCCGGTACATGTTAATGGGTTCGGCATGGAACGGAATCGACAAGCGCTGGGACAACACCACTTGCATGATGTCCCCGTTGCGGATGTATTCGCGGGACCGCTCCACCGCTGCTTCAAAATCCGCTTGCGTAAACTCAGATTCAAAATCCGTCTCGTCGACGCGTATCGGATTATGATCCTGAGATACCAGCGGAGGAATCTCGCGAAGGTCCGCTATGAGTTCGTCCAGGCGCCGGTTCCCCTTTTTCCAGTCCCCGGAATCCGCCGGATCGACGTGGGTAATCACGTGCAGTCTCCCGGTTAGATTATCGAACACCAGGACATCTTCAGATACCATGAGCATGATATCGGGAGCTTGAACCGGGTCTGGCTTGTGCGCGGGGCCTAGATGGGTCTCGATATAACGAACGGTGTCGTAGCCGAAATAACCGACCACACCACCGGTAAACCGGGGCAATCCATCGATCTCCGGTACCTGGTAACGCTGCTGAAAATCGCCCACCGCCGCCAATGGATCATCGACCGTCTCCTGTTCGGTGACCTCATCATCATGGATTACCTGCAGCTCATTGCCCCACACCCGCAGCACAGTCCGGCACGGCAAACCGATAATGGAGTAGCGCCCCCATTTCTCGCCACCATGAACGGACTCGAGCAAATACGAGTAGGGGCCATTGGCCAGCTTGAGGTAGGTGCTGACCGGAGTATCTAGGTCAGCCAACACCTCCCGCATCAGTGGAACGCGGTTAAAACCTTGGGACGCGAGATTAGCGAGATCGGACTTTTGAACGGGCATGGATCATCACCGGGTGCGGAGTGTTATTAGCGAGTTGCAGGCAAGGATAGGCTCAGCGTCGCCAACGGCGCACTGTCCCGTTCCATGCCCAATCCTGCCCAATGATGAAAACGTTCACGTTTTGAAGCTTTTCAATCGGTAGTGTGGAGAATGCCGGTAAGTTCCTTAAACGACGCTATGATTGCGTTCGGATCGTATTTCGTCAAGTCCAGGCCCTGATTGTAGCCGTAGGTCACGCAAATCACCGGCATCCCCGCGGCCTTCGCGGCCTTTACATCATTGACCGAATCACCTATCAATACCGCGTCCCGTGGCGCGATGCCGAATAGGTCACAAATATGCCGTAACGGCAGCGGATCCGGCTTTTTTTTCGCCAGGCTATCGCCGGAGATTACCGTCTCGAAAAATCCGTCCAGTTCCAGTTCCTCCAACAGCGGCTCGGTGAAGGCCTGCGGTTTATTGGTCACGCAGGCGAGCCTGAATCCACGTGCCTTGAGTTCAATCAGTGCCTCGCAAACATCAGGGTATGGCTCACTGTGTTCGCAAACGCCATCCAAATAGTGCCGATGAAACAAAGCATGGCCGTGCTCGAATAGTTCAGCTTCCGGTTCCCCATCCCAGGTTCCGGTTAACGCCCGCTTGACCAGCCGTGTCGCCCCATTACCGATCCAATTCATCACGTCGCTCTCCGGCAACTTGGGCATTCCCAACTCTTCACGCATGCGGTTGACTGCATGAGCAAGATCGGGGGCGGTATGGATCAAGGTACCATCTAGATCGAACACAATCGCGTCGACCTTGAAGACAGATCGGGAGCGATCGGCACCGGATCCGGTCGTGATAGCCGTCATCGCACCGCCTTGGCGATCTCCGCCCGCATCGCCGCAATGGTAGCCTTGTAGTCCTCGGTTCCGAAGATCGCTGATCCGGCGACAAATGTGTCGGCGCCGGCAGCGGCGATTTGACCAATATTGTCGATCTTCACCCCGCCGTCTATCTCCAACCTGATTTCCCGGCCGCTGCCATCGATGATGTCGCGCACTGTTTTCAGCTTATCCAACACGTAAGGAATGAAATTTTGTCCGCCGAAGCCCGGATTCACCGACATCAGCAGCACCATATCGAGCCGCTCGACCACGTGGCGCAGGTAGTCGACGGGGGTCGCCGGATTGAATACCAATCCACATTTACATCCTGATTCCTTGACCAGTTGCAATGATCGGTCCACATGTTCGCTGGCCTCCGGATGAAACGTAATATAGGTGGCCCCGGCGGCGGCGAAGTCTGAAATGATGCGGTCCACGGGCTTCACCATCAGATGAACGTCGATCGGCGCGCTAATTCCAAAATTTCGCAACGCCTCGCATACCAGAGGACCAATTGTCAGGTTCGGAACGTAATGGTTGTCCATAACGTCGAAATGAACGATATCGGCCCCCGCCGCCAAGACGTGTTCGACTTCCTCACCCAAGCGCGCGAAATCTGCGGAGAGAATAGACGGAGCAATTGCATAATCTGCCATTCGGTTTCCTTCACTTCGTTATCGTGTTGACCAGATGTCACCCAAAGGTTAACTAAATTTACCAGCAAGTGAAAACTACCAAAAATAGGTAGAGCGTGTACGCCGCACCGGCCTCTCCGGCCGATCGTTGAGTTGTCAACGAATAGCTAGAAACAAAGCACCGTTACCGCGGCGTACGTTCAATAAAATCCCGTTTCGCGATGCTGCGAGCGCCGCTCGCATTTCATCGACATTGCGCGACGTGATCCGGTTCACCGACACGATTACGTCATCTTTTCTAAGACCTGCGCTCCACGCTTGACTGCCGGGTTCGATATCGGCAACCAAGACACCCGGTTGCTCTCCGATACCCGAATCATCAGGCTTGTTCGTAAACCGCGCACCGGCGAGACGACGGCTAAGTTTTTCGCCATCGATGACCGCGAGTTTCGGCTGCTCTATTTTGGCGGTAATTTTACGTTCCCGGCCGCGTCTTAATATAGTCAGTTCAACAACCTGGCCGACGCGCAACAGACCTACCGCATTGCGTAGGTCGGCGGCGTCTTCGACTACTTTACTATTGACGCCCACTACGACATCACCTTCACGCAGACCCGCCTTTTCAGCGGGCGAGTCGGGAACAATCTGCGCAACGACCGCACCGCTGGTTTCCGGTATTCCAAATGCGCTGGCCAATTCCGGCGTGAGATCCTGGATGTGCACACCCAGTCGTCCACGGCGGACTTCACCGTACTCCACCAGTTGTTCTTTGAGCTGCTTCGCCATGTTGATCGGGATCGCAAAACCGATACCGACATTACCTCCGGAGGGCGCCAAGATCGCGGTGTTGATGCCTACTAATTCACCGCGAAGATTGACCAATGCCCCACCGGAGTTCCCGGGATTAATAGAGGCATCCGTCTGAATAAAATCTTCATATCCTTCGATGCCCAGGCCGCTGCGTCCCAAAGCGCTGATGATCCCGGAAGTAACGGTCTGATTGAGTCCGAAGGGGTTGCCGATCGCAACCACGAAGTCCCCCACCCGCAGCGAATCGGAGTTTCCCAACCGGATCGCGGTGAGGTTCGTGGCCGGGATACGAATCACCGCCACGTCGGAATCGGGATCGGCGCCGATGAGTTCGGCGGTGAAGTTACGGCCGTCCTGCAGGGTGACGGTGATTTCGTCGGCCTTATCGATCACATGGGCGTTGGTCATCACGTAACCCCTACTTGCATCGACGATCACTCCGGACCCGAGGCTCTGCGTGCGCCGCCGCCGCGGCCGCGGTTCCGGTAGATCGAAGAAACGGCGGAAGAAAGGATCCTGCAGCAGCGGATTTTCGCGAATACGAATGTCGCTGCGGGTGGCGATATTGACTACCGCCGGCGTGATCCGCTCCAACATCGGCGCCAATGTCGGCAACGGTTGGTCTTCAACCATGGCCGGCAACGCGGCATTGGCCATGGACCACGGGGACCACACCAAGATCAACAACACGGGTAATCGCCCGCTAAGATAGAGCCGTTTTTGCATGGTCACTCCTACAGATAGTGTTAGGCGTGTGGTTCGATGCCGCCGTTCAAGCGATCAACAACCGCTCATCGACCACCTGCCGGGATCACCTTCAATTGGTACCACGAATCACGCAGCGGTAACCAGTCCTTACCCGCCGACGCCGGGTCCTTGGGCACGGGCGGCTTGGCGTTGGGTGAAAACGCCAACACCAGTTGCAAATCGCTTTTCGGCGCGAAAGTGACATAGGTGTCGTAGGTATTGATCACGCTATGGGCCAGCGATTCCGGAATCGGGACCTTGGCCCCGCGACCGGGGCCCAATACCTGCCCCGCGTAGTCACGGGCCGCACCCTCATTCATATACAACCATTTTTCGCTGGGCGGCTTACTCTGCCAGCAATTGTGCAGCGTGAAGAATATGACCACCAATACGGTGACAAATATCAGCAGCCGATTTGCGTCCATTTTAAACATGGCTCGCTAACAAATCCTATTCGTTCGTTACCCCGTGGGGTACGTGACCCGTCGGCACATGTTGTCGCGTCGATTCGCAGTGATCCCGTTGATCATCAAAGAATATGTCGGCACCGAAGGTGCGTAAAAATTCACCCTTATCCATGCCACCCAAGAAGACCGCTTCGTCGATGCGGATTTTCCAGGCGCGCAAGGTGCGAATTACCCGTTCATGAGCGGGTGCCGAGCGGGCGGTAAACAGGGCGGTGCGAATCGGCGCGGCGTCAGAGGGGAATTCTGATTGAATACGGTGCAACGCGCTCAACACGTCTTTGAACGGCCCGCCCGGCAGCGGCTTTTTCGCGGCCGCGACCTCCGAGGCGGTGAACGCGTCCAGCCCTCCGTTCTTAAACACCCGTTCCGCCTCGTCAGCGAATAACACCGCATCACCGTCAAAGGCGATCCGCAGTTCATCACTTTCATTCATGCCCACATTGGAGGGCAAAATGGTCGCCGCCGCGAACCCAGCGTCCAGCGCAGACCGCACGTCCAATGGGTCCGCAGACAAAAATAAATGGGCATTGAATGGACGCACGTACCGGTATGGACTGATTCCACCAGTAAACGCCGCGCGGTTGATATGCATGTCATAGTGTTGTATGGAGTTAAAAATACGCAACCCGGTATCCGCGCTGTTTCGAGATATCAGTATCACCTCTACGCGGTCACGTTCGTGATCCAGCCGGTTCAACCGCAGCAGCTTCTGCACCAAGGGAAAGGCGACACCCGGTTCGAGCACCTCGTTCTCGTGCTCGATCTGATAACGGCAATAGGCATCCACACCGTCTTGTTCGAACACTCGATGGCTCTCCTCGAGATCGAATAATGCCCGCGATGAAATCGCCACCACTAACTTTTGATTCGTTGCCCCCGGCATATGACCCATATTACGTCAAACCAATATCTTGTGCGGTGTTCGCCATCGGTGTCCGCAAGGCTTTAGGCTGCATACGGCCATTCCCGCCAGCGCTTCAGTAGTGGAAAATATAACCCAAGGCGGATCTCGCAGTCTTCCATAACCTTGACCATGCGCGCGTAGGACTCGAGTTGCGGCCGGTATCGCTCTACCTCACGGTCGAGAAATTCCTCTACACGTCCCCCGCGGTGGGAACTGCTCTTGAAGTCCACGATCCAGCGGACACCGTTATGGTCAATGAAGGTTCGATCGATGCGTATATGCCGAACCGAGCCTTCGACCACGCCGCTCAGTGCGTATTCACTATGCACATCGCGATGAGCGGCGTCGAATAACCATCGCCCCCGCGGGTCCTCGGCAACGTTGCGCACGACTTGTTCAATCTGCGTCAAGCATCGCTCCAGCTCATTCTGTGACACACCACGTCCGATCAAGGCTTTTCGCCACCGACTGCGTTGCCGTCCAAGACTGACGCCACGCAACGCAAGACTTTCTTGGGTACTCAACTGTTGCAGATACTCATGCACCAGTATACCGATATGACGCATCGTCTCACCTACCCACGAAAACTCAATATCCGCGTCGATCTCGAGTATCGGCGCGGGCTGGGCGGCCAGCGCTGTGGCCATCGGCTCGGGGAGACGCCACGCCGCGGGCAACCGTTGCAGCACTCGTGGGCCGGGCGCCGTTTCAGCGGCTGCAAACGATGTGGGTTGTTGACCGCGAGCCGCCTCGAACTCCCCCTGCATAACATGCCACAGTCGACCCAAGAAACTCATTGACTGCGGTATACGAATGCGCCCATCTGTCTGCATATCGGCCGCCGCAATCAAGTGCAGACTGCGGCGCGCGCGGGTGCACCCCACATACAGCAGGCGACCAATCTCGAAGGCTTCTTTGTCCGCACGAAGTCGTCGCAAGTAATCATAATGGGGGTCGGCGGTTGGCCCGGGTTCCGACAGCGGCGCCAATAACAGACTTTGCTCGGACGGTGTTGCATCTTCCTCCCACAGCAGCAACTTGGGTACCTCGCGGCGCGGCGAACGTTCCAAACCGGGGATAATGACGGTGTCGAACTCCAGACCCTTGGCCTTGTGGACGGTCATGATTTGTAACTTGGCGTCGGGGTCAACCTCGGGTCGCACCCAGGTGTCATGAAGTGCGCGTTGCAAGGCGGAGAGGCTCACGATCCGGCCGCCGGCGTCGTGGTCACCAAGCAACGCAAAAAATTTCTCGGCGTAGGCAAGATCGCCCGCTGCTATGCACGCAGGTCCCCCAAGCCGCACCCAGGTAGACGCAATCCATTCGCGAAGCGCGCCACGACCGCGGTTTGCCAGCGATTCGGCGATTACCGCGACCAGCCGCACAAGCCGCTGTTGCCCGTCGGCGCTCAGTCCGGCCATAACGCGTTGCGATTGCAACTGGTCCCACACACAGTTCTCAGCATTGTTCGCAACCAACGCAAACAGATCTTGCAACGTAAGTCCGCACCACGGGGCCCTTAGAATTGCAAGCCAAGCCATCCGGTCCGCTGGGTTTAGCAACGCGCGGGTCAAAGATAAAATATCCTGGACCACGGGCTGGTGCATCAGCCGGTCAATCTCCACACCAACATAATCGAAATCTGCGTCGTTTAGCGCCGGGATAATACTGCGCAGTTGCGCCCGGCTTCGTACCAGCACGGCAATACTCGCATCCAACCGCTCACGGCGCGTTTGGGCGACGATCTCCACAACACGCTGGGCCTCAGTGCCACGGTCTTGGTTCAACAAGGGATGCATGGTGACGCCGGCATTGGCAATCGGTGCGACGACAGATTCGGATCTAGCGAATGTCACCGCACCCCGCCGCGCTTCGAATTGCGTTGGCGGATGGTGATCAAAACACCGGTTGATCCACGCCACGATGGACGGATCGGAGCGGAAATTTGCCGCCAGGGTGAGGGGTTCTGTGCGCACGCCCCCCAGACCCTGCGCGACAACCTGTGGGAACAAGCCCACCTCGGCCTCACGAAAGCGATATATGGACTGCATGGGGTCACCAACCAGAAACAGCGTTCTGCCGTCTCCAGGCTGCCACCCTGCGGTCAGACGCTGCAGTAAATCAAATTGAGTCAGCGAAGTATCTTGAAACTCGTCCACTAGTAGATGTTGGATCCGGTAATCCAGCACCAACGCCAGATCGGTGGGATCATCGAGTTCGCCGAGCGCCAAATTGGCACGCCGATTGAGTTCGGTGAAATCGACCCTTCCACGCTCGGCGAACAACACATCGAGTTGCGCCGCGGCCACCGGTAACAGGCAGGTTAGCGCTGATACGATTCGCCATTGATCTTCGGTGAACCGCGAATCAGGCAGCCGGCGCACGTTTGTCAACGCATGGAGGAAAGACTCCTCGGTCGACAGGGCGTGCAGCAAATCGTGCATGCGTTGTCGCATTGCTTGTGCACGTGGCGCCTTGGTAGCGGGAAATCCGTTCCTCTTATCCACCTTCCGCCGCCAACCATCATCCTTACGCAACAGCAACTCCGCCAGTCCCCGCCAGCCGGACAAATCATTCGCTGCCGCATCGGGGAGTTTGCTCCGGCCCCGCCACGCCGAGATCGGCGAAGTGGGGCCCGATTGCGCGAGTTGCTCGGCGGCATAGACCGCACACGCCACTATATCTCGCTCCACATCCTCCGGCACTGCGTCGCGCAACGTCGACTGCTCACTTGCCACGACATTTTCCCAAGCCATTTCCAGTGAACGGCGCCACGAACCGGGTTCGTACTCCACTGCGCCGCCTATGTGCCGCAACCACTGGTCGCGATGACGCAGCATCTCGATGATCAGTTCGACGGCGTGTGAGATGCGATTGTCCAGATGCGCCAGCAGCGTGGCGACCGCAGTCGACCAGGACTGCTGGGAATCACCAAGCAACAACACAGTGTGCAGCGCGGCCTCGCGGTATAGCTCGGAGGCGTCTTCCAATACCGACATCGGGGCGCCGGAGCGGGACAACCACGGCATTTGGCCCGTCAAGCCGGCGCACAGGGCATCTATAGTTTGAATTCTTAGTCGCGCCGGGTGTTGTTCGAGCTGCCAATCCTGCGCCTGATTGTTAGCCAACGCCTGTTGCGCGATCTGCCAAAGTTCCTGTTCATACTCGCCGACAGGACTGGGCTGTTGCGCCAGTTGCAGCGCGTCAAGCACCCGCTGGCGCATCTCTGCGGCCGCTTTTCTGGTAAAGGTGATCGCCACCAACTCCTCCGGATGCTTGACGCGTGCGAGCAACACCAAGAACCGCCGAATGAGCAGTTCGGTTTTTCCCGAGCCTGCCGGCGCCTGAACGATAAACGAGGTGTGCGGATCCAGCGCTCGCTGTCTCACCAACTTGTCTGCGGGCTTAACCATCGTCTTCCTCGTACGCCATGCTGACGTTTTCGAACACGCGGCACACCGCCCACACGTCGCAGTATTGGCACTCGTTCGGCGATCTTGGGTCTACCGCCGCTTCACCGTCACGTATCGCCGCGACCAACGTATCGACAACCATGCGCCAACGGCGCTGCTGCCGGTTCCAGTCGCGACCGTCGTTATAGCGGCTGTCCGCAAACGACTGGATACCGGGCGCCACAGCGTCGGCTCCCAACCCTTTCAATGCACATTGTCCACGGCGCACGTGGGCAAATGCGAGGGCGTCAACCGGCTCGTGGAAGGACAGCAGATAGACGGGTAGTTGAGGATCATCGGGCCGGTCATCGAACCACTGCTTCACGCTGGTGTTGCCGCCGGTCTTGTAATCGATAACGATTATTGACCCATCCTCGCACCGGTCCACGCGATCAGCACGCAGCAAAAACTCAATACCCTGCGCGGCGAACGTGATCTCCTGCTCGCTCGCGATGACCCGAAACGGTGGGCGCGATAGCTCGACCACAAACCATTCTTCGATCAACGCCACCAACCGGCGACGTTCCAGGTTGACAAATTCGCGTCGGAACCGCGCGTTGTCGGCGACCACCAGCTTTGCCAACACGGCACTGACCTCAGCGGTGATCAATGCGTTCAACTCCTGGGGCGACGCAAGCAATAGCGCCGACTGATCCTCGAGACGGCGCCAAATCCGCGCCAAACACTGGTGTACGATGCTGCCGCGTTCGGCGGCGTTCAACCCCGGCTCTATCTCAGGGAGTGATTCGGCATGCAGGCGGTGGCGCGTGAAGGCCCGAAACGGACACGCCGCTTGATCGCGAATCACGCCGACTCCCCCTGACAACGCCTGTGCGGACGACAGCGGCGGTCCCTGCCGGTCCAGCAGCGGTTCCAACACCGGGCGATCCCGGTTGAGCTGACCGCTATAGCCGTTGAACTCGCTCACGGGTACCACGCCCGAGGCGGCTTCCGGGACATGGGCAAACAGCGGACTCAGCTTGAGTGGTTGCTCGGCGCGCCGTTGCGGGTAACTGATCACGATGCTGGCGGCGCTGCCCAGCAAACGACGGGTGACGATTGCTGCGTACTCCAGGATTTGGTTCGCGCTGGCACCCGGCATCTCATGGCGGCGCTGTAGGGCATGGGGCAGGAATGGGTTTGGGCGCGGCGCCGGGGGCCATTGCTCATCGCTCATGCCGGCCAGCCACAGATGAGAAAATTCCATACCCCCAGCCTCGTTGATACCCATGATCTGCACCGGTGCAGGCGGCGTTTGCGGCTGAAAGATTCGCTCGCTCACGATGCTCGTCAACATCCGCATGGCCTCATGCAATCGCAACTCCTTGGTGACGACACCCAGTCCCGCGAACCGCGTCAGCGAATCGCGCCATGCCTCAATCGCTTGATACTCGGTGCTATTCGGGATGCGATCACCAGGCCAACCAATCGCCTGCAACCAGCGGGCGAACAGGTCCGCCCACGCTGCCGGTGATCGCAGTTCAGCGCGGTCGGCAGCCAGATCCTGGACCCGATCGAGGCCCTCACCAAGAACCGGGCAATCCCGGCGATGGGTTGTTAACAACGTCTGCAGACCGTCCGACTGGATACGCGCCAAACGCGATTTTCGCAACCGGAAATCGAGCCGGCCACGTGCCGGATATTCACTCATCCCGCCGCGGATAAACGGACTGTGGATGAGATCGGATATATCGCTGTACGGCCGCGTTTCGGACAGACATGCCAACACCAACATGGCATGCGCGACAATCGGAAATCGCACCAACCGCTGCCCCAGTGATAAGTGAAATGTGCTTTGTTGTACGGGATCGCCAGCTACCCGCTGTTCCGGATGAAGGATCTTGTGAAAGGTATGCGCCACCTCCTCACGTACCGGACCCAGATCAAGAAACACGACACCGAGGGGCCCTTCTTCCCCGCGCTCCAGTAAAGCGCGGGCCCAGCGCGCCGCTGATTCGATTTCGTGGCTCGGGTCGCGGCACGATTGGTAACAGGCTGCGCCGGCGGTACCCATATCGGCAACGAACTCCACCTGTGCTCCGTTTTCATTGAGTCGTTGACGTAGCGCCTGTTGCGATGGCGTGAGCGTGTCAAAGCCCAGCCACCTCACGGTGGTATCGGCGCACCAACCGGTGGCGCTTGTGGCGCCGCTTATCTTCTCATTAAGCTCGCTGCGGCTCATCCAGGCACGCTCATTGGCGTAGGTTGAAAACTCTTGCGCCCAAAGGCGAAAGGCCTGCGTATCCTGGTTGAGGTCTCGACCCAAATGCGCTAAGTCAAGATTCCAACTTCGCAGTAGATGCCAAGCGTTTCTCGCGGACTTTGCGGTCGCCGATAGTTGCAACGGACCAAAATCCGGCTGTTGCTCCCAATTATCGCGAATAATCATCTCCCATAAACAAAGCTCTTGATCCTCATTGAGCAACATCGGCAGTTCGGTTTGCAGCGCCTTATGCGTTTCCATATTGCGCCAGACTTGCGATAACCAATCCTGCCAATACAGGATTGATGGCGTCGGCCACACCAGATGGTCGTTGTCGCGCTTCATATCGGCGTAGCGTTCGAGAACAAAGCGACGCAGGCGACGGGTTGCGGTAACTATCGTGCCGCCGCGCTCGAGCAAACAGAAAAGTTGACGTAATCTCGAACTCACGGAATCAGTGAACAACGAAGACCGATCCTGCGTCAGGTTCTCGTAATGCTCGCCAACAATCGAAATGCGAGCAACCGGCCTAACAGTGGGTTTAGCCGGTCCTCCAGCCTGAGCATCGGCGAGACCAGTCGTTGCGGAATCAGGCTCCATTTTTTGAAGCCTCCTGACAAAGGATACGCAAACAGGCT
>CAMYMN010000071.1 GCA_947259395.1 uncultured Gammaproteobacteria bacterium | reverse complement strand
AGTCTGGGTCGTCCAGAGACAAAGAACTACCGGCGCTCTGAAAAATTTCGGATTCGCATCTGCTTAGTCTCTGACCGGCCGAAATGAATGCGCCCTTGGCGCACCCGACACTCGTGTCCGGCCTGATTTTTTGCTTCACTCAATCCACTTACAGACGTGCGCTTATCGATGGAGAATAAAGCGTTGTTTCGTTAGCAAAACCAGGCTACGGGAGGGTCAAACGGGGCGCTGCGTAGATGGAAAATCTAACCGAATCTGTGTAGAGTATTGTGTAGAGGTACACACAAATGGCGACAAATTTGGCAATTGATCCTAAGTTACTGGAACGGACTTTAGAACTCAGTGGAGAACGCACCAAGAAGGCAGCGGTCAATAAGGCGTTACGTGAATTCATTGCACGTCGTGAGCAAAAGAATATCGTGAAGCTCTTTGGGCAGCTGGAATGGGACCAGGAATACGACTACAAAAAGGAGCGACTACGGGATGAGTCTGTTCGTTGATACCAGTGTATGGTCACTGGCGTTTAGGCGAGATGCGGAACAAACGATTCCAGAGGTCCTCGAATTAAGAAGAGCGCTCGAATCGGGGGATGAGGTTTTTGTAACAGGCTTAGTGTTACAGGAATTGCTTCAGGGGTTTAATAAGCCAAAAGCGCATGAGCGGATCGTTGAATACTTCAAGGCGCTTCCTTTACTGATCCCCGAAAGGGACGATCACATAAAAGCCGCTGAGTTACGCAACCGCTGCAGAAAAAAGGGTGTGCAAGTTGGTACAATTGACGCGTTACTTGCTCAGTTGTGTATTCGCCATGAATTGCAGATGCTTACCACGGATCAGGATTTCACACACATGTCCAAGATCGTTCGTTTGACGATCTGGACTTGATTGCTACCTCTGTAAAAGCTTTGAAATTGCAACCAGCCGCTAACGAGAGGAGAAGTGGTCGCGAGGTGCAGAAGCACTGGCATCGGCCACCGAGGCGGCGAGGATAAGATACTGGAATGAATAGCCTTCTCTATTCATCAGGTGGTGGAACAACAGCGGAATCATTGTCTACCGGATTGACGTAGATGCCATCGTGATTCTGGAGGTGTTCCCGAAAAAGACGGGCAAGAGGCCGAAGGCAATCATAGATGTTTGCAAACAACGATTGAGACATTACGACAGTGACTAACACCAAGCGCAAAACTCGCGAAGCCAAGGGTTGGAAATTTGGCGATGTGCAGGACTTTCTCGAACTACCCGACGAGGAAATGGCGTTTATTGAGATGAAACTTGCTCTGGGGCGAAGCCTCAAGGCGCGTCGCCAACGGAAAGACCTGAGCCAGGCGTCGTTGGCCCGGCTCATCAATTCCAGTCAGTCCCGCGTGGCCAAGATGGAGACCGGTGATGCGAGCGTTTCTATCGACCTGCTCATCAAGTCACTGCTGGCACTTGGGGCATCCCGCAAAGAACTCGCGAGATCTATCGAGCAGTCCAAGCGGCGGGCCGCCGCGTACCGGCAGCAACCGAGACCGCACCGGCTTGCCAGATGAAGCATAACGCTAATGCCTTTCGATAGCATTACAGGTAATGTAAGAACGTCTACCTATAAAATTCGTCACCCTGCCGCATATCAACGAACATCCTACCAAACCAAACGTGGATGAGGTGTGCTTTGCAAAGTATTGGCACGACGTAAACTGCAACCAATGTGACGGTGTGATAAGGAACATCCTCCCATGTTCTAGATACTGTTCCTGTGAGGGCTCCCATATTGCTGATGTAGTATTTATCAAATTTTTAATATGCACACGCGGCGACTATAGAAAAACCAAGTATAAAAACTGCGAATTAAGAAACCTGAGCGGCCGTTATCTTAGGAGCATATAGATCATCTTCTATTTACAAGTAGACGAAAGATATCGATTGTGATTATCGTCACCAAAGGTTATTGGTTCATCGTATAGACTGTAGTATCTCGACTTTGAAAGTGTTCGCAAACGAATGTGTTACGGTTTCTATAACACACAAACAAACTGGACGGGAGGAGCTGAAATGAAAAATCGAAATCCTTATCGTACGTTCCTTTCGTTCTTAATCATGTGCTGCGGGATGTTTTTCCAGGTTGTTGCTAGTGCGGTCACCCAGCCGAATCTTTACGAGTTATCCGGCAAAAGCTCCAAATAAGCTATTCAACATCAAGTCTGACCGGCGAACCACGTTTACATTACCGCGATGCGAGACGCGAGCGCAGCTTCAGTGGCGACGAGATTCGTGTGCTTCGTACCGAGATCGGAAGGCAGGTCACGGTGACCATCCATCAGGTTCCAGATCTGAAGACTGTAACCGCGACGCTATTGATTCCGGACATCAACCTTCATGAAGACGCTGTGTTATTCAAGACCTTCCTGATTCGCACCGTACACAGAGCTACATTCTCCGGCCCCGACTTGGTCAAGGGTCCGGTTCAGACCTATTCGAAAGTACTATTGAAAGGTAAAGCCAGCCACGTTAATTTTATTGGGACGAATCTTAGTGGCGCAGTGACCCTGTCCCCCACCTGTGGCGGAGCCATAACACCCGGCCAGGACTGTACGGCACCTTTCGCTAACGCATGGGTTTCAGCGCTCGATTTTTGGGGTAATACTGCGGCCAGTACGCAAACGGACGCGGATGGTCAGTTCGGCTTCTATGTCGTCCCGGGGCACTACACCGTGCGTGTCGGTTTACTTCACGAAGGACCGCCCCCGGTTCCACTCCCGCCACTACAGCCACAATCCCTCAATCTGGCGCCGGCGATCTCCACTCCGGACATCCTGGAACAATACCCCATGTGTCCCGATACACGCGTGGTTGTTCCCCCGGATGGCAGTCCCTTCGTCAATATTGATTGCGATACCGGGATTCGGTAGGCGAGGCCCGGCCGCCCAAACCGCGGGTGAACCTCACCCGCGTCCGGCGTGTTTGCGCCTTTATGCCCTTTGGGTGCAACAGCCGCTGGCGACAACAAGTAACTCCGGCCCGGCGCGGCCGAGGATGTAGGGAAGCCAAAACAGTTGAACAACGTCACGTTATCATGACTTGAAAAAAGGAGTCGGTGAAAACTAAGAATCAATAGCGTTATCGTTCGTCACCGACCCCATTTAAACTCAGTAATCCTTCTAGACCACAACTCTTATACCGATTGAATATCTTGTAGCCGATGTTGGGTGAAATCCCGAACTCACGGCAAACCGTCGCCATATTGTCGCCATCCAATATTCTTGCTACAAACTTTGGTATTTCATCCACAGGTTACGCTCCTGCCAAGGCATTGGACCCCTCTAAAATGAGAATCACTTGCTCTATTGTTTGTCACCGACTCCTTATTAATCCTTGGGCATACGTTGTCTTGTCCGCTAGCATTGATGTTATTTCCAGCAACATTGACTGTAATTTCGACGACGCGACCGGTGGGACCGACTTAGCGATGTACCACGGTAATAACATGGATTGAGATCGCGTGGGAAACGCGGCCATTATTTCGCGATAGTTTGAATTACCATTATAAATAAAGAACGACTGCTACCTGCTTGCGGGCTCGATTCGATGGATGGGAAGCTATGACGACGATGAGACTACAAATTCACGTAAAAGTAACGGTGGCGGCTTTGTTATTCTTGGCGCAGGATGTTAGCGCTGAATTCGGTGACATAGTGATGAACAGCTTTGTCAAGGAAAGGGATTCTACGCCGGTGGAATTTTCGCACGCCAAACACCGCTCGCTGTTTCTCTGTAATGTCTGTCACGGAGAGCTTGAATTTCTGATGAAAGCAGGAGCCAATAAGGTCGAGATGAGCGCGATGGCGAATGGTAGGTACTGCGGGGCGTGCCACAATGGAAAGATCACGTGGGCGCTGAAGGACTGTAAACGTTGTCATGTCGACCAAGCGCTTCCAAAAAGCGCCCCAGCAACCGGCAACATAGAAGAGCGAGTCAATTGGGTTGAACTGTTACACCAAGGCAAAATAAAACCCCTCGCCGACGTGGAGGGTACGGTGGAGCAATTTCACTTCGATCGGGACATTGTCATGCTGGCGAAGGGCAGTAGTGTGCAAGGTGTCCTGTTCTCTCACAAGATTCATACCGAATGGTTGAGTTGCTCGAACTGTCACCCCGCGATCTTTGAGACGAAACGGGGTGTGAATCGTATCACCATGGCCGGGATTTCCCGGGGTGAGTCGTGCGGAGTGTGCCACATGCGGGTGGCGTTCCCGATTGTCGATTGCAAACGGTGCCACTTAGTCGATAAGAAGATCCAGTAGACATCGGAAGCTCAACACGGAAATACGGGGGGATTTGCGCCACAGACTCCGAAACGGGGTTTAACAAGCAAGCGTCGGTGACAAATGAGAATCAATAGCTCTATCGGTTGTCACTCGCCCCTGATCTGTTGCCTTATCTGTTTATCTGTTACTTTACCTGGTAGTCTCATGTTCATAACGATCATACAAGAAGAGGTTGTTCTTGAGCCTGATGATTAACTCCGGGTGCGTCATTTATATATTGCTGATCGTGTTGCTGTATTGGTTCTGGCAAAGAATGCGCGCGCGGTCGTTTGAGGACTTGCTGGATCGAAGTACCCGGGAGCATCATCAAGTACAACAGGTCCATCGGCGGCACCCACAGGGAGGTTCGTGGCGGGAGTTCCAAAGCTGGATGAATGAAGAGGAAACGAGGTTCGAAAACGGAGCGGACGATATTTTCGGTGTGCCGATCTAGATCATTTCGGCACCCTTTTTCTTTCGCCAAGGAAAACGGCCGGTGACGACAACATAGGTCGTCGACACCGGCCGCCGGGTCAGACGCAGATCAACCCGTACCAGTTCCCCCACCAGTACTTTCGCTGCTCTGATCGTCGTCGATGCTGGCTTGGTCGATGCTCTGGCTGTCGTCATCGCTAACGGCGTCGTCGCTCGCGCTGGCGACGTCGCTGGTGCCGTCGTCGACCTCAATTTCAAGTTCTGTGTTGGCGCGCTGTTCCATTCCGACCAGGTTCACGGTAGTACCGGCGAGCGTCACCTCGATCTCGGTTTCCATGCCTGGAGAGAGACTGACAGCGGGTCCGAGAGCGCCATTGAAACTCGTGGTGCAGTTTCCGCTGCCGACATTGGGGACCAGAATCTTAAACTTGCCATTCATATCTGTCGTGCCGCCGTACATGGCGTCGGGACCACAATTCACCTCAACGTTAATATTGGGTATGCCGACGGCATAGGCAGCGGGGATCACAATATCGCCGAGCGCGGTCAGCAGATATGCCGGACCCAAGCCGGGATAGACCTTCAGGGCCGTGCCGGAGCCTCCGTTCACGGTGCCGGATACGCTGGCGACTGACGACCCGCCGGCGCCGGCCCCGGACGAGGTGCCGCCGCCGCCGCACGCGGCCAGGATCAATGTCAATGCCGCGAACGCGGAGCCCAGAATGGTGAATTGTGTCTTGGTTATATGTCTCATTGTTCGGACCTCTATAGTCATTGAAACCCAAAAAAGCGGCTTGTCCTTAGGTGCCAGATTACGCCGCCACGGTTATGTGGGAAATATTCCCACAAAGATTAGTATAACCTGTCGCATTGCGCAACGCTGGCGCACGCAGCGCCGATGAACGTTACGGCAAAACAGATTGCCGGTAGGGATGCGGCTATGCGGTGATCAGGAGGATCTGCAATCCAGGGTTACGCGGTATGGGGAGGAGTGGTTGCACAGCCCACAGGAAATAGAGCGGTTGCGATCATACGAGGCTATTTGTCCTTTATTTCTGCATCCGTATCGGGTCCCGGATCGTCTTGCTGCGCCTCGATGTCAAAGAAATAGATGCCGAAATTCATACGGTGCTGAGCGTGGGGGGATTCCCGATCGCGGTTTTGTAACTGTCGCGCTCGCCGATTCAGGGTCTTGAGCGCTTTCATGCCCTCTTTTTCGGACAGCGCCGCCAACGCCTTGACCGAGTCCAGCGACAATTCGTCATAGTACACACTGCGCTCGAGAAAGGGGGGTTCGCCGCCCTGCACGTTATGTCTGGCGGCCGCCATATGGTCATGGAGATTGCGGCCAAAATAATAGGCCAGCTCATCAAACCCCTTGGACGGCACGAACGCCTCGACCTTGAGGCACACCCGGTCCTGGTCATCGACCTCAACCGCCTGCAGGCGCAACCACTCATCCAGCACCGCCCGCGGCCGTATGTCTTTGCTCACCGATGTCACCAGGTCCTCGAAACTCGGTTGGCCGTCGTCCTGGCGGCGGCGCGGGAGCGGACGGGGGTCTCCGGCGCGGTGGAGAAATCGATCATCGCTGATCCACAGCGCGACCAGTTGCGCGCCCAGATAGATACTAGCCGGGGGTGCCTCATCCGCAGCGGGTTCACGGCGCAACCGTCTCACGTCCTTGCGGTGGACACCGGTCAGCAAGGTGATGCGGCTGTCGGTCTGGTCTTTGCCAGGCAGGCGGAACTCCCGCTCGGCGACCTCGACAAATATCGATTTCAGAATCCCGGACAACCAGGTGTAGGTTAGATTGTGGTCGAGCAACAGCCCCACCAGCGGACGCAACACCCGCTTTACTGCAGACACGAGCGCTGGTGGCGCCCCGGACTGACTGTTGGATTTGGTATTCGGCATTTGAACGTCCAGATACACCCGGCTATCCAAGTTTCTTTAATATTATACTTGACGTGGGTATTTTTCCCACATAATCTTTCTGCTACGACGCACCCAAAACGCCAGCCAATGGATTTAGTCGAGCGCTTCAAGATCCGTCTTGCCCTATCTACCGCCGCGATTATGTTTTTGACCTCGTGCGGTGGCGGCACCACCACGGCTGGCGCCGGGGGATCCGGGATCGGCGGTACCGGCATCACCGCGACGGTAAACGGCAACGTGGCACAGGTGGTCGCCCAGGGACCGCGCCCGGAACAGGACGGGCTACCGGTGCGCATGCTGGCGGCGATCGTCGACTTGTTGGCGGCGCGGGTCAATGCGCAATCCGGCGGCGTCGGTGGCATCGATGTGCAAGGCGGTGGTCAGCAAACCGTGACCGACTCGATGGGCCGCTTCAATCTACCGAACGTGGCCCCAAGCGAAAATTTCGAGATCGTGTTGACGTTGCCAGATGCCCAGCAGATCGGGTTCAACATCGGTCCGGTGCCAGCGGGATCTACGGTGCAAGTGTCCAACATCGTCGTCAATAAAAACCAGGGCAGTGCACGGCCGAGCGCCGTTAATGTCGAACGAGACGACAGCGCGAGCGCTGGCGAGGATGATGTCAGTCAGGGCGAACAACCGGACGACAACAGCGAAGAAGAAGTAACCGGCGGCGCTGAAGATCGCACCGATGATGATCCCGACAGCGAGGACAACCCCAGCACCTGACGTCCTCGACGGAAATAACGAAGACCTGAATTTATTATTGTCATCCTGAAGCGTTTTGCGCCGCTTGTGCTGCGCGTAGTCGCAGTAAAGGATCTCACTCCGACGAATTTGCCGCCACAATCAAACACCGTGAGATCCTTTTCCTTCGGCTATGCTCAGGACGGGCCCTGCGACGGCGCGCAGGACAAGTAGTAGTAGGCGGCTTCAGAATGACGACATAAAGAACCTGCCCTAAGCGCGGTCGGAGAACAGAATCGCACTCTGTACGAAGTGCCACCAGCATTCACGTCGCTGAGATTCCTCGCTGCACTCGATGTTGCAACAGCGAATCGGTTCGACCAACCACAGTTCGGGATTCCCCGCTGCATTCGGAATAACATAGAGAAAAGAGATACCCTTGAAACGGTCGGAAGAGTCGTAAAGATTGCCCAGAAAGCAAATCTATCCCCGTTTAGACCCGAAGTAGAAGGTCGCCTTTTAAGTATGTCGAAACGACTATTTGACAGCTGGCCAGAGCAATACGACCGATGGTTCAAGACGCCGATCGGCGCGCTGGTCAAAGAATATGAGCAGGGTCTCATGGTGGATATGCTGCGACCACGAGCAAACGAACGCATAGCGGATGTCGGCTGCGGTACGGGAATTTTCACACAAACAGTCATTGCTCACGGTGCCGAGGTAGTCGGCATAGACGTGTCTGAACCAATGCTTGGGACCGCCCGCCGCATGCTGCCGGCGGTTAAGTTCTCGCCGCTGGCGGCCGATATGCGCGCGCTGCCGTTTCGCGACGGCCAGTTCGACAAGACGCTGTCGGTAACGGCGCTAGAATTCGTTGAGGATGCCGCGTCGGCCATCGCTGAATTGTTCCGCGTCACCTGTCCACAAGGGATTGTGGTGGTCGCCACCCTGAATAGCCGCAGCCCGTGGGCCCAACGCCGCAGCGCGGAAGCCCGCGACAATGAGCAGTCCATATTCAGGCACGCGTATTTCCGGTCCCCCGATCAGCTGCGTGCGCTGGCCCCCGTAGCGGGCGTCGTCAAGACCGCGATCCATTTCACGAAAGACACCGACCCTCAACAGGCGCGAGCGATCGAGACTGCCGGCGATAGAGCCGGATTGGACACCGGTGCCTTTATCATCGGTTGTTGGCGGGTGCCCTAAGACGGCGGGGTCGCACCTCGGTGCTTCGGGCCCACGGGTATAATCACGCCGCCGACCCCATTCCTCCTTAGGCCGTGGCCTCGGGCCGGGCTTTCTCGAGCAGGGTGGACGCATCGTCGGTCGCGGTCCATTGCGCGTAGCCGATTTTGATCCCCAAGTCTACGGCCTGACCGCTTTGTGTCTGGATCTGGGTGGTGCCAAGAATCGGTTCGAGCTTGTCGATGAGGATCTTAACGCCCTTGATGTCAGTCTCCGGCAACACCACCAGAAACTCGTAATCCGACAAGCGCCCGGCGAAATCGATGTTCCTGACATTGTCGGCGAGCTTGATGCCTAAGTCGCGCAGCGTCCGCTCGCGGTCCGGGTGGCTGATATCATCCCTTCGCAGCCCACCGATATCGATGCGTACAATGGCAAGCGCGTTCCCGTATCGGCGGGATCGGGAGACCTGTTCGAAAAGCTCGCGATACATACTTGCCGGGGTCAGCAGTCCGGTGTGAGCATCCATTCTCGCTACCTCCAGAAGCAGGTCGGCATAGCCGCCGATCTCGCTCACCAGATCACTCACATCGGTAAACAAGGCGACCTTATGACCGTTGCCGCACGCGGCGGTCGCGACCCGCAGCCGCATGTCGGTATGATGGATGGGCTGATAAATCCCGTGTCCAAGTTCTTCCGCCATCTTCATCGGCAGCTCACCGAATGCGATATTTTGTGTATCCTGTTGCGATATGCCGAGCTGCTGGTAAAAGCCCGGATTCGCCCATTGAATACGCCCATCGGACCCAATGACGCAGACACCAAGCGGAAGCTGCGAGAGTATTTTTTGGACTTCCACCGTGAGACCGGGCCATTCTTTATTAGTTGTATCGTCGTTAGAACTCACAATGTACCCTCTAAAGATCAATAGTAAACAGAAGAATCCAGTTAGCCGGCGCCGGCCTGCTGCGCAGGCTTGCCTCCCGCCCGGACAACGATTTCGTCAAGAGTATCACTCAATGTCGGACGTTTCTCTACGTAATACAGACCGACGGCCGGTTGGTCAACCTTGGTCGCCTCGTGAATCGCGGCCAGGCGGTCGGTGTGATCATGGCCCTCGGGCAGGTTGCGCACCGAGAAATCAAGATTTCGGTAGGTGCGATCGGTCTTATCAAAGGTCACGCACGGCGACAGGATGTGCAGATATGAAAAACCGCGATGTTCGATCGCCGCACGTATCATCTTCGCGAGGTGCTCGGGTTGCCCGGCATAGGCCTGGCCGACCCAGCTCGCGCCATAGGAGAGCAACATCATGAGTGGATTAAGGGGTTGATCGTGATTCTCGAATGGTGAGGTCGACGTCGTGAAGCCGATCGCCGACGTCGGGGATACCTGGCCCTTAGTCAGCCCATAGATGCCGTTATCGAATAACAGATAAGTAATATCGACGTTGCGCCGTGCGACGTGAGGAATGTGGCCGCCACCGATCGCGAATCCATCGCCGTCTCCTCCCACCACGACCACGGTCAGCTTGTCGTTGGCAAGCTTTACACCGGTGGCCACCGGCAGCGTGCGGCCATGGAGCGTGTGGAATCCATACGTCTCCATGAAGAAAGGAAAGCGTGACGCGCAACCGATACCGGAAACCACCACCACGTCCTCGTTGCGTACCCCGATCTCATTCAAGGCCCAGGTGACGCCTTCGGTCATACTGTAGTAGCCGCACCCCGGACACCACGTCGGCAACGATTTCGAGCGATAATGAAGCCGTCCGCTGTCGCGAATCTCTTCGAGTTTGTCCTCAAGGTAGACGGGATGTTCGGGAGACATGATAATTCACCTCGTGTTTTTGAATCACGCCGCACTCTTGCGCATTTTTCGTTTACCCGCGGCGCTACGAATGGTATCGAGTATCTCGTTGACGGCCATCGGCTTGCCGGTCACGCGATTGAGCCGGATCACATCGCGTCCCACAGCACCCGACACCAGGTTGGCAAACTGTCCTTCATAGTTGAGTTCCGGCACGATAACCTCCTTGCAGTCCTTGAGGAAGCGCTTGATCGGCTTCACCGGCAGCGGCGACAACATCACCACCTTCATGGCCGCGCAGCGAATGCCCTCGGCGCGCGCCAGCAACATCGCTTCCAAGGTCTCTCCAAAGGTCGAACCCCAAGCCAATAAACCCACGTCCACGTCACCGGTGTCGCCGAACCGTTTATAGATCGTGATACCGGGATGCTTGAGTGCGGTGTTGAGCTTCTCGTGGCGCTTCTCGGTCATCTGAAAATGCATGTCCGACAGATCATTGGGCCGGCCGAACTCATTGTGCTCGAGGCCGGTGGCGGTATGGATGCCGTGGGCCTCACCCGGTACCGCACGCGGACTAACTCCGTCCCCGGTCAGTTCAAAGCGCCGGTACGGCTCATTGTGTTTATCCTGCGCGGGCCGTTTGCACGCATCGCGCACGAATGGGGTTTTTTTCGGGAACACCACGGTCTCGTAGCGGTTCGATAGATACAAATCCAGCAACACCACCACCGGCGTTTGATAGGCCTCCGCCATCTCGAAGGCGCGGCCGGCGCAGCGCCAGCAGCCTTCGACATTCGTCGGTGCGAGCACGATGCGCTTGGCATCGCCGTGTCCGCCGAACACGGCGATGTTGAGATCCGCCTGTTCGGTCTTGGTCGGCATGCCGGTGCTTGGCCCGCCGCGCTGCGACACGAACACCACTGCCGGCACCTCGGCCATCACCCCCAGCCCCATCATCTCTGACATCAGAGCGAAACCCGGCCCGGAAGTGGCGGTTGCCGCTCGCGCTCCGGCGAAACCGGCGCCCATGGTGGCCGAGATCGCCGAGATCTCATCCTCGGTCTGCAGCAGCCGCGCGCCGTGCTTGGGCATCTCCACCGCCAATCGTTCCATGATGCTGGTGGCCGGGGTGATGGGATATCCGAAAAATGTCTCGATGCCGGCGTCGAGACAGCCGCGGACGACCGCGGCATTGCCGGTCATCATTGTCGAATCGTGTCCACGGGTGCGCCGTGCCGGAGGACCGACCTCGACCTTGTCGAACCGGTAGATTTCGGCGCCGTTGTCGTAGCCGGCGTTAAATGCCGCGACGTTGCTCTGCGTGACTTCGGCGGCCTTGGTCTGGAACTTGGCGGCGATGGCGTCGACGAACGCCTGTCGCGGGAGTTGATACAGCCCGGCGACGAAGCCCAAGGCGACGATGTTGCGCGAACGGTTGGATCCGGTGGCCTGCTCGGAGATCTCGCGCATCGGCAGCCCGTAGGGCAACTGCCCCGGATTGAGGTGGCCGGAGATGTGCCAGCCTTCATCGATCATGCTGATCGGTGCGGAATCATAAATCACCGCGCCGAAGTCGCGCACCTCCTCGGCGTGAGGAATGGCGTGCGCGTCATTGAGCGACACCAGCACATCGGTCTTGGGTTTCATCGAATACACCTGTTCGGTGGTGATGCGCGTGCGCGCGACACATTTGCCGAAGCCGCGGATTTCCGCCGGGTACTCGTCGAAGGCGATGACCCGGTATCCGGCACGCGCCATGGCGCGCTTGAGGATGTCGCCCACGGCGATGGTGCCATCGCCGGCCGAGCCGCATATCCCAATCTGTACGTCGGTGTGTATCGAAGTCACTAGTCGTACTCCCAGAAAGGAGAGTATATCGTGCCGTCAGGCTGGAGTTGCAGGATCTCATCGACGGCGGTGGTGAAGGTGGTCTCGTCGCCGGTCATGTTCCTGGCTGCGACGTCTCCCATCATCTTCACGTTCTTATAACCATAATAGAACCGGTACGCGTTGTGTTCGGGAGACCAGATCTGGCACACGTCGCCGGCGGCCCAAATGTCATCGCGGGTCGTCTGTAATTGCGTGTTCACCAGTATGCCGCGCTCGATATCGATGCCGGCATGGCTCATGAAGTCAACGCTGGGCGACAACCCATAGAACGGCATCACCACGTCGGCGGTCACATCGCTGCCGTCGTCGAGCACTACCCGCCGCGCGGGTCCCGTGCTGTTGCTTTGCTCGACGCGGTCGACCTGCTTGCCGTCGATCACCTCGATGTTCATTTTTTCTAACGCCTGCAGATAACGCGGCCGGGTCTCTTGGGTGATCTCATGGGGCCAGAAGGTTCTGTCGCCGGCGATGAGGATGACTTTATGCTTGGTCTTGATCAGCGTGCGTGCGAGGTCGAGCCCCAGGGCGTCACCGCCGAGCATAACGACCACGCCACCGTGCATCAGCGGGGTGGAGTCCAACAGACGCTCGGGGACGTAGGCTACGCCTCCGGTTGCCACCAGCAGCTGGTCATAGGTGACCATCTCGCGGTGGGCGAGGGTCAAAGTCCGCTTGCTGGTGTTGACTTCGGTGACCAGGCTCTTGCGGCGCAGTTTGATTTTGTTTTCTTCGTAGTAGGCGGGTGGATGGACCAGGTAATCGACCCAGTCACAGCGTCCGCGAAACACGTCCGGCAGGTCGTAGCGGTTGTAAAACAACAGCGCACCACCCGAGATGATGGTGATCTGACTGCCCGGGTCACGCTCGCGCAGTATCTGGGCCGCGTGGCTACCGGCGATACCATTACCGATGATGACATGATGCATGGCGCTAGCCCAAAAAAGGGGTCAATACCCTTTTCTTCAAAGTGAAACAGGTAAGAGAAAAAGGGGGAAAAGAGTAAACGGGTACTGACCCCTTTTTAGTTTTTGGAATAAATGTATTCATATGTCCTGATGCATGATCTCTTTGCGGCTGATCGAGATGCAGTGGGTAGGGCACACTTGGTAGCACGCGCCGCAACGGATGCACTCACCGTTGTCGATCCAGATCGCGCCCACCTGGTCCCACACCTTGGTCTCCTCGAGGGATCCATAGGTCCCGTCCGGCTGGATCGCGACGTCCTTGACCAGCTTGATGCAATCACGCGGGGCAACATCGATGCACGCCCGGCAGTAGATGCAGTTGTCGATGTCGATTTCATAATTGAGATAACACAAATAACAGCGTTTGGCTTCTTCCAACGCGGCGTCCTTATCAAAACCCAACTCGACCTCGGTAGTCATAGCGTCGAAGCGTTCCGACACCGCTTCGGTGGGCACATGTTGCCGTGGTATGAAGTCGAAACGCCGCTCTCTGAGCGGTTCGTCAACCGCCTCGATACGGACTACCTTGCGGCGCCGCTGACGGCCCATCAGCCACTCATCGACCTGCAGAGAGATGTCACGGCCATGGCCCACTGCCTGGATCACCGTCGAGGCGCCGCTGACGAAATCGCCGGCGGCGAACAATCCGTTCACCGAAGTCATGCCATGATCGTCGATCTTAATGTTGCCCCATCGATCCAATTCTACCTCGACGTCGATGTAGTCGTTGACGGTCTTCTGGCCGATGGCGATCAACAGGGTGTCGAAGGGTTCGATGAATTCGGAGCCTTCAATGGGAATCGCTTCGCGTCTGCCGGTGGCGCGCCATGCGCCCAGACGATTTTGCACGAAGCGCACGCCGGTGCCGTTGCCCTGATCATCGGTGATTAATCCTACCGGGGTGCGCAGCCCGCGGATGGCGACGCCCTCGCGTTTGGCTTCAAGGATCTCTTCCTCCATCACCGGAATGTACTTCTCGGTGGTGCGCAGATGGATGGTGACTTCCTCGGCACCGAGCCGTTTAGCGACCCGTGCACAATCGAGCGCCGTGAAGCCGGCGCCGACCACCGCCACCCGTTTGCCGACGGTCTTGGTCGCGCCGCGATGCAGATCGAGCAGAAAGTCGAGGCCATACTCGACATTGGGCAGGTCCAACACGATGTCGCGGTCCTGTTCCAAGTCGCGTAGTGGCAGCGCGATGGCAGCCATGGCACCGGTCGTCAACAACACCGAATCGAATTGCTCGCGGATCTGTGAAAGATTGATGTCGCTGCTGTTGTTACCAATGGTGATGCCGGTCTTCAGGGTGACACCCATGCGCGTGGTGTTATGCACCTCAACGTCGAGGATCTCCCGCGGCAGGCGGAATTCCGGAATCCCATAGCGCAACATGCCGCCGGCGCGCGTTTCGCGCTCGTAGATGGTCACTGCATGACCCAATAGCGACAGATCGTGGGCCGCCGCGAGCCCCGCGGGCCCGCCGCCGATGATGGCGACGGTCCTCCCCGACGGTGAATACAGATCTTCGCTGATACGATGGCCCTCGGTTTTGAGGTCGGCCGCCGCGCGCTTCAAGTGACAGATGTTGACCGGCTCGCCGTTGCCTGGCCAGCCGTGGCGGCACACCGGTTCGCACGGGCGGCTGCAGATCCTTCCCAGCACCCCCGGCAGCACGTTGGCGATGCGGTTGAGTTCGTAGGATCGACCATAGCGGTTTTCGACGATCATGCGGATATAGGCGGGGATGTTGGTGTCGGCGGGACACGCGGTCTGACAGGGGACGTTTTCCCTGACCCAGCCGATGTCCCGGGGGTCCGTGGAATAGCGGACAGTGGTTTCGACCCGCCGGCCAAACACGTTGGTCTTGGAGAAATCCTCTCCCTCGTCGACGTGGATTCTCGAAATCTTTTCGCTGCTCATGGTGACGACCACCCCCGGTGGCCCAAAAGCTCAGATGATAATTTTTCCTGATCCTAAGATAAAGCGTAATTAAACGCCCATTTACCTTAATTAATAGTGAGCGGAACAGTTACCCTAATTACAAGGACATTCACCGGCTAGCGGAGTTCAGACCACAATTCTGGGGACAGTTTACTTAATTGTGGACAATTGCCGGCACCGGGCGTTCAGAGCGCGCCGCGGCCGGTCATGGATGCGCTGTGGCGCTCACAGCAGCAATCGACGGTGGCCCTGCGGCGTCCAACCGAGCAAGTGGGATCGGCCGTACGCGCGGTGGCCGCGGTGGCATCGATACGGGATACAATATGACGTTTGCTCGATGGGATCCTGCGCCGGCGCAGGCGGGTTATCGATAGGCACAGTCAATGAACACCTCGGAGGTCATCGCGAAGTTTTTGTCGCAGGCAGGGATCGGCCAGGTGTTCGGCTATCCTGGCGAGACCAACGTCGAGCTCATTGAGGGACTGCGCCGCAACGGTATCGATTTCATCCTCGCGTCGCGGGAAGGCACCGCGGGATTGATGGCGCAGGCGTACGGTATGGTCACCGGCCGGCCGGGGGTGTGCCTATCGACCCTCGGTCCGGGCTCTACCAACCTGGTCAACGCGGTGGCCAATGCCTATCTCGATCGTGTGCCGATGCTCGCGTTCTCCGGTCAGATGGATGCGCAAAAAGCACCGTACTTCACCCACCAGGTCATCGATCACAACCGTCTGTTCGCGCCGGTGGCGAAGTGGGTGGCGGAGGTGCGGCCCGACAACGTCGCCACGGTGATGCGCAAGGCCTACCGCGTGGCGGCGGCGGAGCGCCCCGGCCCGGTGCATGTCACCACGCGCGCCGATGTAGTGAGCGCCACCGCCGAGGATACCGGGATCGAACTGCCGCCGCTGGCGTTGGCCGCACATCACATGAGTGTGATCGCCCGGGACGCACGTGGCGATCCGATCAAGGCGATCACCGACGCCAAACGTCCGGTCATGTTATTCGGTAACTCCGCGGCGCGCGCGCAGGCCGGATCACACATCACTGCTCTCGCTGAACACATCGGCTGCCCGATCATCGCCTCGCCGATGGCCAAGGGCGCGGTGGCCGAGGATCATGCGTTGTTCGCCGGCGTGCTCGATATGGCGTGTTACAAGCTGATGTGGGATCTGCTCACAGCGGCGGATCTGATCCTGTGTATTGGCTTCGACCCGGTGGAGTTGATCAATCCGTGGATACCTCAGGCCCCGGTCATCCACATCGATACAGTGCCCAACACCGACCAGGTGTATGCCGCGCCGTTCGAGCTGGTGGGGCCGATCCGTGAGATCGTCTCCGAACTGCAACGTCAACTGCCGGCGGGCGAGAAGTGGACCGAGCAAGAGGTGGCCGCGCACCGCGCCGCGCTGCGTAACCAATATCTCAGCGGTCGGGTGGCGGGAAAGCTGAATCCCAGCGACGTGGTGGACGCGGTGCGCGCGGCGGTGGGCCGCGATGCGGTAGCGACCGCCGACGTAGGCTCGCACAAGTTGCTGGTCGGGCAGGGTTGGACGACCTACCGGCCCAATGGCATGCTGATGACCAACGGCTTGTCCTCGATGGGGTTCGCGCTAACGGCGGCAATCACTGCGAAGCTGCTGCTTCCGGATGAGCAGGTGGTGTGCTTGACCGGCGACGGTGGTCTGGCAATGGCGCAAGCGGAACTGCGCCTGGCCGCGACGCTCAAGCTGGGTATCAAGGTCGTCGTGTTCTGCGACAACAGTCTGAACCGCATCGAGCTACGGCAGATGCAGTCCGATTATCCGAGCACCGGCACACGCATGGCGCCCACCGATATTGCCAAGCTCGCCGAGTCGATGGATTGCGACGGGGTGATGGTGGACCGTGCCGATGATCTCGAAGGGGTATTGCGCGATGCGGATCACGACACGCGGCCGCTGGTTATTGGCGCGCGCATCGACCCGTCGCAGTATCAGTCACACTATTGAGGTAATACGCCGGCCATGGCTATAGAAAAGAAAGCGCAATTTAATTTCTGGTACTTCGCCGCCGCGTTGATGTTGATCCTGATGTTTCAGAGCTATTGGACACAGTCTCGGCAGTTCGAATCGATTCCCTATAGCCAATTCGAACAGGACCTGGAGCAGGGCCTGATCGAGAGCGTGGTGATCCGCGAACAATACATCAGCGGTTCCTACAAGAGTCCGCGGGAGAGCGGCAAAAAGCAGTTCATCACCCCACGGGTGTCTCCTGATCTGGTCGAGCGCTTGAACCGCGCCAATGTCGAGTACACCGCGGCAGTGGAAAGCACTTGGCTCAAGGATATCCTGTCATGGGTGCTGCCGGTGTTGTTGTTCGTCGGCGTGTGGTTGTTCGTGTTTCGCAAGATCGCCGAAAAGCAGGGCATGGGCGGATTCATGTCGGTGGGTAAGAGCAAGGCCAAGGTGTACATGGAACGCGACACCCAGACCACGTTTGCAGACGTCGCGGGCGTCGACGAGGCCAAGGCGGAACTCGTGGAGATCGTCGAGTTCCTCAAGAACCCTGCTGAATACGGCAAGCTGGGCGCCAGGGTGCCCAAGGGAGTGTTACTGGTGGGCCCGCCGGGCACCGGCAAGACGTTGCTGGCGCGGGCGGTGGCGGGGGAGGCCGGGGTACCGTTTTATTCCATCAGTGGCTCCGAGTTCGTGGAGATGTTCGTCGGTGTCGGCGCCGCGCGGGTGCGGGATCTGTTCGAGCAGGCGCGCGCCCATGCGCCGGCGATCATATTCATCGACGAATTGGATGCCCTGGGCCGCGCGCGCGGCGCGTTTCCCGGTGTTGGCGGGCATGACGAACGCGAGCAGACCTTAAACCAATTGCTTTCGGAGCTGGACGGCTTCGATTCCAGCCAGGGATTGATCCTGCTGTCGGCGACCAACCGGCCGGAGATTCTGGATCCTGCGCTGCTGCGCGCGGGGCGTTTCGACCGCCAGGTGCTGGTGGACCGTCCGGATAAGGTGGGGCGGGTGCAGATTCTCCAGGTGCACATCAAGGGCAAGCAGGTCGCCGACGACGTGGACCTGGAAAAAGTCGCGGCGCTGACCACCGGCTTCAGCGGCGCCGATCTTGCCAACCTGGTGAACGAAGCCGCGCTGGTCGCGACCCGGCGCCGCGCCGACGCCGTCACCCTGGACGACTTCACCACGGCCATCGAGCGCATCGTCGCCGGCCTGGAAAAGAAAAACCGATTGTTGAATCCCTACGAGCGCAAAGTGGTGGCCTACCACGAGATGGGTCACGCCCTGGTCAGCATGGCCCTGCCG
>CAMYMN010000070.1:11186-37316 GCA_947259395.1 uncultured Gammaproteobacteria bacterium | reverse complement strand
GTTGATCGGTTCAACTCTGCATTCGTCTTCGTCGAAGTACCCTAAATCAAACTGCATAAAGCTCACAAGCCAAATCTGGTCCGCGACCTCGCGGATGCCACCACTGGGCCTGCTTGGATTTTTGATCTCCATTGTTAACTTTAATGCACTCGATTGTTAACCGCAGTTATCGCAGAAATATTCGATTCAGAAGCACCTAACATGGTGAGCCATGAAGTTTACGAGCGTGACTATGTCGTGACCGCCGCCAGTCCACGGAAGTCATTTCCTGTCCTACCAGCATATAGCGAGACGGTGTTTTCACAATAGCTTCTTGAACTCACCTGGCGTAAGACCTGAATCTCGAACGATCCCACCCATCGTATACGCATTGATTGGCTTAGCTCGAGGGATGGTAATGATTCGCACACCATCGGACATCACGATATGCTTTCGGCCCTCGCGTTTCACTTCAAACCCTGCCTTGCGCAGGGCTCAGACGGCCTCTTGATGCGTTACGCCAGGAATTTTCGGCACAACTAACCCGCTACATCAACTTCACGGAGCTCTGCACCTTCGATCTGTTCGTTTGCGACCGCCAGATAAGATTCTATCGCGTCGCGGATATTCTCTAGTGCTTCCGCTTCCGTTGCGCCCTGCGACCAGCAACCCGGCAGACCCGGTACTGATACACTGTAACCTTCGTCGGTTTTCTTCAAAGCAATTTTGTACTTCATATCCCAGCGATGATGTTATTTCTAGTGGCTGACCGCCGGGGTCTCACAGGTGGAGTCCAGGCGGCGCGTGCCGCTGTATTCACGTGATTGTAGCGGACGTTTCAACCGCTATCGACAACTAACGGGCAGTAGCAGCGTGACCAAATCGTGACCGCCGCCAGTCCACGGGAGTCATTTCCTGGCCTTCCAAGTCACGTTGGCGCGGGGCCGGCGCACGTAACTCGTTGAAAGTTTTAGCTTCGGCTCCTCACGATCGAAACTGTTAACCACCCTGTCGGCAGTTCGAGTCTGTCCCGGGGAGCCAAATTTCCTCTTTTAATCAACGTCTTACAACTCATCCCAACAACTGCCTCGTGCGGATCAATGTCAGTGCCGGAATTTTGCCGGATTTTTTCCGGCACACCTTGTTCGCCGCATCCAATGACACCCGTAACTCCGGTGCCGAGTAGTGCGTCGTGATATCACCGTTACGATTACCCGGCAAGACCTTCGGGATTTCCAGCGACACACCCGCAGCGCGTAACCGTCTGCCAAAGGTAAGTTTCAGGTCATAGACCCAGACCTGTGGTAATCCGCAACGTGTTCTGGCGCTCACCCAGGCCGAGTTGTTCATCGCCTTGGCTATATGTCCGCGATAAGTAAATGCGAACTGCTGATCGTTATCGGAATTACGGGAATTACGGGGACTTTACTTATCTGTTAATAAATTAGGAAACGGACTACTCGCCAATCACCGACGAAACCACAAAAGATCAGTTCAAATAAGCTGCCACTTTACATATCCACAGATAAGTAAACTGTCCTCGGAACCCCCTCGGAACCCCGGAATTCGCATTGTTACTCGCTGATGGATGAGATCGACGACGGAATGGATGTTGATTGTCTTCAATTGCGCCCGTTGAACAGAGGATCAAAACGCAATACCATAAGTTCGAGTCGGCAGGACCCGGCCGTTCTTAGGTAAACTTTGCCTGAGAAACAATATAGTGAGGCAACACAGGGAGAGGATGAGATGTGTGTGTTTTCCGTTGGCACAAGGTCGTGCCCAAGTAGCAAGCCCAAACTCGTAGTTTTCTTTTGCGGTATCGTTGTCTGTTTTACACCCGTACCCGCGCTTACTCAATTCATCAAGCAGATCGACGAATACGGTAACGTGACCTATAGCGACGACCCGAGTTACAACTACGCCGCGGACGAACCTTCGTTGGAAAACCAAAAGATCAATGCCGAGCAAATCAAGCGCTTGCGGGAATTCCTGGAATCCCGTGACAACCTGCCCACCCCCGAGCCGCGGGCGCCTAAAGCCACGGTCAGAACCGGGCGCTCGGTATGCCTGCGCCGCCCGTCCGTATCCAACTCCCGACTCGGTTGCCCCTGACGGAGGTCCAACTCCTGTAAGTGGTTGCAGCGAACAGTGAACTCAATCGCATAGTAAACTCGAGGAGTTAAGCAAACTGTCGCCGAAATAACCACCAAACATATCCACAGATAAGTATACTGTCCCCGGAATTCCGTTGAATTCCCCGGAATTCCGTTTTTACATCATCGTGACCATGGAAAGAATATCAATCCTCCGTTCTGTTAAGCTGAACATTCATCGGTGATAGAGCAATTCCACGATCCGAAACAATGAGCAAACCGCCGGCCCAGTCCTTCACCTTCATGCAGATTCACATCGAGGCGGCGCGCAATTCGATTGATGACTTCAATATTTTTCATGATAAGAATAAATGGCAGCGGATTCAGGGGAATCCATTTGGCGGTCCCATCGTACTGGGCTTTCAACTTGAGTGTCTGCTCGAGTATCAAATGCTTTGTTACCGCCGCCGCAACCAGGAATTTACGCTCATGGAAAAGCACGGCTTGCGATTCAGCAATTATCAAGTCACTTTCGCCAACGTAGCACAACCCGGAGAATCGATCTCTCTCGAAATCAAAAATTCCCAGTTCAAAATGGAACCGGACTGCATACTGGCCAATCGCCTGTTGCTGAAAAATGCACATGGAGCAGTCCTGATCGGCTATAAGAGGGAATCACAACAACCGTTGTACCTGCGGGACTTCAATATGTCGAAACTGCCGCGGCTCTCTTCGGTCCCGGATCGCACTTACGTTGCCGGTCATTCTTTTTTTATGAAGCGCAAGTTCATGAATGTGGGGAACGCCAAGAACTTCCTATCCGGCTCGCTGGCTGAACAATCGGAGTATTTCGACGAACTCGAGGATCGGATACGCTTCCCTGAAATATTTCCCGTCAGCTTGACGTCGTGCGCGCTGCTCGAGCGCGCGCTCGAGCAAGGTCACGATTTCGAGCATGCGCCGATGGTGTACACGTCACACCGTATTTCCATCGACCGAGACGCCCTGCGTACTCTGAAGAGTAATGATTTACTGCATATTCTGGTCGGTGAACCAACAGTGGTCTCAGGAATGAAGGGTTTGGGGAAATCCGGGATTACCCAACACACCTATGCGTGTTACGGCGTGATTGATGGAAATCTTTTGTTCGCGGCGGAAATCTGCTTGGCCCCGTTGGCGGAAATCCTCGAACGTTCCGAACAACGCGATTAGCAGCTGGGTTAATTAACGGGTACTGGCTCCTTATTATTTTGATGAAAACAACGAACGTGGCTGCCGTATTGCTCTGTGTACCAATGTTATACGGCTTTTCTCTAGAAGCACTGTTCGCGCCCAAGGCCAGGCTATGGGATGTTTGGTCTACCTACGCCGAACCACCTGTCCTGCGCGTAGATCACAGCGCCTGGGACCGGATCCTGGAACGCTACGTACGCACCGACGAAAGCGGCATTAACCGCTTTGACTATGGCAGTATGACTACGGCAGACCGGGAGGCGCTGGATTCGTACTTGGGCCGACTGCAGAAGTTGAGAGTCAGCGGTATGTCACGCCGCCAGCAACTGGCCTATTGGATCAATCTGTATAACGCGAAGACGGTGCAGATCGTACTTGACCACTATCCAGTGAAAAGCATCCGCAAGATCAATTTGGGCGGCTTACTCAAACGCGGTCCGTGGAAGGCACAGGTGCTCAAAGTAGAAGACAGAAAGCTCAGCCTGAACGATATCGAGCATCGTATCCTGCGACCGATCTGGAAGGATCCGCGCATACATTACGGGGTTAACTGTGCCTCGATAGGGTGCCCCAACCTGCAACGCCAATCCTTCACTGCAGACAACAGCGAAAAGTTACTCAACCAAGGTGCGAGTGAATACGTAAACCATCCGCGCGGCGTGGCGTTCAAGGAAGATGGCAGTCTCCGCCTATCCAGCATCTACAAATGGTTCAAATCGGATTTCGGCGATTCGAAAGCGCAGGTCATCGAGCACCTGAAACGGTTCGCGAAACCGGGTCTGAAACAACGCCTGAGCGGCGCCCGCAAAATCAGCGACTACGACTACGACTGGTCGTTGAACGATACCGCACCCGGGTAGCAGTCTGTCGGACTTGGCCTGCAGTCATCACCAGCCTGTTGTTGTGGAGCTGCAAGCTCGTGTGCCGCCCGATCCGTTTACCATCATTTGCGATCCATGACGCAGTAAACGGACCAGTTACCCGGGACGCTCGTGACGAGCCGATCGATACAATCTCGCTAACATCAGCGGTGGAACGCGTAGGTGAAACAGGGCATGGATCAACAGCCAACCGGCCACTATCGCCCATCGCCGGCGGCGCCGGAAACGGCGTGATGAAGTGACCAGCGGAGGATCTTCTATACACGCGGTGTTACCCGCACGTTCCATACGCCGCACAAAATCGTAGTCTTCCATCAACGCGATGGGGCGCAGACCACCGAGCGCTCGGTAGACCCGCCGACGCACGAAAATGCCGCTGTCGCCGTAGTAAAACCCGCGGGCACGGATGCGTGCGTAAAATCCCGTCAGCCAGCTACTAAAATCATCGTCACCGTCGAACAGCAGGCGAAAATTGCCGCCTACAAACTCCGCGCGCCGGGCAAGCGCGGTGGACACCGCGCGCAACCCGTTGCGCGGAAACCGGCAGTCGGCATGCAGAAACAACAGAACCTCACCTTCGGCAGCGGCTGCGCCGATACTCAGCTGTTGACCCCGGCCCGGGGCGCTCGACAACACGCGGCAACCGTAATTAGTGGCAATGCTCACGGTGTTATCGCGGCTGCCCCCATCTACGCAGATGACTTCGTGCGCTATATCCTCGTCCTGCAGGTCCGCGAGCAACCCCCCCAATACCGGCGCTTCATCGAGTGTGCAGAGGACAACGGATATATCGCTCACGATATCCCAATGCGTCTATGCAATATACCGTTGCAAGTCAGTTGGCCGTCGACGACAAGACCGAGCCGAACTAGCGCCCGTTGTTGAAAGCGCCAACGGCGATTCAGCCAGTGACGTCGCAGCCACTTTGGTAAGTGTGAGCCATAATAAAGCTTCAGCTGTGCCTCCGCGTTTTCGTACCAAAGTGCCCGAATCGTCGCGTACCAATGTATTTTTCGATCGGCTGGCATGTTCTCGAGTTGCGCTTTCAAGTACCAGCGGCCAAACAAGATATGGCGTGATTCGTCGCGCAGAATCATGCGGCTTATGTGCGCAAACAGTGGACACCGGAAGCGGTTACGCAGCAATTGCACGGCTTCGCCCTCCAGCAGGACATGAAACACGAGAACCTGTCCGAGGAAATCGCCGCGCCATGCCAATACATCCGACAAGGTCCGCACGAAGACAGGATCCGAATCGACAACACCGCCGACGCGTTGCAAATAGCGGTGGTACATCGCGGCGTGTCGGAGTTCGTCCCGTTCTTGGATCACCAGCCATTGCCGTACGCGGTCATCGTCGATCCGCTGGTGCAGCAACGCACATAGTTGTGCGGTCGCGATTTCACCATGGTAAAGCTGGCTGACCATGACGCGATAGACCGCGCTCCGCACCCAAAGACGCGGCGTTACCGGCAAATTCCAATCGACCGTGGGTTGCGGTGCACGCAGTGCGTGTGCGATAAGTTGGTCTAGGCGCTGCTTTTGTTTTGGTGAGACGCTAGCAGGCATCGTGCTTTCTCTAGAGAACGTACGCAAAATGACCCAGGGCGGAGTCGAAAGTTCCGTGTGGAATATACTCGATAATCCTCCTTCGTCGACTCACTGCATTTATCAACTGGTTAAATAGACCACCTGATGCAAGCTACGCACAACTTCAACCAGATCGCCTATGAGCGAAAGCTTATCGTTTCCCGTACAAAGCGCGTGTGGAGCTTCGAAAGATCAAAGAAACACCGGCGAACGATGGACGCGGCGATATAGGTTCGGTGCTGGAGTGGGTTACCAAGCACGATGGTAACGAGGTGGGTGTCGATACCGAGCCGGATAGCAGCGCATGGCAACGCTTTCGCGTGTGGTTCCTGTCGTTGCTGCCGATTGAGGGCCAGTTGTGAACCGGCATTCGATCCGATAGTAACGTATACTGTCGGCGGACTACAGATTAGCGCACAAAATCACGATATGACTAACTGATTTCGAAGATTTCAGACACCGAACAAGGACAAACATGGCACGTAAACCCAATTATTCATTCGAGCGCAACCAGCGCGCCAAGGCCAAGGCCGCTAAGCGCGAAGCCAAACGTCAGGCCAAGCTCGCTGCGAAAGCCGAAACCAAGACCACGCCGGAGGACGACGCAACCAAAGAGTCCTCGCAGGCCGCCACAGCGGCCCCCAAGGCGCAAGCAGACGAACAGTAAACCTGTAACTGTGTCTGGCAGCGCGTGTCTCACGGTGTGCCGCTGATTGTAGTGACGCTCTTTAATAACTCGAGGGTCCTGCAGCTTGCGTTAACCGCCCGTCGTTGCGGCCATTCCCAATTCTGCCGCCTGCCGTTTCAGTTCTCTCGCCGCGATTGTATAGCCGCCATTAGAACCATCAAGGAAATGCACATGATCTTTGTCGTAGTTGGTAACGATACAGGTGATCAACGACGCCGGTGCGGCATGAATACCGAAAACGAGCTGACCATCGCGGCGATAGCCCTCCAATACGTCGCGCAATGTTGCGCGCTGCGCCGCGGAGCCCGAGATTACCATACGCAGCATCTCGTCGAATTTGCGATAATCCGTGTTCAGGATTAGATTGCGTTTGTACTGCCCCCAATCTGCTAAATCCGTCTTCACACCCCGAGTCATGAACCATCGACCGACAATCCTCAATATCTGGAGCTTCAACAGGTAGACAATACGGCGCCATCGGGATTGAAATGCTGTTCGAATGCGGGCCTCAACGGAAAGCAGCTTAGGAGAAGGTGTCAGCGATAGGGTTCGTTCTCGTAACGGATGGTACAGTTCTTCCCGGCCATAAATTCGACTAATGTCGCTCAATACTTTGTGATAGACACGATTTCTTACGCCCACATCATCACCTAAGACTTGTACTAGAAGTGAAATGGTTTCTTCATGCGGACTGGGAATTTCGTTCCATCGACATTCAAATCCTTGGAACATCTTTTCGTCCGCCATCGACTCGCTGCTAATCAAGAACTGATTATCTACATAAGTGTCTTTGACCAGCTTCTCTGCATAGCAAAGACCATCACCGCTAAACATCACCTGTTGATAGTGCGCATGCGGCTGGTACTTACCGACCAGAACTTCGTGTCCGGCGTAATGAATATCCGCCAGCGGGACGATCCCGATGCGTAGATCAAGTGCAAAATAGTCGGCCGCTAGCCGTTTCGCTGCCACCAGTGCTGGCTCTGCAATTTTCACAACCGACAATGGAATACAAGCCGTCGCGCCATCACCACCGAACACGTACGGTATCTTTAATGGTTTCACCGCGTTGAGCAGTGCGACGATGGATGCAACACCCAGCGCATTGACGTGCTTATAATCGCCGTTGTCAATCGCTACTGTTGAGTTCTGCACATCCGTAATGACGACGACCCAGTCATCAGGAAGCGGCTGATACCAATCGACTCGGGGAAACTCTAGAAAGTCAGCAAATCCTGCAAGACGCGCGTAGAAGTGTTCTGTGTTACTCAACGTGATTTATGCCCGTTGACGTATAGTATGACCAACATATGGTAAAACAGCACAGTACTTTGTCGTCTTCAAAAAGTAACCCACTGATTACGGTGATTCATCTTGGCGGCAGTTTTCCTGCATCCCAGGAAACCGATTGATTTAAATACCCGCCAACATCGGCTCACCCTTCCCTATATATCGAACCAAATCGGCAGTGTTCGGCGATCTTTCGAATGGGTCAGTCATTAACGGCGGTCCTCGATTTGACCGCCACGAGGCTGGTGTACACAGACCATCATACAGCGGCAAATATCGAGTTGACCGGCAAATGAACCGGTGGGCGATCATCGGCGTAATACCCATGACTACCGACATCGAGTGGTTGACTCAGATCAAAGCACGATGCTGGGAATAGCGGTAGTTTGCTTGACTGACATAAAAAGTGAGGAAATAACAAACGTCGATGATTGCGAGTGCCAACACCGATCGTCAGCCTCTTCTGTTCAACGCCAAGCCGATTCTAAATGAGATACGTCACGGGCTGGATCGGCTACTGAGTGGCGATGATGCCACTGTCATCGACCTGCAGCGTATCCCGTTTGCTGTCGATGATGAGCGGTACCTACGCGACGCGCTCGGTGATGGCGAGGTGAATGCAACCATCAACGCCCTGGGTAAAAGCACAGTGCAAGAGACCGGCGTTGCCGGCGTGTGGTGGGTCACCCATTACGACGCGGCAGGGTCGGTGCTCGGTAAGTTTATTGAAGTCACGATCATCCCTGAGGTCCTCAAATCACAGCACCAAGATATCGTGCGCGGGCTGGGAAAGTTGAGCGCCCGCCTCGCGTCCGATCCACCTATGACGACTGCCGAGGAGTGACAATGGCCAAGCCGAAAACCCTCGCTGAGCATCTGGAGTGTCACGACGTCAGCCGGCGCGGATTCCTCAAGTTCTGTGCGCTCACGACCTCGATGATGGCGCTGCCGCCGGCCATGGTTCCGACAGTAGCCCGCGCGCTGGAAAAGGCGCGTCGGCCCTCGGTCATCTGGCTATCGTTCCAGGAGTGCACGGGATGCACCGAATCGCTAACCCGCTCCCACTCACCGACCATCGAAAATCTTATCCTCAACTACCTGTCACTGGACTACCATCACACCTTACAGGCCGCGTCGGGGGACGCCGCAGAACAAGCCAGAGAGGCGGCGATGGCCGAGAACCACGGGAAATATCTCGTCGCGGTGGACGGATCGATTCCGGTGAAAGATGGGGGCGTGTATTCCACTATCGCCGGCATCAGTAACCTCGAGATGTTGAAGCACACCGTCGAGGGCGCCGCCGCGGTCATCGCCATAGGCTCGTGCGCGGCATTCGGCGGGTTGCCCCATGCGCATCCCAACCCCACTGGTGCAGTGCCGGTGCAAGACCTGGTGCTGGACAAACCGGTCGTCAATGTCTCCGGATGTCCGCCGATTCCGGTGGTGATTTCAGGCGTGCTCGCCCACTATCTCACGTTCGGCCGCATCCCAGACCTCGACGGCTACGGGCGACCGCGGTCTTTTTTCGGCACCAGCATCCACGACCGTTGTTATCGGCGACCGTACTACAACAAGGGGCTGTTCGCGGAGACCTTTGACGACGAGGGCGCAAAAAATGGCTGGTGCTTGTTCAAACTTGGCTGTAAAGGGCCGACCACCTACAACGCCTGTGCTACCGTAAAATGGAATCAAGGCACGAGTTTTCCTATTCAGGCAGGGCATGGCTGCATTGGCTGTTCCGAGCCCCGCTTCTGGGATGCGGGGGGCTTTTATCAACCGCTGTCCGCGGGCATCGGTGGCGTGGGGACGCTGGGGGGGGTGGCTGTCGTGGCCGGCGCCGCGGCGGGCACCGCAGCCGCTGCTTTTATCCTTGGCATGACCTACCGGATACTGCAGACCTATTTTCTGGGGCGCGCCAAGAACCTGGCGGAACCACGTGGGTCGCAATGGCTTCACGGCATGAAGACCATTTGGTGGCGCTCGTTTTTCCATCCCGGCATGACGATACGCGGTTATTTCACGATTATCAGCGGTTACACGTTTCATCTCGGATTCATCATCACGCTGTTGTTTTTCGATCAGCACATTGAACTGTTCAAGAGTTGGACCGGATTGTCGTGGCCGGCACTACCTCCGCTCGTGATCACGGTAACCGCGGTGTTGGGGATCGCGGCACTGGTCGCGGTGTTGGTGGACCGCTTCGCCGACCCGGTCCGCTACCTGCTATCAGACTATCAAGACTATCTGTGCTGGGTGTTGACCGTCCTGCCGCTGGTGACCGGCCTGCTGCTCGTGTACAAAATCTGGTTGCCTTACACAACTTTATTGGTGGTTCACATCCTAAGTTTTGAGATGCTGCTGGTGGCGATACCGTTCACCAAGTTGAGCCACGTGTTCACCATCTTCATCGCCCGCTGGTACAACGGCGCAATCGCCGGTTACAAGGGGGTGCAGTCATGACCGTATCGGTAGAACGCGGTATCCAGACCTTGAAGGAGCATATCGATGCGCCGGTGGCATCGTTCTTTACCACTTGTGTGCACTGCGGAATGTGCGCGGATGCGTGTCTTTTCTACACCGAGACCAAAGATCCGAAATACACGCCCATCCACAAACTCAAACCATTGCGGCGACTGTGGCATCAAGAGTACACATTCTGGGGCAAACTCACCGCAAAATTGGGGTGGAGCAAGCCGGTCACCGCTGCCGAATTGAAGGAATGGGAAGAGCTGGTTTACGACAGTTGCACCATGTGCGGACGCTGCTCGATGACCTGCCCGGTGGGTAACGACATCACGTACATGCTTCGCAAGATGCGTGAAGGCATGGTAGCGGCGGGCTTCACTCCCGAGGGCCTCAGGAGCGCCACCGAGCGCGCGATCAATATCGGCAGTCCCATGGGGGTCAAATTGCCGGCGCTCAAAAACCAGATCAAACACGTCGAGGCGGACACTGGGCTCAAGATTCCCATGGATGTCGAAGGCGCCGAATATATGGCGTTATTGTCGTCGATGGAGATCATGAACTTCCCCGAGTACATCGGGGCGATCGCCAAGATCTTTCACAACGCGGATATCAGTTGGACCATCGCCTCGGATGCGTTCGAAGCGACCAACAGCGGTATTCAGATCGGATCTAGCGATCTTGCCGCCGAACTGGTCGAGCGTGTCGTTACGGCGGCAGCGAGGCTCAATGTGGCCTATGTGATCAGTCCTGAATGTGGCCATGCGTACACGGCGCTGCGCTGGGAAGGCCCCAATCTGATCGGACGGGCCTACCCGTTCAAGGTCATCCACATTCTCGAGTTGCTCGATCAATTGCGGGTGCAGAACCGGTTACCGGTTACCGGGAAGATCAAAGAAAAACTGACCTTCCACGACCCCTGCCAGATCGTTCGCCGGGGCGGCGTCGTCGAGGAGCCGCGTCATCTGCTCGATATGGTGGCTGAAGATTTCGAGGAGATGGAGGATCACGGCATCATGAACTGGTGTTGTGGCGGTGGCGGGGGCGTGAGCACCAACGAACGGGCCCACAACCTCAAGCTGACCGCCTTCAATCGCAAGCGGCATCAACTAGAGGCACTGGGCGTAAACACCTTGGTCACCGTGTGCGCAAACTGCCGCATTACGCTGGAAGAAGGACTGGAATTCAATAATATGGATGTCTCGGTGTTAGGCCTTGCTGAAACCGTGGCCGAACACCTCGAGGAAAAACCATCGACCTCTACCGCAACAGAAACGCAATAGAGAGCTCTGATCATGAACCAACGCATTGTCGTCGATCCCATTACCCGGATAGAAGGTCATCTTCGTATCGAAGCGACGATGGAGGGGGACTCCATCGCCGAGGCGTACTCATCGGGAACCATGGTGCGCGGCATCGAGATCATCCTGCGCGGCCGCGACCCGCGGGACGCGTGGGCGTTCGCGCAGCGTATCTGTGGCGTCTGCACCTTGGTGCACGGCATCGCGTCGGTGCGGGCCGTGGAGAACGCCCTGGACTATCGCGTACCGCCCAACGCGCAGTTGATCCGCAATCTCATGATCGCCGCCCAGTATGTGCACGATCACGTCATGCATTTCTATCACCTGCACGCGTTGGACTGGGTTGACGTCGTATCGGCATTGCAAGCCGATCCGAAAGCGACGTCAGAACTCGCGCAGTCTATCAGCAACTACGCGAAATCCTCGCCGGGCTACTTCGCCGACACGCAAAAGCAACTCGCGCGATTTGTCGACGGCGGACAATTGGGTATTTTTGCCAACGCGTATTGGGGTCATCCCGGCTATAAACTACCGCCGGAGGCCAACCTGATGGCGGTGGCCCATTACCTGGAGGCCCTGGCCTGGCAGCGGGATGTCGCCAAGCTACACACCATCTTCGGGGGTAAGAACCCCCACCCCAACTTCCTGGTCGGCGGCGTGCCCAGCCCCATCGATCTCAACTCCGATTCCGCCATCAATGCCAAGAGTTTGGCCGAGGTCCAGAACGTCATCACCCAGATGCGTGAGTTCGTGGATCAAGTTTACGTGCCCGACACGTTGGCGATCGCCGCGTTTTACAAGGATTGGGGCGGTCGCGGCGAGGGTGTTGGCAACTTTCTCACCTATGGAGATTTTCCTGAAAAGGGCATGGACGACCCCGGTTCGTACTTGATACCCGCCGGCGCCATCATGAACCGGGATTTATCCACCGTGCACGACGTGGACCTGCACGCCAAGGAACAGATTCAAGAATATATCGCCCACTCCTGGTATGACTACGCTTCGGGAGACAATGAAGGCCTACATCCCTATGACGGCGAAACCAATATCCACCACACCGGACCGACACCACCGTACGAATACCTCGACGTTGAAAACTCCTACTCGTGGCTCAAATCGCCGCGCTGGAAAGGCGCGGCCATGGAGGTCGGTCCGCTGGCGCGGGTGTTGATGCTGTACGCGCGCGGACATGCGCAGACCAAAGAATTGGTCGACATGTCGTTGCGACGTCTCGAAGTCCCGGTTGCGGCCTTGTTTTCCACCTTGGGACGCACCGCGGCACGCACACTGGAGACGAAGATCATCGGCGATGCCATGCAGACGTGGTATGACCATCTCATCGCCAACATAAAGACCGGCGACACCAAGACTTTCGACGAAACGCTGTGGGATCCCTCAACCTGGCCCAGTCACGCCCGTGGCGCAGGATTCATGGAGGCGCCGCGCGGTGCGTTGGCGCATTGGATTGTGATCAAGCACGGCAAGATCGACAATTACCAAGCGGTGGTGCCCAGCACCTGGAACGCCGGCCCGCGTGATGCGCAAGGCACGCCTGGTCCCTATGAAGCGGCGTTGGTGGGCCACAGCCTGCACGACGTAAAAAAACCCCTGGAGATCCTGCGCACCATCCACAGCTTTGATCCGTGCATCGCGTGCGCGGTCCACGTCACCGACCCCAACGGCGAGGAGCTCGTCAAGGTTAACGTGTCTTGAGGCAACCGCGGCCAACGCCGCCGCTGATCCTCGCTTGTGCGGTCCAGATGCTTCGCTTATTGCTGTCTGTCACGAAGACCCCGGTTAACTGGACATCCGCCGAGACTATCTGGCCCCAATACCCACCAGCTTCGTGTCAAGGTCCTCGCCACGTTCGGTCGCGGGGATAAAATTTTTTTGATTCGGGACCACAAAACATACCATTATACAGGGGTAGTATGACCGGTATATTGAGGGCAACGACATGAATGACAAACGGCGCGATATGACGCGTCCACCCGATCTGAAACATGGTCAATTTTCAGGTCCACGTCGGATTCGACGCCCCACCTACGTCGATCTCTTGCCGCCCTGCAACAATGCGTGCCCGGCGGGGGAAAACATTCAGGGGTGGCTGACCCATGCCCAGCAGGGCCAGTTGGAAGAGGCGTGGCAGATCCTCATGGCGGATAACCCGATGCCCGGAGTGCACGGGCGCGTCTGTTACCACCCATGTGAAAATGATTGTAACCGCAAGCGTTTGGACGCCACCGTCAGTATCCATGCCGTGGAGCGCTTTCTCGGCGACAAGGCGCTCGAAAACGGCTGGACGGTGCGCGCCGAAGCCAAACCCACCGGGAAACGCGTGTTGATCGTCGGCGCCGGTCCAAGCGGATTGTCTGCGGCCTACCACCTGGCACGCATGGGACACGGTGTGGAAATTCATGAAGCGGGTCCGGTTGCGGGCGGTATGATGCATTTCGGCATTCCCAAGTACCGTCTGCCCAGAGACATTCTCGATGCCGAGGTGCAGCGTATCGAGGCACTGGGCGTAAACATCGTGCTCAATCACAAGGTAGAGGACTTGCTGGCGGAGCAAGAGGAAGGCAACTTTGACGCGATGTTTGTTGCAGTCGGTGCGCACTTGAGTAAACGCACCGACATTCCAGCGCGTGATGCCGGCAAGATGCTGGATGCGGTCAACTTTCTGCGTGACGTGGAATCTGGAGCAGCGCCCAAGCTTGGCCGTCGCGTAGCGATCTATGGCGGCGGCAACACCGCGATGGACGCGGCACGAGTGGCTAAGCGATTGGGGATTGACGATGCGTTGATCATCTACCGGCGCGACCGTGCCCACATGCCGGCCCACGATTCCGAAGCGGAAGAGGCCCTGCAAGAAGGGGTCAAGATCCATTGGCTGCGTACCATCAGAGAGATCGAGCAAAGCACGTTTACCGTTGAGGCGATGCAGATAGACGAAAACGGACGGCCGCAGCCCACCGGAGAACTGGAGACGCTGGAAGCGGACACCCTCATCCTCGCACTAGGACAAGATGTGGAAACGGCCTTTTTGAAGAATGTACCGAACTTGACGTTCCATCGAGACGGCACGGTGGAGGTGGATAACAACCTGATGACTGGGTATTCCGGACTGTTCGCGGGAGGCGACATGGTGCCCTCCGAGCGCACGGTCACGGTTGCCGTCGGACACGGCAAGAAGGCCGCTCGAAACATCGATGCTTACCTCAAGGAGACAACCTATACCAAGCCAGCCAAACATGAATTAGCCGGCTTCGACAAATTACATGTGTGGTACTTCACCGACGCCGCGCAGCGGCCGCAAAAACACCTCGATATCAAGGAGCGGCTAACAAGTTTCGATGAGGTGGTGGGCGGCTTATCCGAAAAACAGGCGGTGTACGAGGCGCGGCGATGCTTGTCCTGCGGTAACTGTTTCGAATGCGATGGCTGTTATGCCGCGTGCCCGGAAGATGCCGTTGTCAAGCTCGGTCCCGGAAAGCGTTACCGCTTTGATTACGATCACTGCACCGGCTGTGCGATCTGTTTTGAACAGTGTCCTTGCCATGCCATCGATATGATTCCCGAACCCAGCTGAGTACGTTTGCACGGCCCATACAAGCGCATGCGCAAGACATCGCAGTACCCAATTTCCAGTTATCATAGACGCGGATGACGACACAGCACATAATCTTTGACGGCAACGAAGCGGCCGCTTATGTGGCGTATAAAACCAATGAAGTTTGCGCCATCTATCCGATCACACCATCCTCGACGATGGGGGAGTTGGCCGACCAGTGGACTACCGAGGGCAGGAAGAACATCTGGGATAATGTGCCGGTCGTGGTGGAGATGCAGAGTGAAGGCGGCGCGGCCGGCGCCGTCCATGGGGCGTTGCAGACCGGTGCGCTGAGCACCACATTCACGGCATCTCAAGGGCTGTTGTTGATGATCCCCAATATGTACAAGATTGCCGGCGAACTCACGTCCACGGTATTCCACGTGGCGGCACGATCATTAGCCACTCAGGGATTGTCGATTTTCGGCGATCACTCCGATGTGATGGCGGTGAGGTCTACTGGATTTGCTCTGCTTGCCTCCGGCTCCGTACAGGAAGCGCATGATCTCGCGCTGGTTGCCCAGGCCACCACCCTCGAGGCCCGTATTCCCTTCGTGCATTTTTTCGATGGGTTCCGCACGTCACACGAAGTAAACAAGATCACGTTGCTGTCTGATGACGACATCATGGCGATGATTCCCGATGACTTAGTGCTCGCCCATCGGGCACGCGGCCTTAATCCGGATCATCCTTTTATTCGCGGCACCGCACAAAACCCGGACGTGTATTTTCAGGGACGTGAGACGGTGAATTCTTTCTATCGTGATACGCCGGGGATCGTGCAAGCAAAAATGGATCAATTCACATCACTCACCGGGCGTCGGTATTCCCTTTTTGAATACCACGGGCACCCCGAGGCCGAGCGCGTCATTGTCATCATGGGATCAGGCGCAGAGACCGTCCGCGAGACCGTTGATTTCCTGCAACAAAGCGGGGATAAAGTAGGCGTCGCCCAAGTACGCTTGTACCGGCCGTTTTCCGCCGAGCACTTTATGCAGGTGCTTCCGGCCACCACCAAGGCCATCGCGGTGTTGGATCGGTCCAAGGACCCGGCCGCCAACGGCGAACCCCTATACGTTGACGTGGTCACCGCTTTGTCGGAGGCGTTGTCTGACGGGAACCTGCCTTGGGCGGCGTTGCCACGGGTGGTCGGTGGGCGTTATGGCCTTTCCTCTAAAGAGTTCACTCCTGCCATGGTCAAAGGGATCTATGAAGAATTGTCCAACAGCGCACCCAAGAATCATTTCACCATCGGTATTCAAGACGACCTGACGCATACCAGCCTCGACTACGACCCTGAATTCGTTATCGAACCTGACACCACGGTACGCGCTATGTTTTTCGGGCTCGGCGCCGACGGTACGGTGAGCGCCAACAAGAACAGCATAAAGATTATCGGCGAGGATCCGCGTTTTTATGCGCAGGGCTATTTTGTTTACGATTCCAAGAAATCCGGATCGCAGACCGTGTCGCACCTGCGCTTTGGACCGGAACCGATTCGATCTACCTATCTCGTGCAGTCGGCCAATTTTATCGGCTGTCATCAATTCAATTTTCTTGAATCGGCGGACGTACTGGCGCGCGCTGCCCCCGGGGCCACGTTTTTGTTGAACAGTCCCCACGGTCCAGACAAGGTGTGGGAGACTCTACCCCGAGTGGTGCAACAGCAAATCATCGACAAGCAATTGTCGCTCTACGTTATTGACGCCTACAAAGTGGCACGTGATGCCGGCATGGGTACCCGCATCAATACGATTATGCAAACATGCTTCTTTGCGGTCTCTAATGTCCTTCCACGGGACGAAGCCATCGCGAAAATAAAAGACACGATCAGAAAAACCTACCTCAAGAAAGGCGAGGAAGTTGTCCGTAAAAATTTCCAGGCGGTTGATGAGACGCTGGCCAATTTGCACGCGGTGACTATACCGACGCAAGCCGCTAGCTCTATAACAAGGCGCGAAATAGTACCTGCCAATGCGCCGGACTTCGTACGCAACGTCACCGCACTGATGATGGATGGACGAGGCGACGAGTTGCCGGTGAGCATGTTACCGAATGACGGTACCTATCCAAGCGGCACCGCGGCGTGGGAGAAGCGCAACATATCTATGTTCGTACCCGTGTGGGAACCAGACATCTGCATCCAATGCGGCAATTGCGGCCTGGTTTGTCCACACAGCGTTATACGCTCGAAGTTCTATGACAAATCATCGCTGAAGTCGGCGCCGTCGTCATTCAAGTCCGCCGCGCTCAGTGGGCGTGGATTTCCAGACGTGTACTACACACTGCAAGTCTATGTCGAGGATTGTACGGGATGCACCCTTTGCGTAGAAGTCTGCCCGGCGAAGAGCAAAGAGAAAAGCGGCGTTAAGGCGATTAATATGCGCCCCAAAGACCCTGACCTGGAACCAGAACGCAACAACATCGCCTTTTTCCAGGATCTTCCAGACAACGATCGGGGACGTATCGATTTCAGCACTGTGCGCGGCGTGCAGTATTTGCAACCGCTGTTCGAATTCTCGGGGGCTTGCGCCGGGTGCGGTGAGACACCCTACCTCAAGCTGCTATCGCAATTATTTGGAGATCGATTGCTGATCGCCAATGCGACCGGCTGTTCCTCAATCTACGGGGGCAATCTCCCGACGACACCGTGGGCAGTGAACCAGGAAGGGCGCGGACCGGTTTGGTCAAACTCGCTGTTTGAGGATAACGCAGAATTTGGTCTTGGTTTCCAGCTGACGGCGGAGAAACATCGCGCGGTCGCTTATCAACTGCTCCAGGAAATGCGCTCGACGCTTGGCGCGGACTTCGTTGATGACATTCTATCGGCAACGCAAGACGAGGAGTCGGAGATCCGTGCACAACGTGCGCGCGTGAACGAGCTCAAGCAACGGTTGGACAAGCTGAATGACGAGACGGCGACGCGCCTGCTGTCCCTCGCGGATCAACTGGTGCGCCGCAGCGTGTGGCTCGTTGGCGGGGACGGATGGGCTTATGACATCGGCGCCGGGGGACTCGATCACGTGCTGTCCATGGATCGCGATGTAAATGTTTTGGTGTTAGACACCGAAGTGTATTCGAATACCGGCGGACAGATGTCGAAATCGACGCCGCTCGCTGCGGTGGCAAAATTTGCCGTTGGCGGCAAAATAGTGGGCAAGAAAGACCTCGCACTGCAGGCCATCTCTTATGGTCATGTCTATGTCGCCCGGGTTGCCCTCGGCGCCAATCCGCAACAAACGCTGCTCGCATTTCGTGAAGCGGAAACCTTTAAGGGTCCATCGCTCATCCTTGCCTACAGTCCTTGTATCGCTCATGGAATAAACATGGAGCATGGACTTCGGCAGCAGAAGCTTGCCGTGGAGAGCGGTTACTGGCCGTTGATGCGTTACAACCCGGATCTGCGGCGCGACGAGCGAAATCCTTTCATGCTCGACTCTCCGCGTCCCACCATTCCTCTTAAGGACTATGCATATAAGGAACTACGTTACGATATCCTGCGGCGGACCAATCCCGATCAAGCCGATCTGCTGATGAAATTGGCGCAAGAAAATGTAAATTTAAAATGGCGCGTGTACGAGGAAATGGCTACCAGGGGTGATCCACAATATCATTTCGCCAAACCGAACTAATTGAAACGCTCCCCTCTAATGCAAACGGACCAACACACCGCCTGGAAACTCTGGAGTACCTGATCATGGATATGCGCACTACCTATATGGGCATGAAGTTGAAACACCCAATCATCGCCTCGGCATCACCGCTGTCAGAGGAAGTCGACAATATCAAGCGGATGGAGGACGCCGGTGCCTCGGCGGTGGTGATGTTTTCACTGTTCGAGGAACAGCTGCGTCATGAGTCGGCCGCATTGGAGCATTTCATGTCATACGGGACCAACAGTTACGCGGAAGCGCTGAGCTACTTCCCGGCGGTCGAAGAGTACCATGCAGGCCCCGAACGTTACCTCGACATTCTGCGCCGCGCATCCGAGTCAGTGGATATTCCCATTATTGGAAGCTTGAACGGCATCACCGACGAGGGCTGGATCGACTATGCGAAAAATATGGAACAGGCGGGTGCCCGGGGCATCGAACTCAATATCTACTACATTCCCGCCGACATCAACATATCCGGACAAGAAGTTGAACGTCGTTACGTGGATATCGCCAAACATGTCAAGGCATCGGTTTCTATCCCGGTCGCATTCAAGCTCAGCGCGTATTTCAGCTCAGTCGGACACCTGGCTAAACAACTCGATGAGGCAGGTGTTGACGCGTTGGTGCTTTTTAACCGGTTTTGGCAACCAGACTTTGACATCGAACAACGCGAGATTGTGCACAGCCTGGACCTGAGCCGTTCGGGCCAGATCCGCTTGCGTCTGCTCTGGATTGCGCTGCTGTATGGCCGTGTCAAGGCGTCACTAGGCGCCACTACGGGGGTGTATAGCCATGTAGAAGTAGTCAAGTACCTCATGGCTGGCGCCGACGCCGTGATGACCACCTCCGCGTTGCTAAAACATGGCATCTCGTTTCTGACCACGCTTCACGACCAACTCAAACAATGGATGCAGGAGAACGAGTACGGTTCGGTAGCGCAGATGAAGGGATCCATGAGCCAACAGCACGTTGCAAATCCCACGGCGTACGAGCGTGCTAACTACATCAAGATCTTAGAGTCCTACAAGAGTACTTACGCGCTGTAAGCGGTTCGCGGTCGTCATGATACGGATTCGCCGGCTTTCCCTAGGGCGGTGTTGATGCCGCCTCAATGCGCGGCCGGTGTCGACTGCATGACGTCGCGCGGGGCACGCGAATCTGTGCATGTTGCGTGACCGCGGATCGGTGGCAAATAACCCATTCCGACCCGGGACCGACCCGACAATAAGCATTCAAAACATCTATTTATCAGTTATTTATAGAACGCGCCGGGGAAAAAGTTGTATTGCGTTGATTATTCAAGAATTTGCTGCTACCTTGCTAATTGACCCCGGTAATAAAAGCAATCCATGGCATCAGTAACGGGAGATTCGGTCCATGATTAAAACCACCAAATACATTCTCACCAGCCTGCTCGGCCTGGCGCTGGCCGGATCCGCCTTCGGCGCTGAGGAAGCCACATGGTTCGGTCAGAAGGCCTCGGGTAAATGGATGCTTGGCGTCAAGGGCGGTACCGTCAAAAACGGTAACGACGATTTCGATGACGCGAACAACGGCGGCATTTTATTGGGCTACCAATTTGCCCGCCCGATCGCTTTTGATGGCTCTGCGGCGATCGAATTTGAAGGCACCAGTAGTTTCGACGACGGTGACTTCGGCGGTCCAAGTACGTTTGGAACCGCGGGTACCTGGGACGTGGACACCTTCGGGTTATTTTTTGCTTACCGCACACCGGGTACGGTGTACTTCAAAGGTCGACTGGGGGGTATTCAGTCCGACGTCACCACCAAGATTACGGGCACGACAGTCAGCGAAGATGACGCCAGTCTTGCCGGCAGTGCAGGACTCGGTGTGAAGCTCGGTGAATGGGGTAATATTGAGTTGGAATGGACCGGTGACAGCGGCGACAATGATATCCAAATAATCAGCTTAGGCGGCGTGCTTAGTTTCTAGGCATAACGGATTTTCCAGCGTAAAGTCTTCCCGAACCGGCCGCGAGGCCGGTTTTTTGTTGACACCTCGCGCTCTGTTATTGACGCGCCTCGCGCAACAAATGCTTCATCTCACGCACCGCATCCGCGAGCCCGGCCATCACCGCACGAGCGACGATCGCATGCCCGATATTCAATGTATCCAGCTCTGGGATCGCCGCCACGGAGTGCACATTGTGATAGTGCAGTCCATGTCCCGCGTTCACTTGCAGACCCAACACATGGCCTGAGGCCGCCGTTTGCTGCAGACGCACCAATTCATTGGTCCGCTTTAATGCGGAACGTGCATCGGCATAGCGACCGGTATGCAGCTCGATGGCGGCGGCACCGGCTTTGAGTGCAGCCTCTATCTGCGCTGGCTCGGGATCGATGAATAATGAGACGCGAATATCCGCAGTTGTCAACGACTCACAGTAGGCCGACAAATACTCGAGGTTACCGGCAACGTCTAAGCCCCCCTCCGTAGTCAATTCTTCGCGCCTTTCGGGTACCAAGCAACATTCTTCCGGTCTTATCTGCGTCGCGATCTTCAACATCTCCGCGGTAGCCGCCATCTCCAAATTCATCGGTACCGTCAGTGCGGTCGCCAACCGTTCAACGTCATGATCCTGAATGTGTCGTCTATCTTCACGCAGGTGTATCGTAATACTGTCAGCACCGGCATCTTGAGCAATGAACGCAGCCTGAACGGGATCTGGATAGCGGGTGCCCCTCGCCTCACGCAGCGTTGCCACATGGTCGATGTTAACGCCCAAATTTATATCTCGACTTTCAGTCATACCCGTTCTCTTGCAGTACCGCCCGCCGCTGCTGAACATCGGCCATCAAACATTCGGCGGCTGTGTAACACACGCTGTCCAAGTTGTCGGCTGATCATCGCACGCATAAGACGTTTACACTCGATTTTTACGTCTTCGTTCGCTGCCTTTTCGCGTTGCAATGCAATCAACGTCGCTCCTTTGACCACGATACCATGCCGGCCACCCGCCCCGGCCTCGATTGCGCCAATCTCTGGCACGTAACTATATTGAGACTGCGGCTTGATTGGCTGATTAGTTTTTGCTTCATACTCAAGATTTAGCGCATAACCCAACTCGCGGAGCAGATGCTTCTCGAAAATTCGTAGCGTCCATTCGTAGTCTGAAGACTGCGTAAGTCGATCGAGCACTTGCCGATAGTGAGCAAACAGCCCTGTGTGAGGATCGTAGCGGTGCAGCAAGTACATCAAAAGCTCATTGATATAAAATCCACACAGCCGGTCGTCAGCCGTTAACTCCCTATACGTCTGGTCTGGTTCCGCGGCGGACAGAATTGGTAAATCTCCCCTCCCCGACCAATTCAGCAACAGAGACTGAAATGGGCACAACAGGCCCCGCACCCGTGATTTCAATCTTCGTGCTCCTTTGGCCAACAAGCTGAGCCGTCCGTGGTTCCGTGTAAAGACCTCAACCAGCAGGCTGGACTCGCGATACGGCCGCGTATGCAACACATAACCGGGTTCTTGATGGATTCTCACTTGAGATCTTCGTTATAACCCAACGCGTTCAGTGCCGCCTGATTATCAGCCCAACCACTACGGACTTTCACCCGTAATTCCAGATGCACTTGCTTACCAAGAAATCGTTCCAGTTGTTTTCGCGCGGCAATACCAATTTGCTTCAATCGCTGTCCTTGTTTTCCAATAACGATTGCTTTATGACTTGGTTTATCCACCCATACTTGCGCCTGGAGCATGGTGATTTTGCCGCGCTGGTAGTACTCGATCAACTCTATGGCTGTTGCATAGGGTAATTCCTGACCCAACTGCCTAAATAACTGTTCCCTCACAAACTCAGCACAAATAAAGCGTTCGCCACGATCGGAATCCGGCATCACCGGACGGCAGGTAAAGCTTGACAGTATCTAGAAATCTGTCGACATTGTGTCCTGTTTTCGCCGACACAGGAATGATCTCATTAAATTCAAACAATCCCCTGGATTGCTCTATCAGTGGCAGTAATTTCTCTTTGTTTCTGATGCGATCCACCTTATTGATGGCCAGAATCACCGGTGTCGATGTACCGTTGATATTCTTGAGAACGTCGCTATCCGCTGCTTGCCAACCGATGGACTCGATTATCAATACCAGCACATCAACACCTCTGGTACTGGCAACTGCAGTACGATGAATGGTCCGATTTATCGCGTTGGTACGCTTCGTGTGGAAGCCGGGGGTGTCAACAAAAACGACCTGTGAATCCTCTGTGGTTTTGATCCCAAGTATTCGATGTCGGGTGGTTTGCGGACGATGCGAAGTTATGCTGATCTTTTTTCCGACAAGCTGGTTTATTAACGTCGATTTACCGACGTTGGGGCGTCCCATGAGGGTGACGTAACCAAATCTGAAGGTTGTGCTCATTGCTCAGAGAGAGCGTACATCGCCTTCTCCGCTGCGGATTGCTCCGCAATTCGCCGACTTGTACCGGTTGCAGCAAAGGTTTGCTGAACACCTTCTATGCGGCACTCTACTTCGAAAGTTTGACAATGCGGTTCTCCGCTGACGTTCACTATCAAATATTGAGGTACCGGCAGACCATGTTTTTGCAAGTACTCCTGCAGTCGGCTTTTGGCGTCCTTATAAGCCGTATCTGGTCGCAGTTTTTCGAGATCTGGCCCGAACACGTCCAACACGAAATCCTGACACGGACTCAATCCCCCATCCAAGAAGATCGCCCCGATTATGGCTTCAAGGACATCCGCCAGAATCGAGTTTCTTTCATGCCCGCCGCTTTTTCGCTCCCCCTCTCCCAAAATCAGCACCTGACCCAGTTCCAGACTTCGCGCAACTTGCGCCAGCGTATCCTTGCGCACAATAGCCGCGCGCATACGGCTAAGTTTGCCTTCGGTCAGTTCTGGAAAACGATAATATAACCATTCAGCTATGATAAAGCCGAGAATGCTATCGCCAAGAAACTCGAGGCGTTCGTAATTAGCCGCACTTCGACTGCGGTGGGTTAACGCCTTTTTTATTTTTTTTTTGTCGGTGAAGCGATAATGAACCCTGGAGTATATTTGTTCGTACTCATCCATTAGCGCAGGGCAATTTCGGCCCTGTTTTTAAAATCAAGTAACGCGCTAACGTTATAGACAAGTGGCACCACAACCTCATAGTCAACTGTTATTGTCATGATTTTATCTTTCTTATCTATTGTTAGGGACTCCTTGAGATCAACGACCTCATGCGCATAATCGATGTACAATATATTGTCGAGTTCTTGAATGACCTGCCGCCGAGTCATACTGGTGATACGCGGATCTTCAACGATCTTGTCCATGGCCTCTTGTAACTTCAAGTTATCGAAATATGGAGGAAATAGCCTCATAAATAACAACACCAACAGGACAATGAGTATGACAACAGCCGACAGGCTCCAAAAAGTCCAACCTGATTGTTTATTTCTCATCACTGAATCCCGTCTTACCGAATTGTATTTCCGATACGCTCCCAATCTATCCCTCCGCCAGATGATACATTCCAGCTGAACCAAATAAAGAACGCGCGGCCAATAACGTTGCTCTCGGGTACGAAACCCCAAAATCGACTATCATTACTATAGTCCCGGTTGTCCCCCATCACAAAGTAGTGCCCTTCAGGCACCGAAAAACTCATGCTCGTGGTGCGCTTTCCTGGGTCAGTCAGAATGTCGTGTTTAGAATCCCCCAACGCCTCTGCAAAATGATTGGCAACGATATGCCGCCTTCCGGCTTCTTCAAAGGGGTAAGTGCCGATGCGTTCTGTCAGCATCAGTGCACCATTAATATACAATTGCTTTTTTCTGTATTCCACTTTGTCGCCCGGCAACCCCACCACCCGCTTTATGAAATTAATACTCTCATCATGCGGGAATCTAAATACCATCACATCTCCACGTTGAGGCAACGACAATTTGACTATCTTTTTATTGATGATAGGCAATCGCAGGCCATATCTAAACTTATTCACGAGTATAAAATCGCCCACCTGCAAGCTCGGCAGCATAGAACCCGATGGGATACGAAACGGTTCTACCACAAAGGAACGTAGAACAAATACCAGTAATATGACAGGAAAAAATGCTTTCGCATACTCAACCAACCACGGATCTTTCCTTGCAACCACCGCTTCGTCTGAGCCTGAGGATTGTATATTGTCCGCTTGTGGTCTGCGAAATAATCTATCCAACAGCCAGATCCCACCCGTCACTAATAGCGCTGTGAACAGGATTAAGGCAAAGTCCATATTTATTCTCCCTCAACTCTCAGCACGGCTAAAAAGGCCTCCTGCGGTATCTCAACTGATCCAATTTGTTTCATTCTTCTTTTACCCTTTTTCTGTTTCTCCAGAAGTTTTCGTTTGCGAGTGATATCTCCGCCATAGCATTTAGCGGTTACATTTTTACGTAACGCCTTAACGGTCTCTCTCGCAATCACCCGGGATCCAATCGCAGCTTGGATCGCCACGTCAAACAATTGCCGCGGTATCAAGCTGTGCATGCGCTTGACCAGCTCTCGCGCTCTGTAGTCCGCTTGTTTACGATGTACCAAAATTGATAATGGATCAACCTTATCACCATTAATCAAAACATCAACTTTGCACATGTCGCTCGCGCGAAAACATTTGAATTCGTAATCCAGTGAGGCGTATCCACGGCTCACAGATTTTAGTTTGTCAAAAAAATCGAGGACTACCTCATTTAACGGAAGCTCAAAGGTCAACATGACCTTGCGCCCGAGGTATTGAATATCCTTATGTATACCACGCTTTTCTATGCACAACGTAATAATTGCACCGACATACTCTTGGGGCATGAGCATGCGTGCTTCGATAAACGGCTCTCGAATCTCACGAATCGTCGCCAAGTCGGGCAACTGACTGGGATTCTCGATGGATACCACCTCTCTACTGGTCGTTTCGATCATATATACGACGGTGGGAGCGGTGGTTATGAGTTCCAGGTCATATTCCCTTTCCAGCCTCTCTTGTATGATTTCCATATGCAACATTCCGAGAAATCCGCATCGAAATCCGAACCCCAGCGCCTCTGAGGTCTCGGGATCATAACTCAGCGATGCATCGTTGAGGCTCAGCCGATCCAAAGCATCACGCAGGCCGCCGTAGTCACCGGAATTCACAGGATACAACCCGGCGAAAACACGAGGTTTGATTTCCTGAAAGCCACTCAAAGGATTTTCTGCCGGGGCTACGCTACTGGTCACCGTATCACCCACCAGCGCGCCTTTTACATCCTTGACGCCTGCAATAAGATACCCCACATCACCGGCCAACAGCCGTTGAGTAGACGTGCGCTTGGGAGTAAAAATGCCTACCTGTTCG
>CAMYMN010000070.1:0-11070 GCA_947259395.1 uncultured Gammaproteobacteria bacterium | reverse complement strand
GAATCTAGAATCAGCGCCTTCAATCGGCCGTCAACGTGACCCTGAGGAGGAGGCAGGAATTCGACGATGGCCTCGAGGACGTCATCGACACCCTGTCCGGTCTTGGCGCTACAATGAACCGCATTTTCACATGAGATTCCAATGATGTTCTCAATATCCTCTGTGACGCGCGCCGGCTCTGCGGCCGGCAGATCGATCTTATTGAGGACCGGTATCACCTCCAATCCTAAATCGACTGCGGTATGACAATTCGCAACCGTCTGTGCCTCAACTCCCTGTGAAACGTCAACCACGAGTAACGCGCCTTCACAGGCGGTCAACGATCTCGACACTTCATAGGAAAAATCTACGTGTCCAGGTGTGTCAATGAGATTCAAGCGATAAACGGCACCATCCTTGGGTCGATACGTCAACGTGACGCTCTGCGCTTTAATAGTAATACCTCGCTCTCGTTCGAGCTCCATGGAGTCCAACACCTGATCTTCCATTTCGCGCTCCGATAGTCCTCCACATCGCTGAATAAAACGATCAGCAAGCGTAGACTTACCATGGTCTACATGCGCGATGATGGCAAAGTTGCGTATCTTAGTGAGGTCGTGGGCGCTCATCTGTTTCTGGAATTGCACAATATACCGTGTCGACGATATTCTTGACGTTTCATTGTTAGGTAACAAAAAAGGGCGCACGGCGCGCCCCTGTTGTCCGGCGATCGAACGTTAAGTCTAGATCAACAATACATCCATGGGCTAGCCCACATATTGCACCAGTAACCGGGAAGCTGGCGCACACTGCGACTCCGCGCAGCACAAGGGACAGGGATGACTGAACCCCATGCTGTGCGGGGACAAGCGCCGACTGGAGCGAAAGCCATAGCCGTAGCTATGGCTTGAGTGAAGTCCAAGTTCAGGCGTGCCTGGACCAGCCAGAGCCCGGATAGTCCCCCCGCCCTTACTTCGTGCCAACACACGTGGAAATCCGAATGTTGTCATTTCTGGCACCCAACGCTGTGGAGGTCTCCGAATTGTGTACCATGAATAAGCGCGGGGCGACTGGTGCATTGTGTGGGCGAGCTTCTGGTCCCGATGACTAATTATTGCGATCCGAGTTTCCGTTGGTCCTCAAGGCAAGAAATAGTGATCGGTTTTCGCGACGAATCAACACCGGCACCGATTTTCCGGATGTGAGTTCGCCTACTATTTTTTTGAATGTATCAACATCCGTAACCGCTTTGTCTTGGATTTGAACGATCACGTCGCCAGTCTGTATCCCCGCGCGGCTAGCTGGACCTGATGCAACATCTGCAATGTATACGCCCTCTTCTACATCCATTTTCTTCTTCTGTTCGCGAGTGAGATTCTTGACCGTCATTCCCAATAATCGATCATCCGCCTCTTGTTCTCCGGCGCGCCCTGCGAGCTGTTGCTCGTCTTCAGGTAACTCTCCTATGGTAACTTCGACGATTCGCGATTTACCCCCGCGTATCACCTCGAGTTTCACCGTTTCCCCAATTGGCGTAAAACCAACCAACGGCGGTAAGTCGGACATTCTTGCGAGCTCACTATCATTGTAACGCAAGATGATGTCACCGGGTTTGAGTTTCGAGGCCGCAGCCGGGCTGTTCGGCATGATCTCGGACACCAGGGCCCCGGTGGGTTTTGCCATGCCAAAGGACTCCGCTAACTCGCTGGTGACGTCTTGAATTAACACCCCTAACCACCCACGCGAGACCTTACCGGATCGTTTCAGTTGATCTGTCACCTCGGTGGCAATATCAATCGGCACCGCAAACGATAGCCCCATAAACCCGCCGGTGCGGCTGTAGATCTGGGCATTAATTCCCACGACCTCACCGTCGAGATTAAACAGTGGTCCACCGGAGTTGCCGGGATTGATGGCGACATCGGTCTGTATGAAAGGCACGTAATTCTCATTGGGCAGGCTTCTTCCTTTTGCCGACACGATGCCGGCCGTTGCCGTGCTCTCAAAGCCGAACGGCGATCCGATGGCAAGCACCCATTCCCCTACCGAAAGCTGCTCCGGATTACCTATCCGCACCGCTGGCAATCCGGTGGCTTCGACCTTTAACAGTGCGACGTCGCTACGCCGGTCGGAACCAATCACTTTGGCCGCGAGTTCCCGGCGATCACTGAATCGCACCAAAATCTCCGTCGCATCAGCAATCACATGGGCCGAGGTCATAATATAACCGTCTTCGGAAATCACGAATCCAGAGCCTAGTGATCGGGCATCCCGCTCCTCAGGCAGCTCATCGAAGAAGCGGCGAAAGAAATCACGAAATGGACTGTCCTCCGGCAGGTCCGGGATATTGAACTCCCGCGGCGTCTTTTGACTTTTCAGGACCTGCGTAGTGCTGATGTTTACAACCGCAGCGGCGTTTTGTTTGACCAACGACGCGAAATCTGGAAGCTCCCCGCGATACGCAAAGACTGCACTCCCAGTACAAAAAATAATCAAAAAAGCAAAAATCTTGGTAAATTTTAAATTCACGTTCAAAACTACTCCGTTCTGGTAACCGACTTGGCGATCATATTGACCGTCGTAGACGGCACCTCGCCCACAACAGTAACCTGATAATTATCGATCACTGTGCCGTAAGCGTTGATCGCACCCATGCTATCTAGCCCGTTGATGGGCTTGACTGAATCTGCCAACTTCTCCACGAAAATCGATACCGCGGCAAGCCCATCCGAATATACCAAATGCTCGACCATTTGTTTGCGCATTGGTGACATTCTTTTCATCTTGCGTGACAACATGAATCCATCAGGATATCTAACTGCTTCCCATTTTACATCCCCTTGCATATTTTTTGGCTCATCTTTCTTGTTGACTCCGTACCAAACCAGTTGTTTTTTGGGAGTCACGGGATCCAAATCCCTCTCCGCTATCGGTTTACCGATATGAATATCGGTAAACATATATTGCTCTATGGGTAGCGAGTCCGCATCCATCAATGATGCCTTGAGTAATAAGCCAGTATCTTCATCCACCCATAGATCATGACCGTAACGATATTCATCCTTGGGCAGAATCCAGATTTGTACCACCCTGCGATCGGCAATGCGGCCCTTGCCACCCATGGTTATACTGTAGTTATCCTCGAGTTTATCCAGCCGCTTGGGAAGGATGTGCGGGAAATTGTTACTGGATACTTGACGATACTCATGGACCCCCATCCTTCTGTCCGGCAGGTAACACCATACTTGCTCGGCATCGCGCACGATCTCACGCGGTGCACCATTTAGCGAATAGATACGTTCTTTAATCACCCCGTTTTGCGCTTGATGGACTACGCGCATCACCTCGATCTGGTTTTGCTTCACATAGACAAACGTACCCCAGTAATCCAACTCCAGGGCGGCATCGTTCATCTTCATTAACCAATGCTTGATATCCTCATCCGACTTAGCTGAAAAAGATATAACGCACAAGAGGAGAAGAAATATTTGTCGCACGAAGATCACTCTTTGGCGTCGTAACTCACAAACTTGGCATACGAAATCAGACCATTTAATCCCGCCATCGGAGTAAACTCTCCGTGTTCCACCAATAATGCATTGAGTTGATCTTCATGTTCCGGCGTGGCGTTTTCCCATCTCGTAGGGTGATCGATGATCGCAACTGCAGAAGATTGCGTATTCACATCGAGCATCGCCGTATCTTGATTTAGCATATACACACCGACTGCGACCACCGCCATGGTCGACGCCGCTATCGCCACAGTTTGAGACCAAGCCCAGTGAGATGATCGGCCTGTTAATGCCGGTGTTCGCGCGTTCAATTTATCCGGCTGAACATGACCAATCAATTGCGCGACGCGCCGTACCAGTCGCGGGCTGTGGGTGTTGATCTCGCGCCGAAACGCCGCTCCAATCAGGTTGTACCGATGCCACAGGTCAGAAAGTTCGTCATCCTTACTAACCGTTTCTAAGGCTGCGTCTCGTTCACGTTTCGACAGTTCATCATCTAAAAGTGCTGAAATCTTTTCTTTCATATGCGTTCTTACCCAAAAGTGTTTGTCACGCTCCTTCCCTACGTCAACAACGGCTTCAGTTGTTTATCAATCGCCTCGCGCGCGCGAAATATCCGCGATCGTACCGTTCCAATTGGGCATTCCATCACCGTCGCGATCTCTTCATAACTAAGGCCCTCGATCTCCCGAAGCGTAATCGCCATACGTAGATCTTCGGGAAGCTCTTGTACCGCCTTCGTAACGCGATCAGCCAGCTCCCTGCTCAACAAATTGGATTCTGGTGTTCCGATATCTCGAAGGTTTTTGCCCGATTCCGTGAGTTCCGCCTCCCTTGCTTCAACATCAGTGTTGGGGGGACGGCGACTCTGCGCAACCAAATAGTTCTTGGCCGTATTTATAGCGATCCGATAAAGCCATGTGTAAAATGCACTATCCCCACGAAAACCTCTAATCGCCCGGTATGCTTTAACAAAAACTTCCTGCGCGATATCCTCGATTTCTGACTGATCGTAAACGTAGCGGGAAATGATGTTCGAAACCTTGAACTGATATTTTCGAACCAACAGATCAAAGGCGCTTTTGTCGCCTTTCTGAACCCGCTTTACTATTACAGCGTCAACGCCCTGACGGTCCCCACCCGACTTCATTCGATCAAAGCCAAGTATGGCCACCTAACTGCGTTAACGAGAAGGACAATAACGTAAGCGTAAAGTTCTGTCCGATCCACTGAACTATTTAAATAGCTTATGATTTGACAGTCTTTTGGAAGCCGGATTTTTGGAAACGAAACAATATAACGGCAGTATAATACCTGAAAATCAAGTGGTTCGCCGTCTTGCCTCGAGCACATGACAAATAGTAACCCCGTAGATGTTTTGGTTATCGGCGCCGGCCTCGCCGGTTTGGGATTGAGTCTGCGCGTGGCGCAAGCCGGCCTGCGGGTGACAATACTCGCTAAAGGGAAGCTCACCGAAGGCTCCAGCCTGTACGCCCAAGGGGGCATCGCTGCGGCCATTGGAGAACACGATTCCTTCGAGGCACATATCCAAGATACGCTCACTGCCGGCGCCGGACTGTGCCACCGTGACGCGGTTGATTATATCGTGCGCCGTGGGCCAGAGAATGTCCACTGGTTGGTCGCACAGGGGGTCGAGTTCGATCGGTTAGAAGACGCCAACGGTATGCAGAATTTCCACTTGACCCGCGAAGGCGGTCATAGCCATAGGCGAGTCATCCACGCTCGGGATGCAACCGGCCGCGCGGTGGAGAATACCTTGGAATCGAAGGTCCGGTCGCATCCTAACGTCACGATTTTAGAAAACCACATTGCTGTGGATCTCATTAGTGCCAGTAAGCTCAAACTCGATCCACCTGAGCGCGTTCTGGGCGCTTACGTCTTCGATATGACGTACAATCGCGTATCACCGATCTCCGCGCGAGTGACCGTGTTGGCGACCGGTGGTGTTTCGAAGTCTTATCTGTACACCAGCAATCCTGACACGTCGACCGGCGATGGCGTCGCCATGGCTTGGCGCGTCGGTTGCCGTATCGCCAATATGGAATTCGTACAGTTTCACCCTACTTGCTTATATCACCCCCATGCGAAGTCATTATTGGTCTCTGAGGCGGTACGTGGCGAGGGAGGACGGTTGTTGCTGCCAGACGGTGAACAATTTATGCAACGACATGATCCGCGTGGTGAACTGGCCCCGAGGGATATCGTCGCACGAGCGATCGACTATGAAATGAAGCGCCACGGTTACGATTGTGTCTATTTGGACATCAGTCACAAATCTTCCTCATTCATCACGGAACACTTTCCCAATATCTATGAACGTTGTCTTGGATTCGGCATCGACATGACTAAGCGGCCGATTCCGGTGGTTCCTGCCGCACATTACACCTGCGGCGGCGTGTTGACCGATCTCAGAGGACGTACCGATCTGCTGGACCTGTACACCATCGGTGAGTCGGGCTTCACCGGCTTGCACGGGGCTAATCGGTTGGCGAGCAACTCACTCCTCGAGTGCCTGGTGCTTGCCGAGTCCGCAAGCAACGACATCGTAAAACGGGTAACCGACCCTTCCGCCGAAGTTATCGAACTGCCTCAATGGGACGAAAGCCAAGTCACCGACCCTGATGAGCAAGTTGTGGTATCCCATAACTGGGAAGAATTACGGCGTTCAATGTGGGACTACGTCGGCATCGTGCGCACCAACAAACGTTTACAACGAGCCCAACGGCGAATCACTTTGTTACAAGAAGAGATACGTGACTTCTATAGCAATTTCAAGATAAACAGTGATTTGATAGAGTTGCGAAACCTGGTTATGGTGTCTGAACTCATTGTTAAATCGGCATTGAACCGTAAAGAAAGTCGTGGGCTCCATTACACACTCGACCATCCGTATCCGGAAAAGGCCGCTCATCCTCAAGATACAATAGTTGTCCCGAATAATTTCGTTGGGGCTCATCTCGATCCCCTGTGGGCTACTGAAGCGCGGCGCTAGCCTGCATAGCGCAACACGGATCCAGGATGGTGGCTTAGGGTTCACGTCAACTTGAAGCGAGTGAAAATTTCCGGGACACGCCTCAAATACATCCACGTAGGCTCGACGCCAGCATCCCTGCTGGCGACGGTCCGGTAAATTCTCCCTCGATGAAGCCCGGTTCAGCTTGAATTGCCCTTAATCAAGTGCCATGAAAATCACAAGCCATTTTCTGAGTGTGTCGCAAGTCGCGATCGAGCCACAGACGGGGCGTCTTGGTGCATGCGGCGGGTTAACCACGCAAGTGCATCTTCAAGCGGCGAAAAATAGCCGGGTCGGTCGTCTCCCTGGTTATAACCACTGACCAACCGCGCCCCCTTTTTAAAGCGCAATGGGCAATGATCCAGTCGGAACTTAGAAAGTAGGCGTTGAGACGTAAATTGCGCAATGTCTCGGCCCGCCGTCGGTATAGCGTCCAGCTGCCATCGGTCTCAAGGACCAGCAAAACAATTGCCGCGGGATGTGTTCTGCGTACATGGACCGTCGCGCAGTAACGGTGGCTGACAATGAGCGCAAGCAGGATCAAAAATAGCAACCAGATCGGCGCTTGGATAAATCCCAGCATGATTCCGGTTGTCATGTGTGCCGCATGATTGATCAACGCCAATCGCTTATCGAATCTTAGCGGGACATGCAGCGGCTTTACGAATCCGTTCGACAAGTTTCACTAGCTCCTCATCCAAGGGAGACTCTCTGCCGTATATCCAATCCATCAACAACGGATCTGCAGTCTCCAACAGTTCCTGAAATTTTCCTTTTTCGTTCGGCGCTAGTCGATCGTATTCACTTTCCAAGAAATTTTGCAACGCGATATCCAACTCACGAATTCCCCGGCGACAGCGCCACCGAACCCGCGAATCGACCATCGCTTAATTAGCGCCTCGCGATAATCAATTTCTTGATTTCCGCGATAGCTTTGCCCGGGTTCAAACTCTTGGGACATGTTTTACTGCAGTTCATGATGGTGTGGCAACGATATAAGCGAAACGGGTCAACCAGTTCATCCAACCGTTCGCCGGTTGCCTCGTCGCGACTGTCCGCGATCCAGCGATAAGCCTGTAACAGTATCGCCGGCCCAAGGTAACGATCTCCATTCCACCAGTAACTGGGGCAGCTCGTGGAGCAACATGCGCACAGAATACACTCATACAGGCCATCCAAACGGGCGCGCTCTTGCTTCGACTGTAATCGTTCACGATCCGGTGGTGCTGGTGTCTTGGTCTGCAACCAAGGTTTGATAGAAGCATATTGCGCATAAAAATGCGTCATATCAGGCACCAAATCTTTCACTACCGGCATGTGCGGCAATGGATAAACTTTAACTACGCCTTTGACGTCCTCTATAGGCTTGGTACATGCGAGAGTGTTGGTGCCGTCGATGTTCATAGCGCACGATCCACAAATTCCCTCGCGGCACGATCTGCGGAACGTCAGCGATGCGTCGATCTCATTTTTTATTTTGATCAGCGCATCCAGCACCATCGGACCACAACGATTCATGTCCACTTCATATACATCGGTGCGTGGATTCTCGCCACGATCCGGGTCCCATCGGTATACCTTGAAAGATTTTGTGTTGCTCGTCCCTTCCGGTCCAGGATGGGTAATACCCTTCTTGATCTTTGAATTTGCCGGTAAAGTGAATTCGACCATATAGGCAACCCGCGTTTGGTTATGATTACTGGTTGTTCATCGCATATGTTTGCACTAATAAACCCTCGCCTTTGGTGGGATGGGCTCTACTGCATCGGTCAACGTGTAGTCATGCACAGGACGATAGTCGATACGTGTGGTGCCATCGTCATCCAGCCAGGCGAGTGTATGTTTCATCCAGTTTGTGTCGTCGCGTTCCGAATAATCTTCTCGGGCGTGACCACCGCGGCTCTCCTTGCGATTGTTCGCTGAATCAATGGTCACCAGTGCCTGCCGCAGGAGATTCTCCAATTCTAACGCCTCTGCCAAATCCGTATTCCAGATCATGGACCGATCGACCACTTTGATATCTTTATACGATTCCCAGACCTTGGAAAGCTTACCGATCCCCTCTTCCATGATCTCTCCGGTCCGAAAAACCGCGCAGTTGTTCTGCATCGTCCTTTGCATTGCCAAGCGGACCTCAGCCGTGAGCGCGGCACCATTCGCGTATCGCAATTTATCCAACCGCGCGATGGCGCCCTCGGCGGCGTCTTTCGGCAATGGTCTCTGCGACACCCCAGGTGTTATCACCTGTGCAGCACGACGAGCAGCGGCACGTCCAAATACGATTAAATCCAACAAAGAATTCGATCCCAACCGGTTCGCACCATGAACCGAGACGCAGGCCGCCTCGCCAATCGCCATCAGACCCGGGACGACATATTCCGGGTCGCCGTCTTGCGCGGTAATCATTTCACCATGATAGTTGGTGGGGATGCCGCCCATGTTGTAGTGCACCGTCGGCAATACCGGAATCGGCTCCTTGGTGACATCGACGCCGGCAAAGATCTTGGCGGTCTCGGAAATGCCGGGTAGGCGCTCCGCCAGGAGCTCCGGGCCGAGATGCTCGAGATGCAGATAGATGTGATCTCGGTCAGCGCCCACACCGCGACCGTCCCGGATTTCCATGGTCATAGACCGTGACACCACATCTCGGGAAGCCAGATCCTTGGCATTCGGGGCATATCTTTCCATAAACCGTTCACCATCGGCATTAGTGAGATAACCACCTTCGCCACGAGCGCCTTCGGTGATTAGGCAGCCAGACCCGTAGATACCGGTGGGATGAAATTGCACGAATTCCATGTCTTGCAACGGCAATCCGGCACGCAGCACCATCGCGTTGCCGTCACCGGTACACGTATGCGCCGACGTGCACGAGAAGTAAGCACGGCCATAGCCGCCGGTTGCAAGTACTACAAGTTTCGCTCGGAAGCGATGCAAGGTGCCATCATCTAAGCACCACGCCAGCACGCCACGGCATTCGCCGTCGTCCATGAGCAAATCGAGGGCAAAGTATTCGACATAGAACGCAGCGTTATGTTTGAGTGATTGTTGATACAAGGTATGCAATATCGCGTGCCCGGTGCGATCAGCAGCGGCACAAGTACGCATCGCTTGCCCCTGGCCAAAATGCGTGGTCATCCCACCGAACGCGCGCTGATATATCTTGCCGTCCTCGGTGCGCGAAAAAGGAACACCATAGTGTTCCAGTTCAATCACCGCCTCCGGCGCTTCGCGGCACATATACTCGATGGCGTCTTGATCGCCAAGCCAGTCCGAACCCTTTACGGTGTCGTACATGTGCCAACGCCAATCATCCTCACCCATGTTTCCCAATGCCGCACTCATCCCTCCTTGCGCCGCCACCGTGTGGCTACGGGTAGGAAACACTTTGGTGATGCACGCCGTAGACAATCCTGCGGCGGCCATGCCAAACGTGGCGCGAAGGCCGGCGCCGCCCGCCCCAACCACGATAACGTCGTAGGTATGATCAATGATGGTATACGGCTCGGACACCGACTAAGCTCCTAACGCCACACGAAGTACCAGCACTACCGCCACCAGACACAGAAACGCAGTGATAAAACCAAGTGCCAATAAGCTTGCCATTTTCAGCCATTCGGTGTGGACATAATCCTCAATTACAACCTGAACACCAAGTTGCGCGTGATAGAACGTGGATATTAAAAACATAATGAGTAGTGCGGCCTCAATCGGCGAACGCATCCAGTCCACTACTGTTTGATAATCTGCTCCAACCAACGAGGCAAGAGAAAACACAAACCACAAACTCAACGGAATCAACAACACCGAGGTCACTCGCTGCCACCACCAGTGCGATACGCCTTCTCTTGCAGACCCCAAACCAATGGCTCGTCCCAAGGGTGTGCGTAAACCCATTATCCACTCCCTCCTCGTGCTGCGTAGCCAATTATCCAAGCCACAGCCGTCAAACCAAACGACATCGCAACCACCCACCAGCCAGACTTGTAAAGCGTGGTAATCTCCAAACCAAGGCCGGCATCCCATGCCAGGTGCCTGACGCCGTTGCACAAGTGATAAAAAAGTGAATACGACCAAAAAAACAAAACCACACGACCGAGATTGGAACCAAGTAACGCTTGTGCCGACGCGTAGGTTTCTGCTCCAGCGGCGATCGCCCACAGCCAGTACACCAGCACCGGTAAGCTGAACGCCAGGAACATGCCGGTGCCGCGATGGGTGATGGATAAGAGCGAGGTGAGTTGTGGGCGATAGACCTGTAAGTGCGGCGATAAAGGACGATTATTGGTGAGCATACGCGGTTTGTATCCCATAAATCTGTTTTATAGGTTCGATAAACTACCTATGGAACGTCAACGAAGCAAGCATCGCCTCGCAGGTTTGTGAGCGCGCCCTGTCGAGAACCGGAACGTGGTGCGAACGAGCAGTGTACTGGGTGTTCTAAAAGTCCACGCAGCGACCCTTGCGTTCCCAGTCGCCATAACGCGTTGGTTCGGGACCCGTGGGGCCGCCGATCTCCCGCGGCGGTTTGTAACCGCGTCGTCG
>CAMYMN010000069.1 GCA_947259395.1 uncultured Gammaproteobacteria bacterium | reverse complement strand
CGGCTCGCCGCAACACACGCAGCGATATACTCCGGGTTCCTTGGAATCGTGATACTTGCCGGAAAATGGCCGCTCGGTCCCTTTATCACGACACACATGAAATTGTTCGACAGTGAGTTGATTCAACCATTCATCGGCGGTTTTGTTGATCTTGTCTTTCATTCGTCAAATTCCCACATATTCGCGGCGATTACAGTAACACCATCGTCGACTGATTATAAATTGAGAAAATCTCACCAGTACCCGAGCGACGATACACGATCTAGCCGGTGATTTGACGCAGCGCGCTCGTGAATGTGACGCAATTTCGCTTAGTCAACGACCAGAACGCGAATTAGGTCGGTGCTCCCCGCTTGATGCGAGCTGCCGGCGGTTGCGATGACGATGTCATTGGGGTGGACATAACCAAGTTGTTTGGCTCGGCGTGTCGCGAATTGAAGCTTATCTTCGTCGGTGCCATGACCTTCATAGTGAATCGCACGCACTCCCCAGTTCATCGCCAGTCGCCGCACAACGCGAGCCGACGAGGTGACCGCCAAAATGGGGCAGCCGGGCCTATATTTGGAGATCAGTCTTGACGTGAATCCAGTTTCGGTAAGCGCAATGATCCCAGCGGCCTTGAGGTGAGCCGCCATGGTAATTGAAGCCTGTGCCACCGCCTCGGTTACCACATTCGACGGGTTCGGTAGTATCTGCTGCAAATAACCATACTCCTCCAAACCCGCTTCCGCTTCGAGCGCGAGACTAACCATCGTGCGCACCGCTTCTACCGGATACGCGCCCGCTGCGGTCTCGCCGGATAGCATCACTGCCGATGTCCCGTCCAGGATGGCGTTCGCCACATCGCTCACCTCCGCCCGCGTCGGCCGAGGATTTCTCTCCATGGAATCGAGCATCTGGGTCGCGGTGATGACCGGTTTCCCATTCGTGACTGTGGTGCGAATAATCTTTTTTTGAATCGCCGGTCCTTGTGCGAGGTCGAGTTCCACGCCAAGATCACCTCGGGCAACCATCGTGCCGTTGGCGGTCGCGACAATGTTATCCAGATTCGTGACCCCGCCGCGGCTTTCAATCTTGGCAATAATTGGAATCTCGGCATCGAGCGCTCTGAGACGCGAGCGGATATGTTCTACGTCATCCGCGCTGCGAATGAACGAAGCGGCGAGATATTCGACATCGTGTTGAACCGCAAATTCGAGCTCTCCTTTATCATCGAGTTCCAATGCGTCGAAGGCGCCGGGATTATCAGGTAGATTCATGCCTTTATTGCTGCGCAACGTTCCGCCACATTCAACGCGGCAATGTACGGCTCCCTCCGCAAGCTTCGTCACTACAAAACCAATGATGCCGTCATCGACCAAGATCCTATCGTGGGCATTAACATGCTCATCTAAGGTAGATAGTGACACCGATACTCCCTGTGCGGTTCCAATACGAGTGTCGTTATAAAGTACAAATTCCTGACCGCGCTTCAATTCAACAGCTCCGCCTTCAACGTTTCCCAAACGCACTTCACGCCCACGTGTATCCACCATCACCGCAATATTTGCCTCTGCAGCGTCAGCGGCACGACGGACCTTTTTCAACCGATCCTCTTGTACGTTCAGGCTGTCATGGGAGAGATTCAGACGCGCCACATTCATGCCTGCGGTAATCATCTCTTTGAGCGTGGCCTCATCGTCGCACGCCGGTCCTATTGTTGCGACAATCTTGGTCTTTCGAAACCGATCACTAGTGTTCAGAATTGATGTCTCCTCGAGGTCAAATCTGGCTGATATAGTTTTTCTAGCCTGCATATTGCATCAATACTGCGACTTCGCGCAGCACAAGAGATCCCGGAAGCTGGCGAAGAGACTTGTGCTGCGCGTAGTCGCAGTGTCGGGCGGCTGAACCCCCTGCTGCGCGAGGACAAGCCCCCTGCTGCGCGAGGACAAGCCCCCTGCTGCGCGAGGACGAGCCCCCTGCTGCGCGAGGACGAGCGCCGTGCTGGAACGAAACCCATAGCTGGCTATGGGTCGAGTGAAGCGCAAATGCAGGCGTTCGAGATCGAGCCAGGGCCGGGATAGGCGATCGCCGGGATACAAAGTATCACTTTCGCAGCTCAGAGAATTACCTATATCAATCATGTCGATAGCGTTGAATTTCGCCGCCTTGGTGCAATATGCAGGCTAGTATACCGGCCGGGTGAGCAATACGTTGAATCAAATATTATCCGCTGGGTGGGTCACCGAGTGACTCGCTCCCCTGGGCAATGAATTGAGCTTGCAATGATCTGTATCAAGACACCGTTCCTGGTGAGGGTATATGATGCTTCCCGGGATGGTCTCTCACCGCGCTGCTGGCGCCACGATGGGTTGACTATCCCCCTAGCTGCGGGGGAACGGGTGTAGACACCCGAGGTGAACCGCGCGGCGGAGAGATAAGACACCAGCAGCAAAGCCTCATCGTAATGGTGGGGCTTTGTTTTTTTATGCACAACAAAGTAGCGGCAGCAGCATTGGCCTACCTGTTCACGATGTCTTCTGGCATGTTCCGTCAGCGTATAAACAGCCGGGCGGCGTTGTCGTGGGCAATTTTTAACGCGACATCCTTGGGCAGCTGGCGTAGCCAGTCGCGGTGTTCCTCGACGATGTCCACATACTCGGGCCAAATAAACGTCGCCCAGGTGTCGGTACCGACCATAAACCGTTCCGGATGACGAAGAAACAGTGCCCGCCATTCAGCATCCAACCGTCCATTGGGAGCGATGTCGCCAGTTCTCAACGACACCTCGGTCCAAAGCCTGGGATGGCTGTCGAGTAGTTCGCCGACGAGTGACGGCCCGGCGCTCATTCCGGCATGCGCCCAGAGAATTTTCACTTGCGGGCGGATGGTGAACAGTTTGCGTATTGGTTCCGCATCGCTGTGTACGTGGAGCACAAGTTCATGGTTGACGGCGTCTTCGACGAGCCGCGCGATTTGCGCAGTGTCGGTGTGGCTCGCATCCGTCAGATGAAGCTCGCCGATACCGCGATAGATGTTCCGTGCAAGACGTTTTTGCATGTACGCCAATACATCGGCACTACGGAACCAGTCGACTCTATCGGCTGGAGTCCGATACGGCCGCAGGACCGGGATGATGCGCTGGGTGTCGTGTCGATAGAGCATCAGGGTGCCGTCATCGGGGGTACTGGATACCAGTGCCCGAGTGACCCCCGCTCGTTGTAACAGAGTGATCACGGCCTGCGGGCTGAACGGCGCCCAGTCGTCCCGGTTGTAGTGAATATGGGTGTCGAATATGGGTAGCGTTGTGTCGGCCGGCAACGTTGGACTAGTAACGAAAACCAACAACGCTGCGAGAATGACCCGGCTCAGGGTTTTGGCAGTTCGTTGGTGGTGCGGCATCACTTTTAAATCCGCAAACTCGCCGTATGAGGCATTTGTACCGAGCGTGGATCTACGTAACACAACATATTTTCGACCGCTACCAGCCACCGCCACCGCCACCGCCGCCACCGCCGCCGGAGGATCCACTACCGCTGCTGCCGGAACCAGAGCCTGGCGGTTGCGCGGAACTGTTCACCGCGCTGGTTAACGACGATGACAATGACGACGAGAAGCGGCTGATATCCGAACGCTCCCAACTTGACCCGGAATACCACCTCGGCCGGTAACCGGATTCGTCGCTGGCGGCTCGCTGCAGGGTCTCGGCAAACCGTTCAGACCATTCCTGGTCGACGCCGAGCGCCAGCGCATAGGGGAGATACTTTTCGAACAACGCAGGAGTTTGTTCCGGTGGATTGAGGATATTGAGGCGTTCTTTTTCGGCAACCGAAAGATAAAGCTTAAATCCTTCAATGGCGTCCATGAGTTTGCGACCGCTTTCAGTCGGTGCCTTGATCAAGTAGAAAAAGACAATGTTGATAACCAGTAGGATAATCAATAAGCCCGTGACCCACATTGAAGCAATTTCAGTGGCAAGCATCACCAGGGCGCCGACTTCAAATACACCGAATATGGCGGCCATCCAAAACTGACCCTGTTTCATCAGGGTGTAGATCGTGAACGTCCATCCGGTCAACCATATGATCATGAAAAACAGGCTGGCCTTGTCTTGCACACTGCTGTAACCGCTCAAAAAAATAGTTGCCGCGGCGATGAGGATGCCGGGAATCAGATACTTACCGTTAGTGCGGAAATAGACACGATGGTATTCGCTGCGCAACAGTTTTTTTAGTGCCTTGATCGAACCGCGGATAGACTTGTGGTTAGCGCGTTTCAAGATCGCGGTGTTACGGCCCTGAAATAGTTTTGCCGCCAGTCTTCGCTCCCCAGGGGACAGCACGCTCTTGTCGACATTACGGTCGCGGGTAAGGACGTACTCATCATCGTCGTCGGTAATGCTGAGATAGCCCTTGACCGCGAGGTTGATCACTGCCGCGGAGTACGCCTTGTTATCGAAACCCATCTTGAGGATATAACGCATCGCTGCCGGCGACAAATCGAGGGGCGGTTCGAATAACGGGACAATGACCCCCGGGTCGGGATCTTGACCCACCCGCGACCATACCACGAAGAAATACGACAGCAGGACACCGACACCGAGCACGCCCAACAAGACATTGCGATTGTCGCGTGCAAAGTAAGCCCATTGCTCGGCGGTACTCGGTTCGCGTACGTGCCCCTTGGGCCAGGTCACGACGATAGTCAGGCCTTCGCCTTGCCGCAGCCCGCGGGTGGCGGCGAATGCCGCGACGCCGAACACGTCAACCTTCGCTTCGTAGTCCGAGCCGGTTTCGCCAAAGCGTCCGACGTAGGCCTCGGTGTCGATTTGTTCCGGAGCGATGGTATTGGGTAGTGTGACCCGCGCCTCGATACGATCGATGGGAAACGCCCAACGGTTACCGGTGACGTTCCAGTACAGTTCGTCGTGATACTCGAAAAAACCAAGCTGGCGGTGAGTACGGTAAGTGAGGCGGTAAGTGTAGACACCGGGATCCAAGAACGTCTCGCGCCGGCCGATATACACGCGCTCGTCGTTGCCCCGTGATTTCACGTGGTAAGACTCCGGTGCGCCGTCACGTTGGACCTCGACAACTTCGAAATCCACGCGGTAGCGGTCACCGGTGGGGGTGGTATAGCGCACCGGAAAATCACGATAGATGCCGCGTTTTATTTTCTTTGCTTCGCTGCGCACGGTGATGGTTTCACGCACCGTGATCCAGCCGTCGGCGTTCACTGTGATGTCGCTCTCGAACGACAGGATGCGTTCGCCGGCCGATACCGGTGCGGCCACCAGTGCCAGCGCCGCGAGTCCCCCCTTAAACCAGTGCTCAAAACGCATATTCTAATGTAGATCTAGAATTTCACTTCCGGCACCGCACGCGTCATCGCGGAATCCACTTCGAAGAACTCCGCAACACGAAATCCGAACACCTGGGCAATGAGATTGCTGGGAAAGGACTCGATGAGGATATTCAGGTCGCGCACCGCGCCGTTATAAAAGCGGCGTGCTTGCTGAATCTCGGTCTCGATCTGATCCAGATTGTCTTGCAGATCAAGGAAGTTCTGGCTGGCCTTGAGGTCGGGATATTGCTCGGCCACCGCCAACAGATTACGAATCGCTTGTGAAATTTGCGTTTCTTGTTTGCCACGCTCGGCAGCCTGTTGTGATCCAGTGCGCAGTTCGGTCAGCTCGGCAAGTACTTTTTTCTCGTGACCGCTATAGCCCTTAACCGTCTCGACCAGATTTGGGATCAGATTGTGGCGGCGTTTTAACTGCACGTCTATCCCGCTCCATGCTTCCATGACCACGTTCTGACGTTTGATAAAACGGTTGTAGGTTAAGATCGTACCCAGCACGATCAATCCGATTACCCCGAGCGCAATCGTTGTTCCGGACATATCTGTTGCTCCCTTGCGTTACGAAACCGTATACGCGCCGGTTCCTACCGCGATGAGTGTGTCTTGTTCATTGTGTAACTCCATCCGCGTAACCGCGACTTTGTTGCCGGTACGCAGGATATATCCGGTGGATACAAAATGATTGCCGCGACCGGGGCGCAGGTAATCGATGCGCAGGTCGATGGTCCCCAGCTTGGCAAAGCGGGCGACCTTCTCCTCCCGGGACAACTCATCGAGTTTTTCCATTAAATTCAAGAACGCCACCAGGCCACCAGTTACATCCAAGATCGCGGCGGTCACCCCGCCGTGCAGGGTCTGGTGAATGAAATTCCCCACCAGATCATCGCGCATGTCTATCTTCACGGTTGGTTGTGCCGGATCCAGCGAACCGATACGCAATCCGAGCAGCTTGTTGTACGGAATTCTTTCGCTGAACAGGACCGAAATGACCTGCTGGAGGTCATTGAGTTTTAGCAGTTCTTCCATCAATTACAGGATACACGCTCAACTACGCGTTATCCATGTGCCGGGATCTTCCCACCGGTCGCATTTAATGGTTAACTCTCACTCGGTGTTCAAGTCCTTTCATCCTGCGGTTAGCAACTGGTTTCGCGCCACGTTCAATGTGCCCACGCCGTGTCAGGTCCATGCCTGGCCGGCTATCCGTGCGCAAACACATACCGTCGTGGCCGCGCCGACCGGGTCCGGTAAGACCCTCGCTGCGTTCCTGTGCGCCATCGATGATCTCGTGCAACAGGGTCTGTCGGGCGGTGGTTTACCAGAGGCTACCCAAGTGCTTTATGTGTCCCCGCTGAAGGCACTGTCCAATGATATCAAGAGAAACCTTGAAATGCCGTTGCAAGGCGTTCGCGATCAATTGTTGGAGTTGGGCCTGCCGGACGTCGACGTACAAGCATGGGTGCGCACCGGAGACACCCCACAGTCCGAGCGCGAGCGCATGCGGCGTCAACCACCCCACATCTTGGTGACCACGCCGGAATCTCTTTTCATCATGTTGACATCGGAATCCGGACGCTCGATGTTGTCCGCGGTGCGCACGGTGATCGTGGATGAGATTCACGCGCTGGCCGGTAACAAGCGGGGGGCGCACCTGGCGTTGTCGCTGGAACGGTTGACGGCGCTCACCGGACGCCCGGCGACGCGCATTGGGTTGTCGGCGACGCAAAAACCGGTGCAGGAGATCGCCAACTATCTGATTGGCGTTACGGAACAAGCATGCAAGATCGTGGATATGGGGCATGTGCGCGAGCGCGACTTGGCCATGGAGGTGTGCGGCATACCGCTGGAAGCGGTCATGTCCAGCGAGGCCTGGGCAAAGGTGTACGAACGCCTCGCCGAACTCATCGGGACCCATCGCACCACGCTGATATTCGTAAATACCCGCCGCATGGCGGAACGCACTGCGCGGCACCTGGCAGAACAGTTGGGTGACGAGGCGGTGACCGCGCATCACGGAAGTTTGGCCCGGAAACAACGACTGCAGGCGGAACAGCGCCTGAAGGACGGTGCGTTAAAGGCGTTGGTGGCCACCGCCTCTCTGGAATTGGGCATCGACATCGGTGAGGTCGATTTGGTATGCCAAATCGGTTCACCGAGATCCATCTCCACGTTCTTGCAGCGCGCGGGCCGCTCCGGACACGCCTTGGGAGCGACCCCCAAAGGCCGTATGTTTCCTACTTCCCGCGACGACCTGGTGGAGTGTGCGGCGTTGCTGGATGCGGTGCGACGCGATGAGCTCGAGGCACTGGCGATTCCACCCAAACCGGTGGATGTCCTGGCGCAGCAAATTGTGGCGGAGGTCGCAAGCCGTGAGTGGGAGTGTACGGCCTTGTTCCAACAGTTGACCCGCGCCTGGCCCTACCGCCTGCTGAACCGTGAGGAGTTCGATGATGTCATTGCCATGCTCGCCGACGGGTTTTCCACCCGGCGTGGCAGAAGAGGCGCGTATCTGCATCACGATGCGGTCAATCACCGCTTGCGGGCGCGGCGCGGCGCGCGTTTGACCGCGTTCACTAATGGTGGTGCGATCCCGGATCAATTCGATTACGACGTCGTTTTGGAACCCGACGAGCAACAGATCGGCACCCTGAACGAAGACTTCGCGTTTGAAAGCCTGCCCGGCGACATCTTCCAACTCGGCAATACGTCGTACCGCATTCTCAGGGTGGAGCAAGGCAAGGTGCGCGTCGAGGATGCCAAGGGCCAACCACCGAACATCCCGTTCTGGTTTGGCGAGGCGCCGGGGCGCAGTGATGAGTTGTCTCACGCGGTGGCTCGCTTCCGTAAAGAGTTCGCATCGTATTTTTCTCAAAACGGAGAGGAAGCTGCACGCGAATGGCTGCGCCGGCTTGATGTGACTGAGGCAATGGCGCGCCAGATATACGATTACCTGGCCGCCGGTTACGCGGCGCTCGGCTGCCTGCCGACCCAGGACACTATTGTGTTAGAGCGATTTTTCGACGAGTCGGGTGACACTCATCTGGTCGTTCATTCATCTTTTGGGTCACGATTGAACCGTGCGTGGGGATTGTCGCTGCGAAAACGTTTTTGCCGAAAATTCAATTTTGAACTGCAGGCGGCGGCATTGGAGGACACGATCGTATTGTCTTTGAGCAACACCCATAGTTTTCCCCTGGAAGAGGTGCAACATTATCTGCGTGCTGAGAACGTAAAGGAGATTTTGATCCAGGCGTTGTTGGCGGCGCCGGTGTTTATCACCCGCTGGCGGTGGGTGTGTAATATCGCCCTTGCCGTGCGGCGCAACCGCAACGGTAAGCGGATACCCGCACAGTTGCAACGCATGGATGCCGAGGATCTGATCGCGGTGGTATTTCCGGATCAGCTGGCGTGCCAGGAAAACATCGCCGGTCAAAGAGAGGTTCCTGACCATCCGCTGGTGAATCAGACGATCCGTGATTGTCTGCACGATGCGATGGATATCGACGGCCTGCAGCGCCTGCTGTCGCGGCTGGAGCGGGGCGAGATCGAGATCGTAGCACGCGATCTGGCTTCACCGTCTCCGCTGGCCCAGGAAATCCTTACTGCGCGCCCATACGCGTTCCTGGATGATGCCCCGGCCGAGGAACGACGAACCAGTGCGGTCCAGGCGCGCGGATTCATGGACCCGCAGTCGGCGGCGGATCTGGGGCGGCTCGATCCGTTGGCGATTGATCAGGTGTGTCAGGAAGCGTGGCCCCAGGCGTACACCGCCGACGAGCTGCACGATGCGCTGCTGATATATGGTTTTCTCACTACCGAAGAGGGCGAGCGCGGCAATGTGCAGATGCGCACGGAGCGCTCTGTATCGGTGCTGGACTTCGGATGGCGACATCTGTTCGATGCCTTGGTGGCGCAACAGCGCGCGACGTGCGTACGTCGCGGCGCAGGGTCTGATTTGTGGGTGGCGGCGGAGCGGTTACACCAAATCACGATGCTCTACCCCGATGCGCACAGCGAGCCATCGATTCCGCCGGTAGTAACCAAAAGCCACGGTGCGGAATCGGTTAGCGATGCACTACGTGAATTGCTGCGCAGCCGCTTGGAGGGACTGGGGCCGGTGACCGCCGAGGCGCTGGGCAAGACGTTTGCGCTACCGGCATCAAATATCGAGTCTGCATTGTACGCGCTGGAGGCGGAAGGCGTCTTGATGCGCAGGGATTTCAACGGCAACGGCGTCGAACAATGGTGTGAGCGGCGCTTGCTCGCACGAATTCACCGTTACACGATCAAGACACTACGCAAACAGATCGAACCTGTAAGCTGCGCCGACTACATGCGTTTCTTGTTCGATTGGCAGCGAGTGTCGATCGATCAACGTGGCCAGGGCGAACAAGCGCTGTTGTCAGTGGTAGAACAGCTGGCGGGTTTTGAAGGTGCGGCGGCGGCATGGGAAGAAGAGATCCTGGTGCTACGGGTCACCGATTATGCACCGAGCACTCTCGATCGCCTGTGCCTGGCTGGACGGGTACAATGGCTGCGGTTGGGTACACCCAGACTCGAGTCACGGCGCGGTTCCGCGGTACGCGCAACGCCCATCACCCTGGTGATGCGAAAACGGCGCCGCATATGGGAGCAGATTGCCAGCGCCAAGCATGGATCGGAACCTATTGTTTCGGCTACGGCACAACGGATCAGCGAAAACCTGGCGCGACACGGTGCGTTATTCTTTGATGAATTGGTCGATGTGTCGGGTATGTTGCGGTCGCAGGTCGAACAGGCTCTGGGCGAGCTGGTGGCCTGTGGGATGGTGACGTCGGACGGATTCAGCGGATTGCGGGCGTTGATGTTGCCGTCCGAGCGTCGCCGTGCGTTCGGGACTCGCCGCCGGCGGCGTGCCGCGGTATTCGGTATCGAAGAGGCCGGCCGCTGGACGCTGATCCGTTATGCGGACGCTGCCTCTGAGGACGACCGCGAAGCGCTCGGCGCGATCGCCTGGACCTTGCTGCGCCGCTACGGTGTGGTGTGCCGACGGTTGTTGGACCGCGAGGCGACGTGGATGCCGCCGTGGCGCCTGTTGTTGCCGGTGTTCAGACGCTTGGAAGCGCGCGGGGAGATCCGCGGCGGCCGCTTTGTGGCCGGCCTGTCCGGCGAGCAGTTCGCGCTCATCGACGCGGTGGGGCTACTGCGTGAAGTACGCCGGCGTGCAAAGGATGGTGTGATGGTGTCGGTAAGCGGCGCTGATCCACTGAATCTGGTCGGTATCGTGGTGCCGGGGCCGCGGGTTCCGGCGCTGGCTGGCAACCGCATCCTATTCCGCGACGGCGTGGCGATCGCCTCCCAGGTGGGAAAGCAGGTCAGTTATCAAGTGGAACTCGATGACGCGGCGCGCTGGGATGCGCATAACTCGTTGGTTAAACGCGCGGCGGCGATCAGGGATTGCGTGTCTTCGGCGCCGCCAATCCTTTCTGACTGTAGAAATAGGCCGCCAGATCCTTCATGTCTTGCTCCGACAAGTTGGTGACAAACCCTTTCATAATCGCATTTTCACGTTCGCCGGATTTGTAGTCTTTTAACGCGCGCACGATATAGTCCTGGTATTGGCCGGCGATGATCGGAAAGTTGGGTTGCGGGCTGACGCCTTGAGGGCCATGACAGCTCGCGCACACCGCGGATTTGGTCTTGCCTGCAGCGACATCGCCGGCGGCCAGCACGGATGGTCCGGCGGTCAGCATCGCGGTAGCGACCAAGATTCCGAGCATGTGTGGGTGGTTCATCGTTATTCTCCTAGACACCGCTGCGAATTATTTTCCGGGATTGGACATGGCGGAGAAATACGCTGCGATGTCCGCTATGTCTTCATCGGTGAGGGTGGCGGCCTGGGCACGCATGGTGGGGTGGGCGCGCAGTCCCGCTCGATATCCCTTCAAGGCATCCGCCAGGTACTGGGCATGCTGGCCGCCAAGCTTTGGTACACGATAACCGGGGTAGGCATTTCGCATCCCGGGTGCGCCGTGGCAGCCCATGCAGGTCGCGGCCTTCAACCGGCCACGCTCCGGATCCCCAGCGGCCAAGGCATTGACGCTCACGCCGGCAAACATCGCGAGCGTGGCCGTGAATGCGGTCAGTTTCATTGCTATTCTCTCCCGAAGGAAATACGAAGGGCGCAATGTAAGAAACTTGCGTCCTCGGTGCAAGCCGGAATACCGCCTGATGTGGCGATCTACGACCGAGTTCACCGTGACCGGCGGCGGAGCACGTATCCCAGTTCGTGAATTCCGGATGGGTGGGGGACGTGTACCGGCGGTGTCGATGCCCATTGCCAGTGGGCGTCGTCGAAAAGCTCATGCATGGTGCTGAGATCGCAGTGATAAGGGGGACCGCCTGGCTGACCGGTTTGCATAAACAGGACGTAAAGCGCACCGCCCGGACGTAGCCAGTCGCCCAGCAGACGGCTGTATTCGGGCCATACCGAGGGCGCCATGGCGCACAGACAAGTCTGTTCGTAGATGGCGTCGAATAGGCGTGCAGGTGCCCACTCCAATAAATCGGTACAAATGATCGCGGCCGTGACTTGGGCGTCGTCGAGGCGCGATTCAAGACTGGCTACCGCCGCTGGCGCGGAGTCTATCCCCACCACTTCAAATCCGTGCTGCGCCAGTTCGACCACCTCGTAACCCCGTCCGCATCCCGGGACCAGAATCCGACCGCCCTGCAATGCGCCAGTCGCCAGCCAGTGCCGCAACGCCGGACTCACCTCACCACGATCCCATGGGGTGTTCTCGTCCCGATAGCGCTGTTCCCAAAATTTTATGATGTGGTCGGGTATCGGCATCGCCGTCTACAGTTTTAGCTCTCGTTGTTCCGGATTTGGGGCGCGCCCGGTCAGCGCATAAAATAGGCTTGATTCACGCTTGTAGAAACCCTCGGTGTGGAAAGAATCATGAAACCGAAAATATTCATAGTCCAGATGATGACACAATTCATGGAGCACGGTGCGTAGGAATGTGCGAAACGCGACAATTTGGCGCCGCTTCGCGGTGCGCATCCAAACCGTGATGTGCGCGCGTTTTCGTCCTTCGGCGGGCTCGTACAGGCCGTGCAATTCGCCCCAGTTGTTACTGGGTCGGGCCGCCATGACCGTGATCCGGACCAGCGGTGCACGTAATTGTTGAGTGATGCCCTTGACAATTTCGGCACACAAGCGTTGAACGGTGGTGCGGTCGTTGCGTTCAAGAGCGGCCGGTAACGCGTCGATTGAATCTCTCATCACCGCGGGTTTGGGTAGCTCGATCGATTCGACACGGTCACTCTGCCGGTAGATCTGCTTCTGCCGGCTGCTGAGACGATGATAGTAATCGAAAACCATAATCATCAATTAGCGCAGTGAATCGACAAACTGCCGTAGGCCATTCACATAAGCATCTCCGCTCACCACGAATCCCTCATTATGCCCACCGCGCAACTCCAGGAACCGTTTTGGTGGATTTGCCGCAGCGTAGAGGTCTTGCGCATGGTGGAAGCTTACAATCCGGTCATCACGGCTATGGGCGATGAGCACCGGAGCCGACACTGCCGACAAGCGAGCGTGGGTGTCATAACGGTACCGGGACAGCCAACGCACGGGTAGAAACCAATAATGATCGGCCCCCAGATCGGGCAAAGATGTGAACGTCGATTCCAATATCAATCCCCTTGGATTGATCTGGGTTGCCAACCAGGCCGCTACAGCGCCTCCCAATGATCGCCCGAATAATATGATGTCCTGCGGTTTTTTTTGTTTTTCTTGGCGCAAATACTCCCAGGCAGCCCGGGCATCCTGGTAGGTGCCGTTCTCGTCTGGCGACCCTTGGCTGTTACCGTAGCCGCGGTAATCAATGATAAACGTGTTTAATCCTAACTGATGAAAAATCGCTAAGGATTCCAGACGATGCGAGATGTTGCCCGCGTTGCCATGGAAAAACAGAACTGTGTATGAAGATCCCTGAGCGGGAATATACCAACCATGAAGTTGTAGACCATCGTCGGTTTCGAAGTTTACATCTTCATACGGCAGACCAACCTGGGTCGGGACCATCTGTAGCTGTGTTATCGGAAAATACACTAATCGTGGTTGCAGCAAGAAAGTCACGACCAGTAAAAACACATAACACACGGCGGCGAAGACCAATGTTCCTAGGATCGAGCTCATGGGCGTGTTTACATTCCGGTACATTTGAGACACAGATTGTCGGGAGTCTGGTAACCAGTTACGCTTGTGTCATCGTAGTCGATGCCAACGTAGCAGAGCATGATATGACCAGTACGATCAATTATCTCAACGAGATACTGCAGAATATCGATGCCCTGGATACCCGCGAAGCCGTCAACAGGCAGCTGGATAAGGCCGAGTTCCTGTATGACGCAGTGGATCCAGAGATGCAAGAACTTGTCGATCAAGTGATTAGCCGATTAAAAGAACGTCTGCAATCATTGACCTGATCCCTTTGTCCGAAGTTGCGTGTTACAGTGTCCGCCGTCTGTGCCCGTTCCGCGGCACCTTGCACATGATCAAGACCGATTATGGCCGGGCAGTGACTAGTGACGGTGTGAACTGGCAGGTTCAACTATGGCGTGAACACCAATCACACCAGTGGGGTGGAATGGGAACGCCCGAAACCCGTTGGGGATATCTGGTGGCTGGTGTGTGGAACCTGGCCATCGGCTTTGACCGTTTCCCCGTGGATCCGAAGATCGATGTCGTCGAGATCGAAGTACCCTCGCAAAAGCTGATCGCACACGTTGAGCGTCACTGTGAACGTTTGCCGTTTGCGCCTGCGGACAACATCGAACTGTGGTTGCTAGATCATGATGCGCGCTTACCTTTGGCATTGTTGGCGTCGACCCGCGAACGTCATAACTGTGAGCGTGTGTCGGAGGCGTCGTGGCGGGCGAGTTTGCCGGGCGACCTATCGTTCGTTTCCGACAGCTTGTTGCAAGATGAGGATTTCGCGCGCCAACTGTACCGTGGTAGTTCATACCATCGAGACGCGATCGCTGCCTTAGTGAACCACACAGCGGGTAAACCACCGATGGCACAGTGGTTCGAACGTGGCCCACGGGGAGACGGAACCGGTCTGGGGGGCATTCACCTTGATGCCTCGTTGATCGGCCGGTGCGTTTCCCGCGAGATGTTTCCGGAATTGCTGATCCGGGAACATTGGCCGGATCCGCGTGTTCAGGCATTGGTGCATGACTTTCATCTCTGGCAAGCGCCGCTTTTATTGACCTTGTTCCGGCTAAGCCGCGCAACGCGGGGGTTTTGGGAGCCCTTCGCCAGCACCCAGGCTGAGGTGGTGGCGCGCCTCCATCGGCTGTATCCCGAGATCGTCGATGAACAACTGGTCAATGCCGTGCTGGTGGAGGCGGCACTCCGCCGGGCGGCCCGTTAGCATTTGTTTGTCTGGGGTGGGATTTTTCTGTTTGTCTGTTATCATTATCTATAGAGCCCGGCCGGCGGCGCCGGGCAATCGTCCAGAACGAATACTGATAAATAAAAGGTTGCCTTGAAATTCGCCCTTGCCATCACCGGTGCCCTGGCTGCTGTGGTTGTGCTCAGCCTGGATCCGGGGGCGAACGCCCGGTTGCTCTCCGAGCCGTATACGATTCCCGAGTTCACTCATCGCAACCCCGACGATTGGATCAACTCGCGACCCCTGGCGCGTGGCGATCTTGAGGGGAAAGTCGTGCTCATCGACTTTTGGACCTTCGGTTGTGTCAATTGCTACAAGTCCTTTCCCTGGTTAAAGAGTATGGAGGCCAAGTTTAAACAACGCGATTTCGCGGTGTTGGGTGTGCATACCCCTGAATTCAACCACGAGAAAGATCGTCGTAAAGTGGCGGAAAAGGTCAAAGAGTTCGGAATCGAGCATGCGGTGATGATAGACAACGATTTTTCATACTGGAAGGCATTGAACAATCGCTATTGGCCGGCGTTTTACCTGATTGACAAAACCGGCAGGGTCCGTGCCGTGTATATCGGCGAAATGCGAGAGGGTGGCAAACAAGCGAATCGTGTCGAAAAGCAAATTGAGACCCTACTCGCCGAGTTGGGTTGAGCTTGCTCGCTGTCCTCTGTTAGCCCGCAGTTCTCACCACGCGGCGCCCGGCCGTCCAATCCCGCCGCCATGATAAGTCTTCCTTGACGCACGATACGGTCTAGTTTCCCGACAAAAAGTTTTTTGTTAGTCTTCGCCGATTCCTAAATTCGCCCACGAAACTCTGTGTTCGCATTCGACCGAACCACAAGTGCCCTCGAGTCCGTTGCTGCGGTTGACCTCGGTTCCAATAGCTTTCACTTAATCGTTGCGCAGCTAAACAATCAAGAACTCGCGGTGATTGATCGGCTGCGTGAAAGCGTTCGTCTCGGCGCCGGATTGGACGCAAACAAGCAACTCACTCCCGATGCCCAAGACCGTGCCCTGGCATGTCTGGAACGGTTCGGCCAGCGCGTCGGCAAGCTGCCGGTCGGGAGCGTGCGGGTCGTCGGAACCAACGCGTTACGACAAGCGCGAAACGCGGAACAGTTCTTGATCAAGGCCGAAGCGGCCCTTGGACATCCGGTGGAAATCATCGGCGGCCGGGAGGAGGCGAGGTTGATTTACCTCGGGGTTGCCCATGGGTTGGCGGCTGGTGATGAACGCCGCCTGGTCATTGATATCGGTGGTGGCAGCACAGAGATCATCGCCGGGAGCGGTTTTGAGACCATACACCGGGAAAGCCTGCATGTGGGATGCGTCAGCTTGACGCGGTCATGCTTCGCGGACGGCCGGATCAAGAAAAAGCGCATGCGCCAGGCAGAGCTGCAAGCGAAGTTGGAGATACAGCCGGTGGCCGCCATGTTTCGAAGACGATCGTGGGACCGTGCGATCGGCTGCTCGGGATCGGTGCGCGCCATTCGCGACGTGGTGCAAAATCAAGGATGGTGCAAACGGGGCGTCACTTGCAGTGCCTTGGATAAGCTACGTAATATGTTAGTGGAATGCGTCCACGTCGATGAGTTGCGGCATTTGGGGTTGAGCGAAGATCGTCTCGCTATCTTTCCAGGCGGGGTCGCGGTTTTGTGGGCGGTATTTGATCTGCTCGATATCTCCCGCATTGATGTGTCCAGCCAGGCGCTGCGTGAGGGCGTGTTATACGATTTGGTCGGGCGCATCGGGCAGACCGATGTTCGTAACCGCGCCGTCAAGGCAGTGGGAACCCGTTGGGCGGCGGACAACGATCATGCCGAGCGGGTGGCGAAAACCGCTCTGGCGTTGTTGGCGCAAGTACAACAGACTTGGGAACTAGAAGACGTAGATTATCGTCACATTCTGTATTGGGCGGCATTGCTGCACGAGATTGGATTGCTGATCTCCCACAGCCAATATCACAAACACGGCGCCTACGTGGTGGGAAATACCGATTTGTCCGGCTTCTCGCGACGGGAACAAGCGGTGTTGGCAGCCTTGGTGCGCGGTCACCGCCGTAAGTTTTCGCTGCAAGAATTCGACGCGTTGCACAAGTCGGTCGCCAGACCAAGCATGCGATTGTGCGTGTTGTTGCGTCTCGCGGTGCTATTACATAGAAGCCGCGAGTTGTCCGAGGTGCCGATGATTGAGATGAATATTGACGGACATGAGATACACCTGCGGTTTCCTGAACAATGGCTGGAACAGCACCCGCTGACAGTTGCCGATCTTGGTCAGGAGCAGAATTATCTCGAACCGGTGGGCTTGCAGCTGAAATTTCAATAAATGACCCGCAAATTGTATCAAGGCACTCCGCGACTATTCTCCGTAAACAAACTGGAGACTCGTATACTGCCAATTCATTAAAGTGACACTGCGGGAGCTTTTAGCTGGGCACCCTGAATAGTCGCGGGGCTATCTTGGCGCAGGCTTGGTCTCGAACGCCAGATCTCATTGCCATCATCCGGGATGGTTGGTGCAATTTGCGGGAAATAGATTTTGTTACTGGGCGAGGTCTTGCAGTAGACTCTGTTGTGCCGAGACGGGTCGTTGAGTGTCCTGTAACTGTGTGCGCACATACGTCCCATCGCTTTGCATTACCCATGCTTGGGTATTGTCTCGCAAGTACAGTTCTAAATCGTCAATCACACGCCGTTTGAGCTTTTTATCTTCGATTGGAAAACACTGCTCAACGCGTTGCACCAGATTACGGGGCATCCAATCCGCGCTCGCGCACATCACTTCAGGATTACCGTCATTGTGAAAGAAGTACACTCGCGTGTGTTCGAGGAAGCGGCCAATGATCGAGCGCACGCTGATGTTCTCAGACACACCCGGAATCCCCGGACGCAGGCAACACACCCCACGTACGATCAATTGAATCTGCACCCCTGCTTGCGACGCGGTGTACAGTGCGCGAATCACCGGCGCACTCACTAATCCATTGACTTTGGTGATGATGCGGGCCTTCTTTCCCGCCTTGGCGTAATCGGCCTCGCGTTCAATGCGGTCGAGAAGCCCCGGCTGGAGCGTAAACGGTGACTGCAATAATTTATTGAGTCCCGATGTCTTGGTTTGGGTCGTCAACTGCATGAACAACTTGTGCACATCTTCACCGATCTTTTTGTCACAGGTGAATAGTCCGTAATCGGTGTACAAGCGCGCGGTGCGGTCGTGATAATTACCGGTCCCGAGATGGACGTAGCGACGCAGCTTTTCGGCCTCACGGCGAACAACCATAAGCATCTTGGCATGGGTCTTGTAACCCACGACACCATAGACCACTTGAACACCGGTCTCCTGAAGTTTGTTAGCGATACCGATGTTGGTGGCCTCGTCGAAGCGGGCGCGGAGTTCCACCACCACGGTCACCTCCTTGCCGGCGCGTGCCGCATCCATGAGCGATTCCACCATCACCGAGTCCAAAACGGTGCGGTAGAGCGTTTGTTTGATGGCCAGCACGTTGGGATCAGCGGCTGCCTGCCGGATAAATTCGACTACCGGTATAAATGACTGGAAAGGATGGTGCAGCAAGATATCCTTGGACGCGATTGCCTTGAACATGTTGCTGGTCTGCGGCAATCGCGGTGGCAATCCTGGCGTGAAACTGGGGTATTTCAGATCCGGTCGTTCCACGACGTCAGGTAAAGCAATTAAACGATTCAGATTTACCGGACCGTTAACTTGATAAAGATCCTCGCGATTAAGTTCAAAGCGGCGCAATAGAAAGTTGGCCAAATCCTCAGGACAGTTGTCCGCAGCCTCCAGCCGGACCGCGTCACCATAACGACGGGACGGCAACTCGCCCTCCAGGGCACGTTTGAGGTCGTCCACCTCTTCCGTGTCCACGAACAAATCACTATTCCGTGTGACGCGAAACTGGTAGCAACCGCTCACCTTCATCCCGGGAAACAACTCACCGATATAGGTATGCAATACCGAAGAGAGGAACGCAAACTCATTTGGACCCGCTGCGATTTTTGCGGGTAGGCGAATCAGACGGGGTAAAGATCGCGGCGCTGGCACCACCGCCATGCCGCCCTTATTGCCATATGCGTCCTTACCTTCGAGGGACACGATGAAGTGTAAACTCTTATTCAGTGTGCGCGGAAATGGATGCGCCGGATCAAGACGAATCGGACTGATGACGGGCAGCAGCTCACTGCTGAAGTATATCTTCAGCCATTCCATCTGTTTCGCGTCCCACTCCTCGCGGCGCAAGAATCGAATGCCTTCGGTTGCCATTGCCGGTAGCAGTTGATCGTTGAGACACTGATATTGTTCTTGTACCAGGGTATGAGCTTGTTCACTGATCCGGCGTAGGACCTCGGTTGGAGTCATGCCGTCGGCGCCAGTTTGGGTGCTGCCGTACTCTGCCTGCTGTTTGAGCCCCGCCACGCGGACCTCGAAAAATTCATCCAGATTGGAACTGGTTATGCACAGAAACCGCAACCGCTCGAGCAGTGGGACATTGGGATCGACCGCTTGCTCGAATACCCGCCGGTTGAATGCCAGCAGGCTGAGCTCCCGGTTGATATACAGTTCGGGTCGTTGCAGATCTTGTTGCGGCGTAACCGCCTGTTTGACGTTGGCTACCATGATCGGGGGTGAACAATCATCTTACTTGGAAGTGTACACGATAGTAGCGCCCGGGGTTTCTTGGCGCTGACAGGCAACCATAATCCGTGTCGGCACTCGAACAACCCTTAGAAAATCGGCTAAAATCATCAACATACGCCCAGATGTAGACTGAATCCTTGATGAAGTATAGAACCGATGATCTACGGATCCGAGAGACCAAAGAACTGGTTTCGCCGGCCCAGGTTCATGAACAACACCCGATTACGGAATCGGCGGCGGAGGTCGTGTACACCGCCCGCCAGTCCATCCATGAGATCCTCCATGGCCGCGACGATCGGTTACTGGTGGTGGTCGGTCCGTGCTCGATCCACGATGTGGTTGCGGCGCGGGATTACGCCACTCGCCTGACCGCGGCGCGTGACCGGTTGGTCGATGATCTGCTCATCGTGATGCGTGTGTATTTTGAAAAACCTCGCACCATCGTCGGTTGGAAGGGGCTCATCAACGATCCTGATCTGGATGAAAGCTTTCATATCAATAAAGGCCTGCGCCTTGCCCGCGAGCTGCTGTTGTATGTCAACGAACTGGGCATGCCTGCGGGTACCGAGTATCTGGATCTGATCTCGCCGCAATATGTGGCGGACCTCGTCAGTTGGGGTGCGATCGGGGCCCGCACTACGGAGAGCCAGGGTCATCGTGAGCTGTCGTCCGGTTTATCGTGCCCGGTGGGGTTCAAGAATGGGACCGACGGCACGCTCAAGATTGCAGTGGATGCCGTCGCGGCGGCGATGCGGCCGCATCATTTTCTGTCGGTGACCAAGGAGGGTCGTACCGCGATCTTCTCTACGACCGGAAATGAAGACTGCCATGTTATCCTGCGGGGCGGCACGGAGCCTAATTACGATTCGGCTCATGTCCAGCAGGCGGCCCGCGACATGGAGGCTGCCGGCCTCACTGCGAACATCATGGTTGATTTCAGCCATGCAAACAGCCGTAAGCGACCACCACGGCAGCGGGAAGTCGCTGAGGATGTGGCAGCGCAGATTGGCGACGGAGAACGCCACATCATCGGAGCGATGATAGAAAGCCACTTGATTGCGGGCCGCCAGGATGTGGTTCCGGGTCAGCCATTGACCTATGGACAGAGCATCACCGACGCGTGCATCGGTTGGGAAGATACGCCGCCGATTCTGGAACAACTGGCCGAGGCAGTGCGCCGCCGCAGGGAGACGCATCCGGCCGCGGCCTATTCTTAAATCCCGCGCTTACCAAGAATTCTTATCCAAGAATCAGATATTTTAGTGCCGCTTTTCTGTTGCCGCGAGGCATAGTGCTGTATTTTGACGCGCCCGTTGTTTTAACAACACTAAACTGACTACCGGTGACACGGCGCAGGAGGAAAGCAGGCATGATCAAGCCCCACGGTTCCGACTCTCTCAACCCCTTGTTTGTTTACGATTCGGAAAAGCACCGCGAGCTGGCACAGGAGGCGCTTAACCTACCCTCACTGTTGGTAAATTCAGCGACCGCGTCGAACGCGGTGATGCTGGGCGGCGGTTATTTCAATCCGCTCACGGGATACATGAACAAAACCGATGCAATGTTTGTGTGTGAGAGCATGCGAACCACCAGTGGCCTGTTTTGGCCGGTGCCGATCCTCAACCTCACGGATGATATCGAGGACATAAAAGACGCCAAGCGCATCGCGCTGCGTGACCCCAACGTCGAGGAAAATCCGCTATTGGCGGTGATGGATGTTGAGGCCATCGAGGAGTTTTCCGATAACGAGATTCAGTTCATGGCCGAAAAGATCTTCAGCACCAACGATCCGGAGCATCCGGGTTTGGCGACCTTCGTTTCGCTGGGCAAGTACTGCATTTCCGGACCGATTCAGGTGTTGGATTTCAGCTATTTCCAAAACGAATTCCCCGACACCTTCCGTACTGCGGTAGAGATCCGCAACGAGATTCAGGAACATGGGTGGGAAAAGGTGGTTGCCTTTCAAACGCGTAATCCAATGCATCGCGCACATGAGGAGCTGTGCAAGATGGCTATGGATGCCGTCGGCGCCGACGGTGTCGTCATCCACATGTTACTGGGCAAGCTCAAGCCCGGTGATATCCCTGCGCCGGTGCGGGATGCTGCGATCCGCAAGATGGTAGAGGTCTATTTCCCACCCAACACGGTAATGATCAGTGGCTACGGATTCGACATGTTATATGCCGGACCGCGGGAAGCGGTGTTGCATGCCGTGTTCCGGCAGAACATGGGCGCCAGCCATTTTATTATCGGCCGTGACCATGCGGGTGTCGGTGACTACTACGGTGCCTTCGATGCACAGACCATTTTCGATGACGAAGTACCAAAAGGCGCACTACAGATCGACATCTTTCGTGCCGATCACACCGCTTACTCACGAAAGTTGAATAAGGTGGTGATGATGCGCGATGCGCCCGATCATACCAAGGACGACTTCGTGCTGCTGTCGGGGACTAAGGTGCGGGAGATGTTGGGTCAGGGCGTCGCCCCACCGCCGGAGTTCTCGCGTCCCGAAGTTGCCGAAATTTTGATGGATTATTATCGCGGCCAGGCGGCGTAGTTTCCCACCACCGCGGCTACGTGTACTGGACGCAGAATTTATATCAGTTGTTGGTCCGGCAGTGGGCGCAGATCCCGTGAATCTCAACTGTGTGGTGGTCGGCGAGAAATCCGAGCCGCTTGGCATTGCGATAAAGGTCGTCTTCGACCGATAGATCGTGGATCTCGGCCACCGATTCGCAGTGGTCACAGATGAAGAATTGTCCGGTGTGGCTGGGTATCGGGTCACCACAGCCCACGTAAGCATTCAGCGATTCAATGCGGTGTACGAGACCCGCATCTTGCAGGAACTCCAAGGCTCGGTACGCGGTGGGCGGACCCGGCCGATGACCCTTGTCGCGCAGACCCTCGAGGATGTCATAGGCACGCACCGGGGTGTGACTGTCCCACACCAGTGCCAACACTTGTCGGCGAAGCTGGGTCAATCGCAGACCCTTCTGCGCGCAGGTGACCTCCGCCCTTTCCAGGGCCCGTTGCAGACATTTGCTGTGATTATGCGTACCGTGAAAACGGCCGATTACCCTACGTCGCCTCACGACCCTTGCTCCCAATTCAGGACCGTTACAGTATAACAACTTTAAAGGGTATACGGCGGCGCTCCAGCCGGTTGTCGCCGCACCGAACCACCACGTCGGCAACCGATGGCTGCTGATTTTGGACGTTGTTATAATACGCAAAACCAAAAAATAAATGGACATTACTGGCGTGGGGAGCACGGCAGAGGCTGGCGTAATGTTGACCTATAAAGACTGTTTAGAAATGTGCGATTTCACCCGGGACGAAATCAAGGCGATTGCCGATCACGAACATATTTCGGGCATGGCTGCCATTCTGCTTGCCGAAGAGCTGCTGCACGAGAAAGGCGGCATATTCAAGATTCAACGCATGATCATGGACGACATCGAGGAGGCGTTGGAGGAGCATGATCGCGGCCGAGCGGGTCAACTAAAGGAAGTGCTGTATCACTTCATAGAATCTCATCCCGACGCATTGCATCTCGATCGGTAATTGCGTTGCCACCGGTCTTAGCCCGAGCAGTCTGTCGGACTTAGGAAAATTCTACTGCGGCAGCGGGGAAAGTCGGTCCACTTCGACGATTTCTCTCGTTAAATAATTCCCGATTCGCCGCAATAATCGTCAAACTAGTCCCGATTTCCCATCAACCTCGCTACCATCACCTAACCCGCATAGGGCACCAAGGCGCATCTCTATACAAAACTAGGCGGCCATTTGGCGGTCTAAAGTGCCATGACCCGATCCTTAAATGGATTGAGGAGGATACGTAATGACTCGATCTACCCGCGCCGTGGTCGCATGGAGCCAGATGTGGTTTATGGCTGTCTTGGGATCCCCGGTTTTCGCCGCCGGCCATGCCACGCCGCAAGAAACGGGCCGGTTGTTAGGGGCCATGACCACCGAATATCCCGATTGGTTCAAGGAAAGTTTTCTCGAATTCGGTGACGACATCAAAGAGGCCGCCACTGGAGGCAAACGGCTGTTGGTGATGTTTCATCAGGACGGTTGTCCGTATTGTAACGCGTTGGTGGAACGCAATCTGTCCCAGCGGCACATCGAAGAAAAGGTACGCAAGCACTTTGATGTAGTGGCTGTGAACATGTGGGGTGACCGCGAACTACTGACCATGGGTGGTAAGTCCTACACTGAAAAGAGTTTCGCACAAGCGCTGCGGGTTCAATTTACTCCGACTTTGATCTTTTTCGACGAGAGCGGCAATGTCGTTCTGCGGTTAAACGGTTACTTGCCTCCGCAACGCTTCGAGACTGCGCTGGATTATGTGGCTCAAAAGAAAGAAAAGGAGATCGCGTACCGAGAATTCGCGGCGGCGCGATCGCTGTCCCCCGCGAGCGGGGCGCTGAACGCGGAGTATTTTTTTTCGCCGCCACCCCATGATTTGGCGATGGCCGCCAAGGCCGGCAAGCCGATCGCCGTCTTCTTTGAACAAAAGCAGTGTCCCAACTGCGACCGCCTGCATGCGCGGGCTATGCAAGATCCTGCGACCCGCGAGATCGTGGAGCAATTCACCTGCGTACAGCTAGACATGTGGGCGAATACGCCGCTGGTCACACCAAGCGGTGAAAACACCACCGCCCGCAAATGGGCCAAGGCGCTGGATGTGAATTATGCGCCGTCTATCGTGTTGTTCGATCCCACAGGAGCGGAGATCATCCGTAGCGAGGCGTTCTTCAAAGTGTTCCACACGCAGTCAATTTTTGACTATGTGTTGAGTGGCGGCTACAAGACCGAACCGAGTTTTCAGCGCTTCATTTCAACGCGCGCCGAACGCATTCGCGAGCAGGGAAAGGACGTTAATATTTGGAAATGACATTTAGCGCTGTTGCAGCACGCGTATTGCAGCAAGGCGTTCCGCCGCTAGC
>CAMYMN010000068.1 GCA_947259395.1 uncultured Gammaproteobacteria bacterium | reverse complement strand
GTGGCGGCTGCCGAGGCGGCGATCGGGCTGGCAATCCTGGTGGTGTTGTTTCGTAATCGCAATACGATCAACGTTGCCGATCTCGATACCATCGGCGAGGTTTGTGAATATTGGTTTCACTTCGGTCCACGGCATGCCCCATATCAGCAGCGCTGCCATCGTTACTGCGAGGAACAACAGCACATCGGCGAATAACACCATCCAAAACATCATCCGTGCGCCGCCCGCATCGCCAAGCCCCAGACGTTGGCGTACCCAGGCGCCGACCGCATTCGCTTCGGAAGTAGCCAGTCGTGTTCCTGCGGCAACCAAGCCGTGTATCAACCAGGCAACCCCGAGTAGCGCCAAGGTCCATACAATCCGTTTCGATACGAACAGGCCAAAGTTGAGATAACCAAGGACGCCGGCGATGATGCTGACGATGAGTCCCGCGCGAGCCAGGTTGAACAGCAATCGATAGGTTGCCGTGGGTGGGCAGGTGGAGGGCGGGTCGGTATCGGCATCTATGTAGCGCCAGTTACTCGGCCTCAAGACATTCAGCAACAGCGTGCCGAGAACGAGTAATGCGATCATGCCCACCACCGCCGATAATTCGGCGGGCGCTCGTATCTCTGACAACCAGGTGACGAGCAGTGGTTCGACCATGGCCACCCCGCCTACCGCCATAAACAAATGGACGAGGAACGCGGTGCCGGCGAATAACCATAGGGCGCGGTCGAGTTGCGTGGCGGCGTGGTCAGTGAAGCGTGTCATGCGCCAGCGCGGGCAACGAGGCGCCAGTGTAACTGCGGATAAACCAGTAATGATCACAATTTGCAGCGCAGCGATGGCGAGCCTGGTAACGATGGACCCCAGCTCGTGTCCAAGGCTAAAGATATATAAAACCGTAAATGAGAGTAATAAGACGGCACTCACCGGTAGCAATACGCGGGCGGCACTTTCCACCAATGCAGCAACCAACTGGCGGTGTGGGGTGGGATCTTGGACTTTGGGATCGCGTCCGTATCGTCGTAACAGCCAATAGCGGGCGCCCCACCAAGCTGCGAGCACGGCCAGGCTGGCCACCAGCAGGAGCATGACACGGGTGCCCCGCTCCGGAACGAAATCCGTATGTGACCACCATTCGGTACCTTCGCGCCCCAAGTCTTGAAGACGTTCGGGAAATTGTTTTACCGCATTGGTGAGAATGCCTGGAGAGAATGGAGAAGGCGAACGTTTACTGAGGAGGCGCGCTAAAGTGCCATACTCAACATCGGTGATCCGCTTGAGTAAGTTTTCGGCGCGCGCCAAGATCACATTCGTTTGTTTCACCTGGCCGTCATAGCGAGCAATCTGTTGCGTGATGGCGTTGCGTTTCGCGGCGATGTCGGCGGATTCCGGTGGTTCACCTTCTCCTGGTGATGGTCCCAAGGCCTTAAGTAGATTGTTGTGTTTGGCAAGTTCCTGCGCCGCCCGTTCCCGGGTCGCCTGTGCAGACTCCTGAACCACGGTGATGTTTTCAAGCAACGGCCGAATTTCCCGTTTGCCAATGCGCGGCAGGGTTAGCACGCGCCCAGTAAAATCTAGCGTGTCGTTCCAGCGGACCAGTAAGTCTTGAAAAGAAGTCTCGGGGCCTTTTGCTGGTGCTGCCCAGAGCGTAAGCGACACTAACAACAGAGCGCCAAGCAGGCACGACAACAGTCGTTTAATTGCTAGCGGCTGCATTTCGTCTATCAATTGGCTGATCCAGGGTGTCACGGATGGTGTGATTATTGTAACCTGTGAACAGGGTATGAGTCGGGAAAAGGTTGATCTGGATGATATGCCATGTCAACCTTGAGCTATGGTTGTTTGTCATCGGGGAGAGGCATTGTGACGCTGACCGCCGAAGCCAGAGTGCTTGGAAACATTCCGTTGTTCGCGAAGTTACCGCCAGCTAAGCTGAAGTTGCTGGCGTTCACTAGTGAAGCTGTCACATTTATAGATGGTGAGGAGTTATTCCACGCCGGTGATCAATCAGACTGCGCGTATGTCGTGATCGACGGCGAGGTGGAGGTGTTTACACATACCGATGCAGACAAAGCCAGTTTTGTGCTCGGGAGAAACGAGCTGATCGGAGAAATGGGTATCCTAAACAATGCACCGCGATCGGCGACAATCCGCGCAAAGGGTAACGTGCGCGTGCTACGCCTGACTAGCGAGACATTGTTGAAACTGCTCTCGGAAAATGCAGAGATTGCACTCGATGTCATGCGGTTGTTGAGTGACCGGTTAGCCAATACATTACACAAGTACGAAGAATCACAAGCCAAATTGAAACAATACGAAGACCGGTAATATGGCGTAGCAGACTATATCTTAATATATGACAACCGAAGCATGGTCCGGTATTCGTGAACCGCGACGGCGGTTGTTACGAGTTGGTCTTAGAGATCGGACGAAATTATGCAGCAGCGCTTCATTTCCTTGTGGGAGCGGTGTGTGCCGGACCCTATGACGCGGTCCGGCGAGGATGTGTATCGCGAACTGGAAGGACATTATTACCACCCCGATCGCCATTATCACGACTTACGTCACATCCAAGCGTGTTTGAAGCACTTCGACGTCATCAGCGACCAGCTCACTCAGCCGGATGCAGTGGAAATGGCGCTGTGGTTTCATGACGTAATTTACGATCCCGGCGCCGATGACAACGAGCAGCGCAGCGCCGAGCTGTTCCTACAATGCGCACAGGGAGACGTTGATAACAGTTTTTTGAAAGTAGTGCACGATCTGGTGATGATGACCATACATCCCAGTGAGCCGCAGAGCGTCGATGAACAATTCACGGTGGATATTGACCTGGCAAGCTTTGGGTTGCCCTGGCAGGAGTTCATTCGTCTCGGGGAATTGGTGCGTAGTGAGTTCCCGCATGTGTCGGATCAAGACTTCGAGAGTATTCAACTGCAATTTTTTGAGATACTGGCCGGTCAACCTTATTTCTTCTTCACCGAGTTTTTTCGTTCCCGCTATGAGGCCGCTGCACAGTCCAATCTGCGACGGCGAATTGCGCAATTGCGGCGCGGCAACGCGTAAGCCGGTATGGCATTTTAATCGCTGCTGGAGGCGTCGGGGTCCACCATATATATGGTGGTGTCGGCTTGTCTGCCTCGCACCTTGACTTCGCCGATCCGGTTAAAGGAAAAACGATCAGGGCCGGCAAGTCGGTAAGTACTCTCCGACACCAAAATCTGCGTACTATATTGTTTGTTGAGCTGTTCTAATCTCGCCGCCAGGTTCACGTCATCACCCAACACGGTGTAACTCAATCGATCGCTGGTGCCGACCAATCCGCCCACTATGACCCCGGTGTTCACACCGATTCGGGAGCGAAAGCTTATACCGTCGCCAAAGGTTCGGCTGCCCAATACCTTTTGAATAGCTATCGCGGCGCGCACCGCATTGGCAGCGTGGTCTTCGTTAGCTTTGGGCAGGTTGAAGCTGGCCAGGATGGCGTCTCCCTGAAACTGATTAATGACGCCTCCGAAGCGCTCAATGGGCTCGGCGACCGCGGTGCAAAACTCATTCAAAGTCGTGATCAACTCAGTTGGCGACATGTTCTCGCATAGCGTCGTGAATTTTTCTACATCGGCAAACAGCACGGTCGTCTGCCGGACCTCGCCCTCGCCGGCAATCATCTCATGATCGGATGATTTCAACTGCTGAGCGACTTCGGTGGGAACGAAACGCGATAAATCGCGGGCGACGGTGCTCTCTACCACTGACTGCACCAACAGGCCGCGAGCGCGATGCAGTGCAATTGCGAGTATCGTGGTTACCATTAAGATCGAAATCACTTTATCGAACTCAGCACCCAGCAACATACTATTGGAAGTCATATATTGGACATAATCGCGCGTGATCATTTCGCCTTGCGGGTCGTGCGTCATGACGTAGAACATCATCATCAACCAGCCGACTGCGGCGACAGCGCCGGCGGTGGCGACAAATCTGGCCTCGAACCGCAGCGCTCTTAGCGAAATGAAGATGAACACATACAGTAAAGTGGGCGCTTTGAGATAAAAGGAAGGCGGTTGATCATATTGAATGTGGAAAGTCCATATCAAGCCGAACAGCAGAGCGATATCGACTACTACCGAAACGTAGAGCAGCCAGTCGGGCAATTTTCTGTGATGCGCCAATACCAGTCTGATCACAGTAAACAGAAAATACGCGCTCAGCGCCCAGGGAACCGGCGCGAATTCCACCTCTTCGCTGAAGGTCTTGGGGGCGAGCGTGTACAACACCGCGAAAACTATGACCACGCCGAGCTGAATCCAGCCTATCAGTACTTCGCTTGAGTCCTGCTGAATGCGCATGGCTTCGAGTAAGCGGGGCGGCATCTTATGGCCGCGCTCGCGAAGCGTGGGAGAAAGAATTGTGCTTAGTTTGGCTAACATATGAGGTTTCCTGTATCGATTGCAGGCCAAGGCATGCGTGTATCCATGGTAATAGACTGCTTTACTCAAGCAAAGTGCTAGGAAATGGTGCGCCGGATTCAATGGCGATGTAATATGCTCACAGTCATACGCCGCAGGGGAAATCACGATGAGTGAGCGCTTGAACGGAGGCCGGGTACTCATATACAGCCACGACACCTTTGGTCTTGGCCACCTTCGCCGCTGCCGGACAATCGCCCATTCCTTGGTCGAAAGATATAAAGGACTCTCGGTTTTGATCCTGTCGGGTTCACCGATCATCGGCAGCTTCGATTACCGTGCGCGCGTGGATTTTGTGCGCATACCGGGAGTGATCAAGCTCCATAATGGTAAGTACACTTCTCTGGGGTTGCACATCGATCTCGAGCAGACCCTGGCTATGCGTTCCTCGATCATCCACCACACTGCAAAGATCTTCGACCCGGACCTGTTTCTGGTCGACAAGGAACCCCTGGGTCTTGGCGGAGAGGTGTTGCACACATTGGAACATCTGCAGCAGCGGGGCACAGTTACGGTATTGGGTCTGCGCGATGTCATGGACGAACCCACCATGCTGCGGCGTGAATGGCAACGCAAACGAGCGCTTCCGGCGTTGCAAGACCTCTATGATGAGGTATGGGTTTACGGTCTCGAACAATTAGGTGAGCCGCTGTCGGGCCTGAGTGTTCCGAGTCCAGTGCAAAAAAAGATGATATACACCGGTTATCTGCGGCGAGATCCGCCAACTGGACGAATGCTGCCGTCGGTAGAAATGAAAAATCCGTATCTTTTAGTCACCGCCGGTGGCGGCGGTGACGGTGAGGAAATGATTGACTGGGTTTTGCGCGCTTACGAGCACGATTCCAGTTTGCCATTCTCTGCGCTTCTGGTGTTGGGGCCATTCATGTCTCCCGCACGACAACGAGCATTTCAACGTCGTGCTGATCGTTTGCCACATGTGCAAACCTTAGAGTTCGATAACCACATCGAACTACTCATCGAAAAAGCTGTCGGTGTCGTTGCTATGGGTGGCTACAACACCTTTTGTGAAATACTGAGCTTGAACAAAAGAGCACTACTGGTACCGCGTACACGACCAAGAAAAGAACAGCTGATTCGCGCACGTCGGGCCCAGCAACTCGGCGTGGCGAGGATGCTCACTGGCAGCGGAGACCGGGATTGGAGAGTCATGGCGCGGGCGCTTCACGAACTACCGAGTCAGTCCCTTCCTTCGGAAGTCGTGATTCCCGGAATTCTCGATGGTTTGACTACCATCGGGGATCGTGTGGAGTCGTGGGTCAAGGATCGGCGCAAGGCACCGATTGCATTAAGCCCGAACGTGCTGATCGGCGCACCACAGTAGGTCCTCCTTGCCCATCGCTGCGACCGATGCGTCAACTTCCGGTGGTAAAGTCCTTATTTATGTCCAACATCTGTTGGGCACCGGTCATCTAAAGCGCGGGGCACTGCTTGCCCGGGCACTTGCCGACGCGGGCCTGCGTGTCGAGCTGGTATCCGGTGGCATGCCGGTGCCACATCTGCCTTACCCCGTGTACCAGTTACCACCGGTGCGTTGCGCAGTGGATGATTTTTCGGCGTTGATCGACGAAACTGGAAAAACGGTCTCCGATACATGGCGATCGCATCGGCGTGAATGTTTGCTGGATCGTCTCGTCACATTCCAACCAGACGTACTCATCCTGGAGACGTTTCCTTTCGGGCGCCGGCAAATGCGCTTCGAACTCATACCACTGCTGAGGACCGCACGCAACGCGCGACGGCGTCCACTGATCGTCTCCTCGGTACGTGACGTGCTCCAAAAACGGCGGCCGCAACGCGTGGCTGAAGCCGTCTCGCTGCTCAACGAGCACTTCGATAAAGTGTTAGTGCACGGTGATCCGGCGTTTATAGCGTTTGAAGAATCGTTCCCCATGGCCAATGAGATTCAAGATAAGATTATCTATACCGGTTATATCGCGGACCATGATGCGACGGAACGGTTGCCGGGCACGGACGGGAGGGAGGAAGTACTGGTCTCTGCAGGCGGTGGCGCGGTAAGTCTGCGCCTAATAATGATCGCACTAGAGGCGCGCCCGTTGTCCAAACTGAGGACGCTGCGCTGGCGGTTTTTGATTGGCCCCGGTTTGCCCAAACAAGAGTGGCAAACAATCAAGGCCCATGTGCACGGCGATGTCGTCGTCGAAGCAGCGCGCGCCGATTTTCCTACGTTATTGAGACGTTGCGCGGTGTCGGTGTCCCAGGGTGGATACAACACGGTCGTGGACTTATGGCGAGCGGGGGCGCGCGCAGTGATTGTGCCGTTCGCCGGCGGCGGGGAAACCGAACAGGAGTTCCGCGCGCGACGGTTGCACCAGAAAGGTTATGCGTTGACTCTCGATGAAGCGGGACTGGCGCCGCCGGTGTTGGCGCAAGCCATTGATCGTGCAGCGAACATGATGCCGTCGACAGAAACCATCGATTTGGAGGGTGCAAAGAACAGCGCTCAACACATCGTTGATGCGCTGGCATCAGGTTTGGGATGTTGATGCTGCGATGGCGGGCTGGATAGATCTCATCGAGGAATTAGATGCCTGGCGAGCAATGAACAGGACGGCAACGTTCTGGTGGCGAGACGATGATTCGGTAAACGAAGACCCCACTATTGATTCTTTGCTTGCACTGCGGCGCAGACTAAAAGTTCCCATCGCGGTTTCCGCAGTGCCGGCCTTGACCGACTCATTGTATGCGGACACAGTCTTAGCCGAGTCCGATGTATGGGTATTGCAACATGGCTATGCGCACCACGATCATGCGCCGGTCGGGGCGAAGAAATGCGAATTCGCAGGAAATCGCGCCAGGAAGGCAGTACGCGAAGAACTGAACGCAGGCGCGCGGCTATTGAGAGATTTGTTCGGTGCGCGGTGCCTACCGGTATTGGTGCCGCCGTGGAATCGAATCCATGAACACTGGATCCGTGAGTTACCGACACTCGGCTACCGCGGCCTATCTCTGTTCGCAGCGCGTTCAGCGGCGTATGCCGCCCCGGATCTACGCATCGTCAACACCCATGTCGATATCATCGACTGGCGGGAAAGCCGTGGATATGTGGGCCTGGAGAGCGCTCTCGGGCAGGTGGTTTCGCATCTTCGCAGGCGACGTCAGGGCGATGTAGATAGCGACGAACCCACCGGTTTATTGACCCACCACCTTGTGCACGATGCGCCTGGCTGGGCTTTCTTAGAGGAGCTCGTCGGGCGAACCGTGGCCCACCCGGCAGCGCGGTGGTTGGATGCTGCATACCTTTTTGCGTGCGAGTGAGGCAAGAATATGGTCGCACATTGCGAGGAGAAATTTACTTGTAGCCAATCAACATAAAGCGGGTATATTTCTTCAATTGCAAAGATCCCGCGAGCAGAGATTCGCGCATCGGTGCCTGGTGTTGAAAGGTTTCAAGGTCTGGCACGCAGTTGGTGTGTTCCTCACAGGTATAATAGTCATTAGACTGCAATACTTGTAATGTGCCTGATGGTATCTTCGCGTACCATTCTGCAAATCGGTCGAGGTGCTCGCAGGACGTATTAATGAGTACATCGGGCCTGGTCTTGGAATCACTGCTGACCAGCATATCCTGGTAGTCCAACTGGTGTAAGTCAGCGGTGATCGCGCGAAACTTCCGGTGCGCAATATGCGTGCGATTGAGGCTCTCAGCTATTGGTTTGCAGTGCTCATCCCGGTCGATGCATAAAACTCCCGCGATGTCGAAACGCTTGTCGTGCAACAACATCGCTGCCAACACGCCGTACCATGCACCCAAGATATAGATATTACCCAGGCGCCCACCGGCCGCCCGATGCAGTTCGTTCGTCAACCATAGCTTTCCGGTGATTTGGTTCTTGTTCAATGCGGCACCGAGATCGGGGGCGGTGAATCGGGATACGGTGGTCAGAATATCGGCGATGAAGGGATTGGCGTAGTAGGTCGCCAGACCCTCCAGAACATCACGATAGTATTCGTCCTTATCCACGAGCGCTGTTTCCTCGAACCGACACCAGTGAGCGTTGTGCAGACCGGCGCGCGATCGCTTGGTTAATGAGCCCGTGCAGCGTGGCCCGCGCTTGGGCGATGTCGTGCAAGGTCTGCGCCTTACGTCGAGCTTGTTGCCCCATGTGCGCACGGCGGTCGGGGTTACTCAACAAAGAACGCAACGCATCGCCAAACGCACCGGCATCGTGTTCCACCAATAATCCGGTCTGTCCATCTTCGACGATGTCCGCCACACCACCGGAACGACCGGCAATGACCGGCACACCGCAGGCATGCGCCTCCAGCAGCGCCATACCATATGCCTCTCCAACCGCCGGCCACACCAGTAGATCACTGGCCGACAGCCACTGGTCGATATGATCACTGCTGAGTTCGCCCAGAAAGTGGATCCGCTCTTTGGGTAACGCGGCAAACGAATCGAAGACTTGGCTTCGAGCCGGTCCATCGCCAATGACCAATAGTGACCATGGGAGGTCGCTGACGGTCTCAAGGGCCTTGGCCAACAACCGGAATGAGGCGAGCTTACTGATTTCCCGCATCATGGCGACAGTAATCAACCAAGGTTGGCGGTGGCAGATAGCGTGTTGTTCTGCCAGCCGCATCCGCAGCTCGGAAGCTGATGGTTTGATCGGTAGTTGTGGTAGTTCTACAAACGGCCGCAACAGCACCACGCCGTTGTCACGAAGTCTGTCGAGACCCGGCAGGTCGCTTGAATTCAATGCGATCACGGTGTCCGCCATCTGTATCGCATCAGCTGCTGCTGCATATCCCATCGACCACCGGCCGTTCTCTTGTTTGCCGGCATGAGACGCCTCGACGACCAGGTAGGGAATATCGAGGGCCGTGGTCACTGATGGCCCGATCCAGTCAGGAGCCTTGTGATAGAGGTGATAGGTCACCCATGCCGCAGGGCGTTGCTCACGTGAACGTTGGCGAAATAAACCAATCAGCTTGTGTGCGCGGTGTTTTCCAATACGCTGTAATCGTTGCTGGCGCCGAGTATCTCCCGAAGCGTCCCAGCTGCAGAATCGAGACGCCAGAAACACTTCCTGGTGTTTTGTGTCCAACGCGCGCATTAACATACGAGCCATGCGCCGGTCGCCAGAGGGTTGTGGGTCATCGGGCGGCTTCATTGGTGCGTAGAACGCGATTTTCATGCTGCACTCGCTGTTTGCAGGCCGAATCGGGCGGCAATGCCGTTGATATGAGTGTCGAGTGAGAATTTCTCGTGCACCCTGATGCTACCGGCCTCTCCCAGCCGCAGGCGAAGGTCGGGATCGCCGATTAGTCGGTCCAATGCCCGACTCAAGGCATCGATGTCGCGTTCCGATACCATCACTCCATGCTGACCTTGATCGATCAACTCAGGAATACCGGACACGTTCGTCGATAACACCGCTAGCCGTTGACTCAGTGCTTCCAGTAACACATTAGGCAGCCCGTCGCGGTCGCCGTCGGCGCTGACACGGCAGGCGAGGGCAAATATGTCCGCGCGTCGGTACCAATCTAAAACTTCCTGTTGTGGTAACGCACCGAGCCATCTAATGCGCGACTCGATTCCCAGCTCCCGCCCGAGATGCTTGAGTGCCGGCAGCAGGTCACCATCGCCGATGTGGACGAATTGCCACTCGCGGGTAGGCGGCAATTTGTGCAACGCCCGTAACAGGTCTTCGTAGCCTTTCTTATCTACCGCTCGGCCTACCGACAGAATGATCACCGGGTCACGGGGATGACGTCCATCCCGTGGCGGACGCGGGTGATCGGGTAGTGGAAACCGCTGCAGATCCAAGCCATGGTAATTCAACTTAATAATGTCGTGGTTCGCGGCGATTTCATGAAGATGCGAGACGTTGGCCCGAGTACACGTGGTCATCCAGGCGCACTCGTCGAGCTTTTGCCGTTTTTCCCACATCGGCGTCGTCCAGATGTCCTTCGCATGAGCTGAACAACTCCAGGGTATCCCCATCAAATTGCTTGCATAGCGCGCCACCGATGCCGGGGTATGTAAGAAGTGGGCATGTAGATGCCGTACTTTTCCCATCAGTTCGTAGCCCAGCACCATCGCCTGACCAAAGCGCCGGACACGATTAGCCGACCTGTCGCGGCGCAGGTCTTCGCGCCACATATTGCGAGTAGCCTCGTAGTTGGGTGAGCGCCGTGCGTTGCTCCAGGCACGTATAACACGCAGCGGTTCCTGATACAGATATTCGGGTAAATACAATACCGTAGCCCTGACCTCAGCATGTATCGGGTGGATTGCCGGATCGGTTGGATGCCGTAGTGAGACAATCAAGATATCTAATCCCCGCTGTTCCAAAGCGGCGATTTCCTGGGCGATGAATGACTCGGACAATCGCGGGTAGCCTTTCACGACAAAGGCCACCCGATTTGTAATTGGGCTCATTGATGTCATAGCCGCGCTGTGAACGTCTCGAATCGCTCCACACACAGCTGTTTCAATACGCTGGGCATAAACGAGTAGTAACGCCCAATGGTTTGTAGTGGACGCGATTCGAGGTCTTGGCATGATTGAAATTGGGTCACTGTCCGGCGTGACAATTCAATGGCAATCTCGGTGCTGGCGGCGCGCAATTGAAACAACCGCATTCCGGGGGTGATCGTGACCCTCTTCATAGCCAGAATGTCGCCCCGGTCCAGTTCCGTTGCCAAGCATTGCATCGCTACCGTCAGGGCGTCGAAATCGCGATGATAAATCGTCCACATATGGGCATCGAGCCCTCGATATTGCTCCGGATCGCCGGTGTGAATATTAAATGCACCCGATGGACACACATTGATCACCGATGTGTTGAGCTTACGGGTGCCGAACACAATCATAATATCCGGGTGCAACGCGGTCATGGCGCGCACTGCTTCCGGTTGGTTTAACGATGGAAAATACTCCGTGGCGGCGATGTCCGGTAACGATGGCGGCGTGCCGTTGAACCATGTGTGTTTCTCGTGGTTCTTACTGTCAGCTTCAAATGGGTGAAAAATCTCAAACGGGGGTGTCAACTCGCCGGTCTCTACGAATACGCGAGTCACGGGGATCGTAGAATTAAGGGCTTGAACAAAGTAACGCCGGCGTACCGATCCGGTTGTCAGAATAATCAATCGCATTCTTTGGCCAACATTATTTATTGAGTCAATCAAGGGGCCCTTGTAAGCTACCCTAGTAGAGAATTTTTCACCAATAAGTAATCGATAACCCTCGTTTCAGCCTTCCGGTGAGTGATCATGGAACCGTCTATTTATCGCTATGTTCTAAAACACACACTCAAGGATCAGATATTACTGATCCTGATGACCGTCATTTCTCTGCCTCTTGTTTACATCACCTTGGAAGTTCCGAAGCGCATTATCAACGAGGCCATCGGTGGCCAGGGCGCGCCGTACTCGATGCTGGGTTTTGACCTTGACCAAATCGGATATCTTCTGGTGCTGTGCTTTTTCTATCTGGGTTTGGTGATTCTTAACGGGGGCTTCAAATACGCTAATAATGTCTATCGAGGAGTCGTGGGAGAGCGGATGCTGCGCCGGTTCCGCTACGAGCTTTACAGCCGCATATTACGTTTCCCGCTACCGCATTTCAAACGCACGTCCCAAGGTGAGCTCATTCCGATGATCGTTGCCGAGACCGAGCCCCTGGGTGGCTTTATTGGCGAGGCATTCGCACTTCCGGCATTTCAAGGCGGGATCCTGCTCACATATTTATCGTTCATATTTGTGCAGGATGTGTTTCTAGGAATTGCTTCGATCATGATGTATCCATTACAAATGTACGTCATTCCGAAGCTGCAGCGTAAGGTAAACAACCTCAATAAGCAAAGAGTTAGAAAGGTTCGCACGTTCTCTGATCGCATCGGTGAAACCGTGTCCGGCATCACCGAGATCCATGCCCACAATACTTCTCGCTTCGCCCGCGCCAACGTGGGCAATATACTGGGCGGCGTTTTTCATATCCGCTACAACGTATACCGCCGCAAGTTCTTCATTAAGTTTCTGAACAACTTCCTCGATAAACTCACGCCGTTTTTCTTTTATTCGGTGGGTGGTTATCTTGTAATTACCGGTGAGCTTTCCCTCGGTGCACTGGTTGCTGCGCTGGCGGCGTACAAGGACATCTCAGACCCATGGAAGACGTTGCTAAAGTACTACCAAACCAAGGAAGACGTGCGTGTAAAATACTCCCAGATCATCGAGCAATTCCAACCTGAAAACATGCTGACACAGGCATTGCTGGATGAGGAGCCCGAAGACATCCCGCCCCTAACCGGCAATCTGAGTTGCAATAACTTGAGTTACTCCGAGGATGGAACCGTCAGACTCGTCGACGGGGTCAGCTTCGGACTGGATACCAATACCCATGTGATCACCGTGGGACTTGGGAACAGCGGTAAGGACGAGCTTGCTATGCTGCTGGCCCGGTTGATTCAACCCACTGGCGGACGACTTGTCATCGATAACCTGAACGTGGTCGAGTTACCGGAGGCGGTGCTCGGCAGGCGAATGGCCTATGTCGGACAAAACGCTTATGTGTTTGCTGGGACCATACGCGATAACCTCTACTATGGATTGAAGCACCGGCCGGTAACTGAGCCCGACTACGACGAACACGAAAAAAAGTCACGCGAGGATGAGCTCAAAGCGGCGATAGCAGCGGACAACAGTCGCGACGATGTGCTTGCCGACTGGATAGATTATGAGGCGGCAAGTGTTGCCCATGCGGCGGAGCTGGAACAAAAAGCGCTTGCGGTCACCGAGCTCGTGGATATGGAGAACGATCTTTATCAAATGGGGCTGCGCGGTAAGATAGACCCAAACGTCTATCCGGAGCTGGTTGAACGGATTTTGCTGGCGCGTGAGAAGCTACGTCATCGGTTGCAGGAACCGGAGCTGGCGGATCTGGTGCAATCCTTTGACCGCGAACTGTATAACACCAACATGTCCGTCGCCGAGAATCTATTGTTCGGTTCCGCCCTGGACCCGGCATTTATGCTCGAGAACTTGGCAACCAATAATGATGTTCGGCAGGTGCTGGATGCGGCGAACCTCACGGATGACATGATTGACATCGGTAAGCAGGTGGCGGCAACCATGATCGAATTGTTCGCCGACGTCGACCCGGATAGTGAACTGTTCGAAAAATACAGCTTTATCAGCGCCGATGATTTACCGGGTTTCGCGAATCTGCTCGCGCGCGCCGAGGAAAGTGGTGTGACCGAATTGGATGAGGGAGAACGGGTACGTCTACTGTCGCTGACTTTCAAACTTTTGCCTTCGCAGCATCGACTGTGCTTTTTCTTTAATGATCTGCAGTCGCGCGTGATCTATGC
>CAMYMN010000067.1:6491-24594 GCA_947259395.1 uncultured Gammaproteobacteria bacterium | reverse complement strand
CTTCAACGCGGCGGTCGTAGATCTGGGCAATTCTGCGGTAGCCGGAAACCTTGATAACGACGCTCTGCTCGTCGTGGAGAGCGCAATCAACAACGCGCCAGAACCAGCCGTTTTTGACGGCTTGAGCGCTACGATTCCTAATGACCAAGTAGCGCCTCTTACAGGTAACGTCACCGTTACTGATGTGAACTTTGGTGAAGACAGGGTCGTTGAACAAACCGATGTCCAGACCACTTATGGCACATTCAGCATCGTCGAGAGCGGTGACTGGACCTATACCCTGGACACTACTGATGCAACAGTGGCCGGCCTGGCAGTTGGTGAATCTGTCAACGACGTGATCGCCCTTACCTCCGTCGACGGCACGATGGCGAATTTGGTCATTCGAATTACAGCGCTTACGCAAGTCGCTGAAATTACCAACACCATCAACGGCGACACGGGTGAGTTAAGACGCGACCTGGATCCACATCTGCTGCAAGGAAAACTCTCGTTTTCATTCCTGAAGACTGAAGCCCTTGCGGACGATGGCAATAACAAGGACGCGTACATCACGCTATATGGCTCTTCTGGCAGCTCTGCAGAATCACTGGTTGATTTGCGTATACAAACGGATAGGTTCTTAGTCCGCAACACGGACAACGCGGCCTACCCTGGCGGTATCATCGAAGCGCCATTCACACCCAATGAGTGGTACGACATCGAGATCATGTGGGACATGTCGCAAACCAACCAGATCACGATCCTCATTAATGGCGAAGTGCTGGGTGGAGGCGCATTCTCAACGGCAGCGATTGTAGACCCCGATTGCCCAACGGTCGATGCGTGTATCCCTGAGGGCGTTGAACGCGTTCAGTGGCGCTTTGGCGACAACGGTACGGTCATTCCGTTTGGCTCTTACTTTGTCGATAACATTGCAATCTATTCCGACACGGGCGGGACAACGCTGCAATTTGCGGACGACTTCGAGAGTTACTTCGTTGGAGACTCGTTCTCTGGCTCCGCGGATTATCCCAATTCAGTCGACGCGGTTGTTTCAGTCTATGATGTGGGCGCAGGCGCAGGAAATACTCCGGCTGCTTTCTTCAATTTGGTGGGCGCCATCAATAGCGACAGCACCGATGTATTAATGGATTCGGTGACCGTCATTGATCCGGATCCGGGCGAAGATATGCTTGTCGAGCAAACGGCGACTGCTACCCAGTACGGAACGTTCTCGATCCTGGCTTCCGGCGCATGGGAATACACGCTCGACACAACGGACCCGACTATTGCAGCGATGGTCCAGGGCGACAGATTGACGGATACCATTCAAATTTCTTCGGTTGACGGAACCACTGCTGAGCTGGTGATTACCATCAATGGCGTCGGCGGCACTCAATCTGGAGATAACAATGTCGCTGTCATTATCGACACCGACCCTGGTGATACGGGTGAGTTGAGATACGCGCTGGGTGCCGATGGCCCACTTGCGGCAGGGCGAGTGGAACTAAAAATCAAGAGACTGGACGATACACTTGGGGATGGTGATGCCTTCATCACCTTGTTTAACTCAGACACCAACAACGCTGGCGCAATTCTTGATTTCCGTATCCGGGATGACAGTTTTGGTGTGAGAAACCCAAGCAGTATCGATACGTCTACGCTTCCCCATACGCTGGATGCCTTCATGGATGTGCGTATTACCTGGGAGTATCCGGGTGGTGACACGACGCAGTTTCCAGAGGTCACGATTTCGGTGGATGGTGTCAGCCTTGCTCCATTTACACCGGACAACAGCCCCTTCGGTGGCGTGACACACGTTGCCGTCCGGTTCGGTGACAATAGTGGTGTGCGGGAAGACACAGGCAAAGTGAGTGTCGATGACTTGGCGATTTACTCCGATACGACAGGCTTTCATTCCTGGTGCGAGCGGTCCCGGCAGTCCGGGTAATCAACTTGCCGAAATCATTGATACCGACCCCGGTGATACGGGTGAGTTGAGATATGCGCTGGATGCCGCTGGCCCGCTTGCGGCAGGTCGCCTGGAAGTTGCGGTGAAAAGATTGGACGATGACCTGGGCAATGGTGATGCCTTTATCACCTTGTTTAACTCAGACACCAACAACGCTGGCGCAATTCTTGATTTCCGTATCCGGGATGACAGCTTTGGTGTGAGAAACCCAAGCACTATCGATACGTCTACGCTTCCGCATACGCTGGATGCCTTCATGGATGTGCTGATTACCTGGGAGTATCCGGGTGGTGACACGACGCTGCTTCCAGAAGTTACGATTTCGGTGGATGGCGTCAGTCTTGCTCCATTTACACCGGACAACAGCCCCTTCGGCGGCGTGACACATGTCGCATTCCGGTTTGGTGACAACAGCGGCGTGCGTGAAGCGACGGGCATATTCAGTGTTGATGAACTGGCGATTTACTCCGATACAGATGGAATGACCGGAGTGTTCTCAGATGACTTTGAGTCATACCTGGAGGGCGATTCGCTCGACACAGACAACGCTGCTTCGCCTTATCACTCAAATACATCTGAGGCAACTGTTGGAGTTGAAGAAGGTGGAGCAGGCGGTCCCGGCACCCCTGGTAATCAACTTGCCGAGATCATTGACACCGACCCCGGTGATACGGGTGAGTTGAGATATGCGCTGGGTGCCGATGGCCCGCTTGCGGCAGGTCGCCTGGAAGTCGCGGTGAAAAGGTTGGACGATACCCTTGGGGATGGTGATGCCTTCATCACCTTGTTCAACTCCGACACCAACAACGCTGGCGCAATTCTTGATTTCCGTATCCGGGATGACAGTTTTGGTGTGAGAAACCCGAGCACTATCGATACGTCTACGCTTCCGCATACGCTGGATGCCTTCATGGATGTTCTGGTCACCTGGGAGTATCCGGGTGGTGACACGACGGTGGCTCCAGAGGTCACGATTTCGGTGGATGGTGTCAGTCTTGCTCCATTTACACCGGACAACAGCCCCTTCGGTGGCGTGACACATGTTGCATTCCGGTTTGGTGACAATAGTGGCGTGCGTGCTGCGACGGGCATATTCAGTGTTGATGAACTGGCGATTTACTCCGATACGGCGGGTACTGCAGAAGTATTCGCTGATGACTTCGAGTCTTACCTGGAGGGCGATTCGCTCGATTCGGACAACGCTGCTTCGCCTTATCACTCAAATACGTCTGAGGCAACAGTGGGAGTGGAGAATTAAGATGCTGCTGCATAAAAAATTTAGTGCAATATTGACCGCAAGCCTGACTTTAATCGCAAGTGCAGCAGTTTCTGCTCAGGAGACCGATCAATCCAATGATTCAACCGATGCGGTTGACGAGATCATCGTTACCGGGACCAGAGCGACTGTGCAAAGGTCGATCGAGCTCAAACGTAACTCCACACAAATTGTAGATGGATTGTCTGCCGAAGAAATCGGCGACATTCCAGCGCTGTCGATAGGCGCTGCACTCGAAACAATTACCGGCGCCACTTCACACCGCGAAAATGGAGGCGCAACAGAACTTTCTGTCAGGGGGTTAGGGCCATTTTTGGGGACGACTGTGGTCAATGGCCGAGAAGCTACGAATGGTGGTGGTAACCGCGCGGTGAACTTCAGTATTTTCCCTTCTGAGATGTTCAACAAGGTTGCGATTCATAAAACTCAATCAGCTGAATATATTGAGGGGGCCGTCAGTGGCCAGGTACACCTGGATACCAAAAGACCATTGGACTATGGAAAGCGATTGGCGCAGGCAAATGGGAAGCTTGCGTATGCCCCCGATGAGTCAAACATTGATGGTGGCCAGGAATACGGATCACGCCTTACGCTTGCGTACATCGATCAGTTTGAATTTGACAATGGCGCCCGTCTGGGCGTCTCTCTTGGCGTACAAGTTAGAGATGAAACGAATCCGGAGCAGGAATACCAGACTACATCGGGCGGCGGCCGCCTGGAAGCCTGCGAGTTGACCTCATCTGATTCCAACGCGTTGCCAACTGACACTGACGGTCGCTGTCATGATGGCGCAGCAGACGTCAGTAATGACGAGATTCAAGACTTGATTGACGCTAACCCGAACTATAACTCGGTCGCCGATATTCCTTTCGCCTATATTCCGCGGGATCATCGTTTACGTCAAAACACAACGGATGATGAGCGAGAGGCCGTCTTTGGCAGCGTTCAGTTTCAACCCAATGATCGCCTGGATGTCACTGTGGATTTCCAATATTCCGAACGTGATCAACGGGAACTTCGCAAGGATCTGCAGTTCGGAACCACGCAGGAAGACCTGTCCGCGCTAACCTCCAATCCGGCGACTGGTATAGTTTCTTCTTCAGTTTCTGAAACTCAGATATATTCGTTCACAACTGATTTTCAGCGACTTGAAAAATATGAAGGATACGGTATCAATCTTGATTACGCCCTGACTGATAACCTGAGTTTGAACCTTGATTACGCCAAATCTGATACGGATCGAACCGAGACTGATGTAGAGCTTCGGCTGGGAGCGTCTGACAATAATCTTGTCGGCGGTAACAGCGATGATTTCACCGTTCAGTTGGATGTAAATCGAGGGAACAACAATGCTGCAATTGCCACTATTCTTGACGACGGTGGCAACGGCTTCGAAGTTACTGACCCAAGTTACTTCAATGCAAGGAACCGTGGTCGAATCCGGGCACGTCAGATTATTCGTGACAATGCGCTGGATGCATTACGTGCGGATCTGGTCTGGGCGCGAGATTCGGGCGCAATACACACCGTGAAAGCGGGTGTGCGATCCTCCAGTATGGAGTATTTCACATGGGGAGGGTTGAGAAACGCCCCTGGTGAAAGCCTGTTTGAGGACGAGGACCTGGTAACGCCGAATGGTGGTGCAGACAACGATTTGACGGATAGTGTACTAGGCAACGTGCTGGCCTGTGCCGATCAAAGCTTCCCGGAATCAAGTTTCCTGTCAAATGTCAGGGACGAGGAACTCATAACCAACGCCAGCAGCGGTACGGCAGTAAGCCAGTTTGCAACCTTTAACTTTGAATGTGCTGCCAACACCTGGTTGGCAAATTATGGTGGTTTGCCCGGAATTCAGTTCCAAAATGGCATTACTTCTGGAACCAACGATGTAACGGAGGACACGCTAGCGTTTTATGTTCAAGCGGACTTTGACACAGAATTTTCTGGCTACCCGGTAAGAGGTAATTTTGGGGTTCGTGTTGTCGATACCGATATCACCTCTGTAGGCTACCGGGGACCCATCACCGTCGAAGAGATCGACGGCGTCGGGTTTGTTGTTACGGAAGGTGACCCTGGTGCAGAAGGTTTTGAAACCGACACGCAAAAAAGCGACTATCAAGAGGTTCTGCCCAGCTTAACCGTTATTGTTGACCTGGATGATGATTTGATCCTGCGAAGCGGGATCTTTAGAGGGATGTCTCGCCCGGATCCTAACGCCTATGGTAACGGCCGTACAATCCAGGATAACGATATATCGAACGCATACTCTTCGCTGGCTGAAGCAGTCAATGGAATCAGTGCTACCGGCAACCCCTACCTGAAACCAATCTTATCGACTAACCTTGATCTGGGTCTGGAGTGGTATCCAAACAACGATACGATGATTGCCGGTGCGATCTATTGGAAGGAGTTCAATGGTGGATTTGAGACCGTTGCCCAGCTCGAGACGTTTAATCTTGACGGCAACGAGGTCCAGGGATTGGTTGAAACCACTCAGATAAGCGATGACGACAGTACGATCAAGGGCATCGAGCTCTCGTTGACACACGCGTTTGATTACTTGCCTGGGTTTTGGAGCGGGTTCGGCGGAAAGTTGAGCTACAACTACGCTGATTCTGACTTCGAGTTTGAAGATCAGCACGGTGGCGATGGTGTGACCGTAACGGTTGATCAAGCAACAGGGGAGATCACCGAGACTCCGTTAATTGGTATTCTCCCGCCGGCCAACCTCTTTGGTTTGTCCGAGCACGTGACTGCGACGCAACTGTACTGGAGCAACGAAAAATGGAACGTCGAGGCGTTCCACAAGATGCGATCTGGCTACTTTCAGCAGTTCACGCGAGACACTCAAGGTCGGATTCGCTACACAAATACCAATCAAAGGCTGGACCTGAAGGTGCGTTACAAGTTGTTCGATAATACTGACGTGACTCTGGAAGCCAAGAACATCCTGGATGAACCACGGATAGACTACCGTGCCATTGACGGCAATGTTTATCAGGCTCTCTCCTATGGGCCACGCTATTTCCTCGGTGTAAGGGTCAAGCTCTAGATAGCGGCTTATCAAGACTGAGTTGATGGGTAAGGTGCCGGGCAGTGACTACTGTCCGGTACCGCTGGTTTAGAGGTTTATTCGATGCGTTTTTTGTCGGCTAGCTTGGTGTTAGCTCTACTGACTTTATCGGTGGCTTACGCGGAGAATCCCGCTGATAAGTTTGACCTGCGATTCTGGAAGCTCACGCTTCCCCTGGATGAGAACAACGACGGCAAAGTCGACGAAATCAAGGTCGGCTCAATACATAAGTACTCTCATCCGGATTTTTTCTACCTTGATCAGGATGGGTACCTGGTATTCGCTGCGCCTAACAAAGCGAAAACGACCGCAAGCTCCTCAAACACGCGAAGTGAATTGCGCCAGATGCTCCGTGGCAAGAACACCAGGATTGGTACCCACGACCCAAAGAATAACTTCGCGCTGAAGGCACATCGTGGGTCGAAGTCATTTGCCGACATTGGGGGGCAATTGGAGGCCACGCTGAAAGTGCTGCATGTCGCCAGGAACGCCACACACGTGAACAAGAAACCGGCGTACTCGGTAGTTGTGGGGCAGATTCACGCGGATAAGGATCAAGGTGTAATAAATAAAGGCAAGGGTTTTGGGTGGGGCAACGAGCCCATCAAGATTTTCTATAAGAAATGGCCTGACCATGACACCGGTTCGGTGTTCTGGACTTATGAGAGAAATTTGGAGAAAACCAACCCGGACAGGACAGACATCGCCTACCCGGTCTGGGGCAACACTTGGGAAAACCCCGAAGACCCGGGTGAAAAGGGCATAGCGCTCGGTCAGTTGTTCAACTACAACATCAACGTGCATGGCAACATTATGTACCTCACATTCAGAACGGCCGATCCGTCGCAGACAGTCAAGTATCAGATCGACCTGTCAAATAATGTCGATGCTTACGGAAAGGTCGACGAAAAAGATCACCCGCAAGGCTACTCGGGCGATGCCATGTACTTCAAAGCGGGCGCATACAACCAGTGCAGCACGAATGATGATCCTGCAATGTGGTACCCCGCCTGCGCAGGCACGGGAGACTGGACAACGGACAAAGCTAATGGCGATTACGCCTCTGTTGCTTTCCGTCGAATACAACTGACCCGTTCTGTCGATCCTGTGAGAAAGCCCGTAAATTAAGACGATGAACTATCGAGTCATTTTGGTCGCCAGCCTGCTCGCTGTGACAGGATGTGGAGGCGGCGGGTCATCAGGTGCTGGCGGCAATCCTCCAGCTCCACCCGACCCTCCCGTTTCGCCAACATCGTGCACCGGTAATAACCTCATCAACGTGATTGCCGCTACGGACGAAGGCATGAGCGTCGCAGGCAACGGGCCGGACATGGCTATTGATGACAACCTGGATCCTGGTTCGCGTTGGGAATCTCCAGGTGATGCAGTGTCGATCACCCTGGACCTGGGTGCACGGCATTTGGTCAGGGAAGTCGGTATCGCCTGGTTTGAGGGAGATCAACGCATTGCCTCTTTCAGCGTTTTGGCATCCGAGGATGGCGTCAATTTTGAGTCATTGCTGGCTGATCAGCAGTCTTCTGGCAAGACCCAGGGTTTTGAACGGTATGACACGCCTGATACGCCGGCGCGATATCTTCGTATCGACAACTTCGGCAATTCCCTGAATTCAGACAACGCAATAATTGAAGGTACCGCTTTTGGCTGCACCCTGGATACCCCGACGGCAGTATTCGAAGATGGCAATGTAGAGGCATCTGACTTTGTGCTCGACCCTACTCAACCACCGGGATCGAACATTGAACTGATCAGCTGGAAGCTGAATACTCCAGCGGATCTGGATGGCGATGGAATATCGGACACTGCAAGTGAAACCGATCTGGATACTGGGTTTACAGATGGGTTTTTCTTCACCGGCCCCGATGGCGGCATGGTATTTCGTTCCACCATTGATGGAGCCAAGACATCCGCCAACACCAGCTACACGCGTTCGGAACTGCGCGAAATGCTGCGCCGCGGCAATACCGGTATCAGCACACGTGGGGTGAACCAGAACAACTGGATACTGGGGTATCAACCGGATCCGGGACGAACAGTAGGGGGACGTAACGGTGTGCTGCGCGGCACGCTCGCCGTTAACCACGTTACCGAAACGGGCGATCGTAATCAGGTTGGCCGGGTGATCATCGGGCAAATTCACGCCGAAAGCGATGAACCTGCGCGCTTATATTATCGAAAATTCCCCGAAAATGAGCGCGGGTTTATTTATCTCGCACATGAGATTCGTAACTCGGATGACATCTATTTTCCTGTGCTTGGTCCTGTTAATAGCAATTTGAACAATGCGCCTGCTGATGATGCGAACCCGGAAAATGGCATTGCGCTGAATGAAATTTTCTCCTACGAGATCACGCAACGGGATGCTCGTATTGATGTCATTGTGAGGCGCGGTGACAGTGCTGGGCCCATCATCGGTCACAATTACGTGGATATGCAGCAACAGAACAGTGGCTACGACGTCCCGGATGAGTGGATGTATTTCAAGGCCGGCGCTTATACACAAAATAACACCGGAGACGGGGCTGATTATGACCAGGTTTCGTTTTACGAACTTGAGAATTCTCACGATTTGTAGGAGCGGCTCTTAATCGTCAGCGAGCTGATGCCCGCCAGCTAGAAGGGCTTCAAGGATGTGTGCAGACCAATTTGGTCCGTTGGTTCGTTGATTGGTCTGCAAAATTGGTTGACATCTGGCCTGACCACCGTCTACGATAGGCGATCGAGGGCATACATAAACAAAATGACGAGGGAATAATGCTCCGCAATACGCGATCCTTTCCACAGACTGCCTGTGCCCTGATTGCCCTGGTTGTATTGAATGCCTGCCCCGCGGCAGCAAGGGACATTCACGTCAGCACCCAGGCGGAATACACGGAAGCCGTGAAAGCGGCGAATCCCGGCGACACGATCGTATTGGCCAACGGCGAGTGGCGTGATTTCGAGATCCTCTTCACCGGCACGGGGAAAGCGGACGCGCCGATCACGCTGACCGCCGAGACGAAGGGTGATGTGATTATCACTGGCCAGTCGAACCTGCGACTGGCCGGAAAGCACCTCGTCGTATCCGGGCTGGTCTTCAGGGACGGCTACTCGCCGACCAACGCGGTAATCCAGTTCCGCCGCACCAAAGGGGAATACGCCTACCATTCCCGCGTCACCGAAGTCGTCATTGATCACTTCAATAACCCGGAGCGCTACGAAGACGATATGTGGGTTGCTCTGTACGGCAAGCACAATCGATTCGACCACAATCACCTCGAAGGCAAGAGCAACCGGGGCGTAACGTTGGCAGTGCGGATGGACGAGGAAGTGAGCCGCGAGAATCAGCACCGCATCGACCACAACTATTTCGGTCCTAGGCCCATTCTCGGGTCCAACGGCGGCGAAACCATCAGGATCGGTACGAGTCATTATTCGCTCAGCGATTCGCTGACCGTCGTCGAAAACAACTATTTTGACCGCTGCAACGGCGAAGTCGAGATCATCTCCAGCAAGTCGGGCGGTAACGTATTTCGCGGCAACCTGTTCTTCGAGTCGCGTGGCACGCTAACGTTGCGACACGGCAACAACAATCTCATCGAGAACAACGTCTTTCTCGGCAACGGCGTCGATCACACGGGCGGCATTCGCGTGATCAACAAGGGCCAGACTGTTCGCAATAACTACATGCATGGTCTGACCGGGCACCGGTTCGGCGGCGGCTTTGTGGTCATGAACGGTGTCCCTAATTCGCGGATCAATCGCTATCACCAGGTCGACGGGGCAGTCATCGAGAACAACTCGATCATCGACGTTGATCACATTGAACTTGGCGCGGGTAGTGACGAAGAGCGCACAGCTACTCCCACAAACAGCGTGTTCCGTGCGAACCTCGTGTACAACGCCGACGGCAGTGAAAACATTACTGTCTACGACGACATGTCGGGGATTGAGTTTTCGGACAACTCGCTGAACGTTGAGGTCGAGCTCGCCGTTGCCGCGAACGGTCTGCTGTATCCGGTGGATCCGAGCCTGGCCAACGTCGGTGCGAGCAAGGACCTGGCAGTTCTCCAGCGCTCGTCAACTGGCCCGTCCTGGTACCCGAAACCCGGGTTCGGCGACCGTTTCGATGGCGGGACGACTCATGCAGTGGAGGCCGGCCTGGATACGCTGGTCGCCGTTGTCGCGGCGGCGGGGCCGGGTGATGTCGTCGAGCTCGCTGCGGGTGACTACCTGGTGACCCGCACCATTCCTATTGACAAGCCGCTGACGGTGCGGGGCAAGGGCGCAGTCCGCATCGAGTTCGAACGCAGAGCATTGTTCGAGATCGTGGACGGCGGCAGCCTCAAGATCGACGGTGTGACGATTTCCGGAGCCTCGTCGCCCGATCGTCATGGAAACGCTGCCATTCGCACCAGCCGCTACTCGATGCTGAACAACTTCGCTCTTATTATCGAGAACTCGGTTTTCGAAGATCTCGACACGAATCATTCATTCAATGCGCTGACCGTAGCAAAGCATACGTTCGCCGACCGAATCGAAATCAGCAACTCGAAGTTCCGCAACGTCACCGGCACGGTTCTGGCGCTGGATGTCGAGAATGATGACCTCGGCATCTATAACGCCGAGTACATCACGATTACGGGCAGCTCGTTCGACAACATTGGGAAAGCAGTTGCGGACGTCTATCGGGGCGGAACTGATGAAAGTACGTTTGGGCCCCACATTGACGTGTCTTCGTCTACCGTGACCTCGGCGGGCAAAGACGCGCGGAACAAGAGCGGAGCGTCGATTCGACTGCATGGTGTACAGGCGACCGACATCGCCGACAATACGTTTGTCGACAGCGAGGCCATCCTTGTATGGGAGACAGTGGGCGAGCCGGTTACATCCATTCGCAATAATGTCTTCAAAGGTACCGAGGAACCGGTTATCGACACATCGTTGCGCCCAAAGACGAACAAACCGGATATTCAAGAGCAGGGGAGCGTTGAATGAAGGGCAAACTCAGGTGGGTCATCGTCAGCCTCGTCGCTCTCGCGACGATCATCAACTACATCGATCGGGGTGCGCTCGCGGTTCTGTGGCCGGAGATCTCAGCCGACCTGGGCATGACGAAGACCGATTACGCCATCATCATTAACGTCTTCACGTTTGCTTACGCATTCGGTCAAACTCTGTTCGGCAAGATATTCGACTGGATCGGTACGCGGCTCGGTTTCGTCCTCGCGATAGGTGTGTGGTCTCTTGCAACGATATTGCACGCCTTCGCAACCTCTCTGTTGACATTCTCGATCTTCCGCGGCCTTTTAGGTGTGTCGGAAGCAGGCAACTGGCCCGGCGCTACCAAGGCCAATGCCGAATGGTTTCCGATCAAGGAACGTGCCCTTGCGCAGGGCATTTTCAACTCCGGCGCGGCCATAGGCGGGATCGTCTCCGCGCCGATTGTCGGTCTTTTCTTTATCTGGTTTGGCAGTTGGCAGGCGACGTTCATCACGATTGGTGTGCTCGGCCTGCTCTGGCTGGTGCCGTGGCTGATCGTCTACAAGTCCGGGCCTGAGAGCCATCCCTGGCTAGACGAGTCGGAGCGCGAGTACATCCTGACCGGTCAGCGCAATACCGAGACGCACCAGGCCGCCGAATACGCGCCAACGTCCGGTGAAATCCTGTCCCGCAGGCAAAGCTGGGGTGTAATTATGGCGTCTTTCTTCCTAGATCCTATCTGGTGGCTCTTTGTCGGCTGGCTGCCGCTCTATTTATACGAGACGTACGGTTTCGGCGTGGCCGAGATTGCGAGCTATGCCTGGATACCGTATGTCGGAGCAATGTTCGGTGCCTGGTTCGGAGGGCTTCTGGCGCAGAATCGAATCAACGCCGGCTGGACCGTCAACAAGGCACGAAAATTCGTCATCAGTCTGGGTGGCCTCATCATGCTCATCTCGCTGTTGATGACGATCAAGGCGGCGACGCCCATGATCGCTGTGCTGCTGATGGCCGCTATTCTTTTTGGATTCCAGACAGCTGTCGGGAATATCCAGACGCTGCCGAGTGACTTTTATAGCGGTAAGTCCGTCGGCTCGCTCGCGGGGTTTGCAGGAACAGCTGCCAAGCTTGCGGTCGTCCTGCTGAACTTCCTGATTCCTGTAATCACCGTGAACAGTTATGCACCGGCGTTCGCAGTCGGGGCCGGACTTGCGATCATGACGGTTCTCTCGGTCTTTGTTCTCTGTGGACACATTCAACCGCTTAGTCCCCGCCCGGCTAAATCTGCTTAACGCGACGAATAAAGGAAAATGTAATGAGCATTAAGAACAAGGTCGCTATCGTAACGGGTGGATCCCGTGATATCGGACGGGCGATATCCGAAGCGCTGGCAGCGCAAGGTGCGAAAGTTGTCGTCAATTACTTCAACAATGCAGCTGAAGGCGAGGCAACCGTCGCCGCGATCCAGGAGGCGGGCGGTGACGCCATCGCTGTAAAGGGCGACATGACGAAGCAGGCGGATGTCGAAAACCTGGTGGCCGAGGCTCGCAAAGCTTACGGCGACACGATCGACATACTGGTCAACAACGTGGGCGGCCTCGTTGCGCGAAAGACGCTGGCCGAGATGGACGAGGAGTTCTTCGAATACGTTATGAAGCTCAACGTTACGAGCACGTTCCTGGCGGCCAAAGCCGTGGCCTCGTACATGACCCGCGGCGGCTCGATTATCAATCTCGCCTCTCAGGCCGGCCGTGATGGCGGCGGCCCCGGTGCCACCGCCTATGCATCGTCGAAGGGTGCCGTAATGACTTTTACGCGCGGGCTCGCCAAGGAACTCGGACCATCCGACATACGGGTCAACTGTATCTGCCCGGGAATGATCAGCACGACCTTTCACGATACCTTCACCAAGGATGAGGTACGCGCCAAAGTAGCAGCGGGGACACCGCTGCGTCGTGAAGGCCAGGCGAGCGAGGTGGCTGATCTGGTAACGTACCTTGCGTCGCCGGCGTCGAGCTTCATCACCGGTGCGAGCGTGGACATCAACGGCGGTCTCCTCTTCTCTTAGGGGCTATGATCGGTCTGCAACATGACGCTGTTCGTCCAAAAGCGACAGCGCGTCCGGCTATCCCGCCGAGGAGCTATATGTATGAATATCACTGAACTACTCTCGAAGAATCCGGTTGTGCCGCTCGTGCAGGCCGATGATCCGGCCATTGCAGTCGAGACCTCGCGTGCGCTGGCCGCCGGTGGTCTGAAGGTAGCGGAGGTCGTCTTCCGCACCGACCGAGCGCTCGAGTGCCTGCGGGCGGTTGCCGACGAGGTGCCAGAGATGATTGCGGGTGCCGGCACGGTTTTGAGCGCGGAGCAGGCTAACGCCGCGCTGGATCATGGCGCGAAATTCATCGTGTCGCCGGGGCTCGACGATGGCGTGGTCAGCGTGGCAAAGGAACGCGGAGTGCCGGTCTACCCGGGCACAATGACGCCCAGCGAGGTCCAGCATGCGTTCAATCTCGGCCTCGATACGGTGAAGTTCTTCCCGGCATCGATCGCCGGCGGTGTGCCGGCGCTCAAAGCGCTGGCAAGTGTTTTCCGAACGATGAAATTTATGCCGACCGGTGGCGTGAGCCCCGGCAACCTGGCCGACTTCCTGGCCGTGCCGGCAGTACTCGCGTGCGGCGGCAGCTGGCTGACGCCCAAGGATGCGGTTGCTGCGGGCGATTTCGATGCGATCACCGCGCTCGCGGCCGAGGCCGTCGAGATCGCACGCAAAGCAAGAGGATAAGAATATGGGTAAGTACGTGACGTTTGGCGAAATCATGTTGCGGCTCAAATCACCCGGGCATGAACGCTTCTTTCAGTCGCCGTCGCTCGAAGCGACATTCGGCGGCGGCGAATCTAATGTCGCGGTGGCGCTTGCGAACTACGGCTTCGACGCCGCGTTCGTGACGGCGCTCCCGGATAACGATATCGCGGAGGCCTGCATTCGGGAGGTTCGCAGCTTCGGCGTCGACGTGAGCGGCATTCGTCGCTCGGGCGACAGGATCGGCATCTACTTTCTCGAAGCGGGCGCTAACCAGCGGCCGAGCAAGGTCGTCTATGATCGTGCCCACTCGGCAATCGCCGAATGCGGGCCCGGTGACTTTGACTGGGATGCGGTCTTTGATGGGGCTGAGTGGTTCCACATTACGGGCATCACGCCGGCTCTGTCGCAGTCGGCGGCGGACCTGTCACTCGAGGCCTGCAAGGCGGCGAAAGCGGCGGGCGTTACCGTCTCATGCGACTTCAACTTTCGCGGCAAGCTGTGGAAGTACGGCAAATCCGCACCCGAGGTCATGCAGGACCTGGTCAAATACGTGGATGTCGGTATCGCGAACGAAGAGGACTGCCAGAAATCACTGGGGATCTCGGTCGATGTCGACGTGCACACGGGCGAACTCGATACGGCCAAGTACGAGGCGCTGTCGGAGAAAGTGTTGGAGATCTACCCGGACATGTCGATCATTGCGATCACACTGCGCGAGAGCCGCAGCGCGGACCGCAACGGCTGGTCAGCGTGTCTACGCGACGCCGACGGTTTCAAGCTATCGCGCCATTACGAGATCACCGACATCATCGATCGAGTCGGTGGCGGCGACAGCTTCGGGTCGGGATTAATAGCGGGGCTGTCATTGTACGAGGATCGTCAGCAGTCGCTGGATTTTGCGGTCGCCGCGAGTTGCCTGAAGCACTCGATTTCGGGTGATTTCAACCGGGTTTCGGTCAGCGAAGTAAGAAACCTGATGGGCGGCGATGCGTCGGGCAGGGTGCAACGGTAGATTCGCCCGGAGAAGTCGACTAGGACCGGTCGGGGCTTCGATTCGAGGGGCGAAGCGACGACAGGCCGACCGCTGGGGGGCATCTCTCGCCCACCTTTGCCTTCAGTTATTTACAGTCGCGGCCGCGGCGCCGATGATGCCCGCATTGTTCAAGAATCTGGCGACATGCACCGGTGTCGGGATCGTGATGGCTTCCTCGAATAAGTGAAACTTCTTGCTGGTGCCACCACCCAGTATGAAATGGTCGGGTGAGCAAACCCGGTCGGCACGCTTCAAGAATGCATTAAACCGCGCGCCCCATTCGGGCCATGAGAGCTCTTCGCTAATGCGTGAACGCTTACTGGCATGGGCTTCGAACGGTTCGCCATCCTTGCCGGCCATGTGGCCGAGTTCGAGATTCGGAATGAGCTGGCCATCGTAAAACATGCCGCTTCCGATTCCCGTGCCGATCGTGATCGTAAGGACCAGTCGTCGATCTGAACATCACGCCATGATTCGTCCAGATTGCTGACAGTCCTGGCATGGCCATCGACGACAACGGTCGGGAAACAGCAGCCGACCGCACCCTCATAGTCGAACTCGCCGACCAGCCGCTTGATCGCCTTGGCCATCGTGTCAGGCGTTGCAGGGCGCGGCGTATCCACCCGGTGCCGGTCGCTGAGCAGTTCACCGGTTGCGACGTCAACCAGCGCCGCCTTGATGCCGGTACCGCCCACATCGATGCCAAGGACTGCCCCCATCGGAGCAAGGTATCACAAAGGCCGGATTTGAATCGAAATTGCTCGAGTCTTTACACAGCCTGGACGGCGCCCTATATCGTTGTGTCGGCGACAGTTCGCGCTCCCTGGAACGAGAGTGCTTACCAGTCTTCGATGGGTGAGCTGCCCGACATCCAGCTCCATTCCACGTCGGTCATGAACCAGGTGTAGGCCTCGAGGTCGCTGACGCCCCAGTCGCGAAAATCCCGAACCCGTTCGAACAGCGCCGTGGCGCGATCGCCGTTAGGCTGATCAAGCAAGTCGTTGAAGCATGTCATGAGGTCATCGGGCTTGTCGGGCACCGATTCGAGTGTCCTGGGTAACCACTTGTGGTAGGGGAAGAGCCTGCGGTTGTGTGCCAGGATCAAACGGCCGGTAAACAACGTGAGCTGACTGGCGGCGCGTATGACCGCATAGCGGTTTCCGTGGCGCTCTGCTTCGTGGATTAACCAGTGCTGCATGAAAGCCATGCAGTAAAAAGCTCTGAGGCGCTGATCGTGCCCGGCTTCGGGGTAGACGGGGATTCGGTGCAGCAGGGCATCGAGGTCGGGAATGTGTGAGTAGGCCGCGAAGGCGCCCTCGAACGCGGCGCGGGAAGGCTCGTTGCCCCTGTCGGCCACGTCTGTAAGAAACGCGAGATTGATGATCTTGCCGTCGACGAAACCGCCGTCGTAGTCACAGAGATCCGTGCGGTTGATGAACAGGTCACGCTCAGCCCGGCGCCGCTCGAACACGTCGTCGGTTGCGATAATGAGGAAGTCCACATCCGAGTCCGCGCGGGCGTACCCCTTGGCAACGGAACCTCCGATGATCAGCCCACGGTAGCTCGGATCGCCCCGATAGGCATCGGCCAGTCGATCGATGGCACGCTGGTGATGGTCGCGAATCTGCACGACTGCAGTATAACGATCGCGCGTATAACTGTACGAGCCGAGTCTCTCCGGGCACGCCGTTTTCCGACTATCGAGCTCGTCTTCAGCCGATTGATTGTCGCGCAGAGTGCGTAGATCCTCTGATGGGTATGGCCGTATTCGTCGAATAGACTGCAACAGTCGATAATCGAGGAGATGAAACATGCCGATGACGCCCCGGGAGCGTGTTTTGACGGCGGTCCATCACGAACAACCCGATCGCGTTCCAATTGTCATTGGTGTCAGCAATGCCACCGGGATCAAGATGAAACCCTATCGGGGAATCAAAGATCTCGCCAAGATCGAGGCGCCGGATAGATTTCTGTACGACTGGCCCGAACTGGGCACGGCCGAAATCGATGAAGAGACGATGCGTCGATTGCACAGCGATGTTCGCGGAGTATTGGACCTGGAGCCCGAAAGCGTTCGCAGACGGAATCGCGAGCGTGCGCCCCACAGTAACTGCATCGACTCGTGGGGTAGTGGGCAGGTTGAAGTCAAGCCCGGTGACTGGTACCCGGGCGTCCATCCTTTGCAGGATGCCAAGACTGTCGAAGAGCTGGATGCTTATCCCGGTTGGCCGGATATGGACGATCCAACACGGATTGCCCACGTACAGGCAGCGGCAAGGCGTTTGGCCGACGAGAATCAATTCGCCATCATGGCAACGCCCTGGCTCCTGTTTCCGTTCGAGCGGGCTCATGCGATGCAGGGACTTGAGACCTTCCTGATCAACATGGCAATGGAGCCTGACTTTGCGCGCGAGATGTTGGAGAGAATCGCGGAGCACTGCAAGCAGCTGATGGGACATTTTCTCGAGGCGTTGGGCGACAATGTCGACATCATCAAAATAGGCGACGATCTTGGAACGGAACAGAATCTCCTGATCTCGCCGGACATGTATCGCGACATTCTCAAGCCGATTCATGCTGATTTCATCCGCTTTATCAAAGCGAGAACAAACGCCAAGGTTTTCTTTCACAGTGATGGCGACGTCGCTCCCTTGATAGAAGATTTCATCGAGATAGGCGTCGACATCTTGAACCCCATCCAAACCTCGGCGGGGTCGATGTCAGACCTCGTGTCATTGAAGAAACGTTTTGGTCGCAACATCGTCTTTTGCGGCGGCATCGATACTCGCCGCGTCCTGCCTCACGGCAGCGTTGGGGAAGTTCGTCAGGAGGTGCGGCGCGTCATGCAGATCCTCGGGTCGGGCGGGGGGCATATGGTAGCGGCCGTGCACACGATAATGGACGATGTGCCGCCGCAGAATGTGCTCGCAATGGTCGACGCGGTGGAGGAATTCGGTTACTACCCGGTTCAGTAGTAGGGG
>CAMYMN010000067.1:0-6415 GCA_947259395.1 uncultured Gammaproteobacteria bacterium | reverse complement strand
AGCTCCGAGATGCAGCGCAAGGACGTACAAGTGTTTGATTCTATTGGTCTTGCCGCAGCCCACCCAGTCACCGATATGGATTCCACCCAGATTGCTGGTACGCGGATGCAGGCAGTCTCGAGCCTGCTCCGGAACAGCTCTATTGAGCTGAGTACCAATGGCGAGCCCGCGATCAGGAAGGCGTCGGAAATCCTGCCGCCGGGTATGCCCGTTTACGTTCCGAAAATACCGAGGCAGACGCTGCATGACAAACTGGTGCAGCTACGCCTGCTGCACAAATACGGACTCGATCCGATACCCCACATTGTCGCCCGTCAACTTTCCTCCCGGCAGGAACTGTCGGATTTCCTGAGACAGGCGATTGCCGAAGCAGGCGTTCATCGTGTATTGATCATCGGCGGAGACGCCGACGTTGCGTTGGGTCCGTATGCGGATAGCGGGTCCGTTCTCGCAAGCGGCGTGCTGCAAGAGGTTGGCATTCGTGTCGTAGACGTAGCCGGATATCCTGACGGCCATCCAACGATTCCGGCGCACGCCCTGGCCACCGATCTCAGAAAAAAAGCCAGGTTCGCCGAAGACCACGGTTTCGACTTGAACGTGGTTACGCAGTTTTCATTCGAGCCCGAAAATATCGTCGCGTTCTGCGCTGATCTCGCCACCGAGATACCGGGTGTTCCGGTCTACGCAGGTTTGGCCGGGCCGACCAGTCCTGCGAAGTTGTTGCGCTTTGCACGGACCTGCGGTGTTGGAACGTCATTACGAGCGGCAAACAAGCTGGGTCTGGGCGCGCTGAAGCTTGCAGCCCACTCCAATCCGGACAAGCAGTTCGAAATTCTTGCTGAGAATAAAGCAGCCGCGGCAACCGGCAACCTCGCGGGCATTCACCTGTTCAGCTTCGGCGGGTTCGCGGACTCATCAAGATGGCTCGATGACAAGGCGCGCCTTGCAGGTGTTCGCTCATAGTTCGAGCAGGCGCTCGTAGTCCTCCTCCGTGACCGTGCTATAGCCCGGCGTCGGATACGCCTGGAATCCTCTTCCGCCGTCGATGTAGATCGACTGGCCGAAGATGAAATCTGAATCATCGCTGGCCAGGAATACAGCCAATCGACCACATTCCTGCGGCGTGCCTATACGGCCGATCGGTGTGCGCGACAGGATTGTGTCCATGAGTTGCTTGTCGGAACCAACTCTGCGCATGAGATCGGTCTCGATCGGCCCGGGCGCCATCGCGTTCACCTTGATGTTGTAGGGCGCCAATGCGACGGCCTGCACCTTGGTCAATTGCTGAATTCCGCCTTTGGACACCGTGTAAACAAACTGTGAATCGAGTGCCAGGTAAGCGTTTACCGACGACATGTTGATGATGACGCCGCCGTCACCCTGCGCAATCATCTGTTGAGCCGCTTTTTGCCCGCCGAAGAACATGCCCTTCAGGTTCACGTCCATGATTCGGTCGTACTGCTCGGGCGTGATATAGAGGTAGTGGGTCTTGGCGGCATCGTTGATGCCGGCGTTGGCGACATAGATGTCGAGGCGTCCGAAGTGTTCGACGGTCCGCTCGATTATCCTGTCCAGGTCGCCCAGGTTCGACACGTCGCAGTTGACGAAGAGCCCGTCGCCGCCGGCCGCCTCGATTTCCCGGACGGCCGCGTCGCCGTTCTTGTCCGTGGTTCCGCCAACGACAACCGTGGCACCTTCCCGCACGAATTCGAGCGCGATGCCCAGGCCAATGCCCTTGGTGCCACCGGCGATGATCGCCACCTTGTTCTCGAGCTTCATAGGGGATTTACCTTCCTCTCAGGCTTCGTGTAATTCCCGCACCGTGTCTCTGCCGGCCTTCAACAGCGACGCCCCGTCCTGCATGACCACGAGCCACCGGTAGCCCTTCTCGATGCATTCAATGGCCTTGTCCCTGGTGGTTGCAACCGTGCCGAGGAACTTGTCGGATGCCAGCACTTTCTTCTCGATTGTCGCGATCTGCGCCTGTGCCTCGGGATGCCCCGGGTTGCCGAGATGCCCCATGCTGCTTGCCAGGTCCATCGGTCCCATGAAAATGCCGTCCAGGTCCGGGACACGCAGAATCTCATCCAGATTGTCGACGGCTTCGGTCGTCTCCACGGCAACCATCACGATGGTTTCGTCGTTCGCCGAGGCGAGATAGCCCGCTGCGTTCCCCGTGTAACCGGCGGCACGCGGGCTGCCGGCCACGCCGCGCACCCCCCGTGGCGGGTACTTGCAGGCGGCTACTGCCGCCTCCGCCTCGGCGCGTGTGTTGACGTAGGGGACGAGGACGCCCATGACCCCCGTATCGAGGATACGCTTGATCGCAACTTCGTCATTCCAGGGCGCCCGCGCGAACGGCACGACACCCGAACCGCTCATGGCCTGCAACTGCGACTGCAGGTTTGCAAAGTCGCCCGGCGCATGTTCGAGATCGACGATCAGCCAGTCGAAGCCCGACCGGCTCAGGATCTCGGCCGATACGGGACTCATCATCTGCAGGAAAGCACCGATGGTCCTGCCACCGTTTTTCAGTTTTTGCTTGACCGTGTTTCGCATTGGCGTGTCAGGCAACGCGGTGGCTGGCGAAATAAGAGCCGCCGCGCTCGGCGATGGTCTTCAGCGCTGCCGGATCTTTCCCCAGCTCTCGTGCCTTTTCGAACAGCGTTACGACGTTTTCCGGCGGGATGTCATGACCGATGTTATGGCACGGCGCGAGGATGAAGCCCCCGTTGCGGCCGAGATCGTAGATGCGGCGTGCGATTTCCTGTTCGAGCTCTTCCGTCGTCGCGTTGGGCATCATCTGCTGCACGTCGATCGCGCCATGGAACGACAGTCGATCGCCAAAGGCCTCTTTCAGTGCGAACGTGTCCTCGAGTCCACTGACCGATGTCTGGACCGGGTTCAGGATGTCGACATTCATCTCGACGAAGTCATCCAGGAGCGGCAGTACGGCGCCGTCGCTGTGGAACATCAGCTTCACATCGGCGCAACTCTTGATGTGGTCGTGCAGCTCTTTCATGCGCGGTTTGAGCATGTCGCGGAACAGTTTCGGTGAGATCAGCAGCGAGCTTTGCGAGCCGAGATCGTCGGTAACGTAGGCAATTTGCACGTAGGGCCCGACCTCGTCCATGTAACGGCTCCACATCTGCTTTAACCTTTCGAGGATACGGTCCATCAGGGCTTCGGCAAATTCCTTGTCGATGACGAGATCCATGAAGAACTGGTCATAGCCTCGCATTTGCAGAGCATTCATCAGGACCCCGGCCTTGATGGCGTCGGCGCCGATGACGTAATCCGTGTTCTCGTAGAGATGTTTCGCTTTCTCGCGCAATCCCCGGAATTGCTCCGGGTCGTTCGGATCTGGCCATTGAAAATCGTCGATTGTCTCGAGCGTCGCCTGCCGCATCGGTGCACCGTCGACGACGCAGTGATCCCAGTCCGCTGCTGCCTTGTAAGGCACGCCCCACATGTCGATGTATCCGGGGACGTCATTGCGCTCGGTGACCTGCACCCAGTTCGGCACGATCCAGCGAAAATCGATGTCAAAACGCTGCAGCAGCGTTTCATCCGGTACGACTGTTTGTGCCATTCGGTCCAGTATCAGGTTTTCGTTGACCATGCTGTCATCGCCGAGATATTGCTTCAGCTTGACGTACTCGCGTCGGTGTATAGAGCCGATGTGTTTGCCCATGTCGAGGAGGAGACGGTCGGGCTGCTCGTGATTCATCGCAGCGTGGAAGCATTCTCTCGGGGTCATCATTTGTCTATCGCCTCGCAATAAGCAGTAATTAGAAATTCTTGTCCATAACAACGGGCTCGACGTCGAGCATGTCGCACAGGCACACAAGTTCGCGTACCCAGGAGCCTGCGACGCCTGAAATGTGGTTCGAGCCAAATTCGTCTACGAAACGATCGAGGTTCGCATCGACCTGCACGAACGCGGTCGGCAGCTGGTGTTTGCCGCGTGCTTTAATAAATGCGGCCCGGTCATCGGCGGCCAGGTCAACGACCTCGCCCGGTATTATGGCCATGCGGTACTTGCCGGCGACGCGGTAGAGACGCGCCAAAGTGATAGGGCCGGGAGCTGCAGTGAAGTAGGTGATAGCTCCACCACCGGGACGTACCGATGGCCGTAACTCGATATGCTGCAGATTGTCTGCGGCGTCGTCCGAACGGCCGGCAAACCAGGAGCACATGCCACCGCAATTTGGCAGATACAGAATCTTCTTGTCTGCGTCCATATGGCTGACGTCGGCGAACAGAGTCGAACTGCCGCCGGATACTTCCTTGAGAATTTCCATGCTCAAGGCACCGTCGCCATCGGCTTCACAGGACATGGAGCAGGGTTGTTTCTCGCCCTCGCCATCGTAAGGGCCGGGCATCAACGCTGCGGAAATACACTGCGGCACGTAATGGTCCGATAATTCGGTCATGCATTTGACGGAAATGAAGTCGAGGCCCTTCTCGGCATTGATGTCTTTGTTGGCGAGGTAGCAGCGAACCTGGAATCGCAGTTTTTCCTCCGTGAGCTTGCCATCGTCGAACGCGATCGAGGCAAACTGTTCGGACATCCACGTCATGGTCTGGTCAACGCGTTCAGAATCAATGAGCTCTGCCCGGCGCACGATTTCCAACTGGTCGATGTGATCGACATCCACTCCGAATTGCGATCGCCATTGCATCGGATCGAAAGTGCCGGTATCGATGCCCAGTGACCGGCCGCCATACAGGCCCATGACCCGACCGCGAAGTCGCGCCCTGGCCGAGGCGGCGCGGAAGTAGGGCAGGAGTCTGTCTTCGAAGACGCTTGCGCCGAAATCGTCGCGAACCCGAATATGATCGATACCGATCTGGGAAAGCGTGCCGGCCGCAGCGAACAAGCCGACCATGCCGTGCGTAGCGGCGCTCTTGCTGGTCATCGTAACAGTGGGAAGACTCATGCCTTGTACCGCACGGACGACGATGTTCGGTGTAGCCCAGCAGGGCAGGTGCACGAACAGTGCCTCCGCACCGGCCGCCTTTAGCTCCTTGACCTGCTGATCGACTATCTGCTTCGAGCGCGCGACGTCGTCAAAAGCAATGACTTCGATCGGCAACGTACGAAGATATTCCACGGCTTCCTTGTGACGCGGCTCGGTGAGGCCAGCGAAGTACCCCTCCCACATGTAGTCGCGATCGTCACCGAAGGTCATCAGCGCGACTCTGGGTCTTGCCTTACGTTGGTTGGTCATCGGGCCCCCGTATCAGGCCGTCTGCGGCTTCGTTCCCACTGGGTACTGCTCCATGATTTCCTGGATCAGCAGACTGACGTGATCGACGAGCCGGGTAACGATGATTTCACCCTTTTCAAGCGTAGCTTTGGTTGGGTCGCCGACGACGCCGTTGGCACCCTCGAGGATCTCGAGCTTCTCTGGCTTCGCAAACGTGCCTTCGAAGTGATACATCTGGCCCGGTTTCGGCATCACGCCCGGCGCGATTTTCCACTTGGGATCGATCAGCCCGGTGCTGCTGCCCGGTTCCGCCTTACTCATGTCGACGAACTGCGGATAGAGGTACAGTGCCACCGACGTTTCAGCTTCATCGGCGTGCCACATCGGGTCATCCAGAATTTCCTGGTTGTCACGCAGGAAGTCGTACCAGTGAAGCGACAGGACGAAGTTGCCTTCGATTCCGAGCTTGTGCACAGCGACGATCGTCGACGACACCTGGCCGTGAGCGGAGAGAATAATAAACTTGTTGAAGCCCGCAACAGAGGCACCGTGCACGATATCCTCGAGCAAAGCGATGTGCGTTTCAAACCGCAGTGGAATGGTCCCTTCGACGCCCCAGTGGTGGTACGGATGAGAGCCGTACATCGGACACGGCAGCACCGTTGCACCGGATTTCTTCGCAATGAGTTCCGCCATGCCGATCGCATTGAGCGCGTCACTCGCGCACGGGCAGTGCGGGCCATGTTGCTCGATCGCACCTATCGGGAGTATCGCCAGGTCACAGACGTTCTTCGCGTAGCTGACGATGTCAGGTGCTGCCACTTCATGAAACCATACCGATGATCTTTCGCCGTTAGACATGTTCATTCCTCCAGTTCAGGCGGCGGCGCGTTCAAGCGTCGCATCCAGGTTCAATTCACTTCCGATTGCTGCGAGCTCGTCATAAAGGGCGGCCGCTATCGGAATGCCGTCCCGGCGACGCTCTCGTTCCTTGCGATACTCGATTTCCCCGGGCAACAACATCTCGCTGTCCGGGTCCCACATGGGTGACTCCTTGATTGTGTTTACGAAGTCCATCATTCGTTCTTTCATCTGCTGTTTGTTGATGAGCGCCAGCGGCTTAATGGCGATCATCAAGTGTGCGGTATTGCTCGGATCGCTCGGGTAGCGATACATGCTCTTGAGTTGATGCTGGAAACTAC
>CAMYMN010000066.1:45384-58525 GCA_947259395.1 uncultured Gammaproteobacteria bacterium | reverse complement strand
GCGAGCGGCACTGACGCCCTGACAAGGGCATTTCGCCTCGTAACAGGCCGAATGACTCTTTGCCGGCCATGCTATTGCCGACGGTTCTATAAAATCCATAGAATCCATCGATCCGATTAATCGAAAATCATCGCCTTTTGAATCGTAACTGAGTACGCGGGGCAAGGATTCTGTGTAGCGCGGTAAAACCTCAAACGTTTTCACACACTCTGGGCCAGCTCCTGCCATTCGAGCTTCTCGCAATCGACGTGTTTGGCTCCAGGAAGCAGACGTTGGCTACATAGTACACGCGATAGGTCAGCTTGGCCCAAGCGGCGCGAGCGTTGCGCCGGAGGTCGGTGTCCGGCTCAGCGTCTCGCTACAGTTGCTTGTGCAACTGAAACGCAACGTTCTCCACGATACGGACGCGGCGCGATCTCGCGCGCCACTGTCCCAGCGACAGCTCCCGGCAATATTGCAGATCGCGCTCGAAGGCTTGCTTCAGCTCGGCCGCAATCCCTTCGTCAATCAAACCCACGCTGATCTCTTCGTTGAGCTCCAGCGATCGGGCGTCGAAGTTAGTGGATCCGACGTGCGACCAGACGCCGTCGACAATCATGATCTTCTGATGATTCAAAGTACGGCCGTACTCGTAGATGCGCACGCCCGCCCGCATCAACGCCTCGTAGAGGTAGCAACCGGCGCGGCGCACGAAAGGGCTATCGGTTTTCCCTCCGGGTACCATCAAATGGATCTCCACTTCGCGCTTGACCATAAGCTTGAGCAAGTCGACCACACCGCGATCCGGGGCGAAATAAGGGTTCTGAATCAGCACCTCCCTGGTGGCCGCCGCAATGGCGACCGTGTATGCGATCGCGACCTTGGACAACTCGTCGCCCGAGGCGCTGGACACGACGTAGGCGTCGGTGTCGCCCGTCTGCGCCAACTCCGGAAAGCAGCTATCGCCCACCAGGAACTCCTTGGATTCTTCGACCCAGTTCTCCGCGAAAACCGCCTGCAAGCCGTGCACTACCGGCCCTTCGGCACGAATACCGGTATCTCGCCAATGGTCCTCGTCCTCCGCGTCGCCTAACCACTCATCGGCAATCCCGTGCCCGAAGGTGTAGCCGATCCGTCCGTCTACGATGAGCAACTTGCGGTGGGTCCTGTGGTTGAGCCGGCGCCAGTTCCACGGCCTTGGTGGCCGATAGACGGCGACTTTGGCGCCACTTGCGCGCAGCGAGTCCAATCGTCCGACGTCCGCCTTGGAGGCGCCGATCGCGTCGACCAGAACGCGGACCGTTATGCCCTGCCCGGCTTTGGCTGCGAGGGCCTGGACGAATCTGCGTTCCAGCTCGCCGGCGGACCATACGAAGGTCTCCAGATGGACGCTGGTTCTCGCATCTCCGATATCCCGCAGCATGCTGGGGAAAAGCTGCCCATTATGAAGCACATCGGCCGAGTTGCCTTTGTGCACCATACCGCCAGTCAGACCTGACAGAGTCGGCAGCAGCTCGGCGACCGGTGGAATGGTGTCGGGGTCCAGATGCAGGCGCGGCGTGCGGCGCCGTCTCGTCCACATAACGTAAAGGAGCGTCATTGCGGCCGCCGAAATCGCCACCAACAGCGTCATTAGGTAGGGCATGACCTCGAGCTATCCCCGATCGAAAAGTTGCTATTCGAATCGCAGTGCACCCGCCGCAAATCCCTTGACCGGCACAGCCCCTCGTCCTCGGGTCGTTTGAGGGATAAGGGATAGGAATTCCCATTGTGCTGTAATGCAAATAAAAAGCCCCGCTAGGGCCCGTTTTGGTGATCATCCGCCCGTCGATGGCCGACGTCAACGCCGATCGCCGCTTGTGGGCGGCCGAGGGAGGGGCTCACTGACGAGAAACGGTGCCGAAAACTGCCACCGGCCTGACCTTGACCAGCGCCCGGCCGAGCGGCAGTGGCGGCAGCGCTCAAGCGATGTCGGCAACGGGTACGTATTCCAACGGGAGCTGGGCTTTTGAAGGCCACTGGGGCGAATCGACCGGATCGGCGTCCTGCGGCGGCCCCCGTGCCTCCGGTTCCGGAGCCCATAGCCCGAGGTGCTCGAGAATCCGCTGAATGACCAGCGGGTCGCGGATCAGGGCGATCACGCGTTTCTCTTTGTCAGATTTGGGGCACTTTTAAAGGGTCCACCTCGTACACGCGATAGATCAGCTCGGCCCAAGCGGCCGAGCGGTTAACAACAACACTGACCAATCCCTTGCAGCCGATGGCACTCTGGACTGCGACTCGAGCGGAAGACTTATCAACACGCAAGGACTGCTTTCAAAGCTGGTGGTCTCAAAGGGGACATAGCGACGAATGTCTCTTGTGGGTTGACCAGAGACAATGTAGCACTTTCAACTTGGAGAAATTCGGATTGATACCGTCGTCGTCTCTGACCGGCCAAAGAATCACATTGCATACACTATTTGTCCTGTTCGTTTCGATTCTGTCGCAAACTTGGCCCGCATTTGTGGCAGTTCTTTGGGATACGCAGCCGCACCTGCCAACCAACATTAGCTCGGCAATTCGGGCAGCGCTTCGTGAATTGGAGTAGGCACGACACGATGGCGGCGCCGAACAGAGTGCCGATCAAGCTATCTTGGGTGCGCTTGGAAATCTCGAAAAACTCAATGACTCCGATAGCAACCGATAAGAAAAGCCAGAAAGCGACAAACAACCCAATCGTCGCGTTGTGGTGTTGTCGTATTTTTTTTAGCTCATTAACCGAAATCCAGTACCGACCTCTCACCCGCTCCGATATCGGCTGTAAGTTGGGGCTGCGATGCAGTTCAAACAAACGACAAGAGCAGCGCACTTTTAATTGGTGCTTCTTACATCTCGTACCCAAAGTTGAACACGAAGCATAGCGTTCGGGGGTATTAGCCCTTCGATGCCATTTTCACCGTAGCACAAATGTGGACTGGCCAGGATCTCGCGAAATCCGCCTGCCTGCATGCCATAGAGTGACCTTTCAACACAGGCGATAGGCTGACGTTTACCAAGTATGGTGGTGTGATCGATCAGTTCTACGCCGTCTATTTGCCGGATATTGAGTTGATCCCTGTAAAGGGCTATTGATCGCGGATCATTGGTGACCTCGTCACCGTGACGGAGAAAGAACCTGGCGTTGTAGACAATCTGGCATCCCTTTTCAGCCTTAGCGCCTCGACCAGGAACGTCCTCGAGTAACTCAATCCCTTTTTCGAGCAGTTTTTTCACCTAATCAGCAACTGTCTTGCAAAAGTGCTGCATTTCATGCCGATAAGTATAGAACCTGTATATCCGCAGTGCGTCGACCAGAGATAAAGTAGCGTTTTCGTTGTGGATAAATTACGGTTGATTTCCTCTTCGTTTCTGACCGGCCAGCTCCCGCCATTCGAGCTTTTCGTAATCGAACTGTTTTGTTCCAGGAAACAGACGTCGGCTACATAGTACACGCGATAAGTCAGCCTGGCCCAGGCGCTGCGCCGGATGTCAGTGTCCGGCTCCGTGATCTCCAGCGCCAGCGGCGGGCGGATCATGTATCGGGTCAGTTGCCTGCGATCATCGGCATCCTGGGCGCGCGGCTGCACGCCGTTGTGGGTGGAGAATCCGTTGTGGCGCCAAGCACGCATGCGCTCGATGAGTCGGGTGAAACTGATGCCGGGGGTGGTGGTCGAACTACCATCGTGAACCGTGTAGGAAAAGTCGATGCTAATCCGAAGTTATTTCGCCCTCCTGATATTTACCTCGTTCTTGATCGGTATCGTCGACAGCGCCTTCGGACAATCGGCCAACACTGAGAATAGAACCGACTCGACGAGCTCGGTGCAGAGAGGAGCGGTCAAACTCTTCGTCGAGCCGCCCACTGTGCCCACTGGACCGTTATCCCCAGAGTTGGCTGGCGCCATAGAAACCGCCTTCGGCGAGAATCTCACCGATCGTCATTGGGGCAAAGTGCAGCACGATGCGATGCAGGTGATCGCCCGCTCCGGTGACCCGCGGGTGGCCTGGATCATCAGCGACTTCATGCGAATCGTTTCCGACCCGGAGCTTACGCTTTTTCTCTCCACCATTGCGAGCGAGTTGATTGGAACCAGTATCGATGTCCGCGGGGCATGGAGCGACCTGACCGACCACCTCATCGCTTGGGATATCCCTGCACCCCCCGGTTACTTGGACGTAAAGAAACGGATCTATACCATCATCGTTCCCGGATGGAAGCGGCTGTTCGTCCCGGGCCAAATCGATTGGCGCCATGTGAGCTGGGGCGGTGTGCTGATCGATGACCGACCCTATGGCTCCACCGATGACCCATGCAACTGCATCCCCGCTGCCGACAATCCATCGGTCAGCAGTGCGGCCGATGCACGTTGGTTGAAAGACGATGATGTGGTTTTTGGGATTGGTGTAAATGGGGAATTCAGAGCATATCCGCGTCGAATCATGGAAGTACGGGAGATGGTCAATGACACCCTAGGTGGACGCCAGCTCGGGATTCCGTACTGCACACTGTGTGGCGCGGCCCAAGCTTACTTCACCGATGAGGTTCCTGAGGGTGTCGCACGTCCGGTGCTACGCACGTCTGGATTGCTGATCCGCTCCAACAAAGTGATGTATGACATCAATACGTTTTCGGTGTTTGATACATTCAAGGGAAACGCGGTCACCGGCCCGCTCGCCGAAAAAGGCATCACGTTGCGGCAAACCAGCGTCGTCACGACGACGTGGGGTGAATGGAAGGCGGCGCATCCGGAAACGACGGTTCTGGTTGAGGCGCTGGCTCTTGGCCGCGATTTCGATTTTCGCAACACTCGCGATGCCAATGGGCCGATCTTTCCGATAGGCGATGTGGACCCGAGATTGCCAGTGCACGAGGATGTGCTAGGCGTCGTCACGCCAACGGGAGTCCCAGTGGCTTTTCATGTTCGTAGTGCTAACTCGGCCCTAAAGCGGGGCGAGGCGATCGTCTTCGAGAATCTCCACCTCGTCCTCGACGGCGGTGGCGTCCGGGTGGTCGATGCCGAGGGTAACGACCTGGGAGGGCACCAGGCCTTCTGGTTCGCCTGGTCGCAGTTCTATCCCGGCACCAAGCTGTGGCCGTGATGATACCGGTCGTTCAGTGCCGCGCTGCTGGCCGATAACGTGTTACCTCAGTCGCCGATGCGCCTGTGCGTACTGAGCTCTCCAAGGGATAGGAAGTTCCATTGTGCCGCATCGTGACAAAACAGCCGTTTCGCACCCGAGCTTATTAACACGCATGTATGCTCTCACGGCGCATGAATGAGTAGGGTTTCTAACTCACCACGAATACCCGGATAGTGATCTGCTTTGTTCGTATGTTCCTTGAATTCACAGCCGACTTTCGGACATTCTATCAAACCTTTTAAACCTAACGGTGGTCTTGGATCCGACGAATTAAATCTAGAAATCGAAACCGGGGAGATTGAGTTCACATTGACGCGGATCAATGAGTCACTGATGAAACATGTTTAACTGTCTGCTGGGTAGACGATAACAAGGAGATACGATGGCAAAAGTCCGTTTTAAGATCGCACCAGATATAGAATTCAAGATAGAACTCGAAGTCGACGATGTGGATCTCACTACTCGCGACTATGACGTTCAACAGCACAAGGTCGAAGTATATGGCGAATTCGACAAACGGATAAAACAGGCATTTCCCGAAGGGTACCGCATTGATACCTTCGACTTTGGGCTGGATCGAGAGGGAACAAGCTGAGGGATATTGGGATAAAGTCCGGTGATGGGCGGCCGGAGTTTAGAATTGCCCCGTGAAAAAGAAATCCGCGCGAATTAAGTGTATGTTGCGAGGATCACAGCCGGTCTTTGTCCATACAGCCGGCGCATGCGATTGAGACCGAAAGAAGCTTGTATGTGTGTGCGTTAGCGCTAATGCGCAATCCGGATCATCCCGGACAATTAAATCCTGACGGCATCCGGATTACGACTTGATCGACCTCATACCCTGTTGTCGAGTTATTTCACGGCCGCCGCGCGAGTCCCGCGAATTTTGCCAAGCGTAAAGTAGACTGGACAAAATCCGCTAAAAGCGCTTTGTAGCATCAAGGCGCTAACTATGCCAGGGACCCACAGCCAATAGGGGCTCACGAAAGCGCCCAGTAGCGTACCAATCAATATCAAGATTCCGGCGATGCCATCGTGCATACGTGTGTTTTCACCCATGGTTCTCTCCTTTTAGAAACGGTAGTTACGTGATGTAGTCGCTTTAACCAAGACCGCTTAGGAGCAAAAAAGTTCGACCGATCAGTTCCGCGTATCGCTTGACAAACGCTTGTCTCGCGAGAGTTTAATTGCGTAACGCCTCGCGCTTGGGGCTGCGTTGGAGCGTAGAATCTACACATCCCATATCGCAACATTGCCCTGGCTCGGATGAATCGGAGAGTTGACCAGCCAACACACCTCGCTCCATCAAACGTTCTACCAATTTTGCTTTGTCAGCAATCGGATAGGAGCGGAATATCTCTCGTTTCATCGCCTCTGGGGAACCGCCGCCGTGTAAGCTGATCACCGAATACCACGCGGCAGAATACGATGCGGTAAGGTCTTCGACAAACCTCGCGACATTGGCCCTCTTTTCATAGGAAATATCCGGTCGCGCGTTCAAAAGTGTCACAAGATCACCGGCGGTGTCTGGATTATGATCTTCCTCCGGGCTTGGTAATGTCACGACCAAGCCCCCCGACATGGTGTGGGCAAGGCGATGCATGTCGTAGATCTTGGTGGCTAGGAGTAATTTTCCAATGTTTGCGTAATTCGGCTCGGGCTCAATATTTCCGGCTACGTCCCGCCGTGCATACACCGATGCCGCGACACCGCAGGCATAAAAGCTCTCCACGGTCTTGATCAACTCCACCATGGTATCGCGGAGGTGACCGTTGTCGTTCAAATCGAGACCGTTGGCTTCCACCATGAGCGCGCCGGCGCCGATCAGCAGATCACCGAATCCCGCCCGTGCTCCGATGCAGGTATGGCGGTGGTGATTGGCGTAGGTCTTGGTAAGAAATTCCGCGTGTTCCCATTCTCCACACAAAAATACTCGTTCATAGGGGACGAATACACGATCGAAGACGCACACCCCGGTTGATTGTCCATACTGCCCGGTGAACAGCGCCCCGGTTTCACCGGGTCTTCCCGCTGGCCGTGCAATGATTGTGAGTCCCTTGGTATCAATGGGCACCGCACAAGCGATGGCGAACTGTTGGTCGTTCTTGGTCATCGCGCGTCCGGGAAGCACGAACAGTTCATGTACATATGGGGCGGATGTTACGATTGCCTTGGTTCCGGATATCACGACTCCTTCGGGCCGGTGTTCGACGATGTGGACATAGGTATTCGCATCGGCCTGTTGATGTGGTCGCAGCGATCGATCGCCCTTTGCGTCGGTCATTGCAATCGCAATGGTCAGGTCTTCTTCCTGCACGCGATGCATGTAATCCAACAGGCGCGGGTGATAATCCGTCCCACAGGCATCATCGGTGCGAAATGTTGATTGATAAAGCGCGTTAAGTCCGTCCATGGTGAGATAGCGCATGGCACAACCTGTGTCCTGACAGATGAGGCGCACCAGTTCCAGTTTGTTGAGCAAATCTTCTGATGTGCGCGTCACTTGCATTAGGCGGTTGATTTCCTTACCGCTCGTGAACTGTATTGCGCGCGTTAATTCACGATAGTCCTTACGCAGCGCGTAATCATAGGTTAATCCGATCGCATTGATCCCGGGCATCAACAAGGGCTCATCCGCGACAGAATTAACCCTTTGCCCACGCACGAAGACTTTGGGTCGGTAGCCCCGCAACGATTCCCGATAATCGATTGAGGACATCAACATGTCGAAACCTCCCGAATTTCGCGCGTAGTATTCTAAGATGCCGTGCTGTTGATAGCGAATGCGGTTTAAAGTACTTGAAAAATTTTAAAAAAATATTTGCTGCACAGTAATCGCTAATATTCGTGCATGCTTATGTTGCAGATATTATGCTTGCGCGTGAGCGTCGATGGTGCTTGTGGAAAACAGGAGTCCAGGAGTTAGGTCGGAGACAAATTTCAATCGTGGGAATGAATCGTCAGCGACCCCATTTACTTAACCATGCTGGGTTTGGCGGAGCTATAAATAATGTATGCTCGGGCGTTGGAGCTTCGCATGACTGAAAAGCACGATACCATAAGGCGGGCGCTGATATTCTGGAGTAGCGGCAAAGACAGTGCATACGCGCTGCACCTTTTGAGCAGTCGGCGGGATGTGGAGGTGGTGGGACTGCTCACGACCGTGAACCGCCCTGCGAAGCGTGTCGCCGTGCATCAAGTACCGGAAGCGTTGCTCGTCGCTCAAGCGCAGGCCTGCGGCCTTCCGCTCACACGCGTGACTATTCCTGATCCATGTCCGAACACGGAATACGAGGCGATTATTGGTGTGGCGTTGCAACAGGCGAAGCGAGTTGGTATCACCCATGTGGTGTTCGGTGATTTATTTCTCGAGGACATTCGTGCCTACCGGGAATCGCTGCTCGCGGGTAGCGGCCTCGAGCCGTGGTTTCCATTGTGGGCGCGAAACACGCGAGAACTGGCGGCAGAGATGGTAACGATGGGTCTGCGCGCGCGCATCACGTGCCTCGACCCTACCGCCATGCCGCGATCATGCGCTGGCCGAGTATTTGATCGGGAGTTGCTGGCGGAGTTGCCGCACGAGGTAGACCCCTGTGGTGAGAACGGTGAATTTCATACGTTTGCGTACGCGGGCCCGATGTTCCGCCGGCCCGTAGCCGCGCGCGCGGGGGCAACCCATGAACGTGACGGTATGGTGTACGCTGACATGATTCCCGATGGGTGAGCGAAATGGTGGCTATCGCTATTATTGAGTCCGCCTTGCGCGATGTGGGACTGGTGTCACGCGGCGGGTTTCATCCCCGCCCCGAGGACCAGGTGCCCACGATGCCCGATGGAGCGGACGCCGGAACGCTTATACTGGTAGGTAACGTCGGCGCTGCCATGTGGCGGCATTTCCAGCAGGCCAAAGCCAGTTACACGCAAGACCATCCGCTGAACAGTTGGACACGACAGGCTCTTGACGCAATCGCTAGACACAATGGTGCGCATGCCATATTTCCCTTTGATGGTCCCCCATATCACCCATTTCAGCGCTGGGCGCAACGCGCGGAACCGGTGGTGCCGTCTCCCATTGGCACCCTGATTCATCCTGATTATGGTCTGTGGCATGCTTATCGGGGGGCATTGGCCTTTGCCGAGCGCATCGTCTTGCCGCCCTCTGCCGCGCGGCCTAGCCCCTGCGAGACGTGCCAGGGTAAACCCTGTTTATCCGCATGTCCGGTTAACGCTTTCGCATCTGGCCGCTACGATGTGGATGCTTGCCTCGACCACATTAGCAGTGATCATGGCGCTGAATGCTTGCACCACGGCTGTCTGGCACGGCGCGCCTGTCCCGTCGGTCAGCCGTACACATATTCAGCGGGACAGACGCGGTTTCATATGAAGGCGTTTTTACGCAATGCGAGATCCTGACCAAAAAGCCTGTCATTCACCAGATGCGAAAGTACACTATTCGTTCAGAACGATAATATTAATAGTGGCATTCTTTTGGTTCGGGCCCAGTCATTGGGTTATTGCCCAAATCGATACGCCGCCGCAATCGACGGTTGTCGCCATGGCGCAGCATTTCGTGCAAGAACATTTCATGCACGAGTCGGCCGACCACTATCACATCGAATTTGACCTTGCCTATATTCATCCACAACCGCAACCCAATTTCTGGGCCGTGGTCGGCGGTTTTGTCTCAGACCAAAATGTCGCTAATACCTACGTTGCCGCGGTACGGCTCGTTTGTCCGCATTTCAAAAAGCTTGAATGTTGGCGACTCGACAAGCTAGCCATTAACCGGACCATCATTCTCAACCGGGGCGACCCGATATAACCACCGCTAACAGCGAAACCGAGTCCAAGACGCCAAATTTTGAGTATGGCAAGTAACAGGCCAGAATCGGAACACACTCCACAACAAGAAAGACGAACTTAACGTTCAGCTGAGAAATTCCATATCCTGGAAACCGGGAGGAGGATAAGAATGACTGTTCGCATGATCGACAAATCGCCTTCGGCTTATGACTATCCACTGTTGCTGAAAAACCTGCTACAAACCCCTTCGGTTCACACGCGGCACAAGGAAATCGTGTACGCTAAGTTCCGTCGCCATGATTACCGCGAATTTTTTCAACGGGTTGCCCAGCTAGCAAACGGTCTAGCCGCACTGGGCATCAAAGCTGGCGATACGGTTGCAGTAATGGACTGGGACAGCCATCGATATCTCGAATGTTTCTTCGCCGTGCCGATGATCGGCGCAGTGCTGCATACCATAAACGTCCGCCTATCATCCGAACAGATCCGCTACACGATCAATCATGCCGAGGACGATATTGTTTTTGTTCATGACGACTTTGTCCCCATGATGGGTCAGATTAAAGATCGGATTGACCGCAATCTGCGGTTTGTGCGTCTCATGGAAATGGATCGCGAGCCGGATGACACGATCGATTTCGCCGCGGAATATGAGTCACTGCTGGCGGCGCAAGCCAATACATACGTATTTCCCGACTTTGATGAGAACGCGCGTGCGACGACCTTCTACACGACTGGAACCACTGGCTCGCCCAAGGGAGTCTTCTTCAGCCACCGTCAGCTGGTGTTACACACGCTGAGCGTTATGGCGGTGTTGGGGTCACCCGTCGTTCAGGGTCGTTTACATCGTGACGATGTCTATTTACCGATTACCCCCATGTTTCACGTACACGCCTGGGGAATTCCGTATCTTGCGACCATGTTGGGAACCAAGCAGGTGTACCCGGGGCGTTATGATCCAGAAGTATTGTTGCGGCTGATCCGCGAGGAAGGCGTCACGTTTTCGCATTGTGTGCCGACGATTCTGCACATGCTATTGAGCCATCCCGACGTTGAACACATCGATCTCAGCAACTGGAAAGTCGTGATTGGCGGATCTGCACTCCCGCAGGGCCTGGCGAGGCGCGCACTGGAGTTGGGAATTGACATCTACGGTGGTTATGGGATGTCAGAGACCTGCCCGGTAATCAGCCTGGCGCAAACCGACAGCAATCTACCGCAAGATTCGATCGCTGAACAACTAAACATTCGATGTAAAGCAGGGCTGCCCATACCGATGGTCGAATGTCGTATCGTTGATGAGCATATGAATGATTTACCTCACGACGGCGTCGCTACCGGAGAGCTTGTGGTGCGCGCGCCGTGGCTGACTCAGGGTTACTTTAAAGATCCGGAACAGTCCGAGAAATTATGGCAGGGCGGTTATCTGCACACCGGGGATATCGCCACCATTGAGGAGTCCGGCTACATCCGTATCACCGATCGGCTCAAGGACGTAATCAAAAGTGGCGGTGAATGGATATCCTCGTTACAACTGGAAGATATCGTGTCCCGGCATCCCTCTGTCAGCGAAGTCGCAGCTATCGGCGTTCCAGATCAGAAATGGGGTGAACGCCCAATGATTTTGATCGCCCCCAAGGCCGGTCAAACAACCAGCGAAGACGATATCAAGTCATGGATTGAGGACTCCGTTACACGCGGCGAAATTTCTAAGTGGGCGGTTCCGGAGCGGGTCCTGTTCGTTGACGAAATTGCCAAGACCAGCGTTGGCAAGGTTGATAAGAAATCGCTACGGCAGGCGCACGCCGGATAGCAACTGGGCCGGCGCTACCTCAGCATCGCCTCGAGAAGGCTCCGGGCGGCACTGTCAACGCTCAATTCGCCGCGGGACACGCGCGCGCACATATCATGCATAGCCTTTTCCGAGGATGTGGCCAGCTGCTCTTGCAACTGTCTCCCTGCGGCGTTGGCGATGAGGTATTGAAAACGTTGCACCGGCCCTCGGACACGCGTCGCCTCGACATTTTCTTGGTATTGTTGTTCGATCACCTTGACCAGCCGCTCAACACCGTCACCGCTGGTGGCGACGGTAGTCAGCACTGGCACCTCACGTCGATCTGCGTGGCGCAGCTCGAGCATCGCAACCAACTGTTTACAGGTTTGATCGGCCAGTGGTTGATCCGCTTTGTTAACGACGAGTACATCGGCAATTTCCAGAATACCGGCCTTGATGGCTTGCACGTCATCACCCAGACCCGGTGCGCACACGACGACACTGATATCGGCAATCTGAGCGATTTCGACTTCGGACTGTCCTGCGCCAACCGTCTCGATAACGACCACGTCCCAGCCCGCGGCGTCCATCAGGTCGATGACTTGCGCCGTCGTCGCGGACAGGCCGCCGAGGTGACCGCGGGATGATATGGAACGAATGAACACGCCGTCATCGCTGCCGTGCTCACCCATGCGCACCCGGTCGCCGAGAATTGCGCCACCGCTAATTGGGCTGCTCGGGTCGACCGCAGCCACCGCCACGGATTTATTACGCTTGCGGAGTTCGCGGATGACAGCGTTGATGAGTGTGGATTTACCGACACCCGGAGCACCGGTGAAACCGATCACACGGGCATTACCAACCGCAGATTGAATCGCTCCCAGAATCCGAGGCGCCAAGCTAGCCCCGCTTTCAATATGCGTGATGGCTCGCGCCAGTGCCGCTCTTTGTCCATCCATCAACCGCTGGACAAGCTCTGCGGTATCGTCGTTAGCGGCGTTGCTCATATAGTAATCAGTGGCTCGCCGATGCCCATTTCGCGCCGCAAGCACGCAACGATTTCACCATGCGTTACGCCGGCAATGGCGGCATCGACGATTTCCCCAAATACGTTGATGTCATCGCTGTTGGCGGCGGCGGCCAGTTGATCCAACGCCGTTCGTACTTTGGTGTGATCGCGATCGGCCTTGAAACTTCGCAATTGGTCGAGTTGGACTTGAATGCGTTCCGCATCGGGACGCTCTAGCGGCTGCCGCCCACTGCCATCTTCCTCGGTTTGGTAGGCATTGACGCCGACGATGACCTGTTCACCAGTTTCAACCTTGTGCGCAAATTCACGCGCCGATTCACCAATCATGGCCTGCACGATACCCTGTTCCACTGCCTTGACCATACCGCCGGCTGCATCGATTTGCCCGATCA
>CAMYMN010000066.1:34905-45365 GCA_947259395.1 uncultured Gammaproteobacteria bacterium | reverse complement strand
TCAAGGCCTCAATTTTCTGTTCCATTTGATTGGTCAAGGTCTCGATATAGTAAGAGCCCGCCAGCGGATCGATGACATCGGTGAGATGGGCCTCATCACGCAAGATGTTCTGGGTGCTGATGGCAATCTGGGCCGCGGCCTCGGTGGGCGTGCTGAGCACCTCGTCATAGGCATCGGTGTGCAGAGACTGTAACCCGCCGAAGATGCCGGCCATAGCCTGGGTGGTGACGCGGGCAATGTTGTTGAGCGGTTGTTGACGGGTCAAGTCCACGCCGGAGGTCTGTGCGTGGAATTTAAAACGCCAGGTCTTGGGATCTTTAACGCCAAAGCGTTGGCGCACAATCTTTTGCCACAGGCGACGCCCAGCGCGAAATTTTGCAATTTCCTCGAAAAAACTGATCGCGATATCGAAGAAGAACGTGAATCGCGGTAAGAACATCTCCGGATCCATGCCCCGGCTGATGCAGTCTTCGGCATACTGAATGGCGGTACAGAGGGTAAATGCCATGGCTTGTGCCGGTGTTGCCCCGGCCTGTTGCATGTGTTGACCCACCACTGATAACGGATTCCAGTTTGGTACCCATTCATTGCAAAACGCAATGTGGTCCACCAGCACACGCCGAGACGCCGGCAATGCGAGACGGAAAAACATATGATTGGCGACAAAGTGCGAGATGTAGTCGCTTTGATTCGAAGTACCGGTGATGTGGTCCCAGGAAACCCCGCGCCGTTTCGCGACACCCAGCAACAATGCTAACAGGGTAAACGGCAGCGGATCATTCATTGCGGTGGAGACACGGCCAATATCGATGTCGCGGAAACACACGTCCATATCCTCAATCGTATTGACGGTAGTTCCACAGGTGCCGACCAGAAGTGGATCGACCTCGTCGATGTCATAACCGCGGTAAACCGAATTGCACGGAATGAGACTGATAGCGGTAGTGCCGGCATCGATGAGCCGCTTGAGCCGTTGGTTGTAATCGTGTGGCGTACCCAGACCGATTAGCTGTCGTTGACTCCACGTGCGTCCGCGGTGCATGGTCGCATAGATTCCCCGCGTCATCGGTGGTTGACCGGGGTACCCGAGATCGTTCATGTAACTTGCGTCGTTCCAGTCGCTGGGTGTGTACAGCGGTTTGACCTCGATTCCCGAGCGATTAGCGACTACTTTGTCTTGCGGTAATTGGCGTTCATAGTCGCGTCGCCATTCGGCATCGGCTTCTGTCGAATCATGGTGTAACACTTCAGCGCGTTTTCGTGCCACGGTCGTCTCCTCGCTGATTCAAGGGTGCTCGTCGTTAGCGAGCGCTAGCGTTGCGAGATCAGTAATGGTTTCGGTGATGTCGTCAAGCGACGTGCCGGGATGAAATACTCGGCTAACACCGGCATCTAGCAGTGTCACCTCGTCTTCATCGGGAACAATCCCGCCGACGACGACTTTGACATGCGCCAGTCCACCATCGCGTAACGCGTGCATCAACTTGGGGACCAACAAGTGGTCGGTGGCCAGGCAGCTCAGGCCAATGACGTCCACATCTTCTTCCATGGCAAGCTTGACCACGGCATCAATCTGTTGCCATGGCGGCGTGTAAACAACTTCCATACCGGCGTCACGCAGATGTGCCGCGACCACACGGCTGCCGCGATCATGTCCGTCTAACCCGATCTTGGTGACTAATACTTTTATGGGCCGCATCGTTGGATCGTGTGCGTCAGTGGCGGTTGGGCCTGAGTCAACGATAATAAATGTTGGTTTATTCGTTACCACACACACGTTACAAGAGACCCGCTGGCAGCTCAACAGCAACTATGCGAACAGTGTCTAGATACTATGAACCGTGCAGATGCGGACCCTGCATGGGACGCAACCACACGGCGGTATCGTGAAATACCGCGCCACCGTTGGGGGCCCCGGGTTCCGCGCTGGTCAGAGCATTGATCCCCAAACCCCCGGGAAAGTCGTAGCCCGGCCAGATACCTTCAACCGCGATCACGCCACGCCCGATGTGCTCGTAGTGCTGCGCGTGCACCGCGACCACCCCGCGCCGGTTGCCGATTTCCACCAAGGTGCCGTCGGCGACGCCCGCTGCGGCCGCGTCGTCCGGGTGCAGCTTGAGCCACGGTTGTCCCTCCTTGACCCGTGAGCGTGGGGTTTCGGTGAAGCTGGAGTTGAGGAAGTTATGGGCGGGGGGCGCAATCAGTCTAAACGGATGGGCCTCATCCGGCGCCTCGATGACATCCCAATGATCCGGTAGCACTGGCATCAGATGACCGAGCGGTCCCAGTGCTGCCCAGTCGGGTTTGAAGCGGAAGCGGCCGTTGGGCCAGGCAAATCCATTGATAAAATGCCCGGTCTCGAAATCCGGCGCTTTGTTTTCCCAACGCCGTGACGTCAGGGTGGCCGCATCCGGACAACCGGAGCGGATTAAGGTCGCGTCTATCAGTTCCAACTCCGTCATCGCAAAACCAGGATGATTCGCGCCGAGACGACGGCCAAGTTCACAAATGACTTTATGGTTCGAGCGGCAGCCTGGGGGCGGTTCGACGACCTTGCGACCGATCTGCAAAAACGTCTGACCATAGCTGCGGTAGAGGTCATCGTGCTCGAGAAACATGGTGGCCGGCAGCACCACGTCGGCCATGCGCGCGGTTTCGGTGAGAAACTGCTCGTGGACACAAACAAAAAGATCTTCGCGGGCAAAGCCCTTTCTTACTTGGTTGAGATTCGGTGCGACAGCCATCGGGTTAGTGTTTTGAATAAGCATGGCGGTGACCGGTGGGCCGTCGCCGAGATCTTTGGTATTACCCGCCAGCACATGACCGATGCGCGATTGATCGAGCACCCGCGTGGCCGGCTTGCGAAGTTCCGCTCCGGTGATCAACGCAAGGTCGAGCGGAAACAGGTCCGACGTCGAGAGCAGGGCACCGCCGCCACGATGCTGCCACGCTCCCGTGACTGCCGGCAGACAACTTACCGCGTGCACATTGTGGGCGCCGTTGCGGCTGCGCGAGAACCCAATACCCATGCGAATGAAACTTCGTGGTGTCTGTCCGTAAATTCTTGCAAATGCGCGAATCTTGTCTTCCGGTACGCCGGTAATCGCGGCGCCCCACGCCGGTGTCCGTTCGCTCAAGTGTGTTTCCAGCTCCTCGGGAGCATCGGTGTAACGGGAAAGATAATCACGATCTGCAAGTCCGTCCGCGAATAACTGGTGCATGACCGCACAGGCAAGCGCGCCATCGGTGCCCGGCCGCGGCATGATGTGCACATCAGCAGCCTTGGCGGTTGCGTTACGGTACGGATCGATCACCACCAGCTTCGCGCCCCGATCGCGCCGCGCGCGGGTGGCGTGCATCATCACGTTGACCTGAGTAGCGGCCGCATTACAGCCCCAAATCACGATCAGGTCGCTTTCCGCCATCTCCATGGGATCCGGACCGTACAACGCGCCGACTCCGGCGGTCCAACCGGCATAAGCGAGCGTCGTGCATATCGTGCTGTGCTGCTCGGAATAACCCATCGCGTGCCGCAGCCGGTTGATTCCCTCGCGGGCAACCAGGCCCATGGTACCGGCGTAGTAATAAGGCCATACGGTCTCGGGACCATGTTCCATGGTCGCTTGCTGCAACCGGCTCGCGACCAAATCGAGCGCCTCGGTCCAATCTACTGGCCGAAACTCACCGCTTTCCTTTGGACCGGTGCGTATCAACGGTTGCGTGAGGCGTTTTGGATGATGGATCCGAGCCGCATAGCGAGCAACCTTGCCGCACAAAACCCCTGCCGTGTAACAGTGATCCTTGGCCGCGCGCACTCGTCCGACAGAACCGTCCGGCAACCGGTCGACCTCTAATGCACAGGCGGACGGACAGTCGTGGGGGCAGACAGTGGGAACAACCTCGGTCATGTATGGATTGTAAAAGGATCCAAGCCGCATGAGAACCTGTCACATTTACCCGTGGGCTTTTGCGAACACAGGTACTGTGACGATGATTCTGAGGCCCAGGGCATGCGTCGATGACAATGAAAGAATGCAGGCAGTTGATAAGGAGCGTGGTGGAGTTTTGTCATATATTAGCGAGTTTTGCGGATACCTCCGCCGTAAAAAGTGTCCATCAACGTATCTGGCCTATACTAGAGCCTATAGTCAGAATCTCAAGCTCGTTGTTCACGCCATCAATACCAGGATGCCACTGATCTTAGCGACATGATAACACTCGGCAACGGTCGAGGATTCGCATCAACACATGACGATCACTAAGAAACTGGTCTTAGCGCCGATTCTTGTATTACTTGCCGTGGGCGTAACCAGCGCGTTTACACTCGATTCTTATCTGCAATCGATTCTGAAAGATCGTATCAAACAGGAGCTTTCGGGGATTGCCGCGTCGGCGTTGGTAGCCGTTAATGCGTTGGGGCAAGATACGGATATCGTGTCTTTGGATGGGTTGGCCGATCGGCTCAGCAAGTCCAGCGGGGCAAGGATCACTTTTGTCGATGGGGAAGGTGTGGTCTTGGGTGATTCCGAACTGCTAGTGGAAGAGTTGCGTCAGGTAAAAACTCTAAAGTCTCGCCCGGAGATTCAGTCTGCGATTCGTGGTGGTTATGGATTCAGTGAACGCTATAGCGCCACTGTCGACTCGAAATTCATGTACGTCGCAACCCAGGTCGATTTTAAGTACGCCAAGTACCAGCAAGATCAGGCCGCCAAGTCACGGTTCATTATTGCCCGCGCAGCCTTGCCCCTGACCAATATAAATATAGCGATAGCAAGCATGCGGTGGGGACACGGCTTGATAATAATTGCTAGTTTTTCTGCCGTCGTACTTCTCGGTTTGGTTGCGTCACGGCTAATAGCAAAGGCCATCAAAAATGAGCGAATAGTTTTGGAGCAGCGGGTATCGGCACGTACCAGAGAGATATCCTTGCTCCAGAATATGTCGGGTTTGTTGAATGCGTGTACCAATGAGGATGAGGCGGGCAAGATCCTTACGCAAATTCTTCCCCAACTTCTGCCAGAACTGAAAGGGGCTATTTCAATAATGAAATCGCCCAGGAACAAGTTCGGTTTGTTGGCCAGTTGGGGCGGTGAGTGGCCGGGAGCTAAATTTTATAAATCAAACGAGTGCTGGGCGTTGCGCAAGCGGCATCACCACACGTCGAGAGAACAAGAAACCAATGTTGTTTGTGAGCATTTTGATGAAACCTTGACAGGGGAGGCGATATGTATGCCCCTGTTGGCACAGGGGGAGACGTTCGGTGTGCTGCATCTAATTAGTATTTCATCTCACGTGACTGATAATGAATTCAAGATTGCGACTTCAGCTGCTGAGCAAATCGGCTTGGCACTGGCCAACTTGCAATTAAGAAATGACCTGCGTCAACAGGCCATCCGGGATCCACTCACCGGGATATACAACCGCCGGTATATGATGGAAACCTTGCAACAAGAGTTCAGCCGGGCAAAACGCCTGCATTCTACCATTGGCCTTTTGATGATTGATTTAGATCATTTCAAGAAATTTAACGATACTTTTGGGCATGACATCGGCGACTTGGTATTAAAACGCGTCGCCCGCGAATTGCGGAAGAATTCTCGCGCTGAAGATACGGTCTGCCGTTTTGGCGGTGAAGAGTTTTGTCTGGTGTGTCCCGATATATCACTGGAAAATGCCCAATATCTGGCGGAAAAATTTCGCAAACGGGTACGTAATCTCGATATTAGGATTCATCACAAACCTATAGATACGGTGACTCTCTCGATCGGCGTGGCGTTGTTTCCCCATCATGCCCACGACGCAGAGTTGCTGCTCAAATCGGCGGACGAAGCGCTCTATCGCGCAAAGGCCGAAGGCAGAGATCGGGTGGTAGTATCTCTGGTAAACAAAGCCGGAGTTAAATCACAGTTCTTATTGATTTAGCAGTCTGCATCTAGCGGGTGCTCCGTTTTCTTGAAGTGGGGCAGATGCATAGTTTGTATCTAGTTCGGCCCCAGACCTTAATTTGTCAATCGTTTTTGTCGATGTGGTCCCAAACATCGCGATCGCTTTTGCGGCGTCTGGGACGGTGCCGGCGATCGTTCTTGTCAGGCTCCCATCGAACACCTTTTCGTCGATCCGGTTTCTTGCGACGCTCCACCCCGGACCGTCGATCCGGGCCCACGTAGTCGGGCGTTTGAGTGTTTTTTGTCAACTCGCCCTGTACCTCAGATTTGCCCCTATTAATAAGCCGTCAAAATTCAACTATTGCAATAAGTTAAGACTGAGTTTTGCCGGAATGCCAGTTCGTGAGAACAATTACTGGCCAGTCGGGTCTGACCGCGGGCATAACACGGAGCGCTGACGGAGCGGATCCGTTGCAAGATCACCTCAACGCCAGGTTCTAACTCGTATTGGTGTGTTGACATTAGTACTAATACGTACTAAAATAGTACTAACTGAAACTAATGGTTGGAACTATGAGCACCAAGATCACGTTTAAGAATGCTTCGAAACAGGATTTTCTGGTCCTGGTGCGCGCCTTGGTACGCGCCTATCAGGATTTCGCGGCATATGATGCCGCGGGGCACCGGGCTGCCGGGCTGACTTCGCCGCAAGCGGATGTGTTGTTTGCGCTGGGCAACACCGAGGGCCTTACGTTTAGGGAAATCGGTGAAAAAACCCTGATTACCAAAGGCACATTGACGGGAGTCATCGATCGCTTGGAAAACAAACGGCTCGTGCAGCGTGTGCCTAACCCGAACGACAAGCGCTGCACCCTGGTGCAATTGACCCGGACAGGCACGCAGGTATTTCAGGAACATTTTCCCCGGCACATCGCTTACCTGAAAACGCGTTTTGATCAGTTGACTCATTCGGATCAGCGGCGTGCAACGCGTTTTCTGCACAAGATCAAAGCGGTGTTTTAAAAAATTTTAGCTTATTAGTACTAGTTAGGACTATTTGTTTTTAAACCCACGTTAACTCAACTCAAAGGAGACATATCATGACTTTCGCAACCCGCTACAATCTAGCCACGCTGGTTTTACGCCTCAGTCTGGGCACAATGTTCCTCGCCCACGGGCTGCTCAAGGTGCTGGTATTGACGCTGCCGGGCACCGCTCAGTTTTTTGCGTCGGTTGGCTTTGGTTGTACACGAATGCAAACGGTGGATGGGAGTACGCCGCGTTTCTCGCTGTTGTCACCGTTGCCCTTGCGCTGCTGGGAGGCGGACGTTATGTCGTCCGGTTTCCGACGCCCGCGGCCAGCCCCGAGGTGATCACCGATGCGGGATAATCATGAGCTTTAAATTAAAATGGGGTCTGAATCGAATTCAGACCCCATTTTTTCATTCACGGTATGACAAAGCGCATTGGTTTGATTGTGAATCCGGTTGCGGGAATGGGCGGCAGTGTCGGTCTTAAGGGCACCGACGGTGCGATGCGCGAGCGAGCAATCGCACTCGGCGCGAAGCCGGTGGCGCCGGCGCGGACCCGGGAATTCTTGACGCATATCGTACTTCGCGAAGACATCACGCTGCTGGTTGCACCCGCCGCGATGGGCGACGACTACCTCGAAGGTATCGACATCGATGCGATTGTGCTCGGATCAGTTAACAACGCAACGACAGGTGAGGATACCAAGCGACTCGCAGCACAGATGCTGACTGAAGGGGTAGACCTGTTGGTTTTTGTTGGCGGTGACGGCACCGCGCGTGACATTTGCGACGCCATCGGACTTGAGTTGCCCGTCATCGGTGTTCCATCCGGTGTCAAAGTATATGGCTCGGTGTTTGCGCTCAGTGCGCGCGCGGCTGCGGCGATGTTGGATGCTTTTATCGAGGGTGCTGAGGTGGCTGAGGAAGAGGTGCTCGACATAGACGAGCAGGCTTTCCGGCGCGGTGTTTTGGACGCCAGGCTATATGGATATCTGTTGGTGCCCAACACCGCCCAATTCTTGCAAGGCGGTAAGGAGGCGTCGAGCGCGGGTGGATCCATCATCGCGAATAAACAAGAGATCGCCGAGTACATTGCCGGTCATTTGAAACGCGATACTTTGTATTTACTGGGGCCGGGAACAACACTGCAATCCATTGCCGAACAGCTCGGTATCGGAAAAACGCTGTTAGGTGTGGATGCGATTATCAACCATCGACTGATAGGTGCAGACCTCAATGAGCGAGGCATTTTGGATTTGTTGGATCAATATCCTAGATCAAAGCTGATCGTAACGCCATTGGGAGGCAATGGATTTATTTTCGGGCGTGGAAACCGCCAGTTCACGCCGAAAGTAATTGCAAAAGTGGGCCGCGAAAACATCGTCGTCGTGGCAACCCGGGACAAGATTGAAAAGCTTGAATGTTTGCGCGTTGATACGGGTGATTACGGATTGGATCGGAAACTTTCAGGATATATGGATGTGATTACCGGTTATAAATATTCTAAGTTGTTTCGCGTCGAATGCTAAAATAGTCCGGCAACCGATAACATGTGAGGAACTGAATGTGGTGGAAGTGACAATGACGTGGGACTTGAGGCCGAACGTCGATATGGAAGCCTACACCAATTTCTCTAAGCAGGCAGTTTCCAAGATGCTCCAAGCATCCGGCTTTAGCGAATTCCGCGCACATCGAAACGTGTTTTGTTCACTCCATGTGCGGGCGACGTATGTGTGGCAAAGCCTGGTAGACTGGGCAAATTACCATCAGACCGACGAGTGGTAGGCACTAATGCCCGAACTCAATAGGTATGCCACCCGCATCGAAGTCCGGGTATGGGGTCCTTCTCCGGTGATGCCCAAATCGCTGCGCCCCGGTTCGTAATAACGATGCGCGAACTGTTGGTCAACCCAAACTGAAGCAATCCTTCCATGCGCCCAATTCTGGATGTTGCCGCGGAACTCGATGTTTCACCAGACGATCTTGTGCCGTATGGCGAGCACATGGCGAAACTACGCCTCAAGGCGTTGCCGGTGACGGATGTCGCACCCCACGGTAAGATCATCCTGGTGTCGGCAATTAATCCGACGCGCAGTGGCGAGGGAAAGACGACACTGTGCATCGGCCTAGCCCAGGGGCTCAAGCGCACCGGTCATCGTGTGGCGTTGGCGTTACGCGAGCCCTCGCTTGGTCCGATATTCGGCGTCAAGGGCGGCGGCACCGGCGGCGGCCGTTGCCTGATGGAGCCGTCAACCCGTATCAACATGCATTTCACCGGTGATCTGCATGCGGTGGCCGCGGCGCATAATTTGCTGGCGGCACTGGTCGACAATGCGGTTCATTTTCGAAGCGAATTGGACCTCGAGCACCGCCAGGTCTTTTGGCGCCGGGTGCTGGACGTGAACGACCGGTCGCTGCGCCAAGCGGTAATTGGATTAGGTGGACGGCTGAACGGCGTGCCGCGTGAGGCGGGCTTTGACATTACCGCGGCGTCCGAGGTGATGGCGATACTGTGCCTATCCAACGACGTTGCCGATCTAAAGTCCCGGCTGGGGCGCATTCTGGTTGGATTCGATCGTTCCGGTGACCCGGTCACCGCACAACGCTTACAGGCGACTGGGGCCATGGCGGCATTGTTGCACGACGCCATCCTGCCGAACCTGGTACAGTCCACGGAAGGTGTGCCAGCATTCGTGCACGGCGGACCATTTGGCAACATTGCCCACGGCTGCAATAGCGTCATTGCCACTACCGCCGCGGCGACGCGGGCGGATTATGTGGTGACCGAGGCCGGGTTCGGTTTTGATCTGGGCGCCGAGAAGTTTTTCGACCTCAAGTGCCGCAGTTCGGGCCTATGGCCGAGCGCAGTGGTGTTGGTGGTGACGGTAAGGGCGTTGCGTATCCACGGCGGCGGTGACCCCGCTAAGGGCGGCCCGGTCACGGAGATTCGTGAGGGCCTTAAGCACCTTGAACATCACGTAAGCAGTGTGCGGGCGTTCGGATTTGAGCCGGTTATTGCGATTAATCAGTTTGAGCAGGATAGCGAAGTCGACTTGGACGCCATCGAAACCGGCTGCGCGGCACGTGGGTTGAGTGTCGCGCGCTTTAACGGGTTTTTTGAGGGTGGGGCGGGTGCCGAGGGCCTAGCGCAAATTGTAGCTGACGCAACAGCGGCGCCACCGCCACCGGTGCGTTATTTGTATAGCCTCGAGGAATCTCCCGAAGCCAAGATCGCGGCGGTTGCGCGGACCATCTATGGCGCCAAGGATCTCGAGTTCAGCCGCACCGCGCGGCGGGACCTGGAGCGCGTGCACCATCTGGGTTACGACCGGCTGCCGATATGTATCGCCAAGACCCATCTCTCGCTTACCAGTGATCCGCGCGCCGTCGGACGCCCGAGTGATTTTGTACTGCCGGTCGAATCGGTGCGCATCGCTGCCGGTGCCGGCTACCTGTTGGCGCTGACCGGGGATATCGTCACCATGCCGGGTTTGTCGCGGCAACCCGCGGCGCATCGCATAGACTTGTCCGACGATGGTGAGAT
>CAMYMN010000066.1:0-34868 GCA_947259395.1 uncultured Gammaproteobacteria bacterium | reverse complement strand
TCCGGGCCAAGCTGAACCGCGGGAAAATTTTCGGGACACGCCGTAGATAAGTCCATGTAGGCTCGACGCCAGCACCCCGCCCTTATTCTGGCCGGGAATCCGAGCGCCGCGTGTCGTCATTTCCGGGGACGGACGCCATGGACGTCTGCGGTTTTTCAGTGTGAATAAGGGCAGGGCGGTGGTCCCGATAATTCTCACTCAATTCACTGTCCTCTCAGCTGTAGCCAGGCCTTTGCTGTCTACTCGCCGGGAATCGGCCACAGAAAGCGCCCCTCCCTAACGAAGTGATGTAGCTGCCGTGCACTGTGCGCGGCCTTGCGCTCGACAGCTTCTTGGGTGTTGAAGGCGTTGTGCGGCGTGAGAATAACATTTGCCCATGACTGCAAGGCGAGTGCGGCTGCGACTTCAGGGTCCCGTCCGGGGTCGCCGCTGCGCAACGCATGGGCCAACTCCGGTTCGTGGTCGTAGACATCGAGTGCCACTGCCCCGAGATGTCCCTCTTCTAATAAACGCAACAGCACCGAGGGGGGCGAGAACTCGCCGCGGGACACGTTGACAAATATGACGCCGCGTTTTGCCTGCCGTAGTACCTCATAACTAAAATACCCCTTGTTACGCGGCGTCAAATTCATTGACGCGACAATGATGTCCGCCTCGGGCAGCACCTCGTCTAAGGGTTGATAGTTGATATCCGGGTTGTGGTGGACGATATCGACACCTATTACACGCATTCCTAATCCCGTTGCCAGCCGGCAGATCTCGGCGCCAATGTTGCCAACCCCTACGACGACCAGGGTCTTACCTTCAGCTTCCGCACCGGTCAGTCCGTCGCGGTGAAAGCGCGCAAAGTTGTCTCGCTGTTGCACCAGCTTGCGCAACAGCGCCATCCATAACAATAGCGCTTGCTCGGCCACGGCACGGTGGCAGTAGCGGGGTAGATGGCCACACGCGAGATCGGCGTGCGCACGCTGTTGATAGGCGAGCAAGTGCTCGTAGCCGGTGCTGCGTGAAAGAATTGCCTGCAATGTAGTCGCCCAAGCGTAGGGGACAACGGATTGTGTACGTGTACTAATTATCGGCGCAGGCGGATGTTCATGACCGCATTCCTGAATGGTTTTCCAGCTGTAGCCCGCCTTGATGTGTGGCTGCAGGTGGTGTCTCAGCGCTGCGGACTCTTCTGCAAATGCTTCATAGAAAAAAACGTCCATAACTTGCATCCAAAAGGTCGGTCGGGTTGGAATATTGTGCAGGTATTTTTTTGGTCGCTGAACGAGTGATAGCGATGTAATCTATCAGCCGTATCCTACGCTCCTCGGCTTACGCGGTGCAAAGGCATCGTTCTATGCTGTGGCAGCCTCGATCGCTGCGGTTTTCCATGTTGGATCGGTGTGTTGCTCGCGGGCGTGGTTTGCAGAGCCGCAACTGCGCGGGCAAATGGGGTTGGCACGCAATTTCCGGTAAGATTCGAGCGCTTGCTAACATGCAGATGGCGTATCCGCGCCGCATGTCCATTGCAGCAGCAATGATGATTGTCGACCACGGGATTAAGCAGTGAAGCGTCACCGAATACAAGTGATTTCAATGCTAGTGCGCACGAACTCATTCAACGGTAATACGAGAGGATGACGTCGCGCCCACTTGCTGCTGCCTCGACTTGGCGCACCCCGGTTGTCGTGCTGATTGCTGGTTGTTTGATTGCCATGGTCGGTTTTGGAATTCGTTCGATATTCGGCTTGTTTCTCGAGCCGATGACGGTGGCAAAAGGTTGGAGTCGAGAAACATTCGGGCTTGCCATGGCGATCCAAAATCTACTGTGGGGCATCGGCCTGCCGTTTGCGGGCGCGTTGGCGGATCGATTTGGGCCGGTTGGGGTGATCGTAGTCGGGGCGTTGATGTATGGGCTCGGTATTTGGGGCATGACCCTGGCCGACAGCGGGTTCGCGTTGCACCTTACCGGCGGGTTGTTGACCGGCATCGGGATTGCGTTCACCGCGTTCTCCCTGGCGCTGGCGGCAATGGTGCGGGTGGTGGGGGCAGAGAAACGCTCACTTGTTTTAGGGCTGGGTACCGCCGCCGGTTCGGCGGGGCAGGTCGTGTTCTCGCCGGTCAGCCAAGGATTCATTGCCGCATTCGGTTGGAGCAATGCGCTGCTGATCCTGGCGGCCGTCACATTGGTGATGATTCCGCTGGCGATGGCATTGCCCAACGATCCGACCACTCCGGGTGAAATGCATCGCGATCAGACCATTGGTGAGGCGGTGCGTGAAGCGGTCGGACACCGCGGCTATGTGTTACTGACGGTTGGATTTTTTGTGTGCGGCTTTCATGTCGCTTTTATCACCGTGCATTTCCCCGCATATGTCAAAGACGTCGGACTTGACCCTCACATTGGCGCGTATGCCATAGCGTTGGTGGGACTATTCAACATCTTTGGGTCGTTGCTATCCGGTATGGTGGGACAACGCTGGAGCAAGAAATTCGGGTTGAGTGTCATTTATTTCTCACGCGCGGTCGCGATCACGGCACTGCTGTTGATGCCCAAGACGGAACTCACGATCTACCTTTTTGCCGCGGTCATGGGGATTCTATGGCTGTCCACGATCCCGCTTACCACCGGTATTGTCGCTCAGGTGTTCGGCGTGCGTTACATGGCAACGCTGTTCGGTATTGTATTTTTCAGCCACCAGCTGGGAAGTTTCCTCGGTGTGTGGTGGGGTGGTCGTATCTTTGACGAGACCGGCTCTTACGACGGCATGTGGTGGGCAGGTATTATTCTTGGTTTGGCCGCGGCGGTTGTGCATCTGCCCATTAATGAGAAACCGCTGCCACGGCTCAGGCCCGACTCCGCTTAGCTTGTACATTGCACCAATACTGCGACTTCGCGCAGCACAAGCACTGCGACTTCGCGCAGCACAAGTACTGCGACTTCGCGCAGCACAAGGGATCCCGGATGATGGCGAAGGGATCGAGCGTCTTAGAGTATGAACCCTATGCTCAAACCGCAAAATTAAGAGGTAACGCATTATCCGTAAGCCGTTGCATAAAATCGTATTTCGTACAGAACGCTGCGCCACGAAAGGGGTCAAACAATTGAATCCTGTACCATCGAGGGACCAACTGCGGTGAGATATAACGGATGAAGAATATTGCGGCCGCGCTGTTAATATGGATTAACGCCAATTCGGGATACGAGTATCTTGGTGAACCGCCCAAGGTCGTCAAGACGGATCCCGAGGCATTAGCTTATCTGCTTTTGGGCGAGGTTTGGATCATCCCCGAGCGGGCCAAGCGGGGTCTGATGGGATTGTATGACGTCGAGACCCGGACAATTTGGTTGCGCGATGACTTCGATCCTACGGATGATAGGGACCGCAGTCACCTCGTTCATGAACTCGTGCACTTTTTGCAATACGAGGGACAATACGGCAGCGGATTCGCGAATCAAGCCGACTTTGAGGCCGAGGCCTACGCGATTCAGAATCTCTTCTTACGAGTTCACAACCTACCGCCTGTCAAGAGAACAACCGTACCGGATCTGACGAGATGAGCGGCGCGTCAGCATGGTTGTGAACTTGTTGCTAAATTGATGAACCGGAGATACTGGAAAAGCCGTAGTGATCAGGTGTCGGTTTTGTGTTCGTCGGGCAAGGTATGGTAAAAGGATTTCCCCTTGACAGGGATCAATGAAAACTCTCCCCTACCCAGATAAACTTTTTATAACCCTAGGCTGACAAGTCATTATGGTTACTTTTGATTCGCCCGTACTGTTATGCGAAGTGTGTGGCGAAGTCGTGCTCCGGGATACAACATGTGAAGATTGTGCGCGCGCACATCATTGCCAGATCAAGGAATGCCCACACCAGAACGAGTTTCTTGACCAACGCCGGAAGTCCGAAGATCAGTCCGTTGCGGCGGGTACGGTTTCGGGTTCCGCGAAACTCGCGGCTGGTGACGACCGCGTGAACGCCGCTGACCAGTGTTTGGATCAATAATAACAGCTAGCGCGACAACAACGGAGCCCATCGGAACGGCCGCTAATTCAAGATCGTCCAGGAAATAACAAACGCTTCGGTGCAATTAGGTTCGCAGGGCAAATGTCTCTCACCCAGCAGTGTTCATTGCTGTAGTTACGATTTCTACTAACCAACGGAGGTGTGATGGACATTCTTGTGACCGGCGGCAGCGGCTTCATCGGACAACGGGTCGTCGTAACCCTGTTAGAACGAGGCACAGTAACTATTCACGGCGTTTCTACGGCCGATATCGATAATCTTATTGTGGTTGATGTAGCGCCTCCGGCCGACCCATTCCCTGACGATCCGCGAGTACGGTTCGTGCAAGCTGATTTTACGCTTCCAGATACGTTTACGCCGTTGATCACGCCGAAGGTGGGGCTCGTGTTTCATCTGGGCGCGGCGGTTAGCGGCGAATGTGAACAGGATTTCGATCTCGGAATGCAGGTAAATTTATGGAGCACGCATAGATTATTAGAAGCGTGCCGACATCGTGCCGAGCAACCCAGGTTGGTATTTACGAGTTCGGTCGCGGCCTACGGCGGTGAGTTACCTGATGTGATCGGTGACGATACGCCGTTGACGCCACAGACTTCTTATGGGACCCAAAAAGGCATCGGAGAATTGTTAATAAGTGACTACAGTAGAAAGGGCTTTATTGATGGACGGTGCCTGCGGCTGCCGACTGTCATCGTACGCCCGGGTAGGCCAAACAAGGCCGCATCCAGTTTTGCTAGTGCGGTGATTCGCGAGCCATTGCAGGGCGAAGAGTACATCTGCCCGGTTGGTTACGATACTGCGATGTATGTACTGTCACCGCGACGTACCGTTGAAGCACTGGTACATGCCGCCGACCTGCCAGTAGCCGAGTGGGGTACAAATCGCTCGGTGTGTTTACCGGGGATCACAGTCACGGTGAGCGAATTGGTGGATGCACTTCGTGAAATCGCCGGTGAAGCAATTACCGATCGTATTCGCTTTCAACCCGACCGGTTTATCGAACAGATCGTGCACGGTTGGCCGGCCCGGTTTGATCCGGAACGCGCGCTGAATATGGGGTTTCAGGCAGATAACTCCATTCATGAGATCATCCATGCATTTATCGAAGATGAATTGCAAGAAACAGAAGATGGTGTGCAGCGGTTATGATAACAAATGCCCAGTCTCATGAATAAGGAAAGCGGATGGTCCGATGAAGTGTTTTCTGTGTTGCAGAACATGGGGATCCGACAAGTGGCCTATGTGCCCGATGCGGGGCATGCGCGAATAATCGAGCTTTGCCAGTCAGACAGTCACATGCGAGCGGTGTCGTTGACGACTGAGGAAGAAGGCGTGGCCTTGCTCGCCGGTGCCTGGCTTGGCGGTGAGCGTGGCGTGTTGCTGATGCAATCCAGCGGTGTGGGAAACTGCATCAATATGTTGGCGATGATCCAAGAATGCCGCATTCCATTTCTGACATTGATCGCCATGCGTGGTGAATGGGGCGAGTTCAACCCCTGGCAGGTTCCGATGGGTCAGGCAACAGGCGGACTGTTACGAGATATGGGCGTGATCGTTTATCGACCCGATACCACCGAGCAACTCATGGGGGCGGTGAACGCAGCGGCCCAGCTGGCGTTTGCTGCCAATCGAGCGGTCGCGGTGCTCATCTCACAACAGATTATAGGTTTCAAGAACTGGCAAAAGTGACACCACAGGACGAGATCACACTCGATCGCCGTGAGGCGGTTGCGCGCATCCTGGAGGATCGTGGCGACGCGCTGTTGATAACCGGTCTGGGCAGTACCACCTGGGATGCCGCCGCGGTGGGAGACTATCCCCGCAATTTCTATCTGTGGGGGGCGATGGGTGGCGCGGCGTTGCTGGGCCTCGGTGTGGCACTGGCGCAGCCGCATCGACGAGTACTGGTAATTACCGGTGACGGGGAGATGCTCATGGGCCTCGGTGGACTGGCGACGATTGCCGTACAACGACCCGGTAACCTGAGTGTTGTGGTGATTGACAACGAGTCGTACGGGGAGACCGGTATGCAAAAGACCCATACGCACCACGGAGTGGATCTCGCTGGGTTGGCGGCGGCGGCCGGTTTCCCGACGAGCCGCACCATTTATAGCCGAGGTGAACTCGAGGAAACCGTTTCGTTGTTATATGAAGCTTGCGGTCCGGTGTTTGCAGTGGTCAAGGTTGAGGCAACCGTGGCGCCCACGGTGCTTCCACCCCGGGATGGTCCCTATCTACGAGACCGATTTCGCGGCGCGGTACTCGGCGACGGGGCAAGCGAATAGATCGATTATCAAAGATACTATAGTGGAGAAACAGAGTGATGCAGGTACAAGCACAGTCACAACCTCTCGAACAATACAAGATGTACATCGACGGGCAATGGATTGAGTCCGCCTCGGGAGACCATTTTGAAAGCGACAATCCGTTTACCGGAAAGCCGTGGGCGCTGATCCCCAAAGGAGGAAAAGACGACGTGGACCGGGCGGTGCAGGCGGCGCACCGGGCGTTTGTCAGCGGTGAGTGGCCGAAACTTACTGCCTCGCAGCGCGGCGCATTGTTGCGCAAACTCGGCGATCTATTGACGTCGCATGCCAAGCATCTTGCCGAAATTGAGGTGCGTGACAACGGCAAGTTGATCGCCGAGATGTCGGCCCAGCTCAACTATGTACCGCAGTGGTACTACTATTATGGCGGGCTGGCGGACAAGATCGAGAGCAGTGTGATTCCGATCGACAAGCCCGATAATTTCAATTACACGCGCTACGAACCATTGGGTGTGGTCGGGGCAATCGTGCCGTGGAATTCGCCGCTATTGTTGACCGCATGGAAGCTCGCTCCGGCGCTTGCTGCGGGTAACACTGTGGTTTTGAAACCATCGGAATACACCTCGGCCTCTTTGCTCGAGTTCATGCGGGTGTTCGAACAAGCTGGTTTTCCCCCGGGGGTCGTCAACGTGGTCACCGGTTTTGGCCCCGACGCCGGCGCGCCGTTGGTCGAGCATCCACTGGTCGCCAAGATCGCATTTACCGGATCGGAAAAGACCGGTCAGATGATTTACGAGACCGCCGCCCGCGGGCTCAAGCGCGTGGGTTTGGAACTAGGCGGCAAGTCTCCCAACATCGTGTTCGACGACGCGGATATGGATAATGCAGTCAAGGGGGCGATCTCTGGGATTTTTGCCGCCACCGGACAGACCTGTATCGCTGGTTCGCGGTTGCTGGTGCAAAAGAATATCCACGATGAATTCGTCGACAAGCTCGTAGCGTTTGCCAAGACCGCGAAGATGGGAGATCCGATGAGCTTCGACACCCAAGTCGGTCCGGTGACCAACAAACCACAGTACCGTAAGGTGCTCGACTATATCGACATCGCCAAAGGTGAAGGCGTGCAAACCCGACTCGGCGGCGCCAAAGCCGAGCGGCCGGAGTGTGGGGAAGGTTGGTTCGTCGAACCGACCGTGTTCACTGGCGTAAGCAATGCCATGCGTATCGCCCAGGAAGAGGTCTTCGGTCCGGTGCTTTCGGTCATTCCATTTACCGACGAAGACGAAGCGGTAGCGATCGCCAACGATGTAATCTACGGGCTGGCGGCCGGCGTCTGGACCCAGAACGTCCGCCGCGCCATCACGATGGCAGACCGCTTGCAAGCGGGCACCGTGTGGGTCAACACCTACCGTGCGGTGAGCTATATGTCGCCGTTTGGGGGATACAAGCGCAGCGGTCTGGGACGCGAAAACGGCCAGGATATGATCAAAGATTACATGCAGGTCAAGAGTGTGTGGATATCTACGGCCACCGAGGTTCCAAATCCATTCGTGATGCGCTAGCTAAGATACTGCAATGAACAATCAGGGCCAGAGTCCGTGATCGCACTCGCGAATTGTTTTGCCAGCGTCCGCTTACTTACGTTGCGTTTTTTTATGTGATTCGTTTATTCGATTACGCGTTGAGATCTTTGCATGCTCGTTGAGTTGGTTCCCGATCAGATTTGGCATGCCCAGGCGCCGGTGAGTTTCGCCGGAATCAGCATGAAGACACGTATGAGTGTCGTCCGTTTAACGGATGGCAAACTGTGGATACACTCGCCGATCGGGCTCGGGCCGGCACTGCGTCAGGCCTTGTATGAACTTGGTGACGTGGCCTATGTGTGCGCACCGAATCGCTTTCACCATCTCTTCATCGACGAATTCAAGGCCCACTATCCGCAGGCATCGCTGTTCGTGGCGCCCGGGTTGCCGAAAAAGCTCCCCACACTCCGCTACACCCGGATCCTTTCTAATGAGCCCGAGCCCGAGTGGGATGGGGACTTGGACCAGCTTTTATTTGAAGGTATGCCAATGTTGAATGAGGTAGTGTGGCTACACCGTAAGAGTAAGACGTTGATATTGACGGATTTGTGTTTGTATTTTAAGGAAGATGCCGCTGCGGTCACGCGAGTCTTGGTGCGCATGCTCGGTGGCTATCGCGCACTGAGTATGTCAAGGACCATAAGATTCATGGTCAAGGACAGAAATAAGGCGCGCGCCTCGAGGAACCGGATCCGGAATTGGGATTTTGAGCGAGTCATTGTCTCCCATGAGCATATCCTCAATCAAAACGGAAAAGACGCTGTCGCCAACGCGCTTGCCTGGCTGGGATAAACGGCGTTGTGTTATGCTCGGCCGCAACCAGCAAACCCACCGCCGGCGGCACAAATCGAGCTAATGTTGTCGCCTCTAAATCCCTTATGGCAATCCCCTAGAGGAGAACATAATGTCTACAGCCCGTGCCCGCCATATCCTGGTGACAACTGAGCAAGCGTGTGAAGACCTGAAGAATCAGATAGAAGCCGGCTCGGATTTTGCGAGTTTGGCAAAAGACCATTCCCAGTGCCCTTCCGGCAAACAAGGCGGGGACTTGGGAGAATTCGGCCAGGGTCAAATGGTCAGGGAGTTTGATGAAGTGGTATTCAATGCCGAGGTCGGCAAGGTCCACGGTCCGGTGAAGACCCAGTTCGGCTACCACCTTATCGAGATAACCAGCCGCACCGATTAGATCGCATAAAAATAGGGGTCGGAGTCTACACTCAGGCCCCTATTTTTTCCGGAACGAGCTGCTGCTTAGTGCAGCGAGAAATCCGACTCATTGTTCTTCGTTGTGATCCGATGCTGTCATCCGTTGCTGTCATTATGAGCGTTGCGAAGAATCTCACCGTGATTGACCGCGACGGTGTTTAGCACGAGCACGGCATCTCTTTCACGGTAAAGATCCTTTACTGCGCTTGTCCCCGCAAAGCGGGGAAACTTCGCGCAGCACCAGCACTGCAACTACACCAGCACGAGCGGCGTAAAACGCGTCAGGATGACAGCTTCAGTAACTTGCGGTGAGCGAAGCCGAACGGGCCTGCCCAGCGTAAAGCCGAACGCGTTAGAATTTTTGCGTGTCGCCCGGCTGCATTACGATGACCTTGGTCGGGAAATTGCCGAGCGCCGCCTTGAACTGCTCCGGTGTCCCTTTCAACGGCGGAAATGTCGCGTAATGGATGGGCATCACGGTCTTTGTTTTTAGCAGGTTCTTGACCGCGTAGGCCGCATGCTGTGGATCCATCGTAAAGTGACCGCCAATCGGTAGCAGCGCGAGGTCTGGTTGGTAATATTCACCGATGAATGTCATATCCGCGAACACCCCGGTGTCGCCGGCGTGATAAATCTTGAATCCGTTTTCCAACTCGATGATGTAGCCGGCGGGTTCGCCGCCCGGATGCAGGCTCTTTTTACCGGTAGTGGGGTCGGTGTGAAGGATCTCGGAGCTGTGCTCTGCCCGTACCATGGTGATGGTGATGCCGTCGCCGAGTGGTTTGATCGGTCCGCTCTTGTTGAACCGGATGAGTTGTTTGTAGGGTACTATGCCGAGGGTACCGAAGGTATGTCCCATGTCGGCGTTCATGGCCACCTTGGCGCCGCTCATCTCGGCAAGCTTGGCGGTGTCGCCGACGTGATCGCCGTGGCCGTGGGTAACTACTATCAGGTCAATTTTACCGAGCTTAGTGAGGTCTTTCAGCTCCTTGGGTGTCTTGGGATTCTTGGTGATAAATGGGTCTATCATGATCACCTTGCCGCCGGGAGTGGTGAGCTTGAACGCGGATTGTCCGAACCACTGCAACTCAACGGCATGCGCCGCGCCGACGCTGAGTAAGCAAACTGCAAACAAAAAACTGGCAACTACGCGATGGAACAAATTCATTTATCTCCTCCTAATGATTGTTAATTCTGCCATATCGCGTCGCTAGTATAAATGAATTGAAAACTGACAAACATACTTAGTTGCATTCTGCGTTATCATCGCGGCCTCTGTGGTTGCGAAATACTTGACAGCGAGGTGACGCAATGGGTCGGTTTCATGACAAGCAGTTTCCGGGCGAGAACCAAGAGTATCGCCAGGCGCGCGATGAGTTGTTGAACATGGAGATCGATTTACGCCAGCGCATCGAGGAGGTCGCGGTGGTGCGGCGGCGACTGCCGCCTGGCGGACCGTTGCAACAAGACTACGTCTTTGAGGAAGGCGGCGCAGATCTCGCGGATAAAACAACGGTCAAGCAAACCAAGTTTTTCGAGCTGTTTGAATCAGGAAAGGACAGTCTGATCGTCTATAGCTTCATGTATGCGCCAGACGCCGATGAGCCGTGTCCGATGTGCACCGCGATCTTGGATAGCTTCAACGCGAACGCGCCGCACGTGACGGAGCGGATCAATTTTGCGGTTGTCGCCAAGTCGCCGGTGCACAAGATTCGTGCCTGGGCGCGGATGCGCGGTTGGGACCGGCTGCGCTTGTTGTCTTCCGGTGATAACAGTTACAACGCCGATTATTTTGCGGAAAGTCCTGAGTGGGGCCAAATGCCGGCAATCAACGTGTTTATGAAAGACCAGCGGGGTATTCACCACTTCTATAACACCGAACTGCTTTATGCATCATCGGCGGAAGGACAGCATCCCAGACATGCCGATCTCGTATGGCCGCTGTGGCAGCTATTCGACCTAACCCCCGAGGGCCGGGGGATAGACTGGTTTCCGCGGTTGTCTTATTGACTCGCCCAACTTGGACCGGAGACCATCGGCATACGAACATCGTGAATTGGTACCATGTACATCGACGGGCAAACCCGACGATCAACTGTGTGGCGTAAAGCGCCGGGCCCCGAATGACCCCGGAACTGCATAGGCGATTTATCGAGACCGCGGGCGCCATCTCGCCGACATTACAGCATGCGTTTGAAGACATCGGGCCGGTAATGCTGCCGGATCGCAGGCGCAAAGGTCTGGTCTCATTTCTGGCGCGGGCGATTGTCGGCCAGCAGCTATCGACTAAGGCGGCGCGCAGTATCTGGGGTCGTATTGAGGACACGGTGAGCGAAAACGGCGGCCGCATACCGGACTTTTTTTGTGAGCGTAATGTACCGCTGCTGAGGGCATGTGGCGTTTCGGGAAACAAGATAAAAGCGTTATGCAGTATCTCAACGGCACATGCGGAAGGGGGCTTGTCGCCGATTCGCCTAGAAAAAATGAGCCGCGAACAACGCGCAGCCCACCTGCAGACGATATGGGGAATCGGCCCGTGGACCGCCGACATGGCGTTGATATTTTACTTTCGCGAGCCGGACATCTGGCCCGAGGGGGACATCACCGTGCGTAAGACATTCAGCCGGTTTGTAAGTGGCGCGGACGCCATGCCCGCGCCTGAGGCGGCTGCGTTATTCTCCCCGCATCGGTCCTTATTGGCGCTCTACATGTGGCGTATCGTTGAACGTATGCCGTCGTGATATGAATTGTGTTTTTGTGACGGTGTTGGATCGCGATAAATGATGAGTATTTTCACCGAGGAGGTTTTTAGCTATGTCAACAAAAGACACCTGTGTCACGCTGGTCCCGTATTTCGAAATCCATGCCGGGCAGGTCGGGCGTATCAAGGAACTATGCGAAAAGTTTGTTGAACTGACGTCATCGGAGGAGAAATGCATGTTCTATGGGTTTTCCTTTTGTGACAACGAGGCCCGCTACCGCGAAGGCTACGTCGACGCCGAAGGAGTGCTCAATCACTTGGAAAATGTCGACGCCCCCCTACAAGAGGTGTTATCGATCGCCGATATCATCAGGCTGGAGGTACACGGTCCGGAAGCGGAGCTGGCAAAATTGCGTGAGCCTTTGAATGCGCTGAATCCCAAGTATTATGTGCTCGAGTATGGATTCCGTAACTAACTTCGCATTGCTATTACCGCGTACCGCATACTGCACCAAGGCAGTGAAAAACAGCTGAACGCGATTCACACCCCATTCCAATTGTGGATGCGGACGACCTGTCGCGAATTGCCGTCTCACGAATCGTGAATGACAGGGAATGGGTTACGCCGCTTCCTCCGGTGCGGCGCCGGACTGCGGCGGATTGTTATTTCCCCATACCAGTCGTTTGTAGTCGAAAGGATGTTCGATGGTCGGTTTGATGACCTGGAAGTACGGCGAGATGTCGAAGTCCCGCGGTGCAAACAGGCTGTGGTGCCGAATATAGAGGATCTCGCGGACGGTGTTGCCGTAACGGCTACGAGTCGGAGAATCGAGTTCCTCGACATGGGGCAGAATGGGATAACGCACGGATTGAAACGCCTGGGCGATAAGGGACGAGCAAATCGCCTGGGTGGGATCGCCACTGCCCAGGGCGAGCATGCGGCGGCGCATCGAGCTCGGCACCGGAGGCGTGGGTAGCAGATAGCGCGCAAGGTCGATCACGTTTTTTAGATCGTAGGCGTGTCCCAACCTCGCGACCACGTATTCGATGATGCGCTTCTGATCCTCCTGTGCGAGATTGATGGCGCGGCAGATCCGGGTATTGTATGACGCGTATTTTCCCAGCGGGACTCCGATGACACCTTGCTTGATGTCCGCCTCGACGAGCACCGGTGCGGTCTCGTAGTCGTCGCTTTCACTCAAGGCATCGCCGACGTGGATCGCCGCATGCGACCAGGTTGACTGGGTCAGGTATTTGATTGCGGTGCTGAGCCGCCGATCACCTTCTACCAGCAACACGTCACAGGGCCGCATCACCGCCGCCAACTTAGCTGGATCGGTTATCGAAAATGCCTGATAGCCTTTAATCGGCTTGTTCAAGTAGCCAGCAAGCCAGCTACCAACGGTTTTCAATATTGATCCGGACATGATGGTTGCTCGATACGCGTGGAATAAGGATTGATTTTTTCAAAATATCACCGCCGTCACCACCCTGTGTGTTGGCTGATACCGATTCCGGTTTGTGTGACAGGACGTGATGAGTAGTAAGACCGGTATATTGCTGGAATTATTTGTAATTAAATCGGGCAAACTTTGAAATTGAGGACGCTATGGCCCTTAATAGTTCACCGACGATCCCGGATGATGGCGGCGGGGCTTGTGCTGCGCGAAGTCGCAGTACTTGTGCTGTGCGAAGACTCCCTGCTGTGCAGGGACGAGGGCAGTGCTGGTCCTGCGCGTGGTCGCAGGGTCGCGCCGCTGGACGCCGCGTTGCAGCGAGAAAATGGGATCCTAACTGAATTCAAGCGCCTTTAATTTCACACTTTGCACCGCCGATGTTTTCAATTACCGCACCGCTGATGCCGCCATCGTCTGTCAGCGAGCACCACAGAGGTCTCGATCTGGCGCTTGGGGATACGCCAGTATTTGCCGAGCAGCCTGTCTTTCTCTGCAGTCGTCACCAACCGGTACGCGTTTTTCTCATAAAACGTAATTGCCCAGCCCGCATCGGCCCAGGTGCCGACGAGCAGCGGTTTATCTGATAACGATTCGAGGTGTCGCAGCAGCCTGGTCCCGATGCCTTGGCGCCGTGCGCGCGTTACAACGTATGCGTGCCGGATGAGATGAACATCGCCTTTGTCCTGTATACCCATGACGCCCGTGAGGACTCTGTCTGCCTCGTGGCCCCAGAACACGACGCCATCTTCGATTTCTTGATTGAGTTCTTCCCTGGACATGTACGGGTGATGCCAGCAATCCGCCACGTTCGAGATCACCATATATCGGCCGACGCCGAACAGGTGCGGCAGGTACTCTTGTCCTTTCTGGTCGATGGTCAATCCGAACGGGAACACCCCCAACGCGCGTAGATCGATTAACGCGCGGCGGGTGTCCTCCAAGGCGTAACGCCCTTCGTAACGGTCTGCCGGATCGTATGGACGCCCATCGGTCAGCACCAGCAACAGCCGGTGCCGGCTCGAACGGCCCGCGAGAACACCGCCGACATGACGCAGCGCGGCCCCCATCCGCGTGGAGCCCTCTGGCCCAAGCCCCAGGATCCGCTGGCGCACCGTGTCGCTGTAGGTCTCGGTGAAACTCTTGATGAGCAGGCAATCCACGAATGCGCGGCTGTAACTGGAGAAGGCATATAGCGCGAACTCGTCCCGCAGCCCTTGTAGCGCCTCGGCGACCACCAGCATCGCACGCTGGGCGATATCGATGACCCGGTGTAGTCCGTCGATGCGGCCTTGGGTCGAATTAGATACGTCGAGCAACACCGCGACCGACAGTTCCCGTTCGTTACGAATACGATGCCGGTACAGCCGTTCGCTGCGGTGACCGGTGGCGCGGCGCTCGGACGCCGCATCGACGAACGCGTCTACATCCACCTCCTCGCCGTCTGTCATCCGGCGTCGCCAGTGATCCTGCAGGCGAAATGCTTCAAAGCGGCGGCGGATGCGAGCGGCAAGTTGCTGCAATTCCCGGTCGGGGGTCTTGGACGTGACGGCCGGTGGCACTTGTTCGTACACCCGGCACCAGTCGGGGCGATACTCGTGGCGCCGGTAGTGCCATTCTGGATACAGCAGCGCGCCGGTCAATCGGTCCCCGTCCGCGACGCGATCGCGGGCATCGGGATCGTAGCTCTGTTCCTCGGTGGGTTCATCGGTGTGGTAACCGGCGCTCGGCGTTTCCTCAAGCAGTTCGGGGTCCACCAAGGCGGGCAACGGTTGGGTATCCGGGCCCGCCGGTGGTGAAGGATGACCCCATACGGCGGCCGGCCAGAACGGCAGTAGCCTGCGTGCCAACACTGCCGGCGGGTCATGCGCCCACTCACCGCGTCGGGCGATGTTCAATGCGTGCGTCAGCCACGGATGCGCTACGGGGGTGGGATCCCCCAGGCCGTTGCGGATGCCGGCCTCCAATAGGGTAAAGCCAGCGCCTTGATGGCGTGCATAGGCGTCGCAATGGGTGTCGCGTTCCTCGAGGCAGGCGCGGCACAGGCGAGTATATCGACGCCGTAGCCCGGGATACCGTCCCACCAGCAGTTCACTGACCGCCACGCCTCGCAACAAGTGCTCGAGACCCGGAGGGAAGCGCGTCGGCGCACAAAACTCCGACTCGAATGCAAGGTAAGCGGCGAGCCAGTAGTACAGATCCCGATTCAGGGCACGGTCTGGAAAGCGCGCGATCTGTTGCGGTAAGTGCGCGTGGTCCGGATTCTGCCAGGCGAGTTCATGCCAGTGACGTTTCACCGACACCTTACGCCGCAACAACCCGTCGCGCACGTCTTCGCTGCCCGGCACGATCTCCAACCGGCACGAGCCGGCGAGCGCGTGCAGAAACACATGCAGACCCCGTTGGACATCGGCGAGCGCGACCGCTGCTTTCGGGAAACTTGGGGCGCGCCGCAGACCCAATGCCAGCTCGAAGCGCAGATTCGCGGCGATATTCATGGATCTCGTGGTCGGCGTTCAGTTATCGAAATACGCGCTTACGGTCTCCGCCAGTCCTTCCTGTATCAGCGGATCATCCGTCAGCGCTTCCACCAACGCTACATGGCAGGCCTCGCGCCGGCTCAATCCGTCCATTATCAAACTGGCCGCGTGGATCAGTAGCCGGGTAGAGGCTACTTCCTCCAGATCGTGGCCTTCCAATGTGCGTAGTTGCCGCCCCAATTCCGCTAGGCGCCGCGCTTCGGCGGCGTCGAGCCCGGTTTCCAAGACAATGATATCCGCTTCCTTTTCGGGCGCAGGAAAGTCGAACGTCAACGCTACGAACCGTTGCCGTGTGCTCGGTTTCAGGTTCTTGAATAGATGTTGATAACCGGGGTTGTACGACACCACTAACATGAAATCGGCCGGCGCTTTGACCAGTTCGCCGGTCTTCTCCAGATAAAGCTCGCGACGATCATCGGTGAGCGGGTGCAAGATGACGGTCGTGTCTTTGCGCGCCTCGACTACCTCATCCAGGTAGCAGATGCCACCCTCGCGTGCGGCCCGTGTCAGCGGCCCGTCTTGCCAAACCGTTTCCTCGCCGCGAATGAGAAACCTTCCCACCAGATCGGATGCCGACAGCTCGTCATGGCAGGCCACGGAGTAAAGCGGCCGTCCCAACTCCGCCGCCATGTGGCGCACAAATCGGGTCTTACCGCACCCAGTGGGGCCTTTGATGAGCAGTGGGAGCTGGCGGTGATACGCCGATCGGAAAACTTCCCGCTCATTGTCTTGCGGCAAATACGGCGGGGGCGTGGGGGATTGCTCGTGGAGTACTGTACTCATTGTGTCCTGCCCGGTTCGCATGGCGTGCGTCCAAACTCAGCATATTAACGTTTCTGAGAGTGCGGCGGAAATCCCGTGCCGGAAAACATTGATTGTTTTCAAAATCGGGGAAGACTGGAGCGGAGTAGTCACCCCGATCATCACTGCAATGAACTGTCGGATCACGCTTGTTCGCGTATGGGCGCTGATTCGCCGCTGTGCGAAAATAGAGTCTAAAACCAACCCACACTCCATATCCTTATAAATGACAGATAAACATTTCACTGAACCCGGGCCCGAGCAGTTTGCCGCTGAGCCGCGGGCTTCGCATGCGCTTCGCGTCGCGGTAATTGGCGCGAGCGGATATATTGGCACCAACCTGGTTCCCAAGCTGGTTGAGCGCGGATACCAGGTGCGCGCAACCGCACGCAGCCGGGAGGTGCTGGAAGGACGCCGCTGGCCCGGTATCGAAATCGGCTGTGCCGACGTACTCGCCCCGGCGACGCTCGCCGAAGCCCTGGCGGGTATCGATGTCGCTTATTATCTGGTGCACTCGTTGGATACAAGCGGTGACTTTTCCGCGTTGGAACAGCAAGGCGCAGACAACTTCGCCGAGGCGGCAGCAAACGCCGGTGTCAGCCGCATCATCTACCTCGGTGGGCTGATCCCCGAAAACGCGGATTCGCAACATCTGGTTTCAAGGCGTATCACTGGCGAACGCCTACGCAAAGGCCGCGTGCCGGTTACCGAGATTCGTGCCGGTATAATCGTCGGTCCGGGATCATACGCGTTCGAAGTCATTCGTGATCTGGTCAATAACCTGCCGGTGATGGTGACACCGCGCTGGGTCAAGGTTAAGTCGCCGCCAATTGCCTTGGAGAACCTGTTGGAGTACTTGGTACGCGTTGCCGAGTTAATTGAAACCGCCGGTCAGATCTATGATGCGGCCGGGCCGGAGATGCTCAGTTATCACGAACTTATGCTGCAATACGGGGAATGCGTGGGTAAGCGGCCGTTCATCATTCCGGTTCCGGTCCTGACGCCAACACTTTCCTCGTATTGGCTGCGTGCGGTGACCTCGGTACCGACTCCTATTGCCCGTGCGCTGATCGCAGGTCTCAAGCTGGATATAGAAGCCGACGACGGCGCCCTGCGCCGCCTGGTTCCGCAACCGCTGCTCACTTACCGCGAAGCGGTAGCGGCCGTTTTCGATGCCGAACGCGACAACGCGGTGGCCGCGCGCTGGACCGAAGGTGTACTGATGTTCCGCGATTACAATCCAAACTTTGGCTACTATGCAAAAAAGGCCGGCGGCACCGCGCTCGCGCAGGCCTCACCCGAATCGGTGTGGGCTCAGGTTGCCGCCATCGGCGGCGACAATCGTTATTATTTTGCGAACTTGCTGTGGACGGTGCGGGAGTTTTTCGATTGGGCAATCGGTGGCCAGGGCTTGAACCGCGGACGCCGCCATCCGACGGAATTGCGCGTTGGCGACACCATCGACTCGTGGCGAGTGATCGGCGTCGATCCGCCACGACGGTTGACCCTTGGATTCGGCATGAAGGCACCGGGCGCCGGTGTTCTTGAGTTTGACATCAAATCCGAAGACCCGCAGCACAGCCGCATCACCGTCACCGCTTACTGGCACCCTGCGGGTGTATGGGGATTGTTGTATTGGTATGCATTCTCACCGTCACATGCCCTGGTTTTCAATGGCATGGCGCGCGCTCTCGCCGAGCGGGCGCAGGCGACACCGGCTCACGATGTACCCGCGTTTGACACGTCATCGTCGACAATCAGCGAGACTAAGCCGCTCTCCGAATCATCCAAATAAATAAAAGTTGAGGTTGTGGCGTATTGATTTAATGGATTATTTCAACAAGCCACAGACTCGATCTGACAAAGAGTGCCAGATTGCAAAGGACCGCGTCCGACTCAACGAGGTGCTGACGCTGATAAGGCAGCACCGGGCGGGTTGTAGTCGGTATCAAGCGTTGTTTTCTTCCACCAACGCTGGTCTTGCGCAGGTCGACTCGGATACCATCGAATTGTTGCCGTCCGCGCGAAATCGGTAGGCTTGATACTCGTGACATGATGGTGGATGATCATCGCTAACCGTGTGGACGGGTCGGTTCCTTACGGTGCAGCACGAACGAGTTTCTGCCCCTGGCACTCAGCCAGCCAAGAGGAGGAAAACATGAAAGTCGGCGATGTGACTACGCAGCATGACGAAGAGTTGTTGGCCTGCGACCGTGACTACACCCTCAAAGAAGCATCGTCGCTATTGGCGGACCACGACATCGGTGTTCTGCCGGTTCGCGATGCTGCGGGCGGACTGCTAGGGATACTGTCGGAGCGCGACGTCGTTCGAGCCGTTGCGCGGCATGGGCCGGAGGCACTTGCTGTCAGCGTCGAAGACCTGATGACCCGAGACGTGGTGGTGTGTTCGCCGAAGGATACGGTAATGGATGCCATGAAGTTGATGTCGGAACACAATATTCGGCATCTGCCGTTAGTGGAAGACGGGGTCCTGAAGAAAGTCATAAGTCAACGCGACCTCATGAAAGCGACCCTGAAGCAGATCCGTTTGACGATGCGGTTCGTAGATGATTACGCAAAGTCGACCGTGTAGCTGTTTTCCACATGCTCGCTCCTGACCGAGAGTGTTGAAAAACTCTTGCGTTCAGGGGACTATACTTATCTGTGCACAAATTCGGTAACGGTCTAGTCGCCGATTACCAACGGCATAGAAATAGGCCAGTTCAGGTAAATCACCACCCAACATATTCACAGATAAGTAAACTGTCCCCGGAACTCGATGACCGCTGAATTGAGAGGTCGGTGACAAACGACAACGCAATTGATTGTTAGTTGTTGGCGACCCGTTTTGCTCCTTTTGCTATTTTGTAGTCTACGGCATAGGCGCAGACCACGTGTTTGTGCAGACCCGTGCGTCGGTTAGGATAGTATCGTGACTGACAAACCATTGGCTCCTGCCGTTGTTGCCCAGGCACACGAACGCATCGCGCCGTTTATCAATCAAACACCGCTGTTCCGTTCCACGCTGCTGAATCACTGGCTGGGTCACGAGTTCGTTTTCAAGGTCGAAGGATTTCAGAAAGTCGGCGCATTCAAGGTGCGCGGCGCGCTCAATGCCTTGTTGTCGTTGCAGGAACAAGGCAACTTGCCGGACAGCGTTGTGGCCTTCAGTTCGGGCAATCATGCGCAGGCGGCGGCCTACGCGGCTAGACAAGTGGGCGTGCCGGCGACCATCCTGTTGCCGGCCGACGCCTCGCGCGTCAAGCGGCAGGCGACCGCCGGTTATGGCGCGAAGGTGCTCGTCACCGGTAGCCGCGCAGAGGCCGAAGTGAAAACCACTGAACTCCAAGAACAAGGGGCGTATCTGTTGCATCCTTATGACAACGACTGGGTGCTCGCCGGGCAAGGTACCGCGGCGTATGAAGCCCTCAATGCTGGTTTGCGTCCGGATGCGATCTTTGCCACCTGCGGCGGTGGCGGCTGGCTGTCCGGCACCTATCTGGCCACCCAGCTGCTGGCGCCGGGGACGCCGGTGTACGGCGCCGAACCGTTACAGGCCAACGATGCGACGCAATCCTACCGCAGCGGTGACATTATCCGCTTCACCAATTCACCGGATACCATTGCCGATGGTGCGCGCACGCTTTGCGTCTCACCACGCACGTTCCAATACCTCAAGCGGTTGGCGGGATTCTATGAGATTGAAGAGCAGGAGATCATCTACTGGACACAATGGCTCACTCATTTAATCAAGACCCCGGTCGAGCCGACATCGGCGGTCGCCATGGCGGGCGCCTGCGCATGGGCCAAAAGCCAACCCGAACCGCGCCGGGTGTTGGTGATGTTATCCGGCGGTAATATCGCGCCACAGACCTACGAGACAATCTGGGCGCAGGACTTGTTGTCGGTTACGCCGGATCGCCATATTGCCGACGAACCGATTTGACGGCGATCTATGGATCTGCGGTACGCGCGCCGACGCCGCGGAAACGAATTGCATACCAGGTGGCAAGCGCCCCACCGAGTCCGAGGACCACGAACGCCCAACCCCACTGGGTCACCACCGTGCCGGTTGGATTGGTCCAGTCCAATACCGCCCCGAACACGATCGGCGCCACGGACCCGGCGCCGAATCCCAGTAGCGCACGCACTGCAAGCACGGAGCCGAGATAGCCGGCGTCGACGGATTCGGACAGGGCGGTGGACAACACCGGCGAATCGCCGATGGCCGCAAAGTAATAAAGAAAACCGATTACCATGACCACATACACGGGAAACACGATCAGCCACCCGAGGGTGAACGAAAGCAGTGCCCCGCAAGCCGCGACCCAGATCAGCACCCGGCGGCGGCCCCAATGATCGGACAGGCGTCCCATCGACGCCGAGGCGAAGGATCCGACGATGTGCATAGACGCCGCGAGATACGCCCCAAATTGGGCGGTGTCCGCGAGGCCGTTTCCGGCCAGCGCGAAACTCGCCGCGAAGAAGGTGGGGGTCCATGACCACATGCCGAGCAATTCCCAGGAATGCGACGTGTAACCGGCGACCAGACACCGGGTGTCATGGTTTTTTCGCAGCAACTGGAATACGCGGATACCGCGGGGTCGGGGATGGATGATGTTGGGTGTCCCGCGCAGCGCGAACCACGACATGATCACGCCCAGCACCGGCAGTAGACCGGTGACGATGAAGGCGGCACGGTAGCCGGCGAGATGCAGGCATAATCCCGTTACCCCAAGGGAAAAAGCGTAGCCGACAGAGGTGCTGGCGATGAGATAACCCACCGCGGTGCCGCGCCGACTCGAATCGTACCGGTCTGCGAACAGGATGATAGCCGGTGTGTACAGGCCACCCTGTGTGGCGGCGGCCAGGGAGTAGAACAACAAGCCGCTGAGGTAGGAGCGAGCGAAAAACCCGAATGCCATCGCGGTCAACATACTCAACACCGCGGAGGTCACGAAAACCCGCTTGGCGCCGAAGTGATCCGCTAACCACGATGACGCGAACAAGGAGACCGCATACGCCGCCATAAAACCGGAGGCAATGGTGCCGGCCTGCGCGGCCGACATCTGCCATTCATCGAGCAGCACCGGCAGACATGCCGCATACACCATGTAATTGGCATACATCAGCACCCGCGCAGAGAAAATAAGTGCAAGCCAGTTGTCGGTTCGTGTGATCAGCACGGTCAGTTCATATTCTTGTATTCTTTGTATATGAGAAAGCCGGTAACCCCCCGTTTCATGCGCATTGACAGGGTATCATCTTCAAGCGCTGGGCGGGCCGCGGATGCGTGCGAAACGGCCTCGCGTGATCATCCATTGACGGCACGGGCGTTTTCTAATGCTGCAAGGTGGAGTCGCGCCTGCCAGTATTGATGTAGACCACAATAATTCAATAGTGAAGTAAACGTAAAATGAAACCAGGCGAACGGTTTTAAAATCGATGACGTTATTGAGCTTGAATGACGTATCCCTGGCCTATGGTCATCGGCCGCTAATGGATCATGTGGATCTGAGGGTTGCGGCTGGTGAACGAATTAGCTTGGTGGGGCGAAACGGCGTGGGCAAGTCCACTTTGTTTCGACTCATCAGCGGTGGTATCCAACCAGACGATGGTGAGATCTGGCGCACAGATAGCTTGCGCATCTCCCACTTGGAGCAGGAGGTGCCGGCGGCGACTTCCGACACGGTTTTCGAGGTCGTCGCATCGGGGTTGGGAGACTTGGGCCGATTACTGACCGACTATCACAATGTTTCGCATCATGTCGGTGAATCCGATGCGGTGTCTTTGCACACGTTATCAAGCCTGCAACAACGTATCGACGCCACGGGTGGGTGGAACATCAACCAGAAGGTCGAGACCGTATTGAGCCGTCTATCGTTACCCGCCGACAAGCGCATCGCCGATTGCTCCGGCGGTATACGCCGGCAGGTGATGTTGGCGCAGGCGCTGGTGAGTAATCCGGATCTGTTGTTATTGGACGAGCCGACCAATCATATGGATATCGCAGCGATCACCTGGCTGGAAGGATTTCTGGTGTCTTTTCGGGGTGCGTTAATGTTCATCACCCATGATCGCACCCTGCTCAAACACCTGGCGACACGCATTATCGAACTGGATCGGGGCGAGTTGGCGTCTTTCCCCGGCGACTATGTCCACTACCAACGCAAGAAAGACGAGTTACTGGAAATCGAAACCAGGGCGAACGCCAAATTTGACAAAAAACTAATGGAACATGAAGCGTGGATACGCCAAGGCATCAAGGCACGGCGCACCCGTAACGAAGGCAGGGTCAGAACTCTGCAAGCCATGCGCAGGGCACGCAGCCAACGTCAAGCGATGTCAGGGAAGGTCAGCTTCGATGTGGACAGCAGTGATCTGTCCGGAAAGCGGGTCGCAGACCTGCATCGTGTCAGTTTTCGTTACGGTGATCATGTGGTCATTCGTGATTTGTCAACGCGCATCATGCGTGGAGACCGGGTGGGAGTCATCGGTCCAAACGGCTGTGGCAAAAGCACGTTGTTGAGGCTGATCTTGGGTGAGATAACACCCGATTCGGGCCGCATTGCCATGGGCAGCCGCCTGCAGATTGCATACTTTGACCAACAAAGGATCCGGCTGGATGCGAACGAGACGGTCCGGGACAACGTGAGCGAAGGGAGCGACTACATTGCAGTGCGCGGCCGTTCACGTCATGTCATCAGCTATTTGAAAGACTTTTTGTTTCCGCCTGAGCGCATCGATTCGCCGGTCAACAGCCTGTCCGGCGGTGAGCGCAACCGCCTGTTATTGGCAAAAATGTTCACACAACCGGCAAATATGATGGTTCTCGATGAGCCGACTAACGATCTCGACGTCGACACATTGGAATTGCTCGAAGAACTATTGATCGATTTCGACGGCACCCTTTTATTGGTCAGTCACGACCGTACATTTCTTGACAACGTGGTGACCAGCACCTTGGTGTTCGAAAGTGACGGCGGGGTGGGGGAGTATGTGGGCGGGTACGAAGACTGGTTGCGACAAAAAAAGCCCTCCCTGGTGCAGGGAAAAACCGCTACCGGCGCGCCGCGCAACGATGCCAAGCGGCGGCACAGTGAAAACAGGGCTTCTACCCAGCGGAAGAAATTGAGCTATAAGGAACAACGGGAATTGGGTGCAATCCCGGGGCGTATCGAAGAATTAGAACGAGAACAACAGCACCTCACGCAGCAAGTGAGTCAAGCCGAGTTATATCAGCAGCACCGGGATATGATTACTGCAACCGTGGACCGCCTGCACCAGATCCGCAGCGAGTTGGAACAGGCCTACGACCGCTGGGAATATCTGGAGGCCAGGACCCGTAGCGCATCGGGTTCAGAGATCAAAAAGCCTTAGCATAAACATGGTCTACTATCACGGCAGTTTCTTGATGTCAGCTTTCTCTACCAGTACCGGATAGGTGTAACCTGCCCCAAAATCAACGCCGGTGGCAACGCGCCCCGTTATTGCCACCTTGTCGCCGATCTGCGCCGTTTGCTGGCTGGTGATGGTGATATCGTTGCTGCCCACCGCACCGGTACCGTCCTTAACATGAAGAAAGTTACGGTTCATGATTCCGTTGTTTACCTTCACCACCTCACCCGTGATCTGGACCTGTTTACCGTTCAAGGTGTCCTTTTCCGCAAACAGTGCCTCTACGGTCTTTTTTAGGGGTTCCTCAGCAAAACCCGCGGCGGTGAACGAGACCAGGGCCAGTGTCGCAAAAAAGATGTTGACCGACTTTAGCATTTCACAGTTCTCCAGAAACTTGCAGGGTATCTTTAGTTTTGTTCGGATCAGCACGACTACCTGATCTATTGACGTTCGGCATCGGCATGGGTAACGAACGAAAACAAGTATTAGATTGTAGACGGTCTTCACTGTTTTTGCGATGTACATTAGCCAATGGCGAGGGTCACTAGTCGGCCTCGGTGCTGGGAGTAAATCAGGTAACAAAGAGATCACTTAAACCGCTAGCGCACGATAAAGCAACTAATGATGTGGTTAGGCAAAAGTCACCCGGGGCATTTCGTCAAGGCCGCCATAAAAGACGTCGACCCTGTCCAGACTCGGTCTCGAAAATCTTATGCGAGCCGCTTCAAAAGCGTCTTCGCGTCTCCCAAGTCCTGTGTATCAAAGCCTTCCGTGAACCAGCCATAGATCGGTGCGAGCAACTCGTATGCTTCGGTGCGCTTACCTTGTTCGCTCCAAAGACGTGCCAGGCTTGTCGCTGCGCGCAGTTCAAGTGATTTGGCCTGCTGATGGCGAGCAACATCAAGCGCCTGCCGAAAGCAGGATTCGGGCTCTACCGTGCTCGCATCGTTTCGTTGCAGCAACAACTCTCCTTTGAGCCGAAATTGCTCAGTCTCCAAGAATCGTTCGTTAGTTTTCCTGGTAAACGCCTGCGCATCCGCCACCGCATCCAGCCCTTCTTCTGTCTGTCTTTGTTTCCTGTGCACGTCGGCCAGCAACGTATGAAAATAAGCGGTCCCCAATTCCGATCCCTGAGCCCGCCAATTGACCACGCCTTGTTTCATTTGCGCGACTATCTCTTCATAGTCTTGCCCGAGCTGCGGCTGCGCCCAGCCTCGCAGCACTTCTCCCCATCCCACCCAGAATGGAAAACCCTGCTCGCGGGCAAGTAAAATTGCCGCCTCCGCGCATTCCCGGGTTTGCTGTTCCTCACGACAAAACTGATGTAGCCACGCGGCAAAGCTGAGTGCCAACGCCATACTAAAAGGATGAGCGAGCGTCTGGGCTAGGGCAACCACTTCGCGACTCGCCTGCCGCGCTTGGTCCGCATAACCGAACAGCCATAACACCCACGACATGTATGATCGGCTGGCGACACGAGGATCAATAACGTCGTATGCTTCTTGGATCAGCTGAGTTGGGCTACTTTGGTCCCTGGATAAATTGTCTATCACTTGCGCAAGATGGGCACGGGAATCGCTCAATTCTCCGAGATAAAAGAATGTCGCCCCAAGCGTTCGATGCGATGCCATTACGAACGCCGTGTCTTGCAAATCTTGAGCCAGTTTTAGAAGTTCCTTGCCCAGCTCAAGAGCCGTTTTGTACTCGGCCCGCAAACAACGGTATCGCCACAAGCCATATAGGGCAGGAAAAAGTTGCGGCGTTTGGCCCATCTGCTGAGACAGTTGACGGGCTCGTTTATAAGCGTGCTCCACTTCCGGGGCGGCGTAACCGGATGTTGCGGTGAGTGGCACCGCCAAGGTGAGCTGTAGCTTTAGTTCCTGTTCGACACGCTCGGGCGTGTCCGGCAGGGTATTTAGCAACTTCAAACCTTGATTGAGGTGGCCGATTGCTTCCAGATTTGCCGAGCTCGCTACTGCTTTCTGACCGGCTTGTTGCCAGTAGCCAATGGCCTCTTTAGCAAGATGTGCCTCGGTGTAATGATGGGCGAGGACTTCCGGTTGATTTTCGACTGTCTGCGGGAACTGCTCCAAGAGCGCTTTCGCGATACGCGCGTGGTATCGCTGACGAGTGGTCTTGAGTAACGTCTGGTAGGCCACCTCCTGCACCATGAGATGCTTGAACACGTATTCTTCATCGGCAGGTAAGCCGCGGTGGTAAATCAGTTCTGCCTCCAGTAGTTGCGCAAGTGCGTCTCTGAGCTCTCGGTCCCCAAGAGGTGACACCGCTGCCAATAGCTCAAAGTTGAAGTTCCGCCCCACAGTCGCGGCAAGCTGTGCCACTTCTCTGACCGTTGCCAATCGATCCAATCGTGCCATCAGGGAGTCCTGGAGCGAGGCCGGAATTGGCAGTTCTGGCAGGGAGTCCAATAACACATACCGCTCCCCTATATCTTGGAGCAGGTCCGACTCGAGTACAGTCTTTGTGAGTTCCTCGACGAACAGTGGCACACCATCGGTCTTGGTGATGATATGGTTGAGCACCGCATCGGGCAGGACCTTACCCCGGGTCACTTCCTCCACCATTCCTATGATCTCTTTGCGGCTCATTCGATTCAGTGTAAGCAGCGTAGGTTGGACGGATCCCCCCCAGCGCGCTTCAAACTCCGGTCTAGAAGTGATCACCAGTAAAAATCGGGAGGATCGCAATTTCTCGATCACAAGGTCGATAAGTTCCAACGTCGACGGATCGACCCATTGCGCGTCCTCAATCACCATGATCACTGGATTTCGAGAGGCCATTGTTTCGATTATGGTGACCAGCGCGTCAATTATGTCCTTTTTTATTTGCTCAGGACCGAACAGGACGGGAGGATAACGATCGTTTGTTGGTAACGACAAAAGCGACGCAAGCAGTGGTGCAAGTTCTGCTTTGCTTAGACTCAGGTCGTCTAGCACAGCCTCTATCTTGTTGAGCTTTTGCGCGGGACTATCATCTTTATCAAACCGCATAGCGCGCTCAATTTGATCGATCGCCGGATAGAAGGCGCTGTTTTGATGATAAGGCGAGCCGTAATACAGTATGCGGTTGTGAGGCTCATCCAGCACACGATCTCTGAACGCGCGCACGATACGTGATTTTCCAATGCCGGCTTCACCCGCAAGTAACACTACTTGGCTTTCTCCATCTTTTGCCTGCGTCCAGCGCTTTAGTAGAAGTGCAATTTCTTCTTCACGCCCAACGAGCGGCATCAACCCACGCTTGACCGTAGCCTCGAAACGGCTTTTCGCTGTGCTTTTTTGCACCACGCGCCATACCTGAACCGGCTTCACATAACCTTTCAGGTCGTGGGTACCGGCAGTGGCGTACTCGAACATACCGCCCGCCAAGTCACGTGTGCTTTCTCCAATCACGACGGTATTCGCGTTCGCGATCGTCTGCAGACGCGCGGCTAGGTTCGGTGTCTCGCCGACTATCGCCGCATCCTCTGATGCGCCTTTCCCGACCACCACCAGGCCAGTGGCGATTCCGATTCGTACCGCCAGTTCTCCGCCTTTCTCGTGGCTGCGACTCGTGTTTAATTCCTTCATGGTCGCAATGATCTCTAAACCGCTGTGTATCGCACGCTCAGCATCGTCTTCGTGCGCGCGCGGATAACCGAAATAGACGAGCATCCCATCGCCCATATACTTGGCAATGAAACCATCGTAGCGGTCGATGACCTCACCCGCCGCTTGCTGATAACTATCGAAGACGTTGCGCAGATCTTCGGGGTCGAGCTGCTGCGACAACGCCGTGGAACCGACTAAGTCACAAAACATCACCGTGAGCTGGCGGCGTTCGGCCTCGGTTGCGACGGATTCATGAACGCCTGCGGGACCTGAGTTGCGTGTCGGCAGGGGGCTTTTTGATTCCGCCCGTAAAGATTTAGTCTTGGCGGCGCTCGCCGATGCTGCGACTGCCAAAGCTTTACCACAGCCGCCACAAAACTTTTCACCTAGGTCATTGGTAAAGGCGCAGTCGGGACATACGATTGCAAGCGGCACTCCGCATTCGGCGCAGAAGCGCCGTCCATCCCGATTCTCCGCATGGCATTGAGAACACTGCAATCTAGCTTCTTCCTCGGACGAGGTATTACTACATCTTCATGTATATGGGGCTACGGCAGCACCGCTTACAGGTTCTATCCGTTGGGTCCCATACTGTTTTATTCCTGGAATCCAAGGCCCCGTTTAACGTATTGATACAGGACACCGTCATAACATGTTTCCGGAGTCGGTTTTCAATATCGCGAAAGTACAAACAGAATTGCTGATTAGGCCACACAGGGTAGCGAATTATAACTGCAGAAATACGATGGTGAATATAATAGGATAGTGTTTTGATGTGCTGGGTGTGCCGCATGATCCGTTTAATCGAGGGTATCTCGCCAACTACGGTCGTAAGAGATAGTGGCATGCAATTTTACCGGCGTCCAACGTAACGTTGATACGCGGGAGCAAGGCGAGCGTCGCACATTTAGGCTCATCAAGGGAGACTACGAGACGTGGGAACGTCTCGAACGCGCTTCGACACCAATCGTCAAACTACGAAAATGTGGGAACGGTAAAAATTGTTGGACCACTACATCAGACAAAAAATTGTCTTGCACGCTGGGGCGGGTGCATGTATTGGGAGGGCACGGCTCGCGCCGAGCACCGAGTAGTCAGCTGAGCGCCTGCGAACCGCCTGGGTCTCTTTTCGGCGGGACGTATTCGAAGCTTGGACCGACGGTGGTGTCGCCATCGCCCGAAGGGATTCGCATCAACTCCACGGCCCGTTCCTTTACCTCGTACATCAGACTGACGGCGCGGACTATCTCCGCCGGCTTGCCACAGAATGCCGATTGAAGCCCGTCCAGGAGCCGCATGTAACAGTGGTTGAACCCGTCGAGCTTTCGCCGGATCTGGCTACCCTCGGCATAGTCACTGGCCTTGGAGTTTGACCGCATGTTGTAAACGTTGTCCCAGAGCAAGGGTAGTTCGGGACCCCTAGGCCCGGTCTCCGGAGTGTCTCCTGCCTGATAGTAGCGTTCCTCGAACAGCTCCTGAAACCGGTAGTAGTGGGCCGGCTCTTCCTCGCCCGAGAAATTCTTGTGGTGCTGCGCTTCGAGATAACCTCCCGCGTGGGTACCCGCCGGCTCCTGGCGAGTCGGTTCGAGTTGGTCGGGCTGTCGCATGCCCGGCCCTCGGACTTCCTTGTCGTTGTCATCATTGAATACTTCGCCGGGCCGTCCTTCTCCCTGGTCGACAATCTCTCTAATGGCGTGTTCCGCGGTTTCCAGGTCTTTAATCACCGTGATCACTCCGGCCCCACCGTAGTAGTACTCGCGAGTGATCTGGAGCGCAGAGTCGCCCGAGAAGACTCGTTCCCCACCGTGTTTCTGCTCCTGATCGACCAGATACTTGAGGCCATCACGGACCGCCGCGTAGAACTGGCCGATGGAGTGGAAGTAGTCACCCTCCGGCGGTGCGTCCGTTTTCTCCGGTCTTTCGATCCTCATGAAGGTCGCGATCGCTGACCGCGAGAACTTCCCGAGCGAGACCTGGAAGTCGCGAGCGCTGTGCGGGAGATAATTCGGGTAGGTGGGGATGAAGGACGGATGATTCAGCTTCGCTTTTCCGCCGATGGCGTTGAGCAGATTCGCCACCAGCACCATATGGAGCATTTCCTCCATGACCACGCTCTGGATCACCGAGGTAGCCTCGCGGTTGGTGTCTTCGGGGATGGAGTAGAGCGCGCAGAGGTACGGAGGAACGGTGAAATGCTCGACCGCCAGCGCGTACTGTACGTGCCTTCTAAGACTGTCGAGAGTGTTGATCGTTGGTATGTTCATGAAACTAGCTTTCGAGCTGTTTCTTGATCGCCTTGGCCGCCTTGAAGGCAAGCGCGGCGACCGTTAGGGTTGGATTCGAGGTGCCCACTGTCGGCATGTTGCCGCAGCCGACAAGGAAGAGATTGCGATGATCCCAGGTTCTTTGATCCGGATTAACAACGGAGTCTGAGCGGCGCAATCCCATGCGGTGCGTTCCCATGATGTGGCCGGAACCATGAATCTCGAAGGGCTCGCCGCCGACATCGATATATCCGACGGCCTCCTTGGGCCGCTTGGGGTACTCGGTGTGGTCTTTGCCGCCGACATGCTCGATGACACTCCGAGAAAGGTCCCGCGCGACCCGCATCGCTTTGCGTGTGTACTCGGAAACGTCATAGCTGAGAATAGGTCTGTGGTTGCCGAGCGCATCGCGATACTTGTCATCGATCTCGACGCGATTGTCGGGATCAGGTAGCTGCTCGATCTGGAAGCCGAAGGAGATTTGTCGTTGGACCCTGTCACGCAGCTCGTCGCGGAGGCTCAGGCCGAACCGCTGCTCATCATTGACCAGCATGCCGACGTCCCAGTAGGGCGAGCCCTTGGCAAAATCCCAACCCCGGTTGCGGATGTCCGCGCGGAACGCGGCGAAGTCTTTGCGGAAACTGCCGTGTCGCATCGGCAGTTCGGAGGTGATCTGAGGGCCCCGGTTGACGCCGAGCCGCGCGCCCTTCGGGGCGAGACCCCAGGTAAGAAGATAAGGGTGGTCCATGAGATTCCGCCCGACCATGTCGCTGCTGTTGGCGGCGCCCGAGGCCAGCAATAGCTTCGCACTCTCGATGGCGTGCGCCGCGACTACATAGACCTGGCCTCTGGCGGTGAACTTCACATACTGACTCCCGGTCTCGACGTCATATAGCTTGCAGACGATTCCGCTAACCTTGCCGTCTTCGGCAAGCTCGATCTGCGACGCCACCGCTTGGGTGATGATCTCCAGGTTGCGGCTGGTTTTGGGCTGGAGAGTATAGAGCGTGCGCAGCGCGTTGTACTTGGCCATCACCGGGCAAATCGGCACACAGTTACTGTTGCCCTCACAACGCTGACCGCGGCGCGTGTCGTACGGCGAGCCGATCGGCTGGTAAGGTTGACCCGCGAGCGGATGTTCCTTCGGGTATCTGTACCCCGGATTGGGCATGCCGTTGCGTCCGGCGGGCGTGCCTACGACCTCCACTGGGAACGATTCATTGCCCATTTTGAAGGTCATGCCTCGGATCCGGTCCTCCAGCCAGCGGTCGAAGTAGGAGGGGGGGATCTGGCGCATCGGGTATTGATATCCGGGCCGGAACTTCGTGCCCTCGCGTTCCTGCATGGCCACGTCAGCGGCGGTACCCATTTCGAGCTCGCCCTTTTCGTAGAACGGTTCCAATGTCTCGAAGCCGAAGGGCCAGTCGATGCCGTGGCCGAACAAGGTCGCGAGATGGAAGTCCTCTGGCAGCATCCGAATGCAGGTACCTAGAAAGTGCAGCGTGGTACCGCCGAGCGCCCTAGTAAAGGTGCTCAGGAAGGGCAGCCCACTCTCGGACGGTCCTTGGCACGGTTTCCTGTATTTGTAAACTTGATAACCCGTTGTAACCGGGACGCCTTCGCGGGGCCGTTGCTGGAAGAGAACAGATGACGAAGCAGCCGCGGGGTTCTGCGGAAACGGCGAGTTGGGGGTCTTGGCTAGGGCCTCGTAGAAGGTCTCTACATATGAGGCATAGCCCTCGGGCCGGATACTGGTCGCTCGGCCCGCTTCCAACAGTAGGACCGTTTTCCCGGCTCCCGCCAGCTCCTTGGCCAGTATAGCTCCCGCGACGCCCGCGCCGACGATAACGACATCGTAGATTCGCTCAGCGGCCGCTGGATGGGCGCGTGTCACGGGACTGGCCAAGGTGACCCCTCCCTCGGACGACTCTGCCGAACCTTGCTGGTTGCTCCGTGGCGTGTTCCCGTCATTGCCGCCACTCATCGTCGATTTCGTCGGCTCCCTCCGGGGGCGGCGTCCAAGAACCGAAGCCTGGCTGCTTGGCCGCCGGTGGATGGGCGAGGACCGCCCGCCACACGAGCCCTTGTCGGTAGGCCGCAGCCGAAACTACGCGCGTCCGATCGCCGGCCGCCGCACCGTACTGGTCCCGCCACTCGCCCGGCATCTGGTTCCAGTTACCGGTATACCAAAGAACCAGAATGTTGCGAGCGACCGGTCCCAGCAACGAATTCTCGAGGATCTTCTTGCGCACATCGAAGTCCACGTCGTTCGCTTCGCTTTCGCGGATCTGCCTCCAGGTCAACAGCAGGCGCCCGAAGATGCGTTCGCCGAGAATATCCAGGATCGTCTTGTAGTGGCTTTCGACCAACCCGGTGCCGTGCAGCTCCGCTGTCTCGAATCCGGTCAGAACCGCCGAGAGCCCGACGAAGTCCTCGAGGGGGTCGATTCGATCAGTTTCCATGCTAGTCGGGCTTTGGACCGTCAGCCCAAAAGGCGCGGTTTTCGACCGCCGCAGGCGGAGACTGGTAGTAGCGCACGGCACACGCCGGGATATCGCCGATGATGTCTTGCGTGTCCTTGCGCATCGCGTGGGTGCTCTCCCCGCACTCGACCTTGACGACCGGCTGCTGGTGGCCATGGCTATCGGTCCAGCTGCTCTTATCGGTGTCGAACCACGTCTTGTCAAAGCCGAAGATGTTCCAGCGCGACAAGTTGAGCGTCCCAAAGCCCGGCGGGTGATCTTTCCCACCCGGCAGCAGGCTGTACAGGGTCAAGGGCGACGGGTTAGTCATCGTGGGCCGTCCGAGATGATCCAGATTCGCCTTGAGGCGGTAGATGAAGTCGGAAGAGTTCGGCGATTTGTTAACGTCAACCGACGGATCGAACACCGTGTATACCCAGCGCCACTCTTCTCCCTTCGGCGGGTTGGGATTGTTAGCGACCGGCACGTTGAATGTGAAGCCGGTCTTGAACTTGCGCTCACCAAACATCAATGTTCCCGCTTTTACCGCGATTTCATCGTCCGCCGGCACATGGAGCCGAAAACCGCCAATCCACTTCGTCTGTTCCTGACCCATGAGGTATTCTCTGAAAGACATCAGCGGTGTCTCATGTTCCTTGGACGTCGGGAAGCAATGAATGTTGAACTCGACCTCCAGCACGGTCGTGAGCAGCATCCCGAGGTTGGACAGATAGTTCTGGAAGTTCAACGAGACGATTGCGTGATCGTCTGTTTCTAGATCCGTGAAACGAGCGGCAGTGAGTCCTGTGCCCGTCAAATGCGGCTCGACACGCTCCATCGGCACGGAAAAATAGGTCCAGAAAAACGACACCGCGTCGTAGTAGAACGGCATCGAGAAGGGTTTCTTAAAGGGCGTAAAGACTTGCTTCCATGGACTTTGTGGCATCGTCACGTCTCCGGTGGTTGGGTAGGGAAGGACTCTGAATTCACGTCAACCCACGCTCCACGTCTTCGCATGAATAGACATCGATTCGTAGGAAGGTTAACGCTCCTTAATGAAGCCGCCGCCGTTGAGCTCCTACTTGTTGTAGACGGACAAGAAGTATAATCCCTCAAAGCTATTGAAGGAAACGCGATCGGTGTAGTTATTTTTTTGACGTGATAATTTGATCTAATTGTCTTTCTATTGTTGAGGCTATCGCGTCTTTGCCGTACTCTTTTAAAAAATGTTGCAAAACCGTGGGGGACATGATGGACGCCAAGAGCCCGCCTCTAATTCCACTTCCCCGTGCTGGAGAGAAGACCAGGGGACAGACCCCATTTCCTTTCTTTTGCGCCGGTGTTAGCGGACCGCTAGGATAGATTTTCGAGTGAGAAGCCGCGGGCCTCGAGCATTTCACGAAGCTTCGCCAGCGATTCCACTTGAATCTGTCTGACCCGCTCACGGGTCACGCCGACGTCCTTGCCAACTTGTTCCAGGGTGGATGTATTTCGCCCACCGATCCCAAATCGGCGTTCTATGACTTCGCGTTGTTTTTCGTTCAACGATCCCAGCCATTCGTTAATGTGCCCCAGCACTTTTTTGTTCTGGAGCAGATCAGCGGGATCGGTGGCGGCTTCGTCGGGAATGATCTCGACCAGTGTTCGTTCGGAGTCGGAATCCAGCTGCGCATCAATGGATGTGATGCTTTCTTCGAGTCCCAGCATGCGTTTGACTTCACTGATAGGCACGTCCAGTTTTGTGGCAATATCTTCCGCGGTGGGCTCGTGATCCAATTGCTGCGCGAGTCGCTTCGCCGCACGATGATAGACGTTCATTTCCTTGACGATGTGCACCGGCAAGCGGATGGTGCGGGTTTGATTCATGATTGCCCGTTCTATGGTCTGCCTAATCCACCAAGTCGCATAGGTCGAGAAACGAAATCCGCGCTCGGGATCAAATTTCTCAACTGCACGGATCAAGCCTAGATTGCCTTCCTCGATGAGGTCTAGTAGCGACAATCCATGGTTGAGGTAGCGGCGCGCAATCTTGACCACGAGACGCAAATTACTCTCTATCATGCGTTGGCGTGCTTTGAAGTCGCCCTGCTGACAAAGGCGTCCGTAATAGACCTCCTCATCGGCAGACAACAACGGGGTATGACCGATCTCCCGCAGATAGATCTGTGTGGCGTTGGAACTGGAAGACTGCGAGGTCCGCGACTTGCTCTTGGCGCCGCGAACCGGTTCGTCGCCCGCAGCCCGAGGCTCTACGCAGGCACCCCCCGAATCGGGTTGATTGGCATCATCCCAACGTGCTTGTTCACCCCTCGACATGTGTTCACCCTCTTTAAGTTGTTTCCCCAATGGTGACCCAAGACCCCGCACCTTGATGGCACCGTTTGCTTTCTGCAGTTTCCTTCGCACGATCCATGCCAATATCGCACCGGGACCACGCCGACTTCGATTAAACTTAAATAAAACAATGGCTTAGCGTTAACCGCGGCGCTGTCGGCCAGGTTCCGATGAACGGTATGTTCCAGTGCCCTGGACGGTAATTGGCAACCTGACTAACAATTTTTGTCGCTC
>CAMYMN010000065.1 GCA_947259395.1 uncultured Gammaproteobacteria bacterium | reverse complement strand
CGCCTGCGTAATATCGGTGGGATCATCATTATCGATTTCATCGACATGAAGGATCCTGAGCACCGGCGTCAGGTAATGCGTGCTCTCGAAAAATCCCTCGCTCGAGATCGAATCAAGACTTTTGTAATCCACATGTCACCGTTGGGATTGGTTGAGGTCACGCGAAAGCGCACGCGGGAGAGTCTCGAAAGAACATTGTGTGAGCGGTGCAACGTGTGTGATGGACGCGGCGTTTTAAAAACGCCACAAACTGTTTGTTATGAGATCTTTCGTGAGATTTTGCGCGAAGCGAGGCAATTCGATGCCAAAGAGTTTCTGATCATTGCCTCCCAAATCGTGACTGATATGTTACTAGACGAAGAGGCAACGACTCTGGCCGACTTACAGGGCTTCATAAACAAGACTGTTCACCTGCAGGTCGAGGCAACCTATCAGCAGGAAGAATACGATGTGGTGCTGCTGTGAATAGTTTACAACGTGGCTGGTTTCGAACGAGCCCCAATCAGATGGAGATCACAATGAGTGCCGATAACTTCGTGTTTGCTTCCACAACCGGCGGCCTGTCTTAACTTATCGAGTTCCGATTCTAATTGTTTTGAGATCTCTACACTGGCAGCCAGATCACAAAGTACCTGTGCAAAGAGGTCTTTCTGCGGCATCATCGCTGACATTTAGGATACTGCTCTGTCTAGACAGAGTCTGGGTGTGTACTACAAGCGTAGGTCAGGCCGGTTGCGAGTAAATTTCAGGCGGATGGAAGTCGTTTTTAAACAGACAAGTGGCGCCCATTATGGGTGCCAAGCCGCCGCCCATTCTGGTTTCGTTTGGTCGCCGGCACAGGCTCGATTTATTGCTGCGATCTTGTTCCAACAAGATCATGGTCGCGCCGGGAGCAAGCCATGATTCCAGCGACATTGCGCGTTATGCGTTACTCGCTTTATGTCGTCGGTACGTTGTTGTTGGTGGCGGTGGCCGCGGTAGTGGCACTGCGGGCGTGGTGGCCGAATCTCGCCGATCACAAGGCCCATATCGAGGCCTACTTGACCGATCAGCTCGGCAGGCCGGTGTTAATTCAGCGTCTTGAGGCACGCTGGGACGGCTGGTCGCCGTCGTTCAAGACCGGCGGCTTACGCGTACGCCGCAAGGAGGGCAGCCACTCGTCTCTGCGCCTGGGTGGGATCGACGTGCAGGTGAGTCCGTGGCGCTTGCTGGTGGGCGATCTCGTCTTCGAGCGCTTTACATTATTGTCGCCAACAGTGGAAATCATCCGGTTGCAAGACGGTGGTGTACGTATCGGAGACCTGGTGCCCGGCACCGGTGAGACAAGACAGGAGTTAGGTTATTTGCGTTGGTTGTTTCTGCAGCGGGACCTACGAGTGGAGAATGGCACCCTCATCTGGCGCGACGAGCGCGATACCGCAGGGTTCTTGGAATTGTCGGCGATAAACATGAGTTTCGTTAATCTTGGCGATGCGCATCAGTTCCACGGCACCGCGCGTTGTCCTGAGCCTGTATGCGCCAACATCCATGTGGCCGCCGAACTCAGCGGTGAGCCGATGCGACGCAAGTGGGGCGGCCGCATCGATGTCGATCTAGACCGGGTCAATCTCGGAAACGCACCGTTGGCGGTCCACGAGTTGTTCCCTAAACTTGTGCGCGGCCAGGTGGATACACGCATCACTACGACTTGGCGCCGCGGAAAACTGACCGCCGCACATGCCCATACCTCATTGACGGAGGCCGAGCTATTCCTGAAAAAGAATGAGCCGTTGCGCCATATTGACAGTTTATCTACCGCCTTATCTTGGTCACGAAAAAAAGACGGTTGGGACCTGGCATTGATAAACCCCAGCGTGTCTTTGAACGGCACCGAGTTGGCCCTGGAAACAATGGACATTTCCCGCAGCGGATCCCGAACTGAGTTCAAGATTGAAGCTATTGGGTTGCCCGCCATCCTGCAAGCGGGCAGAGCCTTGTTTGGTGATCAGGGCTGGTGGGGCAAGCTGCAAGCCGCCGATCCCAAGGCTGATTTGCGACATGTGTCTTTTAATGTCCTCGGGTCTTTGAAAAATCCCGTTGGTTTTTGGTTGCAAACAGATTTTGCCGGCGTGGTCACCAAGCCGGTGGCACACTGGCCGGGATTGCGAGGTATCGGGGGTCAAATGTCTATCGGCAGTCACGGGGGGCACGTGACGATTGACGGCAGCACCGCTGAGGTCATGCTGCCGCGGGTGTTTGACGGACCGCTGGTGATGGATTCCGTGCAAGCACACGCCAGCTGGACGCGGGCAACCAGCGGTTGGGAGATCTCAGTGCCGCACTTGGAAATGCGAAATAGCGATCTCGCAATTGCCAGCGCCGCGGGTAAAGTAGTGATCTCGGACGACGCGCCGTACGTGGAACTGCAGGCCCAAATACCACGCGTGGACGTCTCCAAGGTGCCGGGTTATTTGCCCAAGAACACGCGTCCCAAGTTTGCGCGATGGTTAACCCGTGCGCTGGTGGCGGGACATGGTGCTGAGGGTCAACTGAAATGGCGTGGGTTCGTGGACCGGTTTCCATTCACCGCGGGGGATGGAGAATTCAGTGCCCGTTTCAAGATCAAAGACGGAGTTTTGGATTACCACAAGGCGTGGCCGGCGGTATCGCAATTCGATGCCGACGTGGTGTTCCACAATGCCACGCTACGCGTGACTGCCGCCAACGGCAGCGTCATGAATTCACAAATTCTCCGGGCCTCGGCAATCGGTGAGAATCTGTACAAGCGGGAGCGCACCTTGAAGTTGGAAGGGCTGCTCGACGCTAAGGTGAACGATGTTGTCGATTTCCTTCGTCAAGGGCCGTTTGTGAAAAACAAGGATCGTGCCATGGAATTGGCCGGATCCGGGAATGGTAACTTGCAGTTGAACCTCATGTTGCCGTTGTCGCAATTGAAAAAGTCTCGTGTCGAGGGTCAGTATCACACCGATGACGGCATTTTGCGGTGGCCCAATGGTGTGACCATCGATGAAATCAAGGGCACCGTGAAGTTCACCGAGGACTCGGTGTCCGGCGAGGGCCTTTCGGCCCATTTGCTTCAAGGGCCGGTGAGCCTGGATGTCAAAACCTTGCGGCCGCGTACACCACCGATTTTTGCTATCGATGCCAACGGCGAGGTTGACGTAAAACAGTTGCGGCCGATACTTGGTGAGCGCTTGGTGGACCCGGTGAATGGACGCACCGCGTGGTCGGGACGTTTGACCGTTGATCGGAACAACGCCGACCTGCAAGTGCAATCCGCTTTGAGCGGCGTGCGTGTGGACCTACCGCCACCGCTGGATAAACTCGCCGAGTCAACGCTGCCGTTGGCGACGCGGGTTCGTTACACCGGTTCCGATCATCGCAGTGTCGAATTCGATGTGAATCAACTGTTAAAGGGCACCCTCACGTTTCAGTCTGATGCCCGCCGCTGGCGTTTCCTGGCCGGCGAGTTGATCTTGGGTCCGGGGACCGCTTCACTGCCCGAGGCGCGGGAACTTCGCTTCCAAGGCACGGCGGACGCCTTGGATCTGGACGCCTGGCTAGAGGTGCTGCTGGCAAAACCCCGAAGTGATCGCGATGCTGATTCTGGGACCATGATCGACGCCCTGCGCCGGGTCTCACTGGACGTGGAAGAACTCAAATTCCTGCAACGAAATTTCGGTAACGTAATGATGGATGCTGTTTCTGAAGATGGCCGCAATTGGGAGGCGAATGTGGACGGTGCAGCAGTACACGGAACGGCCCGCGCGCGTCTCGATGCACAGCAGCCGTGGTATGGTCTCGAGCTTTCGCGGCTGTACTGGCCTCGGTCCACGGGGTCAGCAAGCTCCCGAACACACAGCGATCAGCAGAACTTGCCGGCGGTGACTGCAAAGGTGAAAACATTCCGCTTCGGCAACTCATCACTGGGTGCTCTCGACTTCGCGGCCGTACCGGTGGCGCGGGGATGGCGTATTGCCAGATTTCGTTGTGAGCAACCCGATTTACTGATCGAGGCCGATGGCCTGTGGCGTCGGTCGGCAACTGCACAACGTACGGAGCTGAATGTCAAAGCCGGCAGCAATAACCTCGGCAAGGCGATGGCCGCGTTGGCGTTGCCGGAGCAAGTCGCCGGCGGTGAAGCCGAGTTGGAACTCGTCGCTGAGTGGGATGGTGCGCCAGGCACCTTCGCGGTTGAGAAACTGAATGGCGAATTTGAATTCTCAGCCAAGAAAGGAAGCTTTATACGTGTCGAGCCGGGCTCGGGGCGCTTGTTTGGTCTACTCAATGTCGAGGCGTTGATGCGGCGGCTGACGTTTGATTTTTCCGATGTGTTCGCCAAAGGCCTGGTGTTCGATCGGATAAATGCAAAAGGGGCGCTGAAATACGGAGACATACTCAGTGATGGATTCTATGTGATTGGTCCGGCAGCGCTGATCGATGTCCATGGCCGCGCGGGACTTGCAAAGGAGGATTATGACATGGAGATCATCGTTGCGCCGCAGGTCGGCGCTAATCTCAGTCTTTTGAGTGCGCTCGCGAGTCCTGCGGCAGGGGCAGTGGTTTTTGTCGTGCAGAAGTTATTTAAGAAGCAAATCGCAAAATTGGTGCGCTACCGTTATCAGGTTTCCGGTCTCTGGGAAACGCCGGAGATCACCCGTATCAAGCAGGAGCCTGGGGATCCGGAAGACACCCTGGAACAACCCTAGCCATGAATATCAAAGATTTTCGCCGCTTTGTCATTGGTGTTTGTTTGCTCCTGGCTCTGCAACCGGCTGCCGCTGCGGAGTTACTAACCCGCGCTGACTGGCCGGCGGTGCGTAGCGGTACGGCAATTGTGCGCATCCCGGCACTGCAACGCGTCATGCGTAAGTTTGAAAGCATGAAGCAAGGTATAATCGTTATTCGGTATCCCGGCGGTGATCGCGGCAATGCGTGGGCCTTGGAGTTGCGTAACTGGCTGGTGGCGCTGGGCATAGCGTCAAATCAAGTGCTTCTTGAGCCGGGATCGGGATTTCCAGACACCATGGTCATATATGCCAAAGAGCGGTCTCAATGATGCTGCGGGTTGCCGCCGTGCAGATGAATTCCGGTCCCGAGGTTGGCGCAAACCTGCGCACTATTGAACGTCTGTTGGCGCAAGCGGTCAATAACGATGTGCAACTGGTGGTTCTGCCCGAGAACTTCAGCCTGATGCCTCGTCATGAAAGCGATCGTCTGGGTGCCGCGGAGACACCAGGGCAGGGGCCGGTGCAGGCTTTTGTGAGCGAGCAGGCAACGCGGCACAATCTGTGGATCGTCGCCGGCACCATTCCCATGGTATCGCAGGACAACCATCGTGTGCGGGCCGCAAGCCTAGTGTTTGACAACGATGGACGCCAAGCGGCTCGCTACGACAAGATCCACCTGTTCGATGTGGTGGTAAGTGACCAAGAGGCATACCGGGAATCCGATTACATCGAGCCCGGTCCAGTGCAAGGAAATCAGATTGGCATCGAAACCCCGGTCGGACGGTTGGGACTGACGGTGTGCTACGATGTCAGGTTCCCGGAGCTTTATCGGGCGTTGGTTAAGGATGGCGCATGTGTGTTCACAGTGCCGTCAGCGTTCACTGCGACCACCGGTAAGGCGCATTGGGAGGTGTTACTGCGTGCCCGGGCGGTGGAGAATTTGGCTTACGTCATTGCTGCTGCACAGTTCGGCACCCACGCCAACGGACGGCGTACCTATGGGCACTCGATGGTGATCAATCCCTGGGGTGAGGTGATTGATGAAATCGAAGAGCAGGAGGGCATGGCGGTGGCGGATGTAGACATAGAGCATCTAAAAATACTTCGTGACGGTTTTCCCAGCCTTAGTCATCGTCGACTGTAATGAGTGTCCGCCACAGATCATGGCACGACACAACCGGGGACATCCTAATAGCGATGTCTGCGTCACGGAGAATTCTCTTTAAAATGGTGACTGATCAATGACAGAACTGATTGAGACAGCCAAGAATACCTTACTGGCACCCGGTGGACTGGACGTTCGCGACCTAGATGCCGTGTTTGGAAAGCTAATCACGCCCAGTGTCGACTATGCCGACTTATATTTTCAATATACGCGGCAGGAATCCTGGATGCTTGAAGAGGGTACAGTGAAGTCCGGGAGTCACAACATCGAACAGGGTGTCGGTGTGCGCGCGATCAGCGGGGAAAAGTCCGGATTGGCGTATTCCGATGAGATCTTGTTGCCGGCACTTAGCGACGCAGCAAGCGCCGCCCGCGCCATCACCCGGCAGGGTGGAGACAACCCCGTCCATGCGATCAGTTGGTCGGACGGCCGCGCCCCTCGCCTATACCTCGCGGAGGACCCGTTGCTGAGCCTGAACGACACCGACAAGGTCAAACTTTTGGAGCGCGTGGAACAGGAGGCGCGGCGCCAAGATCCGCGCGTCAAGGAAGTGATCGCGAGCCTCGCCGGCGTGCACGAGGTCATCCTGATAGCCCGCAATGACGGCACACTCGCCGCTGATATCCGTCCTTTGGTTCGACTCAATGTTACCGTGATTGCCGAACACAACGGCCGGCGCGAGCAGGGCAGCACCGGTGGTGGTGGGCGGGTGAGATACGATTATTTTACCGACGAGCTTGCCTTGGGTTATGCCCGCGAAGCGGTGCGTCAGGCGTTGGTCAACCTGGAAGCGCAGGATCCGCCAGCGGGGACTATGACCGTGGTGCTGGGTCCGGGTTGGCCGGGTATTCTGCTGCATGAAGCCATCGGTCATGGTTTGGAGGGAGATTTCAATCGCAAGGGTACTTCAGCGTTTGCCGGCCGTATCGGTGAACTTGTGGCATCGCCGGCGTGCACGGTGGTGGACGATGGCACCATGCCCAACCGCCGCGGGTCGTTGAGCGTGGATGATGAGGGCAACCCCGCGCAGCACACCGTGTTGATCGAAAATGGAGTTCTGAAGACCTACATGCAGGACGCAATGAACGCGCGCTTGATGGGCATGGCGCCCACTGGAAATGGCCGTCGTGAGTCCTTCGCCCATTTGCCGATGCCGCGCATGACCAACACCTACATGATGGCCGGCGACATGGACCCACAGGAAATCATCGCGTCGGTCGACAAAGGCCTGTATGCGGTAAACTTCGGCGGCGGGCAGGTCGACATCACCTCGGGAAAATTTGTGTTCTCCGCCAGTGAAGCGTACATGATCGACAACGGGAAACTGGGACATGCGGTCAAGGGCGCGACGCTTATCGGCAACGGCCCGGATGTGCTCACCCGCGTGACCATGGTCGGCAACGACCTCGAGCTGGACCCGGGCGTTGGCACTTGCGGCAAGGAGGGACAGAGCGTCCCGGTGGGCGTTGGCCAACCTACCCTGCGCATCGATGGACTCACCGTGGGTGGGGTGCAGGTTTAATGGTGAAACATTACATTTCGCCCCTGCCGGTGCGAGAAACGAAACTGAAACGTTACTCGCTCATTGGAGCGAATACATAGTAGTGAATGAAATTGCATTGAGCGAAGCTTATGGGCGCTACCGAAGAGATTAACGACCAAGCAAGCAGCCAACAACTCATCGATGTGACGCAGCAGGCGCTGGATGAGGCCAAGCGGCATGGCGCGAGTGATGCCGACGCTGCGGTGAGCCGCAGCCAAGGCTTTTCGGTGACGGTGCGACTAGGTGATGTGGAAACCGTGGAGTACAACCGCGACAAGAGCTTGGTGGTGAATGTGTACTTCGGCCATCGAACCGGCTCCGCCAGCACGTCGGATTTCGCGTCACACGCGGTGTCCGACACCGTGCGTGCGGCGTGCAGCATCGCCAAATATACCGCTGAGGATGAGTGCTCGGGTTTGGCGGATCGCGATCGGCTGGCGAAGCATATTCTTGAACTCGACCTGGATCATCCTTGGGAGTTGACCCTCGAGGGCGCCATTGATCTGGCCCGGGATTGCGAAGGCCGCGCACGCGGGTTTGACGAACGTATCACCAATTCAGAAGGGGCGTCGGTGTCGACACACCGTGGCACCGAAGCCTATGCCAATACCCACGGGTTTGCAGGCCTCGTCACCGGAACCCGCCACAGTGTGAGTTGCGCGGTGATCGGTGAGCAGGACGGACTCATGCAGCGCGATTTTTGGTACAGCGCCGCCCGTGATCGGGTTGACTTGGAGTCGCCAACACATGTCGGCGAGACCGCGGCACGGCGCACCTTGCGCCGGCTGGGAGCCCGCCAAATCACCACCCGCGAGGCCCCGGTGTTGTTCGAGGCGCCTATAGCCAGCAGTCTGTTGTCGCATTTCTTGGCCGCGGCGCGGGGCAGCAGTCTGTACCGTAAGGCGTCATTCCTGCTCGACCAGCTGGATCAGCCGGTGTTTCCATCGTTTGTCCGCATTCACGAACAGCCCCATCTGCCCAAGGCGGTGGGCAGTGCGTCGTTTGACAACGAAGGTGTGGCCACCGAAAACCGGGATCTGGTCACCGGCGGTGTGCTGCGTGGCTATGTCCTGGACTCTTACTCGGCCCGCAAATTGGGCATGCAAACCACCGGCAACGCCGGCGGGGTTCGTAATCTCACCATCGAGCCCGGCGCGCTGGATCTGGCGGGGCTGGTGAACGACATGGATACGGGATTATTGGTTACCGAACTGATCGGATTCGGCGTTAACGTGGTGACCGGCGACTATTCGCGCGGTGCGGCCGGCTTTTGGGTGGAAGGCGGCGAGATCCAGTATCCCGTCGAGGAGATCACCATTGCCGGGAATCTGAGGGCCATGTTTCAGCACATCGCCCAGGTTGGAAACGACGTTGATGTGCGCGGCAACGTCCGGTGTGGATCGATTTTGCTCGACAAACTTACCATTGCCGGCGCCTAGCCTGCATATTGCACCAAGGCGTCCCGCCCTTAGTCGTGCCAAGAAACCTAAAGCGTCGAATTCGGTCATTTTCAGGGCGAAACGTTGTAGGTGTCTCCAATTTAGTACCATAAAGTAAGGGCGGGGCGCCTTGCTGAAATATACGGGCGAGACCGCTGGGAATTCTGTGGTCACTGGCTATAATGCGCGGTTGGTATCACTGGGTCGAGGGCCCATATAGATACTCACTGCGAATTCACGAAAGCGAGCGCTGTATGCCGATTTATTTATATGTTTGTAACAACTGCGGGCACCAGTTGGAGACGTTGCAAAAAATCAGCGACCCACCGTTTCAGGACTGTCCGGCCTGCGAGTGCGCGACGCTCCAAAAGCAGGTCACCGCGGCGGCGTTTCGCCTGAAGGGGACCGGCTGGTATGAAACGGACTTCAAGAACCAGGGCAAGAAACCGGCCGACAAAAAGAAGCCCAAAGAAGAAAAGACCACTAAGGAGACAAGCGCTGATTCCGCTAAATCGGACAAGTCCAGCGACACGAAAACCAGCATGAATAAATCCGCCACCGGTGCCAAAGGTAGTTGACCCACTTCAATGAGCGCGTTGCGACGATACATAGTTGCCGGGTTGTTGATCTGGGTGCCGCTGGGGGTGACCTTTTTAGTCATCAAACTGCTCATCGACCTGATGGATCGTACCCTGGTGTTGATTCCTACTCCCTATCGGCCGGAAAATCTGCTGGGATTCAAGATCCCCGGTCTGGGTGTTGCCCTCACGGTGTTGGTGGTCATCGTTACCGGCATGATCTTCGCCAATTTGTTCGGCCGCAGACTGGTGCGCCTGTGGGAAGTCATACTCGCCCGCATTCCCTTGGTGCGGTCGATCTATTCGTCTGTCAAACAGATCACTGAGACGCTGTTTTCCGCCAAGGGTAAATCGTTTCGCAAGGTGGTGCTCGTTGAGTACCCGCGCCGCGACTTGTGGACCCTGGCGTTCGTGACCGGTGATACCACGGCGATGTTCGAAGACATCACCGGAGAAGATCTCGTTAACATCTACGTACCGACGACTCCGAATCCGACCTCGGGGTTTTTCTTGATGGTGCCCAAAAAGGACATTATAGAATTGGAGATGTCGGTCGAAGCCGGACTCAAGTTGATTCTGTCTACCGGCGTGGTCGTCCCCGATGCCGATCAAGAGCCTGGAAAGCTGCCAAAAGTCGCCAACATAAACTGACCTCCGGCGCTGCTTCCGCAAACAAAAATACCAACGAGGACGTAACCCCATGCGCACCCACTACTGTGGAAAGGTAGACACATCACTGATCGATGAGACGGTTACCGTCTGCGGTTGGGCGCACCGGCGACGCGATCATGGAGGTGTGATTTTCGTCGATCTTCGCGATCGAACCGGACTACTGCAAATCGTGGCCGACCCGGATGAGTCCCAGGCCTTCGCCATCGCCGATGCGGTACGCGGTGAATTCGTGCTCCAGATCACCGGCCGCGTCCGCAAACGTCCGGAAGGAACCGTGAACCCTGACTTGGCCACCGGCGAAGTCGAGGTGTACGCAAAACAATTCGAGATCTTGAATCGATCGCTGCCATTACCGTTTCAGCTTGATGATACCGATATGGGTGAGGCGGTGCGTTTGAAGTACCGGTATCTGGATCTGCGGCGCGAGGATATGCAGCAGAAACTGCGTCTGCGCCACCGGGTGATCCGTTCGCTGCGGTCCTTTCTCGAGGACCAGGATTTCATCGAGATCGAAACCCCGGTGTTGACGCGGTCAACGCCGGAGGGCGCTCGCGATTACCTGGTACCGAGCCGAACCCAGGCGGGGCATTTCTTCGCGTTGCCTCAGTCCCCGCAATTGTTCAAGCAAATTCTGATGATCGCCGGCTTCGAACGCTACTTTCAAATCGCACGTTGTTTCCGCGACGAAGACCTGCGTGCTGACCGTCAGCCCGAGTTTACGCAGCTGGATATCGAGACCTCGTTCTTGGATGAAACCGGAATCATGGCATTAATGGAGGCCATGGTCCGGGCGCTGTTTCGGGACGTGCTGGGCGAAGCGCTCCCGGATCCATTCCCACACATGAGCTATGGCGAGGCGATTGACAAATACGGTACCGACCGGCCCGACCTGCGGATCCCGTTACAGCTGGTGGAGCTCAAGGACCTCATGGACAAGGTAGAATTCAAGGTATTTGCCGAACCGGCTAAAAGCGGTGGCCGGGTAGCCGCGCTGCGGGTGCCCGCCGGCGGCCAGCTGACGCGGCAGCGGATCGATCAGTATACCGAGTACGTCAAGCAGTTCGGTGCCAAGGGCCTGGCATATATCAAAGTCAACGACCCCAGTCAGGGCCGCGACGGCCTGCAGTCGCCGATTCTCAAGTTCTTGCCCGACGCGGTGATTGCCGCACTGCTGGAGCGCACCGCCAGCGGGCAGGGCGATTTGATTTTTTTCGGCGCCGATCGCGCCAACGTCGTGAATGAGTCATTATCGTCGTTGCGTACCAGACTAGCCGGCGACATGGGACTCATACAGCCGGGTTGGCAGCCGTTGTGGATCACCGATTTTCCGATGTTCGAGTACGATGCCGAGGCCAAACGTTGGCAATCGCTGCACCACCCGTTTACCGGCGTACAGCCCGAATACGTCGATCGGCTCGACACCAACCCGGGAGCGACGTTGTCGCGGGCCTACGATATGGTGCTGAACGGCGCCGAGATCGGTGGCGGTTCGGTTCGTATTCATCAAGAACCAGTGCAACAGAAGGTTTTCCAAGTGCTGGGTATCGAAATCGATGATGCACGGCACAAGTTTGGATTCCTATTGGATGCGCTCAAGTATGGTGCGCCGCCACACGGTGGCATCGCATTCGGTCTCGACCGGCTGATAGCTATGATGTCGGATGCAGAGTCGATCCGCGAGGTGATTGCTTTTCCAAAGACCCAAAAGGCGGCGTGCCTGTTGACCGAGGCCCCCAGCGAAGTCGATGCCGATCAACTGCGCGAGTTGCATATTCGGTTGCGAAAACCCAAAACGGGCGCGCAGTGAAAATCGTGCAACAAACATAGTGGGATAGGAGCGTCCTGCGAGCCATTGGCCCGATGTATAAGATCAGCGGCGAGGAACCAAGGGAAAATTCCCGAGACACGCCGTGAACATGTCCGTGTAGGCTCGACGCCCCGCCCCTGTTTCTTGCCATGCGCCCTTATCTGTAAAAGTCTGAACGTGATCTTTCAGTTTATATTGACGAGCGCGATCTCAACTGACAGCTCTGTAAAAGCAGCCACTCGGATGGAATCCTGTCACGACTGGTCAGTGCCCGCTGCGGCCGTTTCTATTGCAGATCAGAGCGAGTTGCTGCGTTGCAACACCAATGCTTCAGAACGACCCATTCCTGCTATTTGAGGTTAATGCACGTGAACGTCCGGTAGTCAGTTTTTGAATGACATTGCGGACCTTTGATTTATGCCATTGAACAACAGCGAGCGGCATTGCCTTCTCGGATGTAACGATCAGTAAGCCGGCCGATTCGCACATTCGACTGCTTCGGAGTATTCTGAAGTATCAAGTGTTGAGGCAGAATGAGAACAGCGTGCCAGAAAAACGAATGCCGATCGCTGGTACAAACCTCGGGTGGTTAGCGCTGTTTGCAGTTGCTTCGATTGCAGGGCCTAGTGCGTGGCAGTCGCAGGCCTTGGCAGTGACCTGGGACGAGCAGATTGAGCTCGCCTCGGGCGCCGCCTACCAAGGGCCCTGGCGCATGAATGAGTCGGCGTTTCATTACGTCGACGACCCCACCGTGGCCATCAGCGATGATGGCGTTATCGCAGTCGCCTGGGTGGATCAGTCACGAAAGGACATATTATTTCAGGTCCATACGCCCGATGGCGAGAAGCGCTTCGAGCAGCCTGTCAACGTCTCCCGCACCCCAAAGATTTTCTCCTGGCTTCCGCGCATAGCCATGACTTCCGACGATTTGAGCACGGTGTATCTCCTGTGGCAAGAGATCGTCTTCTCTGGCGGCACGCATGGCGGCGAGATTTTTTTCGCGCGCTCTGACGACGGCGGCACGACCTTCGATGATCCTCTCAATCTGTCGAACAGTATCGCCGGTGACGGCAAAGGACGCCTTACGCCACGCTATTGGCACAACGGCAGCCTGGACCTCGTTGTTGGGCCGCAGCGTACGCTCTACGCCGCCTGGACCGAGTACGAGGGTAGCCTGTGGTTGAGCCGTTCCACGGATGGCGGCAGACGGTTCTCCAAACCGCTGCAAATCGTCGGCGGGGGCACCGGCTATCCTGCGCGTGGTCCATCACTCGCCGTCGATGCCGATAACACCGTCTATTTAGCCTGGACCGTCGGCGAGGATCGGACCGCAGACATCCATCTGGCAAAATCAGGTGACGCGGGACGGTCCTTCGGTCCATCGAGGATTGCCTTAGAAAGCGCCGGGCATGCCGATGCGCCGAAGATCGCCGTCGACAGCAACGGAACCGTACATCTTGTTTATGCGGAAAGTCTGACAGGTCCCTTTGAGCGATATCATATACGTTACGCCCGGTCGACGGATGGCGCGCGTACGTTCAACGGTCCGCGAGAGATCTCAAGTCCATTACCGCCGGGATTCGAGAGCGCGAATTTCCCGGCACTGAGTGTCGACGCCGAGAACAACCTCTACATCCTCTGGGAGCTCTTCCCTGATCGGCAAGACCGGCCGCGGGGACTCGGGTTTACGGTCTCAAGGGACGCTGGGCGCAACTTCGAGTCGTCCATAGTCGTCCCCCAAAGCGCGAATTTGGCGCTCGGCTACAACGGTAGCCGACAAGGTTTGTTGATGAGGAAGCTAGCGGTCAATGCTGGGGGCACGATCGCCGTCGTCAACAGCACGTTCAAAAGGGGGGAAGGCAGTCACATCTGGCTCTTTCGCGGCCATCGGGCCGGGCGCTAAGCACTGACCGGACAGAGACGAAGACGATATCAATACGAATTTTCCAGAACGAAAACGTTACTTTGTCTTTGGTCGACCCGCTGCCGTCATTTGAACTTCGAAAACGTGACCGACCGGTATACAACCGTAAGCGGGTATTTCCCCCGTCACTGGGCGGAGTCAATTCGTAGCTGGAGCTGAAAATCTTCCCGAAACTTGAACAGTTGCGGCAAGAGTTTAAGGAGTGAATGTCCATTTCGCTAAGTCCTGATACCGCTTCATAAGGACCAAGCGCTAACAGGCTTCACGTGATGCGATTCAGCATTCGTTTTGATGACGGATCCTCTTTTAATAATGAAATTCCTACCCTGTTGCTGCGTTGTTACATGGATTATTTGGGTGGAGAATGAAAACCCAAACCTATTGATAGCTACTTGCTAAAGCAGGAGCGGTCATGACCAGGGTATCGCAGTGGCTCGCTGAGCTT
>CAMYMN010000064.1 GCA_947259395.1 uncultured Gammaproteobacteria bacterium | reverse complement strand
CGCGACCGCACAAAACTTAAGACGAATGGCGAAATACCTGGGGACAGGTCCGCCCAAAATCAGCGAAATGGGAGTAACTTGAGCAAAATCACCGAATAGAAAACGAAAAATCCGGCAACGCCGGATCAAGAAGCTCGCATCGACAAAATCGCGACAACAATGGCGGCCTCACCAACGAGATTTTCAACGGAATAGGTCAGAACTCGCCACCCGTGCAGAAATCCCAACTCGGACTGGATTGATGCGAAGTCTCTATGCAAGACTCACGACTCTCAGTCAGTCAGCAGGTCTCCCTATGGGAATATTTGAATACCTCGGTGTCCTGATTTCAGTGATCATGGGTCTTGGCATTACGCACCTCGCCACAGGGGCGGCCAAACTGATCCAGCATCGAGATAGCGTGCGATTCTATCTGCCGCATGCGTTGTGGACCATAGATGTCCTCTTGTTCATCCTCCTGATCTGGTGGGGGATGTTCTGGTGGAGCGGGCATGACAGCTGGTACGCATACGAGTACTTGTTTATTACGCTCTACGCCATCGTGTTGTTCTTCCTGGCGTCCATGCTGTACCCGTGGGAAATGAAGGAAGATATCGACGTTCGCGAGTACTTCCTCAAGAACAGGCTGTGGTTCTTTGGTGTCTTGTTCCTTGCCTGGTGCCTGGATATCCCGGAAACAGTGGCCAAGTCCAGTGCGGATCTCCGTCCGGTTCCCGCGGAGTATTTTTGGTTTGTCGGGCTTCATCTAGCGATCGCGGCGACCGGGCTGATAACGCGCAAACACATCGTACACGTGCTCTTGCCGATCCTCTGGTTCTTGCTTGTCGTCTTCTATGTAGTGATGTCGTCACTTGGATACATTGCATCCAACGGCTAGTACTGTCCCAAACTCGCCTCTGACGTGACCGTCCGGCTAGGGTCATCAGCCGTCATTGTAGCCCAATCCGCGTGGACGACTAGAGTCGGCCAGAAGCAATGGGATGGACTCCTCCTCTCCTTAACGGCATCTAAAGTGCCAGACTGGAAGAAGCGTGTTTTCCAGTAACGGGTAGAGAAGGAGTCCACACATGAAGCTTAGCTACGTAGGCGTTGATTTGGCAAAGAACGTATTTCAGTTGCACGGTATTGATCGATCCGGCAAGGCAGTATGGCGTCGTCGGTTGCGTCGACATCAATGGCTCAGCACGCTGATGGAGGCTGCGGACAGCAACTGCGTGATCGGCATGGAGGCTTGCACGGGCGCTCACCACTGGGCCCGGCAGCTGCAGGCGCACGGCTACACGGTGAAGTTGATTCCACCGCAGTTCGTAAAGCCGTACGTGAAGAGCAACAAGAACGACGCTAACGATGCCGAAGCGATCTGCGAGGCGATGACTCGGCCGCACATGCGCTTCGTAGCAGTGAAGAGTGTGGAGCAGCAGGATATCCAGGCCACGCACCGCATCCGCGCAGAGCTCAAGGACCAGCGCAACGCCAAGACCAACCAGATCCGCGGGCTGGTCGCCGAGTACGGCCTGGTGGCACCACAGACACTGCTGGCACTTAGGAGAGCCATACCGGGCTGGCTCGAGGATGCCGAGAACGGTCTGACCGATTACTTCCGCTCGTTGTTGCATGGCTTGTGGGGCGATCTTCGGGCACTTGATGACCGCATCAAGGAACTCGACAAGCAGATCGAGCAACTCGCGAACGGCAACGAGGTCACACGACGATTGCAGCAGCTGCGCGGTGTTGGGCCGATGGTCGCTACCGCGCTTGTGGCAACGGTTGGCACCGGTGAACAATATCGCAAGGGCCGGCAAATGGCAGCCGCCCTGGGGCTGACACCAAGACAGAACAGCTCGGGTGACAAGCATCGCTTGTTCGGTATCAGCAAGCGAGGCGATGCCTACCTGAGGACGTTGTTGATCCACGGTGCTCGAGCGGTGATGTCGCAGGCCAGGCACCGAGACGATCGTCTCAGCCGATGGGTTACCGACATCGCCAAGCGCAGTCATCCCAACGTAGCCGCCGTGGCTTTAGCCAATAAGACTGCACGCATGGCTTGGGCCATGCTGCAACACGGGACAGATTACGATCCTGCCTTGGCTGTTAGCTGAGTCGGGTGAACAGGAGATCCTCTGAGACGATTGCAGTAGCAAGCTGCTTGATGGCAAACAGGTCGAACCGGCGTCGGTGAAACCCGGGAATGTCCGAGTACCTCGAGTACGAAGAAGCGATTGGGAGCTGACGCGCGAATAGCCCATTATGGCCCGGCATCAACGTGTGCCGACTACAGAGGCCGGATATACGTGCGCAGTCGTACCTTGTCAGTCATCAACAGGTTGCTTGCAACGAGGAGGAGTCCATATACGGTCGCTCGGGAAGCCCAATATCTCCTCATTTCAAGGACGGCTAACTGGTATGGCCCCAGTCTACATAGTGCGGTCTGAGACGTTGAGAAAAGTAGCTGTGTGACGTCGGGCCGGGGATGTGCTTCACGATTGTCTCAGAGGAACGTACAGATCCAAAGAAATTATCACGCGGCCGCTCTCAACCGCCGCGGACAAATCAATCTAGCGTAATGCCAGCACGTCATAATGACTGCCACTGCCGAATTTTTCGAATTTTACGAATCCGCCCTTTTCCAGCAAGCTTTTTAGCACGGCCGGGTCGTTCAATTCCTCGTCCATTTCATAAAATACCGCTTGAATAGCATTAACATTCTCGGACTTCAATAACTCGTTGATGACGACGTCTTCATGGCCTTCTACGTCGATTTTGACAATTATTTTGGTGTTAGTTGGGATTAGTTTGTCTGTGTCCTTGATATCGATTGTTCGAATATTTTCCGTTTTTTTCTCACCCGCTTCCTTGATCTCTAGCAGCGACGCCGCGCCACTGTGGGAGCTTTTTACGAAAATCTCGGAACAACCGGTTGTCGACGATATTGCCGCATTGACCGGTGTAACTTTCTTCTCCAATTTATTTGCGTCAACGTTTTGTTCCAACAGCTCGAATGTGTGATGCACCGGCTCGAAAGCGATCGATTTCGCGCATTTCGGATTCTGAGCCGCCAGTAGGCTGAACAGACCTTGGTTCGCCCCTATATCCAAGAAAACAAATTCATAATCAATGGAATTGAGAAGATCGGATAAGACGTTTCCATAAGCACCGAAATAGCAATAGTTGAACGTAGAATCTTCCCAATTTGCCCGCATCAATACGCCGTAACGGGAGCGCACATATCGCTTGCCAATTATGCTCAGGTAATGCCGTTCGGCGCGCATTAGACACCGCGCGGCCACACGATTGAAAGTCTTTTTAAGAGCGCGCAAAGCGATGCTCGAACATGCGGATCGTTATTTCAGTCATTTTCTAAAAACGAATAGTTTTTCGCCGCGCGTTAGACTGTATTTGACCACGTCGCTGCCTTCAGAGGTTATTTCAGATTCCAGCGAGAACCCGGCGCTCTCGACACGCTCCCTGAAGTCTCGCCCATAGTATCTCACGTGGTCATTCTGACCAAAGTGCAGTACGCGTTCCTCGTCCGATTTGATTTCTGCGTTCTCGTACGTAGTGGACCAACCTTCCACGATGGGTACCGATGTTATAAAGACGCCGTCAGGCTTCAGGATTCGATGAATTTCATTCAGGGCCTTACCGTCGTCGACGTGCTCCAAAACATGGTTAGCAATGACGGTACCGATAGATTCGTCGGTAAGTTGAATGTCCTCTAAATTCAGCTGCAAATCCGCAACCTCAAACAGATCTGCAGTTTGGTACGACTGAAAATCGGTCCTTAGTGTTCGTTCAATAATTGGCTCGGCGGCGAAATGAAGGATTGGCTCTTGGAGTGTTTCGCCTATCGTAATCATTTGATTTCGATAAGCCAGATAAAAAAGCCGATGGCGTTCGAGCGAACCACATTTGGGGCATCTCGCATCGACCCTGGGTGGAGAGCCATAAAGCCCAAAAAAACCACTGTAATCACAGCACGGACACGTCCTTTTAGCGACTGGTCGTGTGCTACCGTATATTCGTACGATTTCTTTGAACGGCGCCGGAACAGTTCTCGACAGTATGCGCTCTGCGGCTTTTTTCAGCTTCATGGCGGTATGTTTAACGTTATGACCAGATAACTAGTTCTTGAACATCTATTCCGCGGTGTCTGACTGTTCAACCGTCGTTTTTCGAGCCTACCAGCCTTTTCGGGTTCCGGCTGCGCCTCACACTCACTAGTTGTATTTCGTTCACCTCATCGATTTCAAAAGACGCGAGCTTTTGTGCACGCCGCCTGGTCGATTTTGCTAACCTCTAACATAACACGAGAGAACACCAGCCGTCTGAACCGGCCGGCGGATGACCATTCATATCTTCTACCAAATATACATCTCACTTTAGGCGACAGAACTCGAACGGGCAACCCGCGAATATATTCATTAGCAATGAATCACAGGGACCACTGTGTTGCATATATCTGCGGTTTTCACCATATGTTTCTAAATTTGATACAGGAGCATTCACACGCAGTGCCGGAGAAACGTGACAGCTTGAAAACCTACCACACCGCACTTACCGATTCGGCCTCCAGGGCAAAATTGAAATGAAGAATATAAACGTCTTGCACCTGATTGGCGGTTCTTTACGCGGAGGAGCGGCGCGCGGCGCATACTGGCTATTTCGAGAGTTAATTCGGAAAGGAGTCGAAGGGGTCGTCCTCAACAATACTAAGAGTGCTCGAGAACATGACGGCGTATTGGGCCCTCGAGGCAGTGTCGAAAATATGCGATTTCGAACTCGCGCAATGCTGGAGCAGTCCCATAAGTTACTGCATCCAAATCGGGAGCGGACATCTTTCAATACCGGTTTTTACGGGATTGATGTGACAGAATCCCCTTACTACCGGAAGGCTGATATCGTCCATCTGCATTGGATCAATCAAGGCTTCGTCAAAATATCCACCCTGCCGCATATTAAAAAGCCTCTTGTATGGACTTTTCGCGATCTGTGGCCCGGAACCGGTGGTTGTCACTACCCGATGGGTTGCGAAAAGTTCGTTACCGGTTGTTCGGCTTGCCCGCAATTGGGCAGCTCGAAGGCTATAGATCTGTCGAGCAGAGTATTTGCGAATAAGCGCATCAATATTCCGCAGCATTTGGTCGGTGTCGGAATTAGCAATTGGGTCGTCGATAACTTGAAGCAGAGCCCAATCTTCGCCCGAAATCGAATCAAGATGATTCCGAATGCAATCCCTATTGAATCATTTTTTCCCGAAGAACAATATGCACAGAGAAAGCGCCTTGACTTGCCGGAAACTCGGCCAATCGTATTGGTCGGCGCCGACAGCCTGGGTAAGTTTCACAAAGGTTTTGACCTGTTCCAGTCCTGCCTTCACCATCTTCCAAAAGGAGTACTGATACTGACCTTTGGTCACAACGATTCGGTTGACCTGAGAGATTTCGACCATCGGCACCTCGGTTTCTTGAGCCGGATTGATGAACTCCGCGCTGCATATGCTGCGGCGGACGTGTTCGTTGCGCCGTCCCGACAAGAAGCGTTCGGAAAAACTCTATGTGAATCAATGGCAAGCGGGACTCCGGTTGTTGCATTCGATATCGGAGGGCCGAGTGACATCATCGAGCACCAAGTCGACGGTTATCTCGCGAAGCCGTATTCGCCGGAAGACCTGGCGAATGGGATACGTTGGCTCCTCGATGAAAACAATCGTCCGAATGTTCGCCTCGCCGCGATTCGCAAGATCCGAGAGCGGTTCAGTACCTCCGTAGTGGCGGAACAATATATTGCGCTCTATAAATCATTGCTTGCGTAAACCGGCACGACGACTTGCGCTCGTATTATCGTTTACCTGAACTTGCGTTCAGTAATCGACCAAGCCGATTCATCTGAAATTTCAGTTCCGAAGGCAAACCGACAAGCAAAAGCGCGCGGGATTTCTGTATGAAAAGTTGGCGCATGGAAGGCACCAGTATGTCGAACAGATAAAACGCCGCAATCAATGACACAACGGTAGCCACCGCTGCGCCCGACGGTCCATAAATAGGAATGAGCAGAAGATTGAGTGCCACATTTACGCTCACACCCAGCAATGCCCTGTACAAATCCAACATAATCTTCCATTCAGCGTATATCCATAGGCCGGATGCTTGACCGAATGCCATCGGAACTAAACTCACGATATGAATTTTTAGAATTTCCGCCGCCTGTTGATATTCCGCGCCGTATAGAAAGTGAACCATCCATTCTGCAGCCAGTATCGTGGGGATCACGATTACGAGCGCCACACAGTAAACTAATAACATGAGGCGCCCGAGATTTTCGCGGTACTCTTTTCGGTCATCGGATCGATGGTGGATAAGGATCGGAAAAGCGGACGTAACAACCGCACCCGTGAGGAAAAACCATGCGTCGGATAAACGCGAGCCGGCCGCGTAGACTCCTACGGCGCGAAAGTCGACCAGGTACTCGAGCATGATCTGGTCGAGTCGCATACAAGCAGATATCCCCAACGCAGCTGGAATTGCAGGCCACGATTTCCGAAGCATATTAAAAACCTTGCTTGGCCGGAGTCGTGCACTGGAGAAGTCCCGGGTCTGGGCGAAGTAAAACCAGCAAATGAACGCTGCACCAAGCGCCAGTTCGAGCACATTTGACCATGCGAACCAGACTAGCGGCGCGTCCTGGGCAATCAGGATGAGCTTGACACTCGAGGCCAATCCAAATGCCGCAAACTTTGCGAACACGGTAAAACGTGACCGAATCTGCGATTCGTACCAAAGAGCAATTACATCAAATGGTTGAAAAAGAAACCCTAGCGCAATAATGATGATCAGATTTGCGGCAAGCTCCGTAGTAGACTGAAAATAAATACCAACCAGGACCAATATAATCATTATGAACGCGGCAGCGAGCCGTACGACAAACACGCTCAGCATCAGGGTTTGCGCTTCGAGACGTTCCTCGATCAATTGCCGAACAACAGGCCGGTTCAAGCCCAAAGCCAATACGGGAGTGAACAGGGCAACGAAAGCAACCGCGAAATTGAATATGCCGAATTGTTCGGGGCCAAGGTATTGCGCGAGAACCGCGAATACAAAAATGGAAATAACCATTCGGAGCGCACGCTCCATAAGCACCCATGTCGTATTTGTTAGGAATCGTTGAAAGCGCACTGCAGGGGAGCCTTTTGATCAAGTAACCGCCTGATGAGAGGCGGGAGGAATTCTATGGCGATTAGGTTAGTAAATTTACTAGCGTGTCGCCGCTTTCGTCCCATGTCGGAGTTCTCGGATAGTTGACCGCTATCTTCGATCTTTCTTCTAGAATCAGTCGCTTCATGGAATTGTGATCACCGAATTCGACAAGTCGATCTGGAAAGTGTTGCAATATTTCGCGGGTTGATTTGGTCGCAATCGCCGCAACCGCAACCCTGCAGGCCATCGCCTCATAAAGCTTGATCGGGAAACTGTTATTTCCGAATGTTCCAGGTATATTCATGACAACCAGCATGTCTAGCGCGTTGTAAAGTTTTGTGAGCTGCTCTGCCGGAATATGCCCAAGATAGATCGCATGATGCGGCAGGTTCACGGATTTGTCGAGACGCCCCGACAAGATCAAAACGATGCGTTCGTCAATCCCCCGGGCTTCCTCCGTTGCACTAAACAGCTGGTCAATTCCGCGCGTATGACTGATTGCTCCGGGGTAGCCTATAAAGACGCGGTCTCGGGGTAATCGCAAATCGGTGCGGCATCGTTTGCAGTTTAGGGGCTCGACACCGTCGGGGTCTACAGCCATCGGGATGACGACTGGTTCTGATTCACAATCATGGTCGACAAAAAGATTCTTGAGGCTGGAGCCCGCGACGGTGACGAGATCGGCACGTTTGATTGCTCTTCGCCATAGCAGGTGTAGTGGTTTAGCCCACGAAATAGACGACTCGTAGTTGTCGTATGCATCTATCCAAACGCGAGAAGACGCCTGTTTCTTATACTTACAGTTGTTTCCGTTCGCATTAATACTTGCCAAGCATCGCCCGTTCGACGAACCGGAGAAGCGCAAATAAGTAAGGTCGCATCATCTCAGACTATTTTTTGCTGTTTCCTTTTGGAACAGTCCGCTTGTAGATTCGGCAAGTGTTTTAGCGCGACAACGTGGTCTTGGCAGGCCGTATTGGACGGACCACTCTGGATCACTAGCGCACCTGCAGCCTGAATATTAGCTCAATATTGACTTTGGATCGTGAGCGGGCATCAACAAGATTAGGGCTGGCTGCGATCCGTGGAAAGTGCACAAAGCTCTTCACCAGCATCAAGGCGAATTCCGTCGGTTGCGGGCGCGGTCCCTCAAGGATGCCACGCTGTCGCAGCGCTGCTTCAAGTCGCTCGAGAATGAAGTCGACGGTCAGGTCATCAGTTCCCTCCCGCCAGGTCGCTTGCTCAACTTCATTCTTGAAACAATAAGCTTTCCAGGATATCGAATAACGCAGATCCGGCCAGTGGTAATCGGTAAGGACGGTATCGTTTTCGCGTAACTGCCAGCTGCCGTTGCCACAGTAGTGCAGCCGCGTCTGCGTTGTGACCTCCGGCAGCGACCTGTTGGACTGTACAACCCTCTCGACACCATGGAAAACGGCGTCGGTGTCCAGAATGATCGCCGTATTATGAGTTGCCGAAATGGACTGGCGGTCTGCTTTCGGGCCGTCGGGATAGAACGTAAATGCACCGCCACTGGTCTCACCGAACCACGACACGCAGGTGATGAGCGGGATACGCCATTCGTCAAAGAGGCTCGAATGCAGCATGGTTACCAATAGCCACTGCGGAAGGACTTTACGGTTGGCACCGCGAAACTCGGGGACGTCGGTATGCACCGCCAGTTCTTGGCACGGAATCAACAAATTAGCATAGACAATCGCGGGCACAATGATGTCGCGGCCAGAGAACTTGCGCGCCGTGTCCTTCAGCGCCGGGTGATTCATGAAAGGTTCGATGCCGGCGGCAAGAATGTCGGCGCCGTAGGCATAGGTTTCACGAAAGTAGTTGGTCCGCCGCATCGCGGTCCGCTCATCGTCATCATTGCCCGTGCTGTCCAGGCCTCGATCGACATAGTTGAGCCCAACATCGAAGCGCTGCGGCAATTTTTCTCCCAGCCCGTCATTTGAGGCTTCGTCGGCATAGGTGCCGAAACTGCCGAACGATTCAGCAATGCGTAGCATGTTGTCCGCGTCGCTATCGGACAAGACCGGATCAATATGCAAATAACTTGCGGCCATCTCGAAAGTCCTCGTTCACCACCTTGCCCAGTCAAGGCTTACAGGCCTGACTTGCTAGTGAGGTCATGCCTGTAGCCGCACATTATTTTCTTTGACTCGATTGCGGCTTCAGAGCATTCAGCGTTTTCTGGCGTTGCCCCTGGCGGCTTCCACCGTATATCGAGCGGCGTTTTTGTCGATCTTCTGCGATATAGCCGCCTCCAGGTCGACCTCGAGCCTGTCGGCCAATCGAAGCGCGTAAATCAAAATGTCGGCCAATTCGTCGGACACTTCGTTCAGTTGTTCAGCCGTCAGTGATTCCCGAGACGATTGCTTCTCGGTCAGCCACTGAAATACTTCGAGAAGCTCACCGGCTTCGCCTGCGAGCGCCATGCTAAGGTTTTTTGGGCTGTGAAATTGCTCCCAATCGCGCTCCTCTGCGAATTGGGCGAGCCTTGCCTGTATTGCCTTTACGTCCATATTTCTTGACCATCGAACGGGCTTGGAGTGCGATCAAACACAATTGCCGACGCTTGACCGCGTCGGCCCTATCGCTGCAATCGCCAGACGAATGCAGGCCGCAGCCGGTTGTTGTGGATTGGTGGGCGATACCGGTCTCGAACCAGTGACCTCTGCAATGTGAATGCAGCGCTCTCCCAACTGAGCTAATCGCCCACGCTGTGCATATAGTCTACTCCAAAGGCGGCTTTCACCAAAATGAGCAGCTCAAATTCCGTCGAGGCCTGCAACCTGGAACGCAGGTAAAGCCACTTGACGAAGAATCAGGCAACGGCATCACGGCGCGACTCCGTACACGACCTCCGACGGGAAGGTAAACTGACTCATATAGTGTCGCGAGGTATGGCTGAAGCCGCACCGCTGCAATAACGCTAACAATGACACGCCCCGACAGCCTCCGAGCAACGCGGGATTAATACGATAGATTCGTTGCCATAATCCGTTATACCAATTTTCTCCTATTGTCATGTTGACCATTGCCAGCCGTCCGCCAGGACGCAGCACTCGCTTGAATTCGTCGAGTACCGTCAGGAAATCCTGCTCCGGTAGCAAATCAAACATGTAGTTGTTCAGTAAAACGTCAAAACTGTCATTGGGAAAATCCAAATCGTAAGCGTCACCGACCCGCAGGCGATAATTATCGGACCCGGTCCTGGCCGCTCTCTTTTCAGCCCGCTGCAGCATTTCAGCGGTCAAGTCGATACCTTCATTATTACCCGACGGGTTTGCCGCCAGGATTTTCTCGAATGCCAGACCTGTTCCTACGGCCACTTCCAGAACATCCTCGCCATCCCGGATGGCCGCCAATTCGAGGCATCGTTCCCGCGCTTTTCTTTCGGTCAACCAGGCCCATGCGTCGTACGTTGGGGCGATCTTTCGATAAATGACCGGAACCTGCTTCTTTTCAATTTGCGCGTTGATCATGGGCTTCGTTCCGACGCTCAGCGATAAAAATCAGCCGTTAGCAACAAACTAAATCCGGGCAACAGGCTTGCCAATGTAAAAGACTGGACGAACGAGACACCGAAATTACCGATCAGGCCCCGGTCAGCCGGGCAATAAGTTGATTCAATCCGAAATTGAGTTTCTCATCGATGCCCAACAGCAGAATCAGTGCGATCGCTATGGTTGCCAAATAGCGGATCAGAACTCTCCAGAATTTGAAAAGTCCGTCACTGGTGCCGCTTAGTTCGTTGCGCATAATATTGCGCGGTACCACCCAGCCGGCGAGGGCTGCGACCAACAGCCCACACAATGGCAGAAGCACGCTGCCGCTGAGAAAATCAAGCCAACTCGAAAGCTCCGAAAACATTACGGTTGCGGCACCAACGATCCAGACGAGGACGCCGACAGCGAACGCCGATTTTATTCGGTTGAGGCCGAGTTCCTCGACGATCACGGCCGACACCGTGATGAGAATCGAGATCGACGTCGTGAGCGCCGCAATAAACGCGAGAAAGAAGAATAGTCCGCCGACTATCGATCCGGCAGGCATACCAGCGAAAACCGCCGGCAACGCACCGAAAATCAGCCCCGAGCCTGCCGCGGGATCCAGGCCATGGGCAAAGACGATCGGGAAGATCATCAGGCCCGCCACGATAGCAACCATCGTGTCCGAACCAGCAATGATCGCGCCGCTGCCGCCGATATGCTCCTCCTTCGGGAGGAAAGAGCCGTACGTAATCATAATTGCGGCACCGACACCAATCGAAAAGAACGCCTGACCCAACGCAGCCAACACGATCGTTGGCGTTAGCGCGGAGAAGTCGGGCGCAAAAAGGTACCTGATTGCATCCTTGGCAGCGCCGGTTGTCAGTGCATAAACACACATTCCCGCGAGCATGACGAAGAAAACGGGCATCAGAATCGTGACCACACGTTCGATGCCGCCATGCAGACCGGCCGAAACGATCAATATAGTGACAACCATAAAAAGCGTATGCCATAACAGGGCATGCGTCGGACCCGCATAGAGCGACAAAGTCTCAGCGGTACCGCCGGCTGCAAGCTGGGCGAACTCGCCCGAAACCGACATCACTGCATAGGCGAGCACCTGGCCGGCGATGATGCTGTACGTTGTCAGGATGAAGAAAGATGCAATAACGCCGACCCAGCCGACTATTGCCCAGTTCCGGGACTTACCAATATCCAATGCGAGCTGTCGCGTTGATCCAACAGCGGAGAGCCCCTTGTGGCGGCCTATCGCCAATTCCGCGATAAGGATTGGGTACGCGACGATGATGACGCAAACGAGATAGATAATGACGAAAGCCGATCCGCCATTCTGACCGGCCTGAAACGGGAAACGCCAGAGATTGCCGAGACCGACCGCCGAACCGATCGCCGCCATCAAGAATGCGAATCGCGATGCCCATTGTGGAGTTGCAACCGCCATTTCATGTTCTCCTTATGCAGCGCTGGCTGAACGCTTCGCTATCCCGTCCTCAGGCGCCCTGTCGATCGGCTATTTCCCACCGATAGGTATCGCTTGGAGAGAAAAGGCGAATCCATCACGGACCCGATGACGACAACCCTGCGCCGCTTACGTTCGATGCATGCTGCCACGCGATCACCGGCCCCAAACAACAGAAGGCCGATTGTTTCTTGGCGCCGTTATGTCTGCCAAGATCACAGCTCAATCGGGGCGACCACCGCCGTGATCGGCAATCCACCGCCATTTGCCTTTTTCTTTGACCATGACATCAGTCCAGCGTCCCTGATTGTATTCTTCCTGGTCGTCTTTGTCCTTCATCACTTCGATGTAGAAGTAATGAATGATTGCAAAATTATCGTAGACGAGGATGTCGATAGGGCGGAGCTCGCCAGCGACAATGTCGCGGGTCGTCAGGAAATATTGGCCAACCTTTTCGAAGTTATCTTTTCCGCGCGGCACTGGTTCTGAGTATAGCCAGCCACTGAAGTCATCGTGAATACAATCCATGACTTCTTCCATCCGTTTCTCTCGGAAGTGATCGTTGCAAGCTTCGATCGCCGACCAAACTTCCGCCTGTTCGTCAGACCACTCCGCGGCCTGAACGTTGCCCAGCATACCGACTATGATCGCAGCGCTAATGCCCAATTTATAAAATGCTTTCATGCAAACCCCCTTATTCTTCTTGATTGAAAATTGCAGGTTGATCAAATACAGCGTAGTACAGTGAGGCAACTTTTCAAGCACCAGGTCTTGAGTCGCTGGCAGATATCCTCTGTGGCTAGTTAGAAGCCTGCCTGGCGTATGACGGTGCAAAGCTCGCTCTCAGGCCTATACGGTTATACCAAAGCAGTTTCGCGACGACCCGTGTGGACGACCGCTTGGCCCACGAGCGGTCGTTCGAAAGTCCCAGATCCAGGGGCCGTGACTGTCGGCGTTCGGCCGCCAGCGTGCGCTATTTACCGCGCCTCATGCAATTGCCCGAAGAAGTTCCTACTGGCCTGCGGAGTTACTCTCAATCCATGCCGCGTACGGAGCATATACATACTCAAACGCGAAGGCGTGGATCGCGGGTAATTCGTAGGAATGCAGTTCTCTGATCGCGTCCTCGACTGATTGGTAGCGTTCGCCAGTCGTCTTGAACAGGACGCGATACTCCTTCTCGTTTTGCACAACATCGTCCCACGCGTAGAAGCTCTGGATTTCGGAGATTTGTACGCAAGCTGCCAACTTGCGCTCTACCAGAACGCGAGCCATAGATTGCGCCTCGTCAAGATTGTTAGTAGTCGTAACAACGGCAATGTATTTCATATGTTCTGCAACACCGCTAGCGCGCCTAAAGGCGAGATTGGTAATTCCCAACGATCTAGCTGACTGGCAGATGAGCGTATGGAACGCTTTTTCCCATCGCAGTATGCGTGACCTGAGCCAGACGGCCAGTGCAGCGATTCGCTAAGCATCCTTATCATCCAGACCGAGACGTGTGTGCCACTCGGCGATTGACTCGTCCGGATACCCTTCGAATACCTTATCGTCTTTACCTTGTCGAAGCTCAACCCATGAAGCCTTCGAGCCGACCATGAGATGCGTATACTGAGGAGGCACGGGCAGATTCGTATCTATTGCCGACGCGAAAGGATGAATTAGCTCAGGCCAGCGCGGATCCCAAACCCACAGTGCGCTGCCACAAATGTGGCAAAAATTTCGCCGCGCCGGGCTTTCCATCATTGCTCCAGTTTCCCGGTCCAGAATCCTGGCACGGTACACCGTGATATTCTCCTGGCCATGAACCTGAAGCGTCGAATTCTCCGCCCCCAAGTTGATTGCATAACCACCGCCGCCAGCGGTCTTCCGGCAAATCGAGCAATAGCACAAATTGTATGGGTATGGATGCGGTGATCGAAGCGTAAAGCGCACTCCGCCACAGTGACACGATCCCTCGATGTTCATCTTTAGTCTCAGCCCCAGAGCGCCTGAGCAGTAATTGTCTCCGTTAAGTGCTGCATGTCGCTCCGTCCAATATAAATGGCGCACGCCCACTTGGTTCAGCGGCAGCTTCTAACGTCGATTGTAGCCGAATATCGGTTTATGAGCTTATAACGGATGGTATAGGGGGGGGCATTCAGATCAGCCAGAATGGCCGAGGCTGTGTGAAAACTCGCCGATGTCAGGGCGATGACGGTCAATGTTCTGGGTTTTTCCTGTCGAGTTGACGATATCGGAGTCGATTTTTTTCGAGACGAACGCTCTTATGAACCGATCGCCGTCATGATCTTTCTTGTTCCGACCAGGTTGATCGCTCGTTTCATGTTGTAGGCCAGTATCTGCAGGCTGGTTTCGGTACTGACGCCCGATAATCGCCGGGTCAGGAAGTGATTTGCACTGGTCCACGACTTCAGCGTGCCGAACGGATGCTCCACTAACGATCGTCGGGCGAGCATCACCTCAGGTCTTCGCCGCAGCCGCTTCGCCGCTCGCTCGAGAACATCCTCATGCACCCAGCGACTGACACGACGTTGCTTGCCGTTGGTGCACTGCGATTTGATCGCACAGTTGCCACAGGCCGAGCTCCAGTAACGCCGGATCTGTTTACCTTTCTCGATGCTTGTCATTCGATGTGTCAGCCGCTCCCCGGCCGGGCATTGGTACTCGTCGTCTTCGCGGAGGTACTGGAACCGACTGCGATCGAAGTACCCTCTGGCCTTGTTCGGCGAGGTTTTGGGCTTGGCCACATAGGCGACGATGTCGCTCTGTTCACAATCACGAAGCTCGTCGCCGTTGTAGTAGCCTTTATCGGCTACCACCGTGAGCTTGGTCTTCGGGTTGAGGATTGCCTGGGCTTGCTTCGCCATCTTCGATAACTGCTGGCGGTCACTGCCGACCTTGCTGACCTCGTAGGCAACGATCAGGTGATGCTTGGCGTCCACCGCGCTCTGTACGTTGTAGCCCACCACGCCCGTGCCGCGGCTGTTCATCGAGCGGGCGTCAGGATCTGTTAGTGAGAGTTGCTGGTCCGGTGTGTCAAGCATCCGGACTTCGAGCTTTTTTAGCCGCGCCATCTCCTCCCTGAGCCTGGCCACCTTGTCCTGCAAGGTCTTCGCATCGTCCGGCGGCGGCTCGGTCTGGTCAGTCTCATCCAACTGCGCCAGGTAACGCTCGATGGCTAACTCCACATCCTTGAGCCGGCGCTTCATCTTCGCTCGTGTGAAGTTCTTGTCCCGGCTGTTCACGGCTTTGAACTTGCTGCCGTCGATCGCCACCAGCTTCTCGCTCAAGAGGTTCAGCTTCTTGCACAGCATTACGAACTCACGACACACAAGCCGGATCGCCTCAGGGTTGTCCTTACGGAAGTCCGCGATGGTCTTGAAGTCCGGCGCCAGTCTGCCGGTCAGCCACATCAGCTCGATGTTGCGCTGCGCTTCCACTTCCAGGCGGCGAGACGACTGCACACGATTTAAATATCCGTACACGTACAGCTTCAGCATCATCCTCGGGTGGTAGCCGGGTCGGCCGGTCGCGGCAGGTTCTGCCTTGAAGCCCAAACCCGAGATATCCAGGTCATCGATAAACACATCGATCACCCGAACCGGGCTGTCTTCTTCTACGTAATCATCGAGTCGTTCCGGAAACAGCGTGCCCTGGCTGCGGTCCTGGCCCTCAATGAACTTGCTCATATCGCGCTTCCCGGCTGGAAAGCACTATTATAAATGCAGCAGCGTTTTCACACAGCCTCGGCCGAAAGCGGAACTTAGCTTGGTCAGGCCGCCGAGAGCTTCAAAAAGGTTCGCTTACCGACCCAAACCGGACGTTAAGCCATGATTCTGCCTCTGGCGCTTAACCCGGTGGGTGCCCCGAATCCTTTCATTTGTACTAAACTGAAGCCGCATGCAATTAGACAACAACCAAGAAAAGGGGACAATCATGAAGAGAGTAATGGCAGTTACGATCGCATCGCTGCTATTGGGCGTGAGTGGAATAGCAGCGGCTAATCCGGTGACGATGGTCTGGACGTGCACTTTGAATGACGGCGTTACCGCGGAGCAATCTCAGGCAGCAGGCAAGAAGTGGGTCGCGCTGGTTCGAAAAATGGTCGGCAATGACGAAATTACCAGCAGTTGGGTAACCGCGGTCGTGGGCGAGACTGAGCATTTCATGTGGGTTGATACTTATCCGAGCCTGGAAGTATGGGCCGCCGTACAGACTGCTTGGGCCGACTCTGAGGAAGCGGCCGCGCTCGAGGAAGTACTCGAAGCCAATGAGACCTGCCCGAAAAACCGCTTGTACCGATCAGTTGTCGTCGACTAAAGGATATGACATTCCATCGCGATGACGCGGCCCCGCGAACGGCAGGGCGTAACGAAAAAGCCCCGCTTCGGCGGGGTTTTTCTTTGGGCACCCACTTCCGCTCTTGGCCGCACTGCGACAGTTGCCCAGGCTTCATGGTGACTTCCGCTTTACGCCAAGAAGCTGCCCCTCGACGAAACTTCGGTGAACTATCTCCCTGTGACCCCTACCGGACCTTATGTACATTCCAGAATTGACGACGTTTGCGAACTGTCGCACGTAAGATGGACAGAATCATACGTTATAGGCGATTCGTCCATGGCATATACTGTCTTCGCGCTTACTGCTCTTCTGCTTGTAACGGCGCAGGTCGGAGCCGATGAGCGTTCCTTCTACTTCGGCGGGACATTGGCGGGAGAGACTCGATGCCCACCCTCGGAAGGTTCTTTTTGCGGCGCGTACGCTGGGACGCTCACTATTGACGATGATCAGGTCAGCATGGAGTGGATTCCAGGGCATGACTACATCTACCGCTATACCGAGGCGAGAGTCGTATTTGCAGACGGACAGACCGTCACCTCCTATTCTCCGAGCACTCTGCCTCGCCAACAGTCAGCAATAATGTCTGTGACCCCCAAGTTTGTTGTGGAGAAGGATGCCCAAGGTCGCCTGACTATAATAATTGACATACTTGATTCAGAGAGTGGTTTTGGAACGATCGCGCCGCGATATATCTATGGTGCAGGGACGTTCGATCCAGCTGTTCTGTGTGATGTACTTGCGGCCCTGCCCGGAAAACCGTCTTCCGCAAAGTTGTTCGTGGTCGGTGGGGCTTGTTCCTGGGGGCCTTGCGTCGACCATTCGCTTACGCCACTGACGCCCGAGGCAAAGGTCCGAAACGAAGACTGATTGGCGATAACCCGTTGCCTATTCAAAATATCCGGTCGAACATAGTCTCCTGTTGGCCGGAAGCAGGCCTTCGCGCTGAAGCCTAGCATTAGCCGTCGCTAATGGTCGGTTTACGACCCAAAGCAGACATTAGGCCGTGATATTCTCGAGGGCTGGTCTTGAACTAATGGCGACATTCGCTTTGACATACCTCGTTCGTATAGCCGCGATTCTTTTCGTGGTCCCTGCCATCTACTTCTTCGTATATTGGGTTCCGTTTTCACTGGTGGAATTGGGCGAGAATCGCAGGTTTATCGCAAACATCGTCTCCGCATTGAGTGCATTGACAGCAGGATGGTATGTGTGGGCGAGGCTAGAAAATATCACACGATAACCTTGTATCGAGCATGCTGGTTACCGCGTATATCATCGGTGGCATCAGCTTCTTGGCCGGTTTCATAGGTCCCATTCTATTTTCACCGGGATCAAATCAAGGACCGTTGCTCGGTCTCTTTATTACCGGCCCATTAGGTTTCGTTGCTGGCCTGATTGTCGGACTCGTCCGGTGGCTTTATCGAAGGTCGAAGAACAACGTAACCTAAGCCTCTGCGATAGGTTGCCTGACTATGTCCAGACTTACTCAGTTCACGAGCCGAACTCAACAGACCGGCGTTGGCCGTTAGCCGCCGTGAAAGCTGAAGGATTTCGGGCGGTTTAAATGTCTGCTCCTGGTGAAAGCTGACATAGGGAAGTGCCAACAGTCCGCTTACCACTCGGAAGCCGTCATTGAGCTATCATTGTGTTAGAGGTTCGTTTGTGACCCACAGCCGACATCGGCGCCTCAGTCATTCGTTACCGTTTCCATCATAGATCACCACCGAATCTCCAAGAGTCAACCAAGCCGTTGCAAATGTTAAAAATAATGCATCTGTAAAGTCGGCGAGCACGGCGAGCCCTTTTGTCCCGACAGATGATCCGCGCTATAGTCTTATGACAAGTAG
>CAMYMN010000063.1 GCA_947259395.1 uncultured Gammaproteobacteria bacterium | reverse complement strand
AAGCGCCGACCACACCGCCGCACATGCCTATGCAATGCACCCCACCTAACGCTCCGGCAAGAAATGCCGTGACATACGGCACCGCCGTCACCACCAAGTTATTGAGATCCGCACCAGTGTCCATGGCCAGGTATATTCGCCTGTGAAACGAAGTGGAAGCAACTTTTCGAGCGCCGGAGTTCGGGTTTCCGGTTGGGGTGCGACGCATAAAAAAATCGGAGCTTCCGAATTCATTACACGCGTTCGCTGGGCATCGAATTCAGAGTATTGCATATCGTCTGCCAATCCCCTTAGCCCCCTCCCATGGACAACATTAATCGCGGAACAAAACCCCGTGCGTGAGCACGGGGATGGACGCGATGCCCGCACGGTATCGTGCGGGCCACGGACGAGGTCGGATGCGGCTCTGCCGACAGCCGGCCGAGTCCAGTGTATCCCGGCGTAGCCGGGATGATTCCCCGCGCATGAGAGCGGGGAGATTCAATTACAATCCGCGTCGCGATGGGACGTAAATATTACAATATTATCAATAAGTTATTAAATAGCACCTATACCTGCCCAAGTGGCAAAACCCGGGTAAGAAACTATACTTGTAAACAGGTGGTTCCTGTACTGTCTGTGACTAAAAACTGGTGGGGGTAAAGTCATGGGAACACTATTAACGCGTACTGAATTGGCGTGGGAAAACGATTGCTTTGCAGGCACACGAGGTGTTAGCGAAAACTGTCGCAGCAGTCACTTCGTGCCCGCATTTAAAGATAAATTGACCGGTGAGACGCATGCCTCTGTGTTTGAAGATGGCCGACCGGCGATGGTTCACTTATTGGATGGCCTGCCCGAACACTGGGTTGTGTCGCGAGATAACAACCATCACGTAACGGCGGTATTGGAGACCATTGTCTCGGGGTTTTTGCGTGATGGCGTGTTCTTCACGCGCGAGGAAGTGGCCACGAAAAATCACGACGCATAACAGGGGCACAGAAATCACGGACCGGAAACCGGTCCCGAAGGTTAGGCTTCTGGCTTGTGGGAGCGCCCGACAGCTGCAACAAAACGCGGCCACAGGGACCACCGCTCCCATTTTTTTGGATCATGCCACGGAAATTAATGGCAAGATGATCTTGCCCCCTGATTATTATCGACGCCGCGACGCCGCACGAACAACGCGCGTGGATGGCTCCGCGGTTTGACCGAGCACACTCACCCAGCGGTCGCGCAGGGTTTGTAGCACCTTGATGCGAGCATAACGCTTGTCGTTGCCCTCCACCAACGTCCACGGCGCTCTATCGGTGCTGGTGTACTGGACCATATCGTGGACCGACAATTCGTACTGCTCCCATCTCTTGCGATTGCGCCAGTCGTCCTCGGTGAGTTTCCAACGCTTATGGGGCGTCCGTTTACGTTGTTTGAATCTTCTGAGTTGCTCATCCTTGGTAATATGGATCCAGTACTTAATCAAGATGATGCCGTGTTCAATGAGTTGATTTTCGAAATCATGTATCTCGGCGTAGGCGCGCCGCCACTCTTCCTCGCTGGCTAATCCATCCACTCGTTCCACGAGCACGCGGCCGTACCAGGATCGGTCGTACATCGCCATGTATCCATCTCTTGGAATGTTGCGCCAGAAGCGCCACAAGTAATGTTGCGCCAACTCTTCATCGGTCGGTTTAGATACACCATGCACCTGATAATTACGCGCCTCTAATGCCGCATTAACGCGGCGTATTGCCCCACCTTTGCCGGCTGCATCCGGGCCTTCGAAGACCAGTAACGTCGCCACGCCTTTGTGCCGTGCCCTCAAATGCAGCAAATGGATCTCAGCCTGCAGGTTACGCAGCTCCTCGAGATAGCGCTCCTTGGACACCGACTGCGTCATGTCGAGTTGGGTTAAGACATTGATGTGCGTTGCCGCTTCTAAAGCTTCGCGTTTAGCCGGCTGGGCCTTGGATTTCTTCTTCGCGGATTTGTTTACATCCTTGGTGGTAGCCGGCAATCCGGATACTTGAGCAGCCCCACGTGGTAATCGCAGAAACGTATCGCGAATCGTGTCGCCCACCGTTAAACTTCGATAATTAGCGTCTTCGCCTTCAACAATGACCCATGGTGTCTTACCGGTATGGGTGCGGGAAATTACATGCTCTGCGACCTCAATAAACCGGTCGTAATGCCTCCAGTTATCCCAATCTCTTTCGGTCACGCGGGCCTGCGTCAACGGATCTTGTTCCAGATTCTTGAGCCGGCGTTCTTGACCTGAATGACTGAGATGCATCCAAAACTTAATGATTGCTGCGCCATCGTCAGCCAGCGCTGTCTCATAGGACAGTATGCGATCCAACCGCGCGTCGAACTCGTGGGGCTGGCTGCGACCGTAGACATGGTCCAGGATCGGCTGCGAATACCAAGCGCTGAGAAACATTCCGATACGGCCCCGCGGGGGTAAATCGCGCCAGTAACGCCAGAACGCCGGGCGCTGTCGTTCGAGTTCATCGGGCGGTGCGTAGGCATTGGTCATCATCCATCGCGGGTCCAACCATTCGTTGAGCAAGTTGACCGTTTCGCCCTTTCCACCGCCGTCGACGCCTGCAAATAGCAGAATCACCTGATGGGTGCGGCGCTGGCGAATGTCCTCCTGAAGCCGCAGCAGTTCTTCACGCAGCGGCGGTACCCGCTGCTTGTAGCTCTTTTTATCTACTTTGCGGCCAAGTTCGGCGGTCTCGAACATATTTAGATCGATGGATCAGCCATTCACATAGAGTCTCGTGCAGCGAACCTGAATAATCAAGCCGTGGCATCTTTCATCTTGGATTGGCAACCAATGGGAGATTAAGTCATAGTTAGCAGCAGCACTCTCGGAGTCATTAGTCTTGAAAACGTTTCTGTGCACCTGTGGTAACCGGTTATATTTTGAGAACTCGCAGTGTCTGCATTGCCGGAAGACACTCGGCTTCCTGCAGGATTTGCAGTTAATCAGTCCGGTCGAGCCAGTGGGGGACGAGCAATGGTGTGCGCTGCATTCTACCGCCGATAAACGGTTATATCGGAAATGCCGCAATTACGAGCACACATCGGTATGTAACTGGATGATACCTGTCGATGAACCCGATATATATTGCCGTTCATGCCGTTTGAATCAGGTCATCCCCAATCTCAGCGAACCCAATAATCTGACACTTTGGCGGCGCATTGAACACGCCAAGCGCCATCTGATTTACACTTTGCTGGAGTTGGGCTTACCGATTGTCGATCGTAACGAGGACCCGGAGCATGGATTGGGGTTTGAGTTTCTCGCCGATCCAGACACCAACGTCGAATTCTACGACGACGTTGGTAAATTCAGCAGGGTCATGACCGGTCATCGCGAAGGCACCATCACCATCAATATCGCTGAGGCGGATCCAAGCGCACGCGAGGAAATGAGGAAAAAAATGAACGAGCAGTATCGTACCCTGCTCGGCCATTTTAGGCACGAGATCGGTCACTATTACTGGAGTGAACTCGTTGCGGACACCGCGTGGCTGGACGAGGTACGCGCCCTATTTGGAGACGAGCGAGGAAACTACGAGGACGCCCTGGCGCGCTATTACGTCAATGGTCCACGCAATGACTGGCCTGATCATTACATCAGCGCCTACGCTTCCGCCCACCCATGGGAAGATTGGGCCGAGACATGGGCACACTATCTACACATGATCGACACCCTGGAAACCGCACACGACTTCGGATTCATGATCGCCGGGCGCTCGATTACCGATCCTAATGATGCACTAAAAAAAGGCATCCAATATACCTTCGATCCGCGCGCGACATTCGAAGTTCTGCTAGAGGATTGGAATAATTTGACCATCGCGATGAATGCCCTGAACCGCAGTATGGGTTTACCCGACGCCTATCCATTTGTGTTGTCGCAACCGGTCGCCGAAAAACTGCGTGTCGTACACAGAGTCATAAAAAATGCGCGCGATTGAACACGCAGCCGTTACCACGTCATCCTCCTGTTAACCGAGCCTGTTATCGGCGACCACAGCGTACCGAATGAGGTCTGCATGAATCGAAAGCCGCTGTCTGCAGATTGCCGAATCGTCCGCATCAAAAGCCGTCTATAATTCCCAATCGAAGCGCGGCAGCGCCTCGAAACCCCTTTGCACCGTCTCGATCCAACTATCTCGAACCGAAATATAAAATGGTGAGTCTTCGCTCAACTCCAGGTGGCGGGAAAGATCGAACCGGTCATTTTCATATACGCTCAACTCGAAGGGTGGACCCACGGAGAGATTGCTGCGGCTGGTGGAATCCAAAGACACCAATGCACAGCGCGCGGCGTCTTCCAATCGCGTCTCTGACGTTAACACCCGGTCGAGGATCGGCTTCCCATACTTGGTCTCACCAATTTGTAGATATGGCCGGGCTGGCGATGCTGAAATGTAGTTTCCTTCGGGGTTGATTAGATATATGTCATGGGGCTGATCTTTGATCTGATCCCCAAGGATAAATGTAGCTTCCAAATTGGTTTTTCCGTTATTCTCCGGATCGCGATGCCGTTCTTGTACGCGGGTGCTGGTTTTTCCAACGTAGAGCGCAGCATCGAACATGTAGCCTGCGGCCTGCAAGCTGTTAGCGGCAGCCGGGTCTTCCAGGTCCCGGCGGATGAGATTGACGACCGCTTGGTTGGTCGCAAGGTTACCGGCGCTGAGCAGCACAAACAACCGTTGGCCCGGTACACAAAATGTATTCATCTTGCTGTACGTGCTTATCTGGTCGACCCCTGCGTTGGTGCGCGAATCAGAGGCAAAGACGATACCGGAATCGAGTTTTACCGCGACGCAATACGTCATATTGACAAAATTTTGCTTTGTGAATTAGTGCGCTGGCCGAGTTTGATGATCCAATACACCGTAGTCACGCCATGAAATGTCCACGCGATGCCCATAAGATGGAAAGATTATAAAGTCTCGGGTTTCTATGATGAGCTGATCCGCAGTACCAGTCGCACTCGCGACTGGGCGCGGCCGTTGTGCCGTTTCTTCAGTTCGTTAAAGGACCCAGAACTGATCGACCGGAAAACCGCTGCGGAACTCGCGATCCGTTCCATGGGCATCACCTTCACGGTGTATTCGGAGGAAGAAGGCGGCTCCATCGACCGCGCTTGGCCGTTCGATATCATTCCACGGGTGATCACCAAGATCGAGTGGGACCGGATCGAACGGGGTCTCAAGCAGAGAGTCAAGGCTTTGAATCTTTTGATCGATGATCTGTATCACAAGCAAAAGATCATCAAGGACGGTGTGTTGCCGGCCGAGCTGATTGCCGATTCGGAAAACTTTCGCGAACAATGTATCGGAGTGACACCACCGGGCGGAATTTGGGCACATATCTGCGGCTCGGACCTGGTACGCGATAAGGACGGTACCGTCTACGTGCTGGAAGACAATCTGCGGGTGCCGTCAGGGGTTTCTTATATGCTCGAGAACCGGGCGGTGATGAAACGCGTTTTTCCCGAGTTGTTCGAGCACTACAGCATCGAACCGGTGGACGATTACCCGACCCAACTCCACGAGTGTCTGGCATCGATGTCACCGCGAAAACAGCCGTTTCCCGAGATTGTCGTGCTCACCCCCGGGATCTACAACTCGGCGTATTTCGAACACTCCTATCTCGCGCAACAAATGGGGGCGGAACTGGTGGAGGGTACGGATCTATTGGTGGACGACGATGATTGCGTCTACATGCGCACGGTGCAAGGCCGGTCACGCGTCGATGTCATCTACCGCCGCATCGATGACCAGTTTCTGGATCCACAGGCGTTTCACCCGGACTCAATGCTCGGCGTACCGGGGCTGATGCGCGCCTGGACCAGAGGTAAGGTCGCGCTGGTGAATGCGCCCGGCGCAGGTGTCGCCGACGATAAGGTCATTTACGCCTTCGTACCCAAAGCAATCGAGTACTACCTCGGCGAGCAGCCGTTGATCCCCAACGTCCCGACCTATTTGTGCATCGACAAGAAAGAACGCGAATACGTACTCGCCAATCTCGACAAGTTGGTGATCAAAGCCGCCAACGAATCCGGAGGCTATGGCATGCTGGTGGGGCCGCAGGCATCTCAGGCAGAACGCAAAAAATTCGCACAGTTGATCCGTAAAAATCCGCGCAACTACATCGCGCAACCGCTGCTCACCTTGTCCACCACGCCCACGCTCGTCGATAGCCATGCCGAACCGCGGCACCTGGACCTGCGCCCGTTCATACTCTCGGGTAAGAATATCTACGTCACCACCGGGGGTTTGACCCGGGTCGCGCTCAAAAAAGGCTCCACGGTGGTGAATTCATCGCAAGGCGGGGGGAGCAAAGACACGTGGATTGTTGATACCGAGGCGTCGTAAATGCTGTCCCGGGTCGCACAACGCATCTACTGGATGGCGCGCTATTTGGAACGCGCCGAGAACACCGCGCGCATGGTCAACGTCAACGCCCACCTGTTGCTGGATCTGCCGAAAAAGCTTCCCTTGGGCTGGGCGCCATTGACAGAGATAACCGGCAGCACCGATTTGTTTACGGAGCTTTATCCGGAGGCCAATGAACGCAACGTGGTTCGTTTCCTGATCGCAGACACACGCAACCCGGGGTCATTATTGAACTCGCTGGCTTCGGCGCGTGAAAATGCGCGCACCATCCGCGACATTATTCCCCGCGAAGGCTGGGAGATCATCAACGCCGTCTATCTGGATACCCGCGCCGCGTTACCCGGGGGTCTCGCTCAAAAGCGACGATTTGGATTTCTAAGCTCGGTCATGGGGAGTATCGAGCGGCTCAGCGGTCTGTTTGCAAGCACCATGCTCCACGATGTGGGCTATAGCTTTTTGCGCATGGGACGTAATCTGGAACGCGCCGACATGACCACCCGCATCGTCGATGTGCGCTCCGAAAGCCTGTTTCTGGAGGGCGCGGAAGAGTTACTCCCTTTCGAACATATTCAATGGATGAGCGTTCTACAGTCGTTGTCGGCGTATCAGAGCTACGTGCAAAAAGTGCAGGGTCCGGTGCGGCGGCGGGCGGCGGTGCGATTCCTGTTGCAGGATCCCGATTTCCCTCGCGCGTTTTTGCACTGCAGTGAACAAGTGAAGTCGTGCCTTCAATACCTACCCAATAACGAGGGACCGGTCCGATTTGTCAACCGCATCTCGCGGATACGCCGCGCGAGACCCGATGAGATGGAGGTGCAACAACTGCACGATTACATAGACCGGCTGCAACTCAATCTAGCGCGCCTCGACAGCCTCATCGCCAAGACCTATTTTTCCTATGAATAACCACGATAAGATCGACCTGCCGGTATCCCCGTGTCATTCGGAACCCACGCCCATGGGAGGGCCGGAATCCGACCAGGGGAAAAATTTTTCGAACCTTCCATCCGTGCACGAGGTCTTATAGTTTAGGGTAAGATAGCAATAACCGGGGCCGTCAGCACCACCGAGACAATGAAAGAGGACATTTTAAAAGCTCTCGAGTTTCCAAGAGTCATGATTCGTGAAAATGTGGATCTGCGGTCATGTCGATTTAACGGTCAGTATGTCGGTGAACTGGGTTGTAAGCTCTGTAACGCCGCCACCGAGTGCAAATGGCTGACCCAGCATGACGAATTCAGCAGCCTGTCACAAAAACCGCTGGCAGAAATCGCCACGGCGTTGGAATTTGCCATGCATTTCGTCGAGGCGTTGGTGATGGAAAGCGATCATGAGAGCGAGGTGTGCCGCTGCGAGGCCTGCCGCTGGCTGCGTGGGGCGCGAGAGACGGTGGCAGATATCCATCACGATTCAAACGGATCCATCGAATAAAGCGTGCTCGACAAAAAAGGGGCCGCAAAAGCCGCCCCAGTTTAGCTTCTTGGGAGGAGAACGTTTAACCAAACATATCCTGAGTGATCGACTTATACCATCCCTTAGCGTACTTCGCTTCGTTCTTATAGAAGCGGCCTTTCTCCTTCGGATACGGCGGCGTAACACCGCTGGCAATTTTCTTAATCGATCCTTCCTTGAACCCATAGACCGCAGCCACCGAAATTGCGAAGTCAGGGCTGATCAAGCTGTAGCACGTGTTGGCGTATGTCGGGGTCGGCTGCTGCTGACCGGCCAGCTTGGTGACGATCGCTGCTGCGCAGTTCTTCGCCTGAGAGTTCGCCGAGTGTCCGGATTTCGGCATTGCGCCCGCGACACACGCATCCCCCAGCACATAGACGCCTTTGGCCATCTTTGACTCGAAGGTATTCTGATGCACATCGCACCAGCCGTCTTTGTTAACGAGACCGGCCTTGTGGACCAGTTCCGCCGCCTTTTGGTAGGGGATGAAATTGATCACATCGCCCTTGTACGTGTCTCCGAACTCCTTGGTCACGGTCATGGTCGACGGATCCAGCTTCTCGATCTTGCCGCCCTCGGTCTCCTTGACCCAGTGGATCATCTTGCCCTCGCCCATTCCGTACACGTGTTGCCACGCGGCATGAAATGACTTCTGCTTGGAGTGAGACTCGTTCGAGTCGACGATGATGATCTTGGATTTGGGCTTGTTGTTCTTTAGGTAATTCGCGATCAGGCTGGCGCGCTCGTACGGACCCGGGGGACAGCGGAACGGCTTGGGTGGCGGCAGTATCAACACCGTGCCACCGTCCTTCATCGCCATAATCTGCTTGCGCAACAAGGCCGTTTGCGGACCCGCCTTCCACGCGTGGGGCATGCTCTGTTCGACCTTGTCGTCGTTTTCCACCCGTCCGTATATGAATTTGACGCCCGGGGACAGCACCAGCATATCCGCGCTCATGGTACTGCCGCCTTTCAAGGTGACCTTCTTGGATCCCGCATCGACCCCGGTGACCTCGTCAGTCACTACTTTGATGCCCTTGGCCTTCAACCCATCGTAGCTGTGGGTGATCTGGTCGAGGGTCATGTCGCCCGCAAGCACGATATTGCTGAACGGACAGGTCACGTATTTGGCTTCGCGTTCGATGAGCGTCACGTCGATGTCTGGACCCCATCGTTTCAAATACTGGGCGCAAGTCGCGCCGCCGAAACCGCCACCGACGACGATGACTTTGCCGCTCGCCTTCGCCAGCACCGATGTGGAAATGCCCATCGCGGTCATTCCCGATACCGCTCCCGTGGCGCCAAGCAACCTGATGAATTCTCTACGGTTCATATCTTGCATCATTCTCCTCCCGTTACTTACCTTTCAGATATTCAGCCATCAACTTCAGCTCTTCATCCGTGTAGCCCTGAGCGTGGCGATACATCATTGTCGAGGACTCCTCCTTCGACGCGAATGCCTTCATGATATCGACCATGTCGGCAACATCCATGCCGCTGACGGCCGGATTCGGTGTAGCACCCTTACCGCCCGTGCCGTGGCACGTTTCGCAGTGGGCCGCCAGCAGCGCGCCGCGACTCACATCGGCGGCAGAGGCGACGCCTCCAAACAGTAGGATGCCCAACAATCCGGCCGCAAGACCGGTTTGAGCGACTCGCTTTAAAGTCATCGTCTATATCCTCCTAAATCAGTTTTTAGGTTGTTGACTGTCATTAAATGACATTTAATTACACCACTTCGCCGGAATAACAACGGGTCGTGGAATACGGTCGTGTTTACCATTCACCCTTGGCGCCCGCCTCCATGATTTGCGTCATCGCATCGCGAATACGCACCGCGTCTTGTGTCAACTGCTCCCCGATCTGCGAGCCTGGCTGCCATGACTGCGACAGCCAGCTCACGTCCCAGTCCAAAGTCATAATCCAGATCTCGCCATTGGCGTCTTCGTATACCGTGATGCGGCAAGGGATGAAAACGGAAAACTCAGGACTGAAATCCAGCATCCGCCGGCCAACGATCGCGTCGCAATAATGTAAAACCTCAACGCGCGTTGTCGGTACGCCACTAATCGACGCGATATCTTTCCAGATCTTGCTGTGCGCTGTCTTCTTGAAATTAACGTCGTTTGCCTTGAGGTCCATGGCCTCGATAATGTCGTCAAAAGTAAGACCCTCGTCGGCCTTCATCTTCGTGGTCATGAAGTTGAAGTAATCCCGCATCGACATCGGGCTCATGGCCATCGCCGCGGTAATAGCAGCTTTCTTGACTTCCGCCGGCACCGGGGGCATGACCCGATTCGATTGCTTCATGAGCCGTTCGCGCAACACTTTCTGTGCTTCGGGAGACAGTGATTCGATGGTTCGCTCGCCGAGCCCGGGTTGGGGCGCCAGCTCCTTCTCAACATCCAGCGATACCGTCTGCTCCGCGACCGGTTGCGCCGTCTGCTGGCTCAGCCCGGGTAGCGGCATGACCCAAAGGGACAATACCGAGCAGCAAATAACTATTTTCGTTCCAGGCTTCCGCATAGTCTTTTTATTTACGATCACGATGAAGAAACCGGCCGCGGAATAACAAGTGCATTTTGCCATCGCGGCCTCCTCCTTGCCTTTTGCGCTGCATCATTGCGCCAGGCACCTCATTCTTACCCTCATTGGGTCATGGCGACAAGTTAAAAGTGCGTGTAGCGCGGTGCCACGGCACCGCGACACGTACCTGCCGATACGCTCTTCGCCGCCTTAAAACAATTAGCAATGATCATGCCATGTTCATTAAGGTCGCCGCCGAAGCGAACAGTCTTGTACAATGCACAATCAAATCAACAGACTATGATCCCGATCTTTGTGCAGCGGAACGCTCCCCAATACCCGGAACTACCGGTCAGACATGACAATCGTGCCACGACAGTGGCAACTCTGACCTCATGCATGAACCCGGGCACGCGTTGCGCAATAATGCCTAATTATTGGGCCTTTAGGGAAGAGCAAATCGTGCGGTAACACTGCGGGATGCACTGGTCGTTGTTTTGAATATTAGAATAATCTAATGTCTGCTTGCAGACCTAAGTTGACTTGAGCAGGAGGAGGCATGGAGAACAAACACATCGACGTTCCGCCGATGCAGGAAGTCATCGACTTGATTTCCGATCCGTTCGTGGTGATCGATCGCAGTTACCGAATCGTGGCGACCAATCAAAGCTACTGCAATCACTATCAAATTGATGCGGCCGATGTCATCGGCCGGCATTGCTATGAGGTATCCCATCACTCCGATGCGCCCTGCGACCAGCATGGAGAACACTGTCCGATGCAGGAGGTGTTCGGCCACGAGCGCACTGCACACGTGGTGCACGTTCATTATGATAAAGACGGCAAGGAAGAACGTGTGCAATTGACATCGCAGCCCCTGCGCGGCGCCGACGGAGAAATCGCCTTCATGGGGGAATCCATCATTCCGTTGCATGAATATGATCGTGAACAGCGAATACTAGTGGGACGATCCAGACGCCTGACTCACCTCAAGTCGACCCTGGATCGCATTGCACCCACGAGCACCACCGTGCTGTTAGAGGGAGAAAGCGGCGTCGGGAAGGAATGCGTGGCCCAGTACATACATCATGTCGGACGGCCCGACGATGCCCGATTCGTGGTCATCGATTGCGGCGCGCTGTCCGAGACCTTGATTGAAAGCGAACTATTCGGATACGAGAAAGGCGCGTTTACCGGCGCCACCCAACGTCATCCGGGACTCATAGAAGAAGCCAATGGCGGTACCTTGTTTATCGATGAGGTCTCCGAGTTACCCTTGCCGCTACAATCTAAATTGTTGCGGCTGCTCGAATGCGGGACCTATCGGCCCATCGGTGCCACCAAATATCTCGAAGCGGAAACGCGTATCATCGTCGCTACCAACCGCTCATTGCAGGAATTAACGGAGTCTTGTCAATTTCGTCACGACCTGTATTACCGGCTGTCGGCATTTCCGATTCACGTACCGCCGTTGCGTGAACACATCGAAGACATACCCGATCTTGCCGAACATTTTCTATCACAGCGCAACGACCGGCATCGGAATCTCCCGTTGATAACGGAAGTACTGGACAGACTGGAGTCTCACGAATATCCGGGCAATGTCCGCGAGTTGCGCAACATTCTGGAACGTGCGGCAATTCTCGCCGGCGACGGTCCGATTCGGATTCAACATCTGCATTTCGGGCAGAATGGCCATAACACGCGCGAATCCAATCCACCGCAGCGCTCTAGAGGAAAATTGGAAAGACTGACGCTAGCAGACATCGTGAGGGCGCTCGAGGATTGTAACGGTAATCGTAAAGCGGCCGCCGAACGTCTAAACGTCTCAGAACGCACCATCTACCGTTATGTTAAACGTTATCGGCACAGCGGTTTTAGCCAGGACTCTGCAAAAAACTGACCAGGGCATGCAGCACGCCGAGCCGCTAATCATCCATCAATAAATACGACATGCAGGTCAGCGAAAACCTGGAGTTCGTCGAACGCGCGACCGGTGCCGAACCGAGCTATTCCGTGATCTGGTTACACGGACTCGGCGCCGACGGTTATGATTTTGAACCCCTGGTTCCAGAACTGAATCTGCCAACCGAAACACCAGTGAGGTTCATCTTTCCCCACGCGCCGCGGCAACCGGTCACCATCAACGGCGGCATGGTCATGCGCGCGTGGTACGACATCACCGGCACGGAAATGATCCGCCAGGAAGACGACGCGGGCATTCGCCGTTCCGCGCAAGCGATTCGCGATTTGATTCAAAAAGAAAACGACCGCGGCGTCGCCACCGGCAACATCATCCTCGCTGGCTTCTCACAGGGCGGTGCCATCGCCCTGCACACCGCATTGCGCTACCCGGAATCGCTCGCTGGGATCCTGGCGCTATCTACCTATTTGCCGCTGTCCGCCCAACTGGACCTCGAGGCTCATACAGCCAACCAATCGACAGCCATCTTTATGGCGCACGGGCTCTACGACCCGGTCATTCCGCTCATTTTGGCGGAATCCAGCCGTAAACGATTGCAGCAGGCGGGATACAGCGTGGAATGGCATTCCTATCCCATGCCCCACGCCGTCAGCCCTGAAGAGATTCGCGATATCTCACATTGGTTCCGGCAACGCCTTGACGAGTAAACGCGTCACCCCGATTCACGTAGAATCATTGCCACGCCCCGGTAGCTCAGCAGGATAGAGCAACCGCCTCCTAAGCGGTAGGTCGCAGGTTCGACTCCTGCTCGGGGCGCTTTTAAAAACAATCACTTAGTGCCCCCTTCGACGACCCTCAGACGCGGAACGTGACAAAAACGTGACACCGGCGCGTCCAGCTTCGCCACCGCGGCACGCACGTTCTCCGGCGCAAGGTGCGCATAGCGCTCCGTCATCTTGATGGTGCTGTGACCGAGCAGGTCCCGAACTTCCGCCAACGGCACCCCGGCGCTTACCAGCCAGGCAGCGCAGGTATGGCGCATGTCGTGGATCAGGTAGTCCTTGATCCCGGCATGCTGGCAGGCAGAAGTAAAACTGTGTTTCAAGTCCGTAATCCGATTTCCCTTTTTGTCACAAAACACCCAAGGCGAGTTTGCACAATGCTCGTTTCGAAAGCGCATCCGGTCGACAATCGCTTGGCTCGCTTCCTTATTGAGCGGGACGTAACGGCGTTTACCGGTCTTGGTGTGCTCCGGCTCGAAAAAGACGAGTTTTGAATCGAGATCAACCCGATGCCACTCCAAATGCAGCAACTCGCCCCTCCTACACCCGGTGTGCAGCGCCAATCGAATAAAATCCACAAGATGCGGCGCGCGTGAATTACGCGATGCCGCGCGAATGAGCCGCTCGGCCTCCTCGCGCGTAATCCAGCGCAATCGCCCTTCCGGCTCCTTTTGTCGACAGCCCGCGACCGGATTGGGAATATCCCATCCCCATTCACGACGCGCATAATTGATCGCCGCAGACAGCAGACCAATTTCCTTGTTAATCGTACTGGCCGCTCGACCGATTGACCGGCGTTCGCGGATATAGGATCGAATATCGGTCATTCTCAGCTCGTTCAAGTTCGCGCCAGTAAATGCCCGGAATAAAGGTTTCGCGATCGTTCTCACCCGATGCTCGCCTTGCCTTCTTCGATGCATTGTTTCGTTCAGGTATGGAAGCATGACTTCGTCAAAGGTTCGGCTTGGCTGCTCGTCCCATTGTTGCTGCTTAAAAGTTTCCAACTTCCATTTGGCTTCTAATCCTTCCGCTTCCTTTCTGTCCGTAGTCCCAGTAGATCTTCTAACTCTCTTGCCGCTTGCGTCGGTGAGATCCACCCACCAGAAGCGGCTGTCTTTGCGTTTGTACGGCATACGTTTACCTCCTTTTTACGCACGCCAGATCCCACGCGGCATCGATTATCCGCCACGTCGATCTGGTGTGCCACCCAATTGCGCACCGCTTGCGCTGGGATCCGCACCGCGCCCCGCACCTTGACCGTCGGCAGCTCGCCATTGGCGAGCATCCGGCGCACCGTGCGTGCCGAAACGCCGCCCAGTTGGTGGGCGGCTTCGTCAATAGTCCAGAGCAGTACGGTCGTCATGATGATGACCCTGGCTGTGGGCTAGATCCCTGGCTAGTTTGAACATGGTCATCCTGGACCCGGTCCGTTTTGTGCGTTCTAACGCCCTGTAAGGGGGTGCATAGCGGGGAGATACGTTCTCGAGGACCTTTTCCATCACTTTGTGGGTTCGTACCCCTATGCTCCCGATTTTCCAAAACAA
>CAMYMN010000062.1 GCA_947259395.1 uncultured Gammaproteobacteria bacterium | reverse complement strand
AATGTGCCGGTAATGCGCATGCTGTTCAACAGCCTGGTGATGGCGATGGCAATCGCCGTCGGGAAGATTGCGATATCGTTGTTGTCGGCGTACGCGATTGTATATTTCCGATTCCGCTTTCGGATGCTGTGCTTCTGGACGATCTTCATCACCTTGATGCTGCCGGTCGAGGTGCGCATCGTGCCCACCTACGAGGTGGTGGCGCAGCTCAATATGCTCAACAGCTATACGGGTTTAACATTGCCGCTGATTGCATCGGCAACCGCGACGTTCCTGTTCCGCCAGTTCTTTATGACCGTGCCGGACGAGCTGTTCGAGGCCGCGCGCATGGACGGGGCAGGGCCGCTGCGTTTTTTCAAGGATGTATTGTTGCCGTTGTCGGTGACTAACATTGCGGCGCTGTTCGTGATCCTGTTCATCTACGGCTGGAACCAGTTCCTGTGGCCGCTGCTGGTGACCACCGATCCACAGATGAATACCATTGTCATGGGTATTAAACAGATGCTGCCGACCGCCGACGACTGGGGAAACTGGCCGGTCACCATGGCCACCGCGGTACTCGCCATGCTGCCGCCGATCGCGGTGGTAGTATTCATGCAGCAGTTGTTCATCAAAGGACTGATCGAGACCGAGAAATGATTAGGACGATGATCGCAATCCCCTGCGTACCGGCACGCCCTGCAACGATGCACGAATGCCTGCGCCCGCGCTCGCCCCCCATAGAAACATAGAACCCAACGATGGCCGCGATCTCAATCCAACAGCTGCGCAAGAGCTATGGCCAGACAGAGGTCATACACGGTATCGATGTCGAAATCGACGCCGGCGAGTTCATTGTGATCGTGGGCCCATCGGGCTGCGGCAAGTCTACCTTTTTGCGCATGGTGGCGGGGCTTGAGGCGGTGACCGCCGGCACCATCAGCATCGACGGTCAGCCGGTCAACGATGTGGAGCCGAAGGACCGCGATATTGCAATGGTGTTCCAGACCTATGCGCTGTATCCGCACATGACGGTGTACAACAACATGGCCTATGGGCTGAAGATTGCCGGTCTGCCGGCATCTGAAATAGATGAGCGGGTGCAACGCACCGCGAAGATGCTCGAGTTATCCCAATTTTTGCCGCGCAAGCCGCGTCAGCTGTCCGGCGGACAACGCCAGAGGGTGGCCATGGGCCGCGCGATTGTGCGTAATCCGCGAGTGTTCCTGTTCGACGAGCCGTTGTCGAACCTGGACGCCAAATTGCGTGTGCAGATGCGGCTCGAGATCAAACAATTACAGCGCTCTCTGGGCACGACGTCGCTCTACGTCACCCACGATCAAGTCGAAGCGATGACCCTGGCAGACCGGCTGATCGTCATGAACGACGGTATTGCCGAGCAGATCAACACACCAATGCGGGTTTACGAACACCCAGCCAGCGTATTCGTCGCTGACTTTATCGGCTCACCGGCGATGAACTTCCTTGCCGGACGGGTTACCGCGAACGGCGACGCGGTTGAACTCGATTGCGGTTCGGTGCTGCGTGCCGAAGGGTGGTCGCTGGGCGCCGATGCCGGACGTGCGGTGACCATCGGTATTCGCCCGGAAAACCTGCGTCAAGTTGCAGCAGATGATGCGTATCTGGCCCTACAGGTGGTGGCCATCGAGACGCTGGGTGCAGACACCCTGGCGCATGGTTTCGTGGTCGGCAATAGCCACGCCGGGCAGGCGCCGGAAAAGGGGCAAGACAATGTCGCGGTGCGCCTCCCGGGCAACTCACAGATCACCGAAGGTGAAAAGTTGGCAGTACGCATTGCCGACGGGATGCTGCATTTATTCGATGCGGCCACCGGAAAACGAATGGATAATACGTAAGCTAGAGCAAGAAATCAGTGTCCCTGCAGCGGGCTGAATTGATCTAGATCATCGCACAACTGACAAGTACGGCATAACAATGGGTGAACAGTTCGACCCACCCAATCGTTATTGAACGCCGTAGAACATCCTTGATTACAGATGAAGGTGAAAACGATTACCTTGGTGGCCTTGCTCAGCCTTTCACCGGCTGCTCATGGCGACAACCTTCGATCGCTGAAGAACTTGGCCGAAAGTGGCGACCCCCAGGCGCAATTCGCGCTGGGGTTCATGTACGACAAGGGCGAAGATGTGTCACGGGATTATGCGGCCGCGGCAAAGTGGTACCGCGGCGCCGCCAATCAGGGTATTGCCTTTGCCCAGTACCGGCTGGGCCAGCTATATGAACTCGGCCAGGGTGTTTCTCAACACCATGAACAGGCCGTTGCATGGTATCGCGAGGCGGCACAACAAGGATTTGCCAAGGCACAATACAAGCTCGGCGACCGTTATGCCCATGGACTAGGGGTGCAGCAAGACCACCGGGAATCCACCAAGTGGTTTCGTCGGGCAGCGGAGCGCGGCTATGCCGATGCGCAGTACCGGCTAGGTGTGAGCTATGCGCACGGCCAGCAAGGCGTGCCCCGGGATCACATCCAAGCGCATATGTGGTTGAGCCTCGCGGCAGATCAGCACCTTGCCGAAGGCAGACAAGCGCGGGACCTGATCGAACAAGAAATGAGCCCCTTACAACTTGCCGAGTCGCGGCGTTTACAAATGGCGTGGATGAAGAATAAAAACAAAAAATGAACGTTGCCGATAAGTTGACTCAATACTTTGAACATAAGACGGCAACGAGCTGTAGCCAGCCCAGGCCCGGACCCGACATGTGCCGTCGTCACCTTGGGGGTTAATATGATTACAAGACCATTGATGCACACCCTGGTGATTTGCTCCATATTTGGGATTACGGCGGTCAGCTATGCGGGGCTTGAAGGTGTCGATGATCAAACGGGAGCCATGAATTTAACGCCGGATCTCAACAAAGGAAGGGAGGTGTATGAACTTTGCGCGGTATGCCACGCCGCGGAAGGTTGGGGCGAATCCGACGGCAGTCTACCGGTGATCGCCGGTCAGCATCGAAATGTGTTGATCAAACAACTGGCGGACATTCAGGCAGGCAATCGTGACAATCCGACTATGTATCCGTTTGCGATACCGAGCGCGCTGGGCGGTGCGCAAGCGATTGCCGATGTTACCGCTTACATCGCTACAATACCGATGAACCCAACACCGGGGATCGGCAGCGGCAAAGATCTGGTACATGGACAAAGGATATACAGAGAAAACTGCGTCGAATGCCACGGTTCGCAGGGCGAAGGGGACAGCGTTAGGTACTATCCCCGTATCCATGGACAACACTATCATTATTTACTCCGTCAGTTCATGTGGATCCGTGAGGGGAAACGGCGTAATGCCAACCCGGTCATGATTGAGCAGATCCGCGGTTTCTCGGACCGGGATATCAAGGCAGTCGTGGATTACGTATCACGATTGCGACCGCCACCTGAGCTGGTTGCGGAACCGGGTTGGACGAATCCAGATTTCAACTAAAAAAAGGGAGGTTTCTAGTCGTTGCCGACGCCATACGTGCTCGCGGTTCACCGGAACCGACACACTGCACCCAAGAAGTACAATATCTCTTGGTACCGTCTCGACAACAACAAACGTGGCGGCGACTAACGCGATGGCTGTGGGACCGTGAGTAATCCCGCAAAGATGAGATGCCCCAATTGCGCTGGGGCTCGCTGCACGACAGTCACCGCACCCGGTGCGATTTACGCACCATTGCGCGCCAACACAAACACGTCGCAAACAGCGTCTTGATGCAAATGATATCCGGCCACATCGTGGACAATCGACAAGTTATTGGACCCAACAAATGAAGACGAAGATTACTACCATAATCTGCCTATTGAGTCTGGTGAGCACCGCGCTACCTGTACAGGCGCAATCGGGAAAAGGACTCGCTGATGACCGTTCGCGTCCCAAGATCGGGCTCGTGTTGAGCGGCGGCGGCGCCCGCGGCGCAGCCCACATCGGTATTCTCAAGGAGCTTGAACGGCTCAAGGTGCCCGTCGACTACATTGCGGGCACCAGCATGGGAGCCATCATTGGCGGTTTGTATGCGTCGGGTATGTCCACGGATCAGATCGAAAAGGCACTGGTGGAGATCGATTGGGATGACATCTTCAGCGATCGCGCCCCGCGCGAAAAGTTGTCCACCAACCGTAAGTTCGACGATGCGTTTTTTCTCATCAATAAGGGCGTCGGCTTCAAGGACGGCAAATTGCAGCTGGGAAGAGGGCTCATTCAGGGCCGCAAGATGTATCTGAAACTGAAGGACCTGACATTGCCGGTATCCGGTGTCACCAATTTCGATCAATTGAGCATTCCGTTTCGCGCGGTGGCCAGCGACATCGCCACCGGCGAGCCGGTAGTGCTAAATGCGGGTGATCTGGCGTCGGCGATTCGCGCCAGTATGTCCATCCCCGGTTTCTTCGCGCCGGTTGAGATCGGCGGGCGGCTGCTGGTAGACGGTGGCGTGACAAATAATTTGCCGATCGACGTAGTGCGCCAGATGGGCGCCGACGTGTCCATCGTCGTGGACATCAGTACGCCGTTAGCTCCCAAGGAGGCGCTCGAAAGCGTGTTTTCCATCGTGCTGCAACTCACCGGGATCATGACGCGCGGTAACACCGAGGCGCAACTGGCCACGCTATCCGATGACGACGTGCTGATCGTTCCCGACCTCGGGTCCATCACCACCGGCGATTTCACCAAGGCCGCGGAGGGGGTTGAGATGGGAATAGCGGCGGCACAACTCAATCAAACCGTACTGCAACGGTTGGCTGTGAGCGAGGCCGAGTTTGCTCGTCACATCGCGGCGCGCGAATCGCGTGAGCGCGGGTTACCGGTCATCGAATTCGTGCGCATCAACAATGATTCCAGCATCGCTGACGAGGTCATCCGGTCCCGATTGCGGGTGGAGATCGGTCAACCCCTGGATATACCGGCGCTCGAGGACGATCTGGCGGCAATTTATGGATTGGATGTGTTCGACAACGTGAGTTACAGCGTGGTCAAAGACAATGGCCGCAACGGCGTAGAGATATCGGTCAAGGAAAGACCCTGGGGGCCCAATTACCTCCAATTTGGTTTGCAATTTTCAAGCGATTTTGCAGATCAAAATCGTCTTGCGCTGCGTTTTGGGCTGCTGCGCGTACCCATCAATCGTCTTAACGGTGAGTTGCAGCTGGTTGCCGAATTGGGTGATGAACCTAGTTTTGTGGCCGATCTTTACCAGCCCGTGTCCGTGGGGTCGGCCTATTTTGTTCGGCCCCGCCTGTTCTTCACCCGACGCCTGTTCAACACCTTCGAGGATGACCAGATTATCGCGCAGAATCGCGTTCGCGATCTCGGCGCGAGCCTGGCGGTGGGCCGTGAATTCGGCACCTGGGGGCAGTTCGAGGTCGGGATTTCCCGGTCCACCGGGGATGTGGATCTGCGCATCGGTGTCGAGACCGTCCCGCAAGGAGACATCGAAAGCGGTGAATGGTTTACGCGCCTGCGTTTCGACAACCTCGACAATGTCAACTTTCCTCGCTCGGGTGTACTGGGAACACTGGGCGTACTCGGCTCGTCCACCTCGTTAGGTGCGGACACCGATTTCGACCAGGCGACAGTGGACGTGTACGGGACCAAGTCCTGGGGCAAAAACACCTTGCTGGCAGGCGCCCGTTATCTCACTACGTACGACGGCGAGGCGCCCATTCAAAGCCGGTTTCGTCTCGGTGGACTGTTTGAGCTGCCCGGTTTCGTGGACGACTCGCTCAACGGCGAGAATGTGGTGCTGTTGCGGGCCGGGTATATGCGGGCGTTCGGCCGCGTGGCTTCGATGCCGGCATACTGGGGCGGGACCCTCCAGCAGGGCAACGTGTTCGAGGACAAAGATGACATCGACTTTGATGAGACGCTGACGGCGGGCAGCGTCTTTTTCGGCTTGGATACCTTTTTGGGGCCCTTCTACGCCGGATACGGTGTTGCCGAAGGAGGCAACGACAGCGTCTATCTCCCAGTTCCGCTGACACGACACCGTAACTTGCACCGCAGGGTGTCTTTTAGCCGGCGACAGGAGGGGCACGTGGCCCACTGTATAACCCATCGCGGTTTAACCGCTGGGAACCACCGTGAATTGCCCAATACCGGGAAGGCGCAATGCGAGGTCTTTGAGGTCAATGCCGGCAGACAGTCCAAGGACGTTGAACTCGATACCCTCCTCCCAACCCAGGCCGACGCCCAATAGCCCGTTGAGCGAAATCTGCCAGCCGGTACCGCTGGGCATGCGGTCGATAAGCTGCCCGTCAGTCAAGTAATCTTTGCCGATTGCCGTGGGCGGCAGGTCGAGTCCCAATTCGGGAACCTGCCGCGCGACAAATGCAGTGAAGGTGTTGCTGTTGGGTCCCGGCCATACGCGGTATTGCCGTGGATAAGGGTAGGCCGCCACCGCCGCCTCGATACGGTCGATGAGCGCCTCCACGCCGGGTCCACGGCGCTCCAACAATATCTCCGGTTTAGCGTTGAACCACAGCAAGTCCGGCGGTCCGCCGCGGCTCACGGTCAACACCGGGCGGCCGCGGTAGAGGTTCCATCCGATCGCTTGATAGACCGTATATTGCGCGGCGGCGTGCCGCTTGGTGGCGATCCAGGTGTGGATACCGAAGGCACCCCGCCAGTTGTGCGCCCGCGCCCCATACACCTGAATCAGCGCCGCCGGCTCCTGTTGCGGATCCGGCGCCTGCTCACTGCTGGCCCGGCTGGCGGCGCTCCAATGGGTATCGAGATCCAGTTCGCCAAAGGCGAGAACCCCTAACGGGCCAAGCAGCAATATCGCGACCAACGCCACAATGCGCAGCGGCCACTTGAACCAATTGAAAACTTTACGATTTTTGCGCATCGATATTGGGCCCGGTCACCCGGCACGGCGAAAATAGCATATCAATCCTCCATGGAAATCATCGACTTATCGTCGAGTGTAGGCCAGCCTTGCCGAGGATCGGCGGCTGACATTATGTGCGCAACAAAGTATGCGCCGTGCATGGGAGTCAAACCATATCCGTGCACCCACACCACAGGCGACGTGAAATTGTTCTCCAGCATTACGCGTAACGCCATCGCACTACTGCTTGCGTATACCCTCGATACCCAACTCTAGCTCCATGTCTTCGCTCTTGGGACCCAGTTGGTAGGTCATGCCGAAATCCTTGCGCACCAGCTTAACGGTGCCGACGAAACCCGCGCGATACCCGCCCCAGGGGTCCTCGCCTTCCCCCAGCTTCTTGACTTTGATCTCGATCGGCCTGCTGACACCGTGCAGGGTCAACGTGCCGTGCACCACGCCCTCGTCAGCCGATCCAATGAACTTCGTACTTTCAAAGGTGGCCTTGGGGAATTTTTTCACGTCCAGAAAATCTTCGTTGCGCAGATGCGTGTCGCGCTTGGCATGGTTGGTGTCTATACTCGCGGTGTCGATCTCTACCGAGATCTTGTTGTCTTGCGGAGCATTGGGATCGTGGCTGAACGACCCGTTGATGGTGTTGAAGCGGCCATACAACCAACTGTAGCCGAGATGCTGGATGCGGAACTCGACAAACGAGTGAGCAGGATCAATCTTGTACTCCGCGGCCTGTAGCGGTAGTGGGAGCGCAGCGAACAGCATTCCGGTAATTACAAGTTTTTTAGTGTCCATTCGAACTCGATCCTCGTATTGAGAGTAAAAGGAATTCGTGCGTTTGACCAAAAACGAAACGCAAAGTTTAGCGGCACGCCAACTGATAACATGCGGGTCACACTAGTACACGACCAAACGCAGCCTGGTAACGGCACCGATTATCTATAGATGGTCTCAACCCACCCTCATTGCAATCTATTACTATCATGTCTAAAGCATAAATGCTCAACCCTTGAACCGGAAAAACTTATGGTCTTGTACCAGCGCAAAGAATTCTAAAACGCCGGGTGGCGAAAAACTATATGTAATAACAACAAAAACCCTAGCCAAAACACTGAAGCAGACTATTATTTTTGCTATGAGAACGGTATATCTGGTTTCGTTCGCTGTTTGCACTGCACTGTTGGGTACGCCGACGACAGGTGCTGCCGGTACTTCGTTCGACGTGTCCTACATGTGGCATCACAACCTGCAACGGGTCGTTGCCTACCGGGATAAGGTGGGTCGCGTGCTCGGCCCGAAAGTCACCAAAAGACTCCAGGTGGTGCGCGGACCCGACCTGTATGGTCTCATCTATCATCGGAACGGCGACGAGTCGGGGGCAAACAAGGTTGCCGGCGTTCATACTGCGCTGCTTGGTTCGCGCAAACTGGGGCCTGCAGTGCCGATTCGCTCCCGGGACTGGACGTTTGTCACCGAAAATCGCAACCACGATGCCCCACGCGCCGTTAAGGTCGCCGCCGCCAGCTACGAGCAGCAATGGGAGATTCGCAATCTCGAGGCGGCCGTGGCGCGTTACATCACGCATCTGCGGCGCAGTGGGAAGATTGCTGCCGATGAGCGGACCGCGTGGTCGGTCCACGATTTCACCACCGGCAAGCATCTCGTCTCTATCAATGAGGATCTACAGTTACAAGCCGCGAGTTTGGTGAAACCATTTTTCGCCTTGGCCTTCTTGCACAAAGTACAAGCAGGCAAGTTGATATATGGGCGTAACAGCCGACGACACATGGAACGGATGATCCAGCACTCGAATAATCGGTCCACCAACTGGATCATTCGACACGTGGGCGGTCCAGACGCGGTGCAGCGCACACTCAAACGGTACTATCCCGATATCTTCCAGGACACACGCATCGTGGAGTACATGCCGGCGGGCGGGCGCACCTTCCGTAACAAGGCCTCGGTAAATGATTACGACCGTTTTCTGACCGCGCTATGGAATAAAGAGATTCCCGGCGCCGATGAAATCATGCGTGTGATGAGACTTCCCGGCCCCGACCGCATTTATACGAATGCACCGAACATCCCCCCTGGAACCAAGGTCTACAACAAAACCGGGAGCACATCCCGACTTTGCGGCGACATGGGCATCTTGGTCGTCAAAGGTAAAGACGGCAAACGCTATCCATACACGCTCATCGGTGTCATCGAGAAACAGCGGGGGGCGCGAAATTATGCCTCCTGGATCCGCTCGCGCGCGAATGTGATTCGCAAAGTATCTAGCCTTGTTTACCGCGGCATAGCGCAGCACCATGATTTACACCCCTCATTTTAAACCGGCTGTAAAGAATCGAAACACATGGTCTGACCCCGGCTTTGCCAATCATCGCAGTCATGGGAGATGTTGAAGACAGCTCGGCGGCATCGGCTGCCGCCCTTTCCTCGAACCCAAAAACGTTTGCGGTGTTGCACGACCCGCACCATAAGGACCCTCAATGAGTTCGAGTGGGCCTTGACATGTAGCGTTCGATCACACGCAGGCTGTCTGGCCTGGCAAGATATGGATCGTTTCCCGTGAACATCCCAATCCCTGGATATTCGGAGTAATAGGTCCAATAGCTCCAGTGCAGGCCGGTGCTTTCCATGATTTCGAGAATATCCGTCAGGTAATTATTGGTGCTGTCGGGGGTCGGGTTGGCATGGGCGGTAAATTCACCCACATAGACCGGCACGCGGTGCCAAGACTTGAAACGCAAGGCATAGTCCATTTTTTCCCGCAGGGTCGTCTTGTTGATAGATGCCAGCGTTTTACCCTTGTGCCACGACAGCACGAGACGATTATCCCCGCGCGCGGCGTCCGTCTTGACCCACGTAGAGAGTGTATATGCGCCGTGTTGCACTGCAATGGGGCTGCTTAGCATGGAACCCCGGCCGGCACATTTGGAAAACACTACTGCATGGCGTCCGCGTCTCGCGTGGGTATCGTCCACCCGGCCGCAGGAACCACGGCGTTCCCAGCTGATCCCGGGATAATCGATCTCGAATGAGTTGTTTGCCACCAAGGGGGCAGGCAGGTCAATGGTATGGCCATCGGCCTCGAGCACCACATCATCGAACCACACCGCGCCGCCGGGCTCGTCCGACGACAGGATGATCCGCAATATCTCGGCGCCTTGCGGTGGTGTCGCATTTAACGTCACACGCCGCCAGCCCCCGCTCCCCGCCAAACGATCCGATTCCGTCACCCCAATGACTTCCCCGCTAGTCACCATGTTACCAGGATAACGTGTAATGGGGCGTTGCCGCGTCGTTGTGTAGAACGTGAATTGAGGCGGGTAAAAAAAATGAATGCTGTAGAGGACATTGTCATCCTCTACAGTTAGCAGCCGCTTTCCGCGATTCGGTAACACCGCCTCTTCAACGATCAACATATGATTGTCATCGTGCGCGCGTATTTTGCGGGCGACAGTGTTCATAACCTTCAGGTATTGCGCCGTATCGGGCGCTGCCCCTTCATTTAACAGGTCGTATCCGGCGATTATTTTTCGTTGCGCGTAGCGCTTGGCAATCGTAGCCCACAATGCGTAAAACCGCTCCTGGTATCGAGTTTCACGCCAGAATCGATACGACTTTTCGCGGTGAACAACGAAATCGTGTGGGTTCTGTATACCGGGAGCGAGGTGCATGTCCAGGATCAGGTAGATCTTATAGGTTTCACACCACGCCACGATTGCATCAAGGAGTGAAAAGCCGGCTTCGTCGTACTCGAGGGGCGATGACTCCAGTTGGCGGTAATCGAGCACCAACCGCAGGCTGTTCGCGCCCATATCCGCAACTCGCTTTATGTCGGCCTCTCCAAGCGTCCCGTCGAAATCCTTGAACGCGATGTTGAAACCTTTTAACACCAGAGATTCGCCGGCGCCATCCAGCACCTGCTCGCCGTTCACGGTGACAAAGCCGGAGGTGCCACCGCTTTTGCTTTCGTTGAACGATGCGAACAGCAGTACAAACACGAACGCGACGCCCGCAAGCGTGCGCATGTTCATTCTGCTTCGCAACGTGGCCATGATGCTAGGTGGTGGGACGCCGATTAACCGGATGGAATGAAGGCCATACACCGCACGGGGCCAGACACCCAAAACCTACTTCGCTATAAGCGTTGTTCGCCGCGCTCTCCCAAATCATTACCCCATCAGCGTGGACAATGCCCTGCCCGGACCCGGCTACCCGCCCACACACCCCAGGACTACCGCGCACTGCGTGTAAAGCTCGCCCATTCCCTGCGCACACCGGCCATCACCTCCCCCCGCCCACCGCTGTCGGCAAGTCGGTATTCTCACCGAGTGGCCTTGCGAACGGTTTCTATGCGCCCCACGGGCGACTCCGGCATCGATGACGGTAAATTCACGTACTCGCGGATCTCAGCCGATGCGATGGCCAATCGCCTCCGCGAGGCAAATCTGAGCTACTGTTCGACCCGATCTTTGAGTCCCTTGCCGGCCTTGAAAAAAGGATATGTCTTGGCCGCTATGGTGATCGTTGCACCAGTAGCGGGATTGCGCCCTTGGCGCGCAGCGCGGCTCTTGGTACCGAAGGTACCGAACCCGGCGATTTGCACCTTGCGGCCGGCATCGAGCTCGGTGGCAATCACGCCTGTACCCGGCTTGGTGTCGAAGATACAACTTACGATCTCCTGGGCCTTGGCCTGGGACAGGTCACATTTGTTGGCGAGTTTCTCGGCCATCTCATTTTTGTTCATTGGTGCTCCTTAACATTGTGTGTTGAGGGCTTGCTAGATACGAGACGCCCTCTTAGCTATTTACGTGACGTCGGATGTGCACGCGTGTAACGCCCGCTAACCGGCTGTATAAACCATGAGCCCGGTTGGTGGCAAGCAATAATGCCATTCCAGCACGAGATTGGGGGTCATTTCCGCGTAATATAGTGGGTTTCAGGGCACTATTTCACCACGATTGCACTGCGACAGTGCGGTTTTCCCTATTTATGGCGTGGTAGAAAGGGTCGCGGACCAAATACCGCATTGGTCGCGCGATACCGAACAGCGGTAGCGCGAGCCGAGTCTCGATGCGGACTGCACGCGGGAAAACCAGACATCAATTGCGTGGCATAATTGCGCAACAGAACAAACTGAGTCTGCGCGCAGCAGTGCTGCGTTACCTACATTTTTTAATCGCATGTCCAATCAATCTAAAACGATTCCGATGCTGTGCCTGTTGCTCACCGCAACCAGCGTCGTGGAAGCCCAACAAGCTGGAACTGACAACGCCGCGCGCGTAGAAAATTTTCGGCCGGGCTGGTCCACTTCATTTCAAGGTGGATTCGCGCGTCAATTTGACGCCGATATGAACGGCGGGGGCGCATTCAGCGTCAAGCGTTTATTTATCCAAGGTGGCGCTGCCTATGCGCCGAAACCAGGCCGGCGCGTGACGATCTCGGTCGGTTACGGCCGCCACAGTTATGATTTTTCCGGGGCGACCGGTTTGGCCGGTCTCGCCCCATGGCAGGACATCGACACGCTGCGATTCGGTTTGCCAGTACATTATCGCTTCGATGAAAAAATTACGTTGTTCATCTTACCCACGCTCCGTTTTGCCGCACAGAGCAGCGCCAGTCTCGACGATGGCGCCAGCGGCGGCGCGCTGGGTGGTTTTAGTTACCGCGTCAGCGATCGCTTGTCCCTGGGACCCGGAGTTGGCGTGTTGACGCGCATCGAAGACAGTACCGATGTATTCCCCATCCTGTTGATCAACTGGAAAATCACCGATCGGCTCAGTCTGGAAACCGGACGCGGTTTGGCGGCAACGGCGGGCCCCGGGCTCACGCTCAACTGGCGGACTGCTGATAATTGGAGATTTCTTGCGGGTGCCCGTTACGACAAACTTCGATTTCGCCTTGACGATAGTGGACCTGCGCCGCGAGGTGTGGGTGAGGACCGTTCGCTCCCACTGGTGCTGGGCGCCACCTATCACCTCAATCCAACGGTTGAGTTGACCGTCCTGAGCGGCGTGGAACTGGAAGGGGAGCTTCGCCTCGATGATGAAAATGGCGATCGGATCGTGCAGGATGACCACGACGAGGCGGCGTTTCTTGCGCTCACCTTCCGCGCCCGGTTTTAGCCCGCATCTCTCACCCCGCGCTCCGTAGGTGTTCGTGCCGTTAGTCGATGTCAAATCCGCGCATCACCATGTCGGCGTAGCTGATCAACCCTACCAACTTCCCCCGATCGATCACCGGCGCGAGCGCGAGACCAAATTTATCGAAAAGCCGCGCGCAATAGCGGACATCCATTTCCGGGTCCACCGAGATGACGGGTTTCGACATGATTTCGTAGACATTGACGCGCTTCGGCGATCGGTCCTGAGCGAGGACCTGGCGGGCCATGTCCGATAATAATACGATGCCGTATTCATCGTTCTCGCTGCGTTTGTCCACCAGCAGGGCCTCGGCACCTTGTTGCTTCATGATCCGCAGCGCGTCGTGAACGGTGGTCAAGCCGTCTACGGTTTGGAATTTGTCGGTCATTACATCGCATCGAACTCGCCGATCTCCGCGATCTGCTCGAGTATGTTGCGGCTTAGATGTTCTTCTACAAGAAACAATAGCATGTTCCGCTGGGTCTCGAGGCTCAATCCGAGAAACGTTTTGGGCACTTCCAGGCCCTCACCGCGAGCCTGATTGAGCACCGTGGCACCGGTAGCACCCGCTTTACGCGCGGCCTTCATGACCGATTCGGTCTTGTCGTCGTCCACGAGTGCGATGAGTAACTTGAAATGCATGATGATCTACCTCTCGTAGTTGTTAGCCTTAGTTGACGTCGTCCTTGGTGCTTGCCTGCCGCTGTTTTCGGCGCTGCAACCACCATTCGCTGAGCTGGGCGTAGCCCATCACCGTGATGATCGGGAACAAACACGCGAATGCGATCAGCCCGAAACCGTCGATTAACACATTGCGCCCCGGTACCGTGCTCGCAAGCCCCAGGCCGAGGGCGGCGACCAGCGGTACGGTTACCGTGGAAGTCGACACACCTCCCGAGTCATAGGCGAGCGGAATGATCGCCCGTGGTGCAAACACCGTCTGAATTACCACAATCACGTAACCGGCGATAATGTAGTAGTGAAGGGGCGTACCGGTCACGATGCGATACGTACCCAGCGCGATGCCGACGGCCACCCCCAACGCCACCGCCACCCGCAGCCCCCACACCCTGACGGTACCACCGGAGACACTCTGCGCCTTGACCGCCACCGCGATGAGCGCCGGCTCGGCAAGCGTAGTGGCAAATCCTATCGCCGCGGCGAACACATACACCCAACCGTAGTCCTGCCAGCGCACCAGTCCTGCAGCCGACACCGGGTCGCCCCCGAGAAAGTTCGGGCTCGTCAGTTGGTATGCCATTAATTTTCCAAGGGGAAATAAAGCGCGCTCCAGACCCGCTAAAAACAAGGTGAGACCGATCAACACGTACACGAATCCGATGAGCGATTTCCCAAGGTTCGGAATTGGCCGCCGCAGCACGAGGACCTGGAAACCGATCACCACCGCGACGATGGGGAACACGTCGTGCAGCGTTGAATACAATGTGTGGGCGAGCCCGATGAAAAGATCCATCAGATAAACATCCCATAGATCATCACGAATATCATCGGCGTCAATGATGCGAAGGCGATGAGCCCAAAGCCGTCGACCAATGGATTTCGTCCCCGAATACTCGTCGCGAGGCCGACACCCAGCGCCGTCACCATGGGCACGGTGACTGTAGAGGTGGTGACGCCTCCCGAATCATAGGCGATACCGATGATCTCCGGGGGGGCGAAAATGGTTATCACCACCACGATAATGTACCCACCGATAATGAGGTAGTGGAGCGGCCATCCCTTGAGAATGCGGAACACGCCGACCACAATGGCGATGCCGACGGAGAACGCCACCGTCACTCGCAAACCTCTGGCGTAGTTGCGCATCGACTGTAGGTCTGCGTCTATCGCACCGGCCTGGGCAGCCACCTTGGCGGCCTCCTCGGCAATTGCGATCAGCGCCGGTTCGGCAATCGTGGTACTGAAGCCGAGGGCGAACGCGAACAACAGCAACCACACCAAACTCCCCTTGCGCGCGAATGCGTGGGCGATCGCCTCGCCGATGGGAAACAAACCTTGTTCCAATCCGCGGGTGAAGAACGTCAGTCCCAGCACGACCAGTACGACGCCGATAAGAAGATCACCGATGTTCGGAATCGGCTGGCGCAACACCGCAAGCTGGAAGAACGCAACAACCAGGAAGACAGGAAGAAGATCGCGAATGCTCGATCGAATCAAAGACAGCATCAGTCAGCCTTCAGTCCTGTTTGTTATCACTATCTTTAGTATCTCCACGGTTGACGCGGTCTGTGACCAACATACGCGCTTCAAAGCTGCAACACACGTCAACCACGATTATGGACGATAATCAAAATTTGATCGAAGATCGAGATCAAGCATTCAATCTGCTTTCCCAGGGCCGGTCCTTTTCCTGCGTGGTAGGTATCAGCGCATGAGTATGCAAAAACGAGTGGTGTGCGGAGTCTGCAGACCGTAAATGATACGTCCATGGAGATGTAGACATTACGCCTAGATGCTGCACATCTCTATTTGTGTATGCGACTGCACGTAAGTTTGATTTGCGTCAAAGCCGGATTCTCGCGGCAATGATAGAAAACCATGGTGCGCGGCAGCGCGACGTCTCGCCATCCGGTCCTGTTGCCACGAATCAGAATTAGTGGGACGCGTTGCGGATCTAACTGGCCAATAATGCTCGACGCACCAAATTTGCACCGAGCACAAACAATCCGGCAAGGACAATGTTGCGGAACGCATCGGCCGAAAGCCGGCTCGATAGGACATCGCCCAGTTTCATGCCGATGAGTGCCGGCACCAGGCATGCCACCGCAATCATGAAGCGCGTGGAGTCCAAGATACCGAGCGTCCAGTAGGAACCGGCGACCAATATGCCGGTGGCCAGAAACAACAGCGCCAAGGTGGCAATGAAAAATTCTCGGGTCAGGTTGAGTCCAACGAGGTACATCACGAACAACGGCCCATTCGCGGTGATGAGCCCACCGACGATACCGGCAATGGTACCTACGCCCCATCCAATGGGACGTTCCCACTTGCTCGAGATATGAAAACGCGGGACGTACACGGTCAGGACCGCGAACGCCATCACCAGTAAACCCATGGCCAGTCCCAGTGCAACTTCGTCTGCCGAGCTGACCAAAAAAGCGCCGCCAAGCGCCCCCGCCGAAATACCGATGATCATTGGCCAGAACCTCGTGAACGTCTGCATCACGAAACCTGCCTGCAGAAATTGGGTGAGGTTCGTGAACACCATTGTCGCGGCATTAATGGCCAACGCCAGCTCGATAGGCAAAAAATTGGGCAGAATCGATATCGTCACCAATGGCAACCCGAATCCCATCGCGCCTTTGATTATCCCACCAAACAGAAATGCCGCGGCCAGCCCAATTGCCTCAGGTAATTCCAAGCCTAGTGTTACGTCCATCTATACTCAGTGCCGATTATTGTTTTAATCCAAACGCGGACCAGTTTCACATGCGCCGCTGCATTTGCACCGTAGCGGAAAACACTGCACCTGTATCCCGACTTTCTGTTGCCATAACCAAGGGTAGCTTCGCAACTCAACGCCAAGCAACATACTCGCGGCCCATACCCAGTGTCACGCATCTAGTCGCGAAAATCTATAAACCGGTGCTTGGGGTAACAACATAACCCGTATATTGCACCCAGGCAGCATATTAAGGATTTGACGTTGTATCCGATATGAAACTCGATGACTGTTCGACGCGGCATTGTGTGTCCGGAGGGGGGCCTCTCCCCGCGCTGGTTCGGTCGCGAACGCCTGGTCTTTCGCGTCACCCAAACCAAAAATAGGGATCGGAATCATAGATCCCGACCCCTCCATTGGCAGTCGATCGCGGTTTGTCGTTGCGTTAAGTCTGCTTCATTAACACGTCAACGCAGGTAACCCAGCACACGATTAATGACAACGTGCGATAACGTACCAGACCCAACCCGGCCTATCGGAGCGGCCACAGACTCGCCGGTCCTTCGTGTTGCCGTGACGTTGCCTTTTCAATAGGTTGAACGAGACGTGACGGATCCTTGAAAAGGATGATGATCGCGATTTGTCAAGTATTTCTTTGTCGGAAATCGCGCGCTCTGAAGTGACAATTGCGTTATACTAAATTGCAAGTGTTGCCCTGGCGTGTCGAACCTAAACTATGTGTTCGAGGGTACCGGAACGACGGTGTTGTTGTGCATGTCCGACTATAGCGGAAAGCCTGAAACACCGCGGAGGCACCCACTTGGCACTTATGTGACTTTGGTTCACGACACGCGGGCAACACTTTTTTGTGTCACGATGCCGCTACACCCCTCAAGTGTCATATTGAATTGTAGAGGCCGGAACTTTCCAATAATTCCCTTCACAATGACCGGCGATAGCCTCGCGCCGTGAATGCGGCGACCGTCAGCGTACAATTCTGGGCATTCGCGTGCCGCCAATGCCGGTCTGGTCACGCTCTTAAATGTATGGCCGTAAACCGGAATTTCCACAGCGTCTTTACCGTGAAATGGCGACATTCGATTCTGCAGATAGCGTGGCAAGGATAGCCTCGGGACGCCTTGGTGCAGTATGTGAGTTTGGTCATCGACGCGCCTGAGCTAGAATGTCCGGTGCACGATCGAGAACCGTGTGTCTTTAGTTTTCACCCGGCCGACGACTGTCGTTCAATGAATCATGATTTATCAGCTGGTTACAAAAATGACTGTGTCGTTAATCAAACCTTAAGCTTGTTCGACTATGTTGCAATGTGGAAGATTCTGAGCATTGAGCAAGGCAGGACACGACCAGCGAGGAACCTGGCATGCTGAAACGGCGCTTATTGATGATTGGAGGTGTTGTCACGCTGAACGCGGTTACCACTGCCCCGGTTGCGTTTGGTGACAGCGGTCGTATCTTGACTGCAACCAATAATGGAGCACCGGTTCTGGAGTTATATAGATCCGCTGACGGTCGGGTTCGATATCAGCTGAACAATGACTGGTTACTCGGCATGAGCCTTGGTGTGTCGCCGGTGGATCTTGCCGACGACCCGCGACGCCGGCGGCCACTGGACAAATGGCGGCCTGACTTCGGTATGTATGATTTCTCCGATCGTCCCCGCGAGATCACTGGTCTGGCGCGGCGACATCCTCAAAGAATAAGATGGTTTTGGACAATCGGATCAACGCAAGACTTCAACGACGATGATACTTTTGATTTCAGATGGGATCTGCTGCAACACTTTTCCTTGGAGACTAAGGCCGGATTTCTGGTGCCGTTCGGCAACCGGTGGTTGTTCGGTGGCGCCATCACCTTGGACCACAATATAGACGACCATCCATCAACCGAGCTGCCGAGCAAATCCGATTCCAAGTCGGCAGCCGGCGCATATGTCGGTTTCAAGCTTGCGTATTGAGCTGCCAGTTTCGATATGCGGATCTTGATCGTCGAAGACAACTCCCTGCTTGGTGAAGGACTTCGCGCCGGTTTGTCGCAACATGGGTTCACCATCGATTGGCTGCAAGAAGGCCGCCAGGCGTTGCACGCGCTACGTTACGAGAAATTTGATGCCGCAGTGCTGGATCTTGGGCTACCCGATATCGATGGCGCGCAGGTACTTCTAGAGTACCGAACGCAGGGCGACGGAATCCCAATCTTAGTTCTCACCGCCCGCAATGCGATCGGCCAGAAGTTGGTTTGCCTGGAAGGCGGCGCCGACGATTATCTGATCAAACCCGTTGACATACGGGAACTGGCGGCTCGGCTCCATGTGCTGCTACGGCGCCGAGAGGGCCGGAGCACCTCGGTGTTGCGACATGCCGACGTGGAGTTGGATCCTCACGCACATCGTGTCCGTCTCGGTTCAGAACAGATCGACCTGTCTCCGCGCGAATTCAAGATCCTTCATACCCTGCTACACTCACGCGGACGGGTTATATCGAAGGAGCAACTCGAACAACACGTGTACGGCTGGGAAACCGATGTAGACAGTAACGCGGTACAGGTCCACGTGCACAACATACGACGAAAATTGGGTCACGACGTGATACAGACCGTCCGCGGTGTTGGCTACATCATCGATTAAAGAGGTCGATATGCGCGCTTCAATACGTTTACGTTTATCGCTGGGATTGACCCTTGTGATCGTCGTTATATGGACACTGGTAGTGGCGGTCACCTACTACGGTGCAAAACGCGAGGTACGTGCGCTATTCGACACCCAGCTCGAGCAGTCAGCTCGCGTTGCGGCGCGCACACTTCTTGGAGTACCGTCCACAGATCAAACCGGCGATGTGGTAGCACCGAAGAATTCCGTTGAAGAGCAGGAAGTTCGAGATCAATATCAAAAAAATTTGGTGGTGCAGGTATGGAATGAAGACGGTGAGTTGGTGCTTCACTCCAAGAATGCGCCGTTGTTTCCCCTCGCCGACACGGCTATCGGCTTTACCGATGCGTTTTTTGATGGCGAGGCGTGGCGTACCTATTCCTTCGTGGATGAGTCACATGGTCTGACGATACGCGCCGGAGAACCGTACCGGCCGAGGAATTACCTCACACAACACGTCATTGTGCAGACGCTCTTCCCGATAGTCCTTGGGCTGCCGGTGATTACACTGTTGATTTGGATCGCGGTGGGACGGGGGTTGATTCCGCTGCGGCGTCTTACATCGCAGGTGCACGAGCGAGATCCGGAGAATTTGATACGAATTCACGCCCCGTATGCCCCTGAAGAGGTCACACCGCTGGTTGAGGAGCTGAACATACTACTGGAAAGGCTCGAGCAAAAAATCGACAAGGAACGCCGCTTCATCGGCGATGCGGCGCATGAACTGCGCACACCGCTGGCAGGCTTGAGGGCACATGCCGAGGTGGCGCTCGGCGCACGAGACGCGACGGAACGAAGGCGTGCGTTATCGAACATTGTCGAGGGCGTTGATCGCGCAAGTCACCTGGTGAATCAACTGCTTACCTTGTCCCGTCTCGACGAATCGGCGATGGTCACCGATCAAGTCGTGGATGTTGGCGAAACCCTGCGCGCAGTATTGGACGATCTTCGCGCATCGGCCGACGATAAGTCCATCGCCTTGGTGTTTCGCGCCGACACCGGCGAAAGGTTTCCCATTCTTGGAAATGCGGAAGCAATTCATATCCTGCTTCGAAACCTCGTGGACAATGCGATTCGTTACGGACCCGCGGATTCGGAGGTATCGCTTGCGCTGTCGCAACAACAAAACAACTGGCGGATCACGATTACTGATCAAGGATCGGGGATTCCTACCGATGACCAGAACAAGGTGTTCGACCGGTTTCACCGACGCAACAAAGCGGATACATATGGAACCGGTCTGGGATTATCAATAGTGAAGAGCGTTGTTGATTTGCATCAGGGGAAGATCTCCATGCAACCACGTGACGGCCGTAGTGGTTTGTGCGTCCAGGTATTGCTACCTGTTTGCGAGCCCGAATCATTGCCAAAAAACACGTCGGAACACACCTTATCGTGCAGTGACGAACATCCTGTAACCACATCCTTGGTCGCCGAGCACTAGCACAATGTATGTTTAGATGTGTCCGCCATGCAGTATCATGGTAGTTGCGTGGACAGATTACGGCATTATTGAAAGCCACCGACCTCACGCAAAACCCAGCCGCAGCATCCATCGAACTCCTTCGTACGTAGCATAATTCTTTCTTAAGTTTCGCTTCGTAGAATACGGCTGACCGATAAGCGAAATCAGCGGCACCGAGTTACAGCTTCAATTCACCGTTGGTGCCCGCTGGACCGTGGGCCGTGATCACAACGTCGCGCGGCGGCGGATGCACCACAAGCTCAAGGATTAGGCAACAGTTCGAGCACGGCGTTGCCGGTTGCAGCGGAGCGCTCTCCGCATACGCAGAACGAGATGCGGTCAATGATCATACTGCTCACGGTTTCTATGCAGTGGTAGCGCAACCTTGGTGACAACTTTCTTCAACCGCCATAGGGGGTAAGAGCATGCCCATGAGTTATCACACTTATGACGAAGATCCCCTTTATAGAAGTATTCTCTATTACAGTTTCCTGTTTTCTGTGGGCTTTGTTCCGGGTTTGCTCGTCGGCTACCTAGTATGGGGCTGATCACGCGATCAAAAATCAGCACCTTGGTGCAATATTCGGAATAGCACGCATTCCTCACCAGGATCCCGGAAGCTGACAAAGGACTCGTGCCGCCGAGCCCCCTGCTGTGCGGGGACAAGCGCCGCGCCTGGCGCGAGCCCTGTAGCGGGGTTATTGCGATCGCTTCTCGAATTGCGCGTTCCGTTCCGCCCACACGGCGTAGATCTCGTCCGGCCACAGCGAAAGCAGATAGTCGATAATATTCGAGATCTCGGTGTCAGCCAGTTTGGAACCAAACGCTGGCATCGCACGCCCACCGTTTTTGATGGTGTTGACCAATTGTCGCCGGGGATGATGCCAGGTGTGCGCGCTTCCATCCAGCGGTGGCGGTGGGAAATTGCCGCTGGCGTCACGCTGCCGCCAATTGACGAATCCTTCCGCTCGTGGACCATGACATTGCGCGCAGTTTTTCGCGAACAGCTTCGCGCCGTTCATTACCATCGAAAAGTCGCCGGGCCTCTCCGGCACCTTCTTGGCTGCGCTGGTGAGACGTTCGTCTACCGCTTGTTTCAAATCCTCAGCCGCCCGCTGCTGAGCAGGCGTACTCGTAGCTCCCCCATCGGAGCTTACATCACTGGCCGCGAAAAACAGCGCTACTAGGGTGTACAAGGTGATTGTTTTCATGCAACAACGTATCCAGAAGAACGAGAACGCGCGTCTTTTCGATGAACTTGCGAGCCAAACCTCAACCACCGACCCGGCGATCGGCGACTAATTCGACTTTGAAAGCTTTGACCTCGCCGAGTACGGTATCCCACGAAAGTGAATGGGCAGAAATTTGGCCCTTTTTTCATAGACAATACGCCACACCCCATCAGCCTCCTTTCGCCAATACTGTCGTTTACGCGAACGGGTATTAAAATTACTGCTGCGATAGTCCTGGCCGAAGCTCACAATCATCAGATCTGCTTCGCCGGGATATTGAAAGGCGCTGATATCGTCGAGTCTCACCTTGATGAAGGTTTTTTGTTTCGCCACGCGACTCTTGTGCTGAATCCAACTGTCGTAGTCCATATTTCCGCTACGAAACGTCTTCGCATAGTGTCTTGCATAACGACTGTGATCGCGACTCTCCCAGTCCCTTCGCCATTGTTCGAGGCGCGCGAAAAATGCCTTGCGTTGCCTGTCTATCTCTTGTGCCGACACCCATTTGACGCGGTCCGCGATGATTACCGGTGTCGTACCCGTGTCCACGGTCTTGGACAACAGCGCCATGTCCCGGTTAGGTAGCGCCAAACACCCATCACTGATGAATGGCTCACGGTTGTAGGTGTCCGACGGGACACCGTGTAACCAGATCCCATAACCGGTCCGTCCGAGCCGGCGGTCCCATTCGTTGGGATAATTGATGGGCAGCGCGGCTGCCCCGTAAAAATCGGACAATCCGCTGGGATCCAGGCGTGAGGTTACGAAATAGACCCCCACTGGGCTGCGCTGATCTCCCTCTTTGACTTTCAGCATACCTTTCTTGCCGACCGACACATAGGAATCTGCCACTAACTTTAACCGGTCGCCGGTGTTGGCGAAGACATGAAGCCGCGACAACGATGCGTCCACCACAATGACATGACGCTGCCGGGCCGACAATTGGATCAGATATTCGGGCCACAGACCCTGGTCCCAGACAGGTTCTTGCCGTTGATGCGCGATTCTTCTCCGCGCCTCGTCGCGCAACGCGCTGACTTTGTTGTTGTTCTGTGCGAACCTCCCGCCGAACGAAGCAACGGGCCGGTGTTGCGCCATCAACAGATCTGCATAGACCAGCTGCGCCAACCGGAATTTAGGGTTGCGCTCCACAAGGCGTGCTGCCTTCTCGAGAGCCATCGGCAGCCGCCCCGCACGCACGTCATCCAAGATCTCCAGCAGAACTTGTTCGTTTTTATCAACTCGGACATCTTCGACTTTATCTACTCGGACATCTTCGACGGTGACCCAACCTTGTGCCGCGTGCGCACCCGGAGCGAACAACAGCGCTACCGCCAATATCCAGTCCGTCCTCTTGCGCTCGTTGTTTAATATTTTCATTCGCGTTACGGCCGCATAGTATACGCTAACGCACAACAATGGCGGAATTGAGCATGATCAAAACGATAGTATATCCCGTGCTCAGTTGCCAGTCCGAGCATCACGAGCATAGCTGATCAGCTGTTTGGCGGGCACGTATCCGCCAATGATGGAGCCATCTTCTAGTATAATCGTCGGTGTCCCACTTACACCAACCATTTGCCCCATCTCAAAGTGGTCGGCCACCGGATTATCGCAGCGTTTGGGATCAACGGCTTGTCCCGCTTTCGCGTCTGTCATCGCCTTTAGGGGATCATCCGCACACCATACCGACACCATCTGGTCGTAAACCGGTGAAGGGACACCAGTACGCGGAAATGCCAGATACCTCACCTTTATTCCGGCCTGGTTGAGTTGTCCGACTTCATTATGCAGCTTCGCGCAGTACGGACAAGTCACATCGGTGAACACCGTAATCGTGCTTTCCACGTCTTGCGGCGCAAACACGATCATGCCGTTCTCACCCAAGCCATTGACCGCATCGATACGTACTCGCTTACGCGCCGTTTCGCTGACGTTTTCGCCGCGATCGATATCGATGACATCACCGCGGATGATATATCTACCATCTGCCGATATGTACAACAACCGCGGACCCACTGTGATTTCAAACAGGCCGGGGACCGGTGAATTTTTGACGTTGCTCGCGGAGAAATCTGGAATCAGCCGCCCCCCGGTTGCGAGCACGGCATCAGGGATGGGATCGCCCGCCGCAACAGCAACCGGCGGCATCAGCACCGCGGCTATCAATATCACTATCTTTTTAAACATCGCACATCTCTCCGATTCAAAATCATTCAAGGTTGCAAGACTGCGGTCCTGAGCCGCTCACCGTCAGTCCAGGCAAGGTAGATCTTACCATTCGAGTTTGCCATCTGCGGGAATCCGCTGGACCGAGCAATGTTACTGATCACCTGCAGATCCTCACTTTGTCCATCTTTGAACACTTTCCTGACGTTAAGTTGCTCGCGATTTTTATACAATTCGAGCCAGCTCACCATTGCGGTGGTAGCATCGAGCAGCACCACATCCGGCCTACCTACGGGTTTGCCCACATCCACCCGCACCGGTTTTCCAAAGGTCTGGCCGTGGTCATCAGAAAATGTGACTTGCACCTTGGGCTGGCCCTGGGCGGCGGTAAACCACGCGACAACCAGGGTGTCATCCACGATATCGGCATTGGGACCATCCACGGGGCAACCGTGGATCTCCCAGTTGTCGTGGGCGACCGGGAATGGACCTGCCCATCTGCCGTTGTCCCACCACGTGATGGAGATATCTCTGATCTCCGCCCCCGATCGATCGCGATAAACTATGGCCGGTCCGTGTGGCATCTTCACCGCCGTAGGTTGGCAACAATCACAGACCCGTAAGTCCACCGGACCCTCATCGGTCATCGTGCCCTGGTGGTCAATGAACGCCGCTCGCAAAGTTTGTGACCCACCTTTTTTACGCATACTCGGTGTGTTGTTTCTGCCATCCAGCCAGGCGACAAAAAACTGCCCCTCATCCATGGGCAACAATGTGACAAAGCCATGTTCGGTCGGAGACCGGTCATCATGGGGAATCACCGGGTCGGACCAAGTCCGTCCGGAATCTTCGGACAGCACGAGATTCACATTATAGCCAAAGCTGCTGGAACCGCTTTTTAACAGGAAATTAGCAATCAAGTTGCCCGCGCCATCGCCGTTGATCTCCGGCACATCGGCCCAGTTCACGAGCCAGTTAGACCCCGCGGCAATTTTCACCGGGGGCAGCCAGACGTCGCCTTTAAGTGTCGCAAAATACATCGTGCTTTGCTTGCCCACGGTTTCCGTCCAGCTCAACAGCAGACTCCCCGAACCGTCCGACACCAGGTTGGGTACCGCGCTGCCGGTACCCGCGGGGGAAGCAATCTCCATCGCCGGTGGCCGTACCGAAAACGATTCCGGCTCACTGCTACAAGCGGCGAGCAGCAGAGATAATATCAATGTTGTGAATAGCCTCATTGTGGCTGGAAATCGAGTGAAATAATTGCGCGCCACGACGTGCTAACGCTGGTGCCGAATCTCACAATTCTCGCGAGGGAACTTTTAGGTGTCGGCTTTTTGTGTAGTAACCCGAAACGGGACAATAGAATTCTCTCATGGCATCCTATTTCCGACCGCCGTACTCTGACGTCAGGGGCCAAATCAAATATCCTGCTGCTACGGCGAAGTAAAGAGCATAGGTAAAGTTTAGAACCTGTGTGCTAGTCATAGGTCAAACAGCGTGGTTGGTATACCGCCCTTCCCGCCCGTCTATAAGCGTTTCCTGTCAACGACACAAAGAAATTTCCAAATCAGTGGTTAACTCGATTGGATCGGAGGCGGCAACGTAACCAATGTATGCGGCTGCACTCAGAAAAGATCCGATGCGGCGTATCTCGAGGTAGTCGCAACGCCGTTCGCCATTGACTTGTGGGTAACTCACAGGTTGTACACTGGGATTCGTTGAAACAATCCAAGCGGAGAGCGTGAACAATGCGCAGGTCGGCCACATTTCTGCTTTTGGCGATCGCCGGAACCATGGTATTGGCGGGTTGTGAACGAGTCGGTGAGCCGTGGGACAACACTGGATATTTCAAGGAGAAACGGGGCCGCTCTACCGCGGTGCAAAAAGACTTGCGGGACCGGGTCATGCATTCTCAAAATGACTTCGAGTTCACCACACATCAAACCGAGTACCGGTAATAGCAAATTACAACATATCGCGGAGGTACCGGAAAGGCGCCAGCGGCGCATTCGATAACTGGATTCTGAAAATCCCCGCGCGTTGTCGGTGATTCGTAACACGCCGCACCCACCCGTAGCCACGATCACATCATTCATGGATAAGGCCTCGGGTCTCTTTGTCGCGCCTGTATCTCCACTGAATACCGGGGCAACGCGATTTTTTTGTTCCAGAGATAAGCTGGAGCGCTCCGAATCGGCACCGCGACAGTACATTGGGAATTAACCATGGCTGATACCTACACAACCAGCAATCCTGACGGCGCAGTGATACCACTGGCCGCTCTGCTCTTTATTATCGTATGTGGCGCCGTAACGAGCACCACTTTGCTTGCGAGCCAGGACGTTTTGGATGCTGGGCTGTCCAAGGCAAGCTACAGACAGAATGAAATTCCCGCGGGATGGGGCTTAAGAAAATCTTCTGCCGCTTCCAAGCGGGGCACCGCGCAATGGACTATCAATGAAGGGGTACACGCGGTCCGACTGAATTCGGATGCGGCGCTCACTTTTCTTGAAAAGACCGTGAATATCGATATCAAGGAATACTCCACGGTGAGCTGGAGGTGGAAGATCGAGAACACGTTACAGGGTATCGATGAGCGCACCCAAGCAGGGGATGATCATCCGATACGCATTTTCTTCGTGTTTGATCCTGATGACTCGAAACAATCGTGGTGGTTTAGAATCAAGCGGTTCCTCTATCTGGACTGGGCTCACGGCCATCCGTTCGGAGGGGGCTTCACTGAATATGTGTGGAGCAGTCACCTCGAGACGGGCGATACCATCAATGATCCAGGCAACCCTTCGCAGAAATTGATCGTTGTTGAGGGCGGCGACAAAAACGTCGGCCAGTGGCACTCCTACAAACGAAATCTGTATCAGGATTTCTTGTCATTATACGGCCGCGAACCGCGCCGCTTGATTTTCATAGGCATACTCAATGATACCGACCAGACCGGCCAGCAGGCCACGAGCTATATTGCCGATTTGAAGTTCAGCAAGTACTAGCGCCAAACAGGTCGCACTCGAGAACATAGGGACCGCGTTTACAGAATCTGATCCCTACTTTTCATAGGCCCAGACAGGAGCCATGTCAACGGGCTTGTGCGCCGTGATCCGGAATCCCCGCGCTACGCGGACCAGAAGCCACGATGTATTATCAAACTTCAACGATTCGTAATTTCTCGGAAATCTCCCCGAAATCTTGCCACTAGTAAGCTACACACCATCTGAGCAACCGTGCTGACAAGGCGCCGAAAATAGGCTGAAGCGTTTTACCGCTGTCACAAGGCAACATCATACCGGTGCGAGGATCCGGTTCCCCATGACAGCATCGACGGCTGCCCACACTGAGTGGTGACTGATGCGTGTTTTCGGGTGCGGCTTTTCCGCAGACCGCGGTGGTGAACGGACGGTCGAAACGGGACAAATCATTCACCATTCAGTGAGGGGCTAGGCTCATACGCAGTCTCAAGTGAAATTGAAACGACTTTTCAAGGTGTAACCCACATGAATCATTCGACTCCACTCACCGCCGACACCGTTGCTGTGGTACTAGCGGGAGGCAAAGGGACGCGTCTGGCGGCTTTGACTCGCCGCGAGTGCAAACCGGCTCTGCCGTTCGGAGGGAGCTTTCGCAACATCGACTTTTCGCTGTCGAACTGCGTCAACTCGGGTATTCGGCAGATTGGAATCGCGACGCAATACAAACCGGAGTCCCTCATCCGTCACATCCACCGTGTGTGGCATGACGCAGGCCCCCATTCTAGAGCTTCTATCACAACTTGGCCCTCGCAGTTGCACTCGCCCGGTCGGTACAGTGGGACCGCGGATGCCGTATATCAAAACTGGAATCTTGTGACGTCATCGAACCCGCGCTTGGTTCTGATACTCGCCGGTGACCACATATACAAGATGGACTATCGGCCGATGCTGACACACCACGTCAAGCATGGCGCCGATATGACCGTTGCGTGCGTCGAGATTCCCATCGAAGAGGCAAGTCAGTTCGGTGTAATGTCAATTGACGCTACAGATCGAGTCCTTCGATTCCGCGAAAAACCGCCGCTACCCGAACCGGCACCGGATGACCCGCGCCGGGCAGTGGCCTCTATGGGCATATACGTATTCGATTCCCGGTTTCTAAGCAAGGTGCTGCGCAATGATGCGGACTCCAGTATTTCGAGTCATGATTTTGGCCGCAACATTCTTCCGCTTCTCATTGAACAACGGACGAACGTCTTTGCCTATCGATTTACCGACAACGACGACGTCGGCAAAGGATACTGGCGGGACGTGGATACGTTGTCCGCCTATTGGACCGCATACATAACACTTACGATTGGGAGTAAACAGATATGAAATTAAAAAAGATGCCACTTGGTCATTCACTCGTCGTTGCGTCATTTGTCTCGCTATTGGGATTCGC
>CAMYMN010000061.1 GCA_947259395.1 uncultured Gammaproteobacteria bacterium | reverse complement strand
GCCATTGGCTAGATTCTCATCGATCACCACCGTGTCGTTATTGATGATCGGATCATTGTCATCCAGATTGTTCAGATTGACGGTGATAATCGCGGTGTCGTTCAGACTGCCGTCGGTGGCGGTAATCTCGAGGTTGAACACCGGGGTGGTCTCAAAGTCCAGCGCCGCGCTATTGGCGACCGTGATGGCACCGGTCGTACCGTTGATGGCAAACGCGCCGCCGGTGTTGCCGTTGGTGATCGAGTAGCTGATCGGGTCGCTGTCGACGTCGGTATCCAAGCCGGTGTTGGCATCGTTGACGTTGTACACGCCGGTGCCAAAGGCGCTGTTCTCGTCGAGATTGGGCGCGGTGGCGTCGTTGATGACGGGTGGCATATTGTTTGTGGCGACAACGTTCTCCGCAAATTCCGAGCTATCGCCGTAATTACCGCCGCCAAGATCGACAGTAGCGGTGGCGGTGATAAACTCGCCGTCCGCGACCGTCGCCGAGAGCGGTGCGCTGAATGTCACATCACCACTCGCGTCGGAGACGACGGTGGTAAAACCGAGGTATCGCTCGGCTTCGCCGTGAGCGGGCGATGACGCGGTATCCTCCGTGGTGCTGGCGAAAAATTCGACGCGATAGGTCGTCGTCGCGATGCCATCAAGCGATCCGTCAACGGTGATCGCGCCGACACCATCGGTGAGCGCCTTAGTGAGTACCGGGAAGTTTTGCAGGTTGTTGGCGCCGCCGTCGACGTCATCGGTATCGTTGTTGGTGACGCCATCGCCGCCGAGGTCAATGCCCAGTCCGGCGTTGGAAAATATCTGGTTTCCAAGGATACTGTTTTGACTGCCGGCGTTAGCTTCCAGCCGGATACCGTCGCCACTGTTATTAGCTATGACGTTGGACTCAGCAGTTGTCGTGCCACCGATTTGATTATCAGCAGCCGAACTGTGAACCTCTATACCGTGCACGCCGTTGGCGACAGGTGTAGTCCCATCGGGCGCCACGCCGATTAAGTTGCCGATGACGACGTTATTGTTGGTGCCGGGATTTCGTATGGCGATTCCGGAATTCGTGTTACCGGAAAAGATATTGCCGTCATTGGCACCGCTGCCCCCGATGAGATTGCCGGTGGCTCCGTCTGTGATCAGCAGACCGTAGTCAGCATTGGGAGCGGCAGAACCGGAAGCGTCGATGCCCACCCAGTTGTTCTGAATGATGTTGTTGTCTGCCGAGGGGTTGGTCTGTAGATCAATTTCGAGACCTTCGTCGGGAAAGCTGTGAACGATGAAACCGCGGATAGTGCTGTTGTCGGTGAGGAGCACCAGGCCGGCTGTCGCGCCAGTAGCGGCAGAACCATCGAGTTGGATTATTGGTGTACCGCTGTAACCGGGTTGGGTTGTGGCATCAAGTATCACTGGGTCATCAACCGAAGGTAGCCCCCCAGCGCCAACCGCAATGGTTTGTAAACCAGTCCCGATGCTGAAGCCAATCGTGTCCGGCGTCGCGCCGTTAGGCGTGTTGTTAGTGGCATCGATGGCCTCGCGCAGCGAGATAAATCCGTCCGCGCCTTTGTCGACCAGCAGCGCGGCGATCGACGAGGTATCACCATCCGATGTATCGCTCGCGGTGTCGACCACCAAGCCGCCGGTGGCGGTGGTCACCGCGCTGAACTCCGACGTGCTGCCGAAGTTGCTGCCGCCGAGATCTTCGGTCATGGTGGCAGAGATGATCGCCGTGGACGGGACCGCAAACGTAGCGCTGAACGACTCGACACCACCGCCGGTATGGGTGATGGTCTGCGCAAACGCGAAGGATTCGCCTTCACCCTGTCCGCTGGAATCCGCCAGGGTGCTATCAAAAAACTCGACGCGATAGTCGCCGGCGGGCGCGTCCAGGTCGAAATCGATGGTGGTGCTGCCACCCGTGTAAGACGCCGAGGTAAACACCGGGAAGTTCAAAAGATCATTAGCCCCGGCATCGGCGTCCCCAACATCGTTGTTGGTGACGCCATCTCCACCGAGGTCAATGCCAATCCCCTGGTTTGCGAAGATCTCATTTCCGAGAATCGAGTTGCCGATGCCGGCGTCGCTGTTCACCGAAACCCCGGCCCACGTGTTGTATGCAATAACGTTCTCTTCGTTCAAGCCGGTACCGCCAATGGTGTTACCGGCGACCGCGGTGGATAGCTCAACCCCGTTCCGGCCATTTGCTTGCGGGGTAACGCCGTCCGGGCGCACACCGATCAGATTACCCTCGATGGTATTGTTGTCAGTCCCGCTGTCGCGAAGGACGATGCCTGAGAAATTATTACCGCTGATGACATTACCTTCGTTTGCACCGCTGCCGCCGATAAGATTTCCCGATGCGCCAAAGGCGAGGATGATGCCGTTTTCGGCATTGGGCGCGGCGGCGCCCGTGGCGTCGATGCCGACCCAGTTGTTCTGAATGACGTTGTTGTCCCCGAAACCGGTGTTGCCGACGATCTCGATGCCTTCGTCGCCAAAGCTGTGGATGATAAATCCCTTGATGACACTGTCGCTGGCCCGGAGCTGAATGCCGTTGACGGGGAAGGCGGTGGCCGATCCGTCGAGCTGAATCAATGGAGCTCCGCTGTAACCGGGTTGCGTGGTTGCGTCGAGAATCACCGGGTCGTCAATCCAGGGAAGGCCGCTGGATTCAACAGTGATCGTTTGCAGCCCGCTGCCGATGCTGAAGTCAATCATGTCCGGCGTCGCGCCGTTGGCGGTGTTATTGGCGGCGTCGATGGCTTCGCGCAGCGAGATCAATCCGTCCGTCCCTTTATCGCCCAGCAACGCGGAAATTGAGGACGTATCGCCGTAGCGCGCATCGATATTGGTGTAATCATCGGCTGTATCGACAATCAAATCGGCAGGGTTAAACTTCACAATAAGTGCATCGTTGCTGCCGCTGGAGGTACCGATATAATTCGGGTCCGGAATATCGTCGATAGTGGATGAATAGGTGTGCCCGCCGAACAACATGTTATCGCCGGCGTCCATGGCGCTGCTCGTGATGTACTCGGAATTAGTACCGCCGAAGTAGGTCAGGTAACTGGCGCCGCCCAGCGCATTATCGAGAATGGCGTAATAGCCATCTATGGCGCCATCGTTGTTGCTGTCGTGCGCATCCGCGGTCGTAGTCAGGTCGGTGGACGTTGCGGTCATCCCGATATGAAGATTGCCGGCCGAGTCGATTTCTATGGCCTCGCCACGATCGTCACCGCTGCCACCGATGAATGTTGAGCTAACCAAGGTAGCCGCTCCGCTCAGTGACGGGTCCAATTTGGCGACGAATGCGTCGTAGGCGCCGCCGTTGAAGCTCGTGTCATAGGTACTGCCAACGATGGGGAAACTGCCGTCTGCGGTGTAACCGGTGGCGTAGATCACGCCGCCGCTGTCCACGGTCAGCGCCTTGGCGTAGTCGTTACCGGTGCTGCCCAGATAGGTTGCGTAGAGTAGGGTGTCGCCGGCGCTGTTGATCTTGGCGACGTAGGCGTCGTTGGAACCGTTATTGGTGGCATCGTAGGCATTGACGGTGGTCACCCCCGCGCCCATGGTGCCGACGACGTACACATCGTCGCTGCTATCGATGGCGATGTCGTAGAGAACGTCGCCGCCATCGGTGCCGATGTAGGTCGACCACACCAAAGACGCCGCGCCGCTTTGGGTGAGATCAAATTTTGCGACGAATCCCTCGGCGTTCAATTCCTTGGTATTGTCGAGGGCGTTCTTGGTCGGGAAATCGCTGGAGTTGGTTTGCCCCGCCAGGTACACGGCGCCGGTGCTGTCCAGCGCTATGCCGTGCGGGATCTCAAACGTATCCACCGGGGCGCTGCCGCCGAAGTAACTGGCGTACAGGAGCGTGTCACCCGCGGGGTTTAGTTTGGCGAGATAGACGTCGGAGGCGCCGATGAGCGAGGACTGATACGCGCTGGCGGTGGTCGGCATCGAGCCGGACTGACTGTTGCCGCCGACATAGATGTTGGCGCCATCATCCACGGCGATCGAATAGGCGCGATCAAAGTCGGTATCGCCGATGAACGTGGAGAACACGGCCGTGCTGCCGTCGGGCGACAACTTGGTGACAAACATGTCGTAGTTGCCGTTGAACGTTTCGTCCAGAGCACCGGTGGTGGTTGGGAACCCGGCGTTGCTGGTGGCGCCCGCAACATAAACGTAACCTTGGGCATCGACGGTGATGCCGTTAACCTGGTCGTAACCGATAGACCTGAGTATGGTGCCGTATTCGAGAATCGGATCGATGACGAGCTCACGGGCAGAATCGTAAGCGGCGATCTCAAATCCCACCGTGCCGTCGTCCCGGATGACGTACTGGCTGTTGATGAGCTCGGCATCGCCCTCGTCGTGGGCCTGATAACTGACCGGTGCCTTGAACAGGACTTCGTCACCGGACTCATTGAGGATCAAACGCAGCTCACCGGTGTCGGCGACTTGCAGATCGTATACGCCCTCGAAGTTGAGGGTGATGGCGTTCGGATCGGCGCCCTCGGCGACAATGAAGTCGTACTCGAGCTGACGCTGGTTACCGTAGTAACGGATATCAACGCCTTCGTAGACGTTGTCATATTGTACCGCTCCATAGTTGCTAATATCGGTCTGCCAGTTATCTGGATCACTGCCGATGAGATAGTTGCTCACACTGTTTAAATTATCCTGGCCAGTAGCTTGTGTGTCGGTATGGGTACCGACCACATTGAGACGCACCACGTGAGTACTGTCGCCGCTATCGAGGGCGAGCACCGCATCGCCTTCGGCCAGAAACACAGAATATCCATCGCCGCGGGCCACAAAGTCCACTTGCTCATCGGTTTGGCCCTCGTTGGCCTCAAACGCCAGTGGTGTCGCGACGTATTGACTGCTGTACTGCGTCGCCGAATCGCCACTGTTCTCGGTATTCGAGTCGGTGATGCTAGCCGAGCTGTCTGCGTATTCGTCGGTCTCCGTTGTCGTAGTGCTGGGTTCCGCAACCGGTTCGCTGTTTGGGGCCAACTCTTCGAGAATCGTGTCCACCTCGGCGAGAGTGTCTTGCACATCGCTGATCAGTACGTCGGTGTCCGTACTCGCGTTATCGGTTACCGCATCGGTGTGCGCTGATGGCGTGAGTGGCTCCGAATTGGGTTCAGCGGTCAGGGAATCGACTGCGTCGGAGGGGGTCGCGGTAGCAGTGGAGGCATCACTGTCGAGGTCGGTCGAGGGATCGAGTGCCGGGGCATCTGCTGAGGGTCCGCTACCCGCCTCATCTGACGGGGCAGTAGTGGGGGCAGTGCCGTCTATGGATAGCGGTGAACTAACACTGTCGACTTGCGCATCGGTCTGTTCCTGGCCGTTGACCAAGGGGGCGGTGTCGACCGTTGATCCGTCACTCGGTTCGCTACCGGGCTCGGTTGAGACCGAGTCCGCCGTACTTTCGGAAGGCGTGGATTGTGCGTCTTGAGTGGTGTCGGTAACGGGAATCTGATCGGATGTGTCGGGGGACGCGGCATCCGCAACCACATCGGCGGCAACGGCCATGCCCGCACCGTCGAACATGACGCGCGGCTCCAGGGCCATGAGCAGGCTTGGTCTGCGCATACCGGCCGCGCGGCGTCGGCGTGTGCGTTGTAATTGCGGATCGCGGCCGGATCCGCCGGATTTTTCATCCATACCCGTGACTTACACCCCCATGAGACGTGTCCGAATCCAGATCAGGACGTGCCCCAACCCGCCCAACGAATCGGTAACGAGCGCGCGACCTTCCCCGTATCTGTCCAGCGGCCGGAAATCGGGCAACATTAAGCACCGATAGTGGCCAGGTTCAGACACTTTGACCTTACTAACAGTATAGACGGCCGGCGCGAGTCTGGCTGGCCTGAGGCCTCAATTTAGGGCACTTTGGGGCCGCTTTGTAAGCAGGTTAATTGCTCCAGATGTACCGCAGCGGTGATCGTCGCCCGCTCGGCGAGCGGGCGGCCTAAAAACCGGACTCACGAATCAGAACCGCACCGACCGTTCGCCAAATTCTCTTTAGCCAGCTCTCCGATTCGGCCTTGATCCGCACGACCCCCCGGAGGACGGTTTGTTTCAGATCCTCACGCGGATTTCTCACCGCCAGTCGTACCCGGTACACCGCCTCGGTGGGAACCAGTGCCCCCGACCCGGTGTCGCGAGTGGCGAGGGGCCCTCCGTAGCGCGATGCGAGCACCGGTTCGGACAGCGACTTTGTGCTGGCGCGATCTATCTCTGTGACACGGACGTTTACCGGTTTCAAGCGCGGGTTTTCCGGGTGAAATTGTGCGGGCGCGTCGCGCTGAATCCGGTCCAATTGATCCTCGGTTACATACGCGTGTACCACGAGGGTGTCCGTGTTCACCAATGTTGCGAGCGGGGACGACTCTGGAAGCCATCGCCCCGCGGTTAGGTTCTCGGTTACCGTTACCATTTCGCCAGAAAACGGTGCCTTGATTTGGAGTTGACTCAGTTGCTCCAGATATCCGCGATAGGCGGCAACTGCTTTCCGTAGTTCCCGCTGCACCACGTCCCGCCGTTCCAGAAGATGTGTGGCGCCCTGCCGCGCCAGGCTTGAGCGATATAAGCGAATCTGATTGCGTGCATCCTGGATGTGAAAATCCAGTTCCGGCGAGTGCAGCGTAAACAACAACTCATCCTTGGAAACGAACTGATCCGGTACGATATGTGCGCCCTGCAGGCGCGCCGGAACTGGTGCGTAGAATGTCTTGTGCTGAAGGGGTTTCAGCACTCCGGGCGCGGTGGTGTAGCGTTCCCACGGCGCAATCAGCAACGCCAGAGCTAATACCACCAATGCCGAAGACACGATGGTGTTTCGGTTCCATTTTAGCGATGTCTTACGCCGCCGCCACTCCTTGAGCTCCGCGTAAATCGGTCGGCCTATGAACCACACGAGCTCCGCTGCCATCAGAATGATGCCCAGTGCCTTGAAGAAGAAATGGTAGACCAACAACGCGATCCCCAGAAACAAGATGAGACGATAGATCCACGTGCTGTAGGCGTAGGCGATCAAGATACGCCGCATCCGACGATCGTGTGTTTCCGGCGGGGGATCTTTGAATCCAAACAACCATTCGCGTAACCGCCAGCGACCCAGGGCGAATGCCCGCGGTTGCAGATTCTGCACACCGAGCAGATCCGACAACAGGTAGTACCCGTCCCAGCGCATGAAGGGGTTGATGTTAATCGCCAGGGTCATCGCCCAAGACGCTGTGGCAAGGAAAAAGACGGCGCTGCGAACCGGGCCGTCAGACAAGAAACTCCACAGCAACGTCGCAAATGCGGCCAGGCTGAGCTCCGCAAACATCCCAGCGATACCGATGGCCATGCGCTGCCGGCGGGAAGCGAGTTTCCATGACTCGGTGGTGTCCGTATATAGGAATGGCCACATGACCAAGAACGCCACACCCATGGTCGGCACGTGTAAACCGTAAGTCTTGCACGCATAGGCGTGGCCTAGCTCGTGCAAACACTTTGAAACGATTAGCGCAAGGGCAAAGTACAGAAGTCCCTCGAAGGAAAAAAAGCGCGCAAACGTTTGTGCGAACGTGGTCCATTCGCGCATCACCAGATACAGACCAAGCATTGTTACCAACGCAAGCAGCTTGCGGAATGTACTGCTGAAAAATGGTCTCGCAACAGGGAGTGTTGCCTGGAGAAAACGGTCGGGATGCACCAATGGTACGAAAAAAAACAAATACCGGTGCAGAAGTAACGACGACAACCGGGGCTTCTTCGACACGGTGCTCTGGTAACGTGTCCACGTGGCGTCGCAATCGTCGATCCGGACCAGTTGGTTGCGTACCAAAAACGCGTCGAGCGCATTAACGTCTTCGATTGTCGCATCCAGGGTTGTTTCCTTACTTACGTAATCGGCAATGGACGCGGGATCTTCGCGCGTCCATCGCTTGAGCAGTTCAAACTCGAGCCAACCAAGGTTAAAGAACTTATTGCGCACCGGATCGTGAAGCACCCAGGTCGGTTCATATGTTGCGCCAGGTGCGCCCGGATAAAGGTCCAGGTCTTGTCTTAGCGGTGAAACCATCGCCGCTGTGGATCCGTCCACCGCGGCGTCGTGTGGACCATTTAATGCGATACATTCAGCCATGGGCGGGGGAATGCGGGTCTTAAAATCCGACCGCCTGGCGCAGCGCGGACAATGGCCGCCGCATGATGTAGTAGATGACGCTGACCTTCTCGCCATACACCTTGGCGGTGCCTTTCAAGCCGATTCGCGGCCGGGGCTGCCCTGCCACGATGTTGGCTTTGAGCCGAAATGCCAGACTCCCGGCCTGATTTTGTTCGGGCTCGTAACTGGTTTGCCGGATCTTCCCCTTCAGCGGCGCGGTCGGATCGGTGTTGAGGAACATCTGTACGTTGGAGCCTGGTTCCAGCATGACGCTGTCTTCCACGGCCAGCCATATTTGGATCTCGACCTCACCGGGGTCCGCAAGGATGAGCAGCCGCTGGCCGGTTTCAACCGGGCGGCCGATCCAGTCGTTCACGTCCGCGAATACCGCGATGCCGTCGCGTTCGGCGCGCACTTTTGTGCGTTCCAGCAACGCCAGCGCGTAATCCCGCTCCAAGCGCTTTTCTTCTACTCGCGCCTTGAACAACTCCAGGTCTGACTTGCTTTTCTGATCGCTGAACGATTTTTGTCTGGCACGCAGGTAGTCCGCGCGGGCGACTTCGAGGCTCTTCTCGGCGATATCGTAGCGGCTCTTGATCTCGGTATCATCCAAGGTAAACAGCGTGCGACCCGTTGTTACCGCTTCGTTGGGAACGACGTGAAAGTCCTTAACGACCCCTGGGGCGGGTGCAGCGACGATGAGTGGGCGAAACGGCACGATCTCCGCGGGGGCCAGTGCGGATTCCCGGATCGGCAACGCCAGCGCAGCGGCCAACAGGGCGAGTACGCCAAGGCGCACCGCGCGTGTGCGCAGGAATTGGATTACTCGTGAACCCACGTTTGCGTTACCGCCTTCCAGGGCACTCCAGGCGTGCGCGTAGGCCTCGATCAGGGGCTCGAGGAGTTCGAGTTCCTGCGATGTAAACGGGGTTTCCCGAGTGATGAACAACCCTGCGCGCGCGTCACCGGTTTGCTGCACAAACGGACACCAGAGTCCATGCTGCGGCAGCCATTCTTCCCAATCGGCGCGCAACTTCGGCGGCACGTCGGTTTTCGTGATTGCCCTCAATTTGATCGATGCGTCGGCGCCGCTAAGCGCCTTGACCAGACGCGTTAATGATAGGACTGCCTGAGAGTTGCGGTCGATCGCGGCGACTCCCGAGACCAATTGAATTTTCACCTTGCCAGCGGCTGTGACACGCCAAAGCAAACACTGGTAGTAGTCAACTAATCCATGGGTGGCGTTTACCGCGATAAAGCCGAGTTGTTTCACGTTCTTTGCGGCTCGTGCTTCCCGCTCCAGGGAAATCAGGGTGCTCAGAGGAGAACGCGTGGGCTCTATCCCGGGATCCGCGGACAGTTGCGTGGGTCCGGCGGCGGGCATACTCATCGGCTCGGATCAAAGTCTGCGTTGCCACTCATTCCGGCCCGCAATTCGGGGTGTTTCCCGAGGATCTGCGCGATGGCGGTGAACGTGCGGCTGGTGGGATCGATTTTGGGATTCGTACGGATCACAGCGGCATCGTAACGTTTCCCGGTCTCGTCGACAGTGATGGCAAATTTCTTACCCGGCGACACCGATGTCATCCATTTCGACGGCAGATGAAGAATCATCTCCAGTTTTTCATCGTCCAGGATGGCGATGAGGGCATCGCCGATACTCGCGTTTTCGAATTCGTTGGAGATGACTTCGACCACACGTCCATTGTAGGGCGCTTTCACCGTACATTTTCGAAGCTGAGCGCGGGAGAGCGAAACCTCTGCTCTACCCTCTTCGACCCTGGCTCCCGAAAGGGCCAGCTCTAGCTTGCTGACTGCATCGTCTTTTCGTAATTCGCGATTCGCGTTGTACGTGAGTTCATATTGCTTCAATTTTGCGAGATTCGCGTGTAGGCGGGTCTTGAGTACCTCGCATTCGAAGGACACTAAGATTTCACCTTTTCTGAAGCGATCGCCTTCTCGGAAATGGATGCGCTGAATTCGCGCCGATACCAGACTCGATATTGTCGCCTGACGGTACGGTGTCAACAGCGCGCGAATATCGTTACCCACCGAGTCGGCGTCGGTGAGGATTTCTCCGCCAGCTTGTATCGTAGACTGCGTTGTGGGAGACGCCTGCTGCGCCGCAACTATGGACCAAGGCGCGCACAGGCCCACAAATGACATTGTTGCCGCTATGATGCGATTTGGGATGGCGCGCATCTCTTTCGTAAAACCTGTATTGTGTTAGTAACCAGAGTGGAAACAATGCATTGGGAAAGATCCCTAAAACGGTCCGCTTCTAACGGCGTCGGTTTCCCGAGGATGCCGACGTTGGTACCGCCATGTTTGTACATTTTTGTTGTGCTGTGTCTTTATACTGGGCACCGCAGCGGCCTTAATGCGCCGTCGAGTACTCGCCCTGGGCGATGCGGCAGTCTCTACGCGCCCTTGAGCCGTGGTACTGGATACTGCCGCGGCCTCCACGCGCCGCGGAGTACCCGTGCCGGTCGATGCGGCGGCCTTGACGCGCCATTGAGTGTTCGTGCTGGGTACTGCCGCGGTCTCCGCGCGCGGCGGAGTACCCGTGCCGGTCGATGCAGCGGTCTTGACGTGTCCTTGAGTGTTCGTGCTGGGCACTGCCGCGGTCTCCGCGCGTCGCGGAGCACTCGCTATCGTCACACGTGTGGGGACTCGAATGGCCAAGTCCATTGTTGGTGCGAAATCGGGAGCGGCTGTTTCTAGGTGTTTAAGCGTTAATCGATTCCACTGCTCTTCAACAGCCTTGCTGAGATGTTCAAGGTCTCTTGACTGTATCCCTTCGGGCACCGGGTCTGTGCCAATCGAGTTGAAAACGCGGGCGAGGGCCTTCTGCGTTTCAACGTAAGACAAATGTTTTCGTATTTTTGTAGACACGGCGACAGCGCGTGCCTGGATAACGTCGAATTTGGTCTGCGTTTGGTTGTTGGATAGTTCCATGCGCAGCAGTAAATCGTCCACCCTGGCGAGATCCGCCATCGCGTTGTAACGCTGCCTGGCAAGCGCATATCTTTGCGCCGCCAGTCGGACGCGTGCCAGTACCGCCATCGACAGCGCGATACGACGGGTTTTCGCGAGTTCGAAACGGGCCTCGTGGAATTTCTTCTGGTATAACCCCCCGAACACATTGAGCAGATTCAAGGAGATCTTTAGACCGAGATCACTCCAGTCATTGTTAAACAAGAATTTATTGCTGTCGTAGCGAGTCCCGAAGTCTATTTCGATCCCGGGCAACATCCGCAGCATCGCCTTTCTGACGTCGAGCCGGGTGACACGTAGCCGGTAGTCCTGTTCGCGCAAGTCTGGATGATCGAAAAGCGCGCTATGCTCCAATTCATTTAACGGGGTCGACAAAGACGACGGTGGGTTCAAATCGCCGGGATCGGCCAACCGGAAATCGGCGCCGGACGAAAGGTTCATCAATCGCGACAGCGAAATTTTCGCCAGTGCCATGCGCTCCCGCGATGCCCATAGTTGGGATCGTATCTCAAGCAAATTGCGTTGATAGCGCAGAGCCTGCTTCTTATTTTGCGCGCCTTTGTCCGCCAGCGCGCGGGATTGTTCTATGGTTTCCTCAGTGTCTTGGACCAGTTTATCCATTTCCGGCAGCAACTCTTGTGCACTCCAAGCGCGCCAGTAGGCATCGATTACATCCTGTACGATGTTTTGGACTACCTTACGCCGCCTTTCCTCGACAATCGAAATCTCGTCGTGACGCTGCTTCGCGGTGGCATAGCTGACACCGAAATCCAGAACATTCCAGGCGATTGTCAGATCGGCGACGTCGCGCTGGCGTTCTTGGGACGTGGAAGGCTCTAGGCTCAGCTCGCCGGTCAAAAGAGACTGACTAGCGGCCCCAGACTCGTTGCTGCGGTCGAAATATCCAGCAGAGACGGCGAGTTGTGGCAGTAGATCTAATCTCGCCACGTCGAGGTGTCGCAAAGCCACCGCATGTTTCATCAATGTCACACGGTGGTCGAGGTTGTACTTGATGGCGCGCGCGATGGCTTCGGCGACGGTGATCGCGCCGGATACCGGCTCCTGTTCCGCAAACAGGTTGTCGAGCTCCGTCGAGATGCTGTCAACGCGTTGTGTGTGTGTCAGCGGTTTACTAGTGACCACGCAGCCAACGAGTGGCAAAGCCAGAGCGAGTAAGATCCATATTTTACTGTTTAACACCCTAAGTAATCCTAGCCTAAATATTGCACTAAGTCGGCTAAAGACAGACCAATTAGTTTGTTTGTCGTTAGTAATTCAATCTATGGTTAAAGTGCCATTTCGTGCCCGCTATCTTGGTTCTGGCTAACTCTTGACCATCGGCAGTTGCGTTTCACTCAACCCATAGCTGGCTACGGATATCGCACCACCGCGGCGTCCATTCGCCCGATCCTGTAGGGATGATCCGGTGTCCGTGGCGCAATATGCCGGCTGGCGACATGCCAATGTGAACAAGTATAGTCAAGAAACGTGCCAAGTCGGGTCTGCTCCGTAGTTCCGGGGATATCTATGAATACCTCCCGCGAAGTCAAATAGAGCAGAGTTACGAAAAGACGGCCAGTTCCGGGAGCAGTTTGCTTAATTCGCTTTGAACAACCTTCGTGCATCTGGTTTCGCGTCACGAATAAACCAGATCAAACCTTTGCTGCAGTGATTCGCCTCTTGGGACAATATAAATAGATAAACTGTCTCCCGAATTACCCCGTTCGGTGATATGAATAGGAGTTATCGTTGCTCGTCACAGTCGCACGATAGTCTTATACTTTGGCTTGTTGAAACTTCTTGAGTAGAGAGGATAAATGGAAACGGTACAACAGTTACTGGACAAAAAGGGACATGAAGTTTGGTCTGTTCATCCACGTCATTCCGTATTCGATGCCATTAAAAAAATGGCGGATAAGAATATTGGGGCATTGGTCGTGTTAGTGGACGATCAAATTGTCGGCATTGTTACCGAGAGGCATTATGCACGCAATGTCATTCTGGAAGGTAGATCATCACTTGAAACACCGGTGCGGGAAATTATGGCTACCCGTGTTGTCTGTGTGCGAACCGACCAGACGATCGAAGAATGCATGGCTGTCATGACTGAAAAGCGCATACGTCACCTTCCAGTGGTTGACCAAAACCGGTTGGTTGGTTTGGTCTCGATTGGCGATCTGGTTAAGAGCACTATTGCTGATCAAAAGTTCACGATTGAACAGCTTACGCACTACATCCAGGGATAACCAAGGAACGATGACTATGATCCGCTTGGTGTAACTAATTGATTAATTGGTGCGCCCGGAACGATGATGTACAAGACGGACAAGCACCGCGAAGCACAAGGACGACGTACATGGAAGTACTAGTGTCGCGTAAGGCCGGGACCGTCGGAAGCGACCGTGCGAGTGCGGCCGCGAATCCCTAACCACCTCGGCAACCGCTCCATGCGTCGCTTAAAACGCCTATTTCTGGTGTCTTACCTCCCACGTCCATGTAGTTGTGGTTCGAAGATGTGCCAGCGCATTGTATGCCGTTGATTTTTCTATAACCCCTGCGGCGGCGTTCGTTGCGAATTGCACCTACTAGCACAAGGCGCTGGACTAAATCCGGCACGGTCTAAACTGGATCAAGACTAATGTATGTGCCACGAAAACGGCGGATTCAAGTTTAGAATGTAGAACACGCATGCAAAGGTGCGTCATGAATTTCACAGTGATAGCCGAACAAGAGACGGATGGTCGCTGGATTGCGGGGGTCGCTGAGATTCCTGGCGTCATGAAGTATGGTACGACTCTGGAACAAGCAGTAGCGCAGGCGGAAGCGCTGGCGCTCAGGGTCATTGTCGACCGAATTGAGCACGGAGACCATTGAGTCGAGCCGATTCAAATCAAATTTGGCGCGGCATGAGCCTATGAAACGGCTCGCGAGCAAGGCGAGTTCTAACTGCTTTGCAAAAAGTGGTTGGGAAACAAAAAGAACCTCTGGATCTCGCCTTCGCGTTTCATGATCGAGAAGAAATAGGAACCGACTATGTTGGCGAGGATTGCCGAACGCGCTGGACTGAATCCAGAGGATTTGTGAACGCAAAAGCGCTCCCTAATAGAGTGCTGTAAGCTAACAGCTCTCATCGACCCGTTGCTGTCATTTGAGCCTCGGTACTCTGAGCGTCCGGTATTCAGGAAAGCGGACACGTCAAACAAATGCTGCTGCCTCAACATACCGCATGCTCGAAGCATTTCAACCAACGGTAGCCGAGTCGATGCACCAGGCATCCAACATCATTTCAACTTACGCAATGGGATTATGATGCCCGTCAATTTATTGGTTTGAGGCCAAGCTTCGCTAGTAACTGGCATACAACTTCCGTGTTTAATTTAAGGTCACCGAACGGCATTGAGCATTTATTTCTTCTTTTCTCTTTTCAATTTTCGTTTTTCCTTTGGACTAAGCTGAGCTTTTTTCTGTTGTTCCCTTCTACCTTTGTCTTTTTTCCCCTTGTCACCCATATCCGTTTCTCCTTGTTTGAAAGTGAATTGTGCCAGACTGCGGCGGCGAAACCCCGTGTTTGGTCGTAAAGGGTAGCAGACGAGATCGTTTGGTGTCATTGACACACGCGTCCACCATACCAAGAACTTCATCTAAAAACACTTCAACGATTTCGTTAGTTGGATTCGGATCAACCCGGCACATCTTGTTGGCAGTGTCTAGCGATGCTGTGATGTGTGCCGATTTGTGGTGCGCCCGAGCATCCGGAGTTGGCCGAAATTGCTCGGTTGTCGACGCTGATACATCCGACAACTCGAGACCCTCTGCAGCCATTCGAGCCTCAGCATCTGAGTGGCCGGTATACATGTCGCGCGCCGCGCACCGGCTTATTTGGCGTGCAGCCGCTCGCTTTCGGGTGGTACATAGATCACGGGTTCGATGCGCCGAAGCTCTTCAAGCGGAATATGGCAGGCAATCGCATGCCCTGTGGGCAAGGATTGCATCAGAGGCCGTTGCTGGTCGCAGATCTTACCGAGCTTGCGCGGACAGCGGGTGACAAAGGGACAGCCCGTTGGTGGATCCAGCGCACTGGGTAGATCTCCCTCGAGCAGGATCTCGCGTTTTTCGATCTCCGGATCGGCGATTGGTACTGCGGCGAGCAGCGCCTCAGTATAGGGGTGATAGGGCGGCGCAAAGATTTCTTCAGTCGTACCGCGCTCCATAATCTGTCCCAGATACATGACCACGATCCGGTCCGCGAGGTAACGGACGACGCCCAAGTCATGGCTGATGAACAACAACGTAGTCTGATGCTCGCGTTGGATATCCATGAGTAGCTCGGTGACCGCCGCCGCCACCGACACATCGAGCGCCGAGACCGGCTCGTCGGCGATTACCAACGACGGATTACCGGCGAAGGCGCGTGCGATACCGACCCGCTGCTTTTGTCCGCCTGAGAGCTGGCGGGGTCGGCGAAAATAGAAATCTCGCGGTAGCTTCACGACATCGAGCAGGTTCAGTACCCGATCGCGAATCTTGCTCTTCTCCTTTTCGATACCAAATTTCTTGATAGCGCGAGCGATCTGGGCGCCGACCGTGTGGCTGGGGTTCAACGTGTCGCTAGGGTTCTGAAATACCATCTGCAGGGAGCCCAGCTGCTGCGACGAACGCCTGTGCACAGGTATGTTCCCGATGTCACGACCCTCGTGTCGCAGCTCGCCGGCGGTGCAGCATTCAAGCCCCATGAGCACTTTGGCAAAAGTCGACTTGCCACAACCCGACTCCCCGACGATAGCTACGGTTTCGCCCCGGCGTGCATCGAAATCGAGTGCCTCATTGGCTTTCACGAACCTAACACTTTGGCCGGAGATCAACGCGGCGATGGACCGATCATGCACCTCGTAATACTTCTGCATGTGGTCAACCTCGAGCACGCGCTCGCCGACCTCGAATGGCGGCTTGGCCTTGGCGTGAGCCAACGGTACGCCCACGTCGATTTCGTTCCAGCGTAAACAGCGCACGCGGTGACCAATTGCGTCGCTGCTGACCACTGGCTCCATGATAACGTCCCTCGCATCACACCGGCCGGCCTCAAAGTGGTCGCAGCGCGGTCCGAAGTTACAGCCCACGGGTCGCTCGTGCGGCAACGGTAGCTGCCCCCTGATCGGTCTTAGCGGAGCTGCGTTCTTATCAGTCGTTGGCAACGGGATACAGCCAAAAAGACCTTGAGTGTAGGGATGCTTCGGCCAGGTGAAGACGGAGTTGATACTTCCCTGCTCCACGACCTCACCGGAGTACATGACGAAGACACGCTCACAAACCTCTAGTATCAGGCCAAGATTGTGCGAGATGTAGATCTGCGAGGTGCCGAACTTCTTGCTTATGTCCGCGACTAGATCGACGATGCCCGCCTCCACGGTGACGTCGAGCGCTGTTGTCGGTTCATCGAGCAGCAGCAGCGACGGATTCGAAAGCAGCGCCATAGCGATGACCACGCGTTGCTGTTGTCCGCCAGAGAGTTGATGCGGGTACGCGTGCATGATTCGCTGCTGGTCAGGCAGGTGTACATCGGAAAGCATTTGCACACAGCGCTCCCACGCTTCGTTCTCGGACACCTGCTCGTGCGTAATAGGTACCTCCATCAACTGACTCGCCACCGTCAGGCTGGGATTGAGTGCAGCAAACGGCTCCTGGTAAATCATCGAGATCTCCGAGCCCCTGAGCTTGCGCAACTCCTCATCACTGAGGTCGTTGAGTTCATGGCCCATGAACTTGATGCTGCCGCTCTTGATAGCGCCGTTGTTACCCATGTACTGCATGATGGCCCAGGCCACTGTCGATTTACCGCAACCGGATTCGCCCACTAGGCCGACGGTCTCGCTCCGATTGACCGTCAACGAAAAATCGATCACCGCCGGAATCTCACCCGCGCGCGTGTAATAGGAGATGTTGAGATCCTTAATCTCCAGAATCGGGGCGTCACGGCGTGCTGTCATCGCCTCGTGCTAGTCCCGCAGTGAGATTTCTCGTAAGCCATCGGCCAGCAGATTGAACCCGAGTATCAGCGACGATATGGCCATACATGGGAACAAGGCCATGTGCGGAAACGCCATTGCCATCTGTCGCGTCTCGTTGATCATACCGCCCCAGTCCGGATCAGGCGGCGGCAAGCCCAGACCAAGGAATCCGAGCACGCCGATGGTGATGATTACATAGCCCATGCGCAGGCACGCATCGACGATCAGCGGGCCGCGCGCGTTTGGCAAGATCTCCACCAGCATGATCCGCCACGCCGACTCGCCGCGGGTCTGCGCGGCGGCGACATAATCCCGGTTGCGCAAATCAAGCACCAGCCCGCGCACGATACGCATGATGCCCGGGGCACTAGCGAAAGTGATGGCGATAATGATGTTGACTCCGGATGCGCCAATTGTCGCGATAATGATGATGTAGAGCACGAGTACGGGAAACGAAAGGATAATATCGCTGATGCGTGATAGCACATCATCAACCCAGCCGCGCCGGTAGCCCGCCGCGAGACCCATGAGGATACCGACCACGTAGGCAGTGAAGGTGGCGAGCGGCGCGTAGACGAGCACTGTGCGCGAGCCCCAGATCAATCGCGACAGGATATCCCGTCCTATGTGATCCGTTCCGAGCAAGAATATTCCGCCTTTGGCATACGTCGTTCCTGGCTTCGCGAACGGTTGCAGCGTCGCCAAAGGATCAAACGGCGAGATGAGCTGCGCGAAAACGGCCACCAAAATCCAAAAAACGATGATGCCGGCACCGATCATGCCTACCCAACTTTCGCGTAGCAGCGCAAACGACGCTAAGGTGCGCATGAGTGTGGCCCGGTGTGTGGATGCAGGTGCTGCCGTTGCCGTCGTGTTGGCCATCGTCGGTATCTTCAGGAGAAGCGAATACGTGGGTTGAGATAGGTGTAACCGACATCAGCGATGGTCTGCGTCGCCACTGCTACGAATACTGCGACCATGGCGCACGCCTCAATCAGAAAGATGTCTTGATTGAGCGAGGCCTCTAGCAGCAGTGCACCAAAGCCTTTGTACGCGAAGAAAAATTCCACAATGATCACACCCGACAGCAGCCAGTTGATCTGCAGCATGATGACTGTAAACGGCGCGACCAGTGCGTTGCGCAGCGCGTGCTTTAAGATGACCTTGTTGTAAGGGAGCCCCTTCAGCACAGCAGTACGGATGTATGGCATCGTCATGACTTCTACCATTGACGCCCGGGTCATCCGCGCAACATAGCCAAAGTCATACAGCACCAACACCATCACTGGTAAAACAAGCTCTTTGAGATTGAATCCCTCGGCCATACCGCTCGTCCCCGGCAGCCATTTGAGCCAGAACACGAACAGTGCAGAAAGAAAAACAGCGCTTGCAAATTCAGGCACTGAGGTCGTGATGATGCTCGTCACCGAGATCGTTCGATCGAGCTTTGAGCCTTCGCGCATCCCGGCCAAAATCCCCAGAACCAGAGACAAAGGGATCATCACGGCAAACACGGCAACCCCGAGGATGACTGTGTTGCCAAGCCGCGGCCAAAGTACTTCAGAGACCGGCACCTTAAACCGAATCGACTCGCCGAAGTCGCCGGTTACAAAATTGCCAAGCCAGGAGAAATAGCGCACGTAGATCGGTTCGAAGTAGCCGTGCTGCTCTAGCCAAAGATTACGCTGTTCTTCTGAGCTATAAGGTCCCAGCACCTTGGTCGCCACACTACCCGGCGAGATCTCTAACAGTAGAAACAGCAGCACCGACACTACGATCATGGTGATAACCATGAAAGCGATGCGTTTCAGGAGTAAAACGAACATAGGCGAACTAGCGGAACCCGATCGAATCTCCTACATGGAATTCCGGTTGTGATGTGCATACGAATCAGCAACGCGACGACACACGAGCGTCGCCGCAGAAGGAAAACGACATCAGGCCAACCACACCTTGTTGAGTTGGTGATAGATCGTTGGGTGCAGCCGATAGTCCTGGACTTTCTTGTCGCCCGCCGCGAATACCGACCGCCAGAACGGCTGCGCGATTACGGCGTCATCCTGCAGCATCCTCTGCAGCGTCGCCATGTGTTTGCGCCGTTCGTTCACGTCAAGGGTGGCGCTAGCAACGTCGAGCGCCTTGTCGAACTCGGAATTGCTGTAATGGGTCTCGTTCCAAGGCACACCCGAGCGATACGCCAGGTTGAGGACCATCACGCCCAAGGGTCGGTGGGTCCAGGCTGTGAAGCCGAAGTCGGTCTTGTCCCAGATCTCCCAATACTGTGCGTTCGGCATGACGTTGATCTGGATGCGGATACCGGCAGGTTTGCACATCTCGGCGAGCGCCTGAGCTACGGCGACCTCCCAAGGCGGCTCCTTCTTGCAGTCGATCTTGAGATCGATGCCGCTGGGATAGCCCGCTTCTTTCAATAGCTGCTTAGCGTGCGCGTAGTCCTGTTTTGGCATTGGCAGCATCGCGTACTCGGGGTGAATCGGCGCAACATGATGGTCCTCAGCCGCCGCGCCGCGCCCGCGATAACCAATGTCCAACAGCTTCTGATGATCCTGACACATGCGGACCGCCATGCGAACGCGGACATCGTCGAACGGCTTCTTGTCGACCTGCATGCGCGCGACACCCGTCTGGGCCGTCACTGCCTCGTAGGTCTGAGCATGAGGTATTTGCTTGACGACCTCGAGCTGCTCGACAAAGGTCTCGTACACAAGATCGACTTGCCTGGAAGCGAGCGCCGCTAAACCGGCAGCCGGATCATCACCGTGATCGATGTAGACGATGCCGTCAAGGTAGACGTCGTCACCCCAGTGGTCCTTCGGTTCGCGCTTGACCAGCACCGCCTTTTGACCGACGGAGTGCTCCTTGAGTAGGAAGGGTCCGGTGCCGACAGGATTCTTGGCCAGATTGCTGCCCTCGTCTTCGAAGCGACGATGTACGATGGCGGTGGGATAGTTATACAGGCTCTCCGGGATTGCGAGGTCGGGGCGGTTAAGATGCAGTCGCACCGTGTGGTTGTCGACCTTCTCCACTGCGCCGGGTGCCATGCTCTTGCTCACGATCGGCTTGCCGCTCTTATCTGTCTTGCCTGTATCGGTGTCGGTGACCATGGAACTGAACAGTCCCAGGTTCGAGGAACCGGTGTTTGGATCCAACCAGCGCTCGAAGTTGAATACTACGTCGTCGGCGTTGAACTCGTCACCGTTGCTCCACTTCACGCCTTTGCGCAGATTTAGTGTCCATGTCTTTAGATCATCGGATGCCTCCCAGCGCGCACACAGGTAAGGCCGCGTGAGGTTGTCAGGACCCGTAACGGTCAAGTACTCGAGAAACTGACGGGCAACGTTTGACTTTTCGGTCCAGTCGAAGGTCGCTGGATCAGTCATCTCTTGCACGCGCATGGAGGTCTTAAGCGTACCCCCGAACTTGGGCTTCATCGCTGCGTGCGCAGGTGAAATCAGCAGCTCGCCCGTGATCCTACCAGCAAGACCATAGGCCGCGCTCGCAGACATGCCAAGCAATGTCACGGTGCGCAGAAACTCGCGCCGATTGATCTTGCTCTCTCTAAGATCTTCGGCGACCTCGGGTATCGCGGGGTGTAGGTGATCGCTGCATTTCTTCGGCATATAAAACTCCTGTGGCGCTACGGTGCACTGCGCCTTTTGTTGTAGGGGGGAAGGCGCAGGCCGGAGGATAAGCGGTGTGGTTTCATAGCGTTACACGGCCACCCTAAGACATCCGCTTCAATAGCGCAACTGGCGGCCGGCTCGGGCCCGAGCGGTTCATTCAAGCTTGTACCATCCGTAAGCGCGGGGTGTGACACAGGCTTCAGGGTGGACTGGCAACGACGAGGCGTTGAAGGACAATGGCGAATTCTTTCTAGAACCGAATCGATATTAATCAGACGGACGCATTTTCTCTGTTGCTGTATCGCATGAAAATAAAGAACGGAAAAAGCGCCGGTCTTAAAGGACGGTGTTCTGATAGTAATGTCTAGACGTACTGCAACGGCTTATTCTAAGTTCTACGGGTGTACCGTCCAATGTGTAGGCGATGCGCTCAATTTTCAAAAGAGGAGTACCTGCCTCTAGACTCAGCAATGATGCATCATTTTCAGTCGCAGCGACTGCGCGTAGCTGTTCTTCTGCCCGATGAATAGTGATCCCGAACTGGGTTTCGTACAGTTCATACAGCGTATTCGGCAGGTTACGTACTTGCCGTTTACCCAAGTCAACAAATAACGAGTTAGGCAGTATGATCGTCTCTATAATCGTCGGCGTATTATCAAGGTTACGAGTCCGCTCGATATATACAACCTGTGCTCCATTCGAGAGGTTGAGTTTTGAGGCCTCCTGACGTGAGGCGCGTTTCTTTCGGCAGGAAAGCGTTTTAGATTCAGGTAAAGTTTTTGTTCCACTGTCGTTACATATATGAAAAAAGTGGAACAGTGCTCGGTCAACATCGTGGGTCGCCACAAACGTGCCTCTGCCTTGTCGCCTTACCAGCACATTGTTCTCAACAAGTTCTGTTATGGCTTTTCGAACCGTTCCCTGACTGACATTTAGCTCCCTAGAAAGTTGCATTTCGCTGGGAATGATATCTCCAGGCGCCCATTCTCCCTCTGTCACCCTTGCAACAAGCAATTCTTTGATCTGCATATAGAGCGGGATGGACCCCTTAGCATTTGAAAGTACCAAAACAAGCTTTCTCCTGTGAATGTCTAGAACGATTCAAGACACATTTAAACATATACATTTAAAGACTTATATAAGAGTTAAACTAGTAATTTGTCGAAAGAAGAAGGAATTCAAAATGATTTACACCACTACGATATCGCATGAAAAACTGTATCCAATTGAAATCAATAGTAATTAGGAGCATATAAACCAACTTATATAGTCTTATATAAGACCATTTGACTAGCATTACAAATAATTTTAATATTTGCGCCAGACGCCACGGTGGTCAGTAAATTATCACTTGAGGAGAGACTAATGATTGATTTTGTGGTTCACGACGAAGGCGACAGTGTTGGCGTCGTCGTTGTGGAAGGAGTGAAAGCAGGGGACAAACTTTCCGGATGGATTATGGATCAGGACAAGGAGATCGAATTTACTGCCGCCAGCGATATTCCGATTGGACACAAGTTAGCGATCAAACCCTTGAAAGAGGGCGATACGGTGATCAAGTACGGGGTGGATATCGGCAAAGTCGTGGCAGACATTGGCATGGGCGAGCATGCCCATGTGCAGAATATCAAGACTAAACGCTGGTAATCAGCAGTGTTATATCAAGCCGTCACCATCTCGGAGATAGAGAAATGTCCCTGGATTTGAGCAATGAAACTTTTTTAGGTTATCGACGTGAGAATGGTCGCGTCGGGGTGCGTAATCACGTCATTATCCTGCCGGTCGATGACCTCGCGAATGCGGCTTGTGAAGCTGTCGCGAACAATATCAACGGTGCCATGGCGTTGCCGCATCCTTATGGCAGATTGCAATTCGGTGAAGATTTAGAGCTGCACTTCCGCACGCTTATCGGTACCGGGGCCAATCCAAACGTTGCCGCCGTGGTCGTTATCGGTATTGAGAATGGTTGGACTCAGCGCGTCGTAGACGGCATTGCCGCTACTGGCAAACCAGTCACCGGTTTCGGAATCGAGCAGCACGGCGACCATGAAACCATTATGAAAGCCTCCCAGGTGGCGAAGGAATACGTGCAGTGGGCTTCTGAATTGCATCGCGAGGAAGCACCATTGAAAGACCTTTGGGTTTCCACAAAATGCGGTGAGTCGGACACTACTTCAGGCTGCGGAGCAAACCCCACTGTGGGTAATGCCTTCGATAAGATTTACTCACATGGAACGACATTGTTGTTCGGAGAGACCTCGGAAATTACCGGTGGTGAACACCTGGTAGCGGAACGCTGCCGTAACGACGAAGTG
>CAMYMN010000060.1 GCA_947259395.1 uncultured Gammaproteobacteria bacterium | reverse complement strand
TCATCGCCGCCGTTAACGTCGTCTTCCCATGATCTACATGACCAATCGTCCCCACATTCACATGCGGCTTCGTTCGCTCAAATTTTTCCTTAGACATGGCTCTTTACCCTTTATCTATATGTTGTGACACGTTTGTCTGTAAAAAAGCACTAACTCGCTTTCTTCATGACCACCTCAGTGACGTTACTGGGGGCCGGTGCATACTTCTTGAATTCCATAGAATAGGTGGCACGTCCCTGGGACGCAGAACGCAGCGCCGTCGCATATCCAAACATTTCAGCGAGCGGCACCTCGGCCCGCACAACCTTGCCCGCCGGCACCGCTTCCATGGCCAGGATGACGCCGCGACGGGCGTTCAAATCACCATTGACTGCTCCCATATAATCCTCCGGTGTCACCACCTCGATCGCCATTATCGGCTCGAGCAATACCGGTTGAGCCCGCGATGCACCCTCTTTGAACGCCATGGAGCCCGCCGCCTTGAAGGCGTGTTCGGAGGAATCCACCTCATGATAGGACCCATCATACAAGGTCACCTTCACATCTATGACTGGATATCCTGCTATCACGCCACTCTCCATAGCGTCTTTCACCCCTTTTTCGACCGCCGATATGTACTCTCGGGGCACCACACCACCTTTGATTTCATCCACAAACTGAAAACCCACGCCGCGTTCTTGCGGCTCAATGCGCAGATAAACATGCCCATATTGACCACGGCCGCCGGTTTGCTTGGCATACTTGTGTTCTTGCTCAACCGGCTTTCGTATCGTTTCCCGGTATGCCACTTGGGGCTTGCCGATATTGGCGTCAACTGTGAATTCACGCTTCAATCGATCGACGATGATCTCTAAATGCAATTCACCCATACCGGAGATGATCGTCTGTCCCGATTCCTCGTCGGTGCGCACTCGAAATGAAGGATCTTCCCGGGCCAACTTGCCAAGCGCGACCCCGAGCTTCTCCTGATCCGACTTGGTCTTTGGTTCAACCGCCTGAGAAATAACCGGTTCCGGAAACTCCATACGCTCGAGCGTGATCACTTGGGCGGGATCGCACAGGGTGTCCCCGGTCGTTACCTTCTTGAGGCCGACCGCAGCCGCAATATCGCCGGCTAATACCTCCTTGATTTCCTTGCGTTCATTGGAGTGCATTTGCAAAATTCGCCCGATACGCTCTTTGTTCTCTTTGATCGGGTTGTAGACGTTATCCCCGGATTTGAGAGTGCCCGAATACACCCGGAAAAACACCAACTGCCCGACGTAAGGGTCGGTGGCAATTTTGAACGCCAGCGCAGAGAATGGCTCATTGTCATTGGATTCGCGGACAATCTCGGAGCCTTCTGCGTCATCCGCTACACCTCGAACCGGAGGCACTTCGCTGGGCGACGGCAGATAATCAATGACCGCGTCGAGCATTGCCTGCACACCTTTGTTCTTGAACGCCGAACCGCACAAGACACAGACAATTTCATTCGCCAAGGTGCGCTCACGCAGCCCGGTTTTTATCTCTTCTGCGGTCAACGCCCCTTGGTCAAGGTACTTATCCATAAGCTCCTCATTGGCTTCCGCAGCCGCTTCTATTACTTGCTCTCGACATTCCTGCGATTTGGCCCGCAACTCGTCAGGGATATCTTTTTCTTCGAAATTGGCACCCTTCGTCTCTTCATCCCAGTAGATCGCCTTCATCTTGATCAGATCGACGACTCCCTCAAATTTATCTTCGGCACCGATCGGCATTTGGATCGGTATCCCGTTAGCGCCCAAACGCTCTTTGATTTGCCCAACGACCCGGTTGAAATCCGCTCCCGCACGATCCATCTTGTTCACAAATGCTATCCGCGGTACTTTATACTTGTCGGCCTGTCGCCATACGGTTTCTGACTGTGGTTCCACGCCACCGACCGCGCAAAACACCGCACATGCCCCATCCAATACGCGCAATGAGCGCTCGACCTCGATTGTGAAATCAACATGGCCCGGGGTATCAATTATGTTTATGCGATGCTCAGGATAGTGTTGATCCATTCCCCTCCAGAAGCAGGTTGTCGCCGCCGAGGTAATAGTGATGCCCCGTTCTTGCTCCTGTTCCATCCAGTCCATTACCGCATTGCCGTCATGAACTTCACCGAGCTTATGCGAAAGCCCGGTGTAGAAGAGCACGCGTTCGGTGGTCGTGGTCTTACCCGCATCGATGTGCGCCATGATGCCGATGTTTCGATACCGTTCGATTGGTGTTGAGCGTGCCACGATGATCTACCTGGGTCCCTGAGCTAATATATTTGCCCGCTATATATAAATGAATGCGTCTGGTTACGAATTGCTGCCTTAAAAACGGTAATGCGAGAATGCCTTATTGGCCTCCGCCATCCTATGGACGTCCTCGCGTTTCTTTACTGCGCCGCCTTTCCGCTCGGCGGCATCCATCAATTCCGACGCCAAGCGTGCGGTCATCGATTTTTCGTTTCGCTTACGCGCTGAATCTACGAGCCAGCGCATCGCCAACGCCGTCTGGCGTGCGGGTCTCACTTCCACCGGTACTTGGTAGGTGGCACCGCCGACCCGACGGCTCTTTACCTCTACCGACGGCCGTACGTTGCCTAGTGCGTCATTAAACACATCGAGCGCTTCCGGCTTCCCGCGCTGGGCGATCATCTCCAGGGCTCCATATATAATGCCTTCGGCAATCGATTTTTTGCCGTCCACCATCAGCACATTGACGAACTTAGCCAACGTCTGATCGCCATATTTGGGGTCCGGCAAGACCTCGCGCTTAGGAACTTCTCGTCTTCTTGGCATCGGTGCTAATGGGTAAAAAAGCCTGCCGCCGGTTGACCACGAGGCCAGCACAGCGCACAGGCACATTGGTTTAGGATTTTGGGCGTTTTGCGCCGTACTTGGAGCGTCCTTGCCGTCGGTTGCTCACCCCCGAGGTGTCCAACGCACCGCGAACCGTGTGATAGCGCACGCCGGGCAGGTCCTTGACGCGCCCACCACGTATCAACACTACCGAGTGCTCTTGTAAGTTATGACCTTCACCTCCAATGTAACTGGTCACCTCAAAACCGTTCGTCAGGCGCACGCGAGCCACCTTCCGCAACGCCGAATTCGGCTTCTTCGGGGTGGTCGTATACACCCGGGTACACACCCCCCGTTTTTGCGGACAGGCCTGGAGCGCAGGCACGTTCGATTTCTTCACCTGCCGCTTCCTGGGTTTCCTGACTAACTGGTTGATCGTGGGCATAACTACTCGGTTTTAAAAAGGTTTCAGGCCGGATTTCCGGCCTGAAAAGTGCGGCGATTCTAGGCACATGCCCTTACCCTGTCAAGCTAAAAACGGCCGCCAACAGGCGCTGTCTCATTACGCGTTGACCGCCTCTTCATCTTGCTGTATCTCGACCTTCTCCTCTTCGGGCGCTCCACCCAATAATTGCTCCAACTCCTCCGCTTTACTGACCGCCTCGACGCGTTTGCGCCGCCGTTCGTCGTGATAGGCCAAACCGGTACCGGCGGGGATCAAGCGTCCGACAATCACGTTCTCCTTGAGGCCCCGGAGTCGGTCAACCTTGCCATTGATGGAGGCCTCAGTGAGCACCCGGGTGGTCTCCTGGAACGATGCCGCGGAGATGAACGACTCCGTGGTGAGCGAGGCCTTAGTGATGCCCAGCAACACGCGCTCGTATTTCGCGGGTTCACCGCCTTCCACCTTGATGCGCTCGTTCTCTTCCAAGATACGGGAACGCTCGGCCTGCTCACCGGGCAAAAACTGGGTGCTCCCGGGTTCTACCACGCGGCCCTTGCGCAGCATCTGCCGTATGATGACCTCGATGTGCTTGTCGTTAATCCGCACTCCCTGTAGACGGTATACATCCTGGACTTCATCAACTATATAGTTGGTCAGCGCCTCGACGCCCAACATTTCTAGGATATCAGCCGCGATGGGTGGGCCATCGACGATCATCTCCCCACGCTGTACCGATTCCCCTTCGAACACCGTGATGTTGCGGCCCTTGGGTATCAGATACTCGTGTGGTTCGCTGTCTTTATCGGTAATAATAAGACGTTGTTTCCCTTTTGTTTCCTTGCCAAATGAAACCACACCGGTATTCCCCGCCAGCACTGCTGCATCCTTGGGTTTGCGCGCCTCGAACAGTTCTGCAACCCGCGGCAAACCCCCGGTGATATCGCGGGTCTTGGACGACTCTTGCGGGATACGCGCTAACACGTCGCCGCCTTTGACCTTCCGCCCGTCTTGGACCATGACGATCGCACCGGGTGGCATGAAATAGCGAGCTGGCACATCGGTGCCGGCTATGAACAACGTCTCGCCGTTCTTATCAATCAACGTCACCACCGGTCTGATATCGCGGGCGGCGCCGCGACGTTGCTTTGGATCGATCACCACATAGGTGCTCACCCCGGTTAGTTCATCGGTCTGACGGGTCACGGTCACACCTTCTGTCAAGTCCGTGAACGCCACAATTCCGTCAACTTCAGTAATAATGGGATGAGTGTGCGGATCCCAATTGGCAATCACTTGGCCCGCCTCCACGGCGTCACCATCTGTGACCGTCAGCAAGGCGCCGTACGGCAGTTTATACCGTTCGCGGTCGCTGCCGTGCTGGTCCTGAATCAGCAGTTCACCGGAGCGCGTTACCACAACATTGTTGCCATCTGAGTTCTTGACGACCTTTACATTGTTGAGCTTCACCTTTCCATTGGTGCGGACCTCGACGTTGCTAACTGCCGCCGCCCGGGATGCCGCTCCCCCGATGTGGAAGGTACGCATGGTGAGCTGAGTACCTGGCTCCCCAATACTCTGCGCCGCGATCACCCCGACCGCTTCGCCACGATTTACCATGTGACCGCGCCCGAGATCTCGGCCGTAACATTTGGCGCAGATACCGTAGCGGACTTCACAAGCAACCGCAGAACGCACCTTCACCTGGTCGATATTGTGTTGCTCGATCAGTTCAATAGCCTTCTCGTCAATCATCTCGCCATCCGCCACCAATACCCCGCTGTCTACCGCGCTGACGACATCCCCCACAACAACACGCCCAAGTATGCGATCGCGGAGCGGGATGACCACTTCGCCACCCTGCACCAAGGCCTGGCGAATTATTCCTTGCGTGGTGCCACAGTCATCCGCGGTAACGACGAGGTCTTGACAGACATCTACCAAGCGACGAGTCAGGTACCCCGAATTGGCGGTTTTCAAAGCCGTATCGGCCAGACCCTTGCGCGCCCCATGGGTTGAAATAAAATATTGCAACACATTCAAGCCCTCGCGAAAATTCGCGGTAATCGGAGTCTCGATGATAGATCCATCCGGCTTCGCCATCAGGCCTCGCATACCGGCGAGCTGCCGAATCTGGGCGTGGCTACCTCGTGCGCCGGAATCCGCCATCATATAGATCGAATTGAAGGATTCCTGCCGAACTTGATTGCCTTCAACATCGACGACTTCTTGCGTACCTAACTCACTCATCATCGACTTTGCAACTTGTTCGCTGGTGCGGGTCCATATATCCACTACCTTGTTGTACCGCTCTCCATCAGTAAGCAAGCCCGAAGTGTATTGCGACTGAATGTATTTAACTTCTTTTTCCGCACTGCCCAAAATCCCACGCTTCTCATCGGGAATCACCATGTCATCCACGCCAATGGATATACCTGCCTTAGCGGCGTAATGGAAGCCGATATACATGAGCTGATCGGCGAATATCACCGTGTCCTTCAAACCCACTTCTCGATAACAGATGTTAATCACCTCAGATATTGATTTTTTCTTCATTACCCTATTGATCAGGGAGAACGGCATTCCTTTGGGGAGAATTTCTGACAGCAACGTGCGACCCGCTGTCGTGTCATGAAGCTTGTGCGAAGTGTGCATCTCACCGTTTTCATCCATTACATCTTCGCGGATGCGCGCTTTGATCTTGGCATGCAGCGACAGCTGGTCAGTCTGATAAGCCCGATGCACTTCCGCAACATCTGCGAACACGCGGCCTTCACCCTTCACATTCACGGATTCTCGGGTCAAGTAATACAAACCCAATACGATATCCTGTGACGGCACGATGATGGGATCTCCGTTTGCCGGCGACAAAATATTATTAGTGGACATCATTAATGAACGGCCTTCCAGCTGCGCCTCGACGGAAAGCGGAACATGCACCGCCATTTGGTCGCCATCAAAATCGGCGTTGTAGGGCGTACACACCAATGGATGCAGCTGAATCGCCTTACCTTCGATCAACACCGGCTCGAAGGCTTGGATGCCTAAACGATGTAAGGTAGGCGCGCGGTTCAACAACACCGGATGTTCCCGTATCACCTCTTCCAAGATGTCCCAGACCTCTGCGCTTTCAAGATCCACCATCTTCTTGGCCTGCTTGATCGTGGTCGCTAAGCCACGCAGCTCGAGTTTGTTGAAAATGAATGGCTTGAACAATTCGAGCGCCATTTTTTTAGGCAATCCGCATTGATGAAGCTTCAGCGTCGGCCCGACAACAATCACCGAACGACCAGAATAATCAACACGTTTTCCAAGCAGGTTTTGACGAAATCGGCCTTGCTTACCCTTAATCATGTCTGCCAAAGATTTGAGTTGACGCTTGTTAGCACCGGTAATTGCCTTGCCTCGTCGACCGTTATCCAATAAAGCGTCGACCGATTCTTGCAGCATTCTTTTCTCGTTTCGTACGATAATATCCGGCGCATTCAGATCCAGCAGGCGCTTGAGCCGGTTGTTGCGGTTTATAACCCGGCGATACAAATCGTTCAGATCCGAGGTGGCAAAACGCCCACCATCCAGCGGCACCAATGGGCGCAGATCAGGAGGTAACACCGGTAACACCGACATAATCATCCATTGCGGATTGTTGCCGGAGTTCAAGAACGCTTCCACAACCTTGAGCCGTTTGGTAAGTTTTTTGATCTTGGTCTCCGAATTGGTCGCTTCCAGTTCTTCGCGGAGTTTTGCAGCTTCAGTGTTGATATCAATCAACCCAAGTAATTCAAACACCGCCTCAGCGCCCATCTCTGCATGAAATTCATCCCCATACTGCTCAATCGCGTCCAGATACCCGTCTTCGGTAAGCAGCTGACCGCGCTCGAGCGGCGTCATGCCCGGGTCGATGACCACGTAGGCCTCAAAATACAGTACCCGCTCTATTTCACGTACCGTCATGTCGAGAATCAGTCCCAGACGCGACGGCAATGATTTCAAGAACCAGATATGCGCGACGGGGCTGGCAAGATCTATGTGCCCCATGCGCTCGCGCCGTACCTTGGACAAGGTCACTTCGACACCGCATTTTTCACAAATGACGCCGCGATGCTTCAGTCTCTTGTACTTACCACACAAACACTCATAGTCATTGATGGGACCGAACAACTTGGCGCAAAATAAACCATCACGTTCCGGTTTGAACGTCCGGTAGTTAATGGTCTCCGGCTTCTTAACCTCACCGTACGACCAGGACCGGATCTTTTCCGGCGAGGCGATAGAGATGCGGATCGCATCGAAATCTTCTATCTTGCCAGGCTGTTTAAACAGATTGAACAAATCTTTCATCGTCGTTCCTCAAAAATACTTTTGCGAAGTGTCAGGTTGCCTTGCCTAGTCGTGCTTCAGCTCTATATTGAGAGCCAGTGATCGAATTTCCTTGATCAACACATTGAATGACTCTGGCATGCTCGCTTCCATGTAGTGATCTCCCTTGACAATGTTTTCATACATCTTGGTGCGGCCGGCCACGTCATCTGACTTTACGGTCAACATTTCTTGCAACGTGTACGCAGCGCCGTAGGCCTCCAGCGCCCATACCTCCATTTCACCAAAACGCTGGCCGCCAAATTGCGCCTTACCGCCCAGCGGCTGCTGCGTGATCAAACTGTAAGGACCAGTTGATCGTGCGTGCATCTTGTCGTCAACCAGGTGATTGAGCTTGAGTATGTACATGTATCCAACTGTAATAGGTCGGTCGAACGGTTCACCGGTGCGACCGTCAAAAAGCACCGCCTGACCATTGGTAGGCAACCCGCCCAGTTCGAGCATCGCTTTGATCTCTTGCTCGTTTGCTCCATCAAAAACCGGTGTCGCCATGGGAACTCCGCCACGCAGATTCTCGGCGAGCTCAGCGATCTCACTTTCAGACATCGATTTAATGCGCTCCTTGCGGCCGTTGTGGTTATAGATCTTGTCGATAAACTTTTTGAGCTCGGAGGTCGGGCTTTGCTCTTTCAACATCTTGTCGATCTGCTGGCCAAGTGAAAGCGCCGCCCACCCTAGGTGGGTCTCCAAAACCTGGCCGACATTCATTCGCGATGGCACCCCTAAGGGATTCAGCACGATATCAACGGTAGTGCCGTCCTCCATATACGGCATATCCTCCATCGGAACGATCTTCGAAATCACGCCCTTGTTTCCGTGACGTCCCGCCATTTTGTCCCCCGGCTGCAGCCGGCGTTTCACCGCCACAAAGACCTTGACCATCTTGAGAACACCCGGCGCAAGGTCATCGCCGGCCTCCAACTTGGCGCGTTTCTCATCAAATAGCGCGTCGAAGTGCTTTCGTTGCGCATCGAGATCGGCGCGCAATTGTTCCAAAGCCTCGTTGGCTTCCTCATTACGCAATCGGATCTCGAACCATTTGTCCCGCGGCAGATCGGATAAATAGCCTTTAGTAACCTTTTCTCCTGACTTGAGCCCCCCAGGTCCTCCCTCGGCAGTGCGACCAGTCAGAAGTTTTTCGATTCGCGTATAGGCATCCTCTTCCACAATGCGGAATTGGTCGTTCAAATCCTTGCGAACACCGGCAAGCTCCGTCTCTTCTATCTGCCGCGCTCGCGAGTCCTTCTCTACGCCGTCGCGGGTGAACACTTGTACGTCAATGACAGTACCCGCCATCCCAGAGGGCATGCGCAGCGATGTATCTTTCACATCAGAGGCCTTCTCGCCGAAGATGGCGCGCAACAACTTCTCCTCTGGGGTAAGCTGGGTTTCGCCCTTGGGCGTGACCTTACCCACCAGGATATCCCCGGAAGTCACTTCGGCTCCGACATACACGATCCCAGACTCGTCCAGCTTGGCTAGCGCAGCTTCGCCGACGTTGGGGATATCACGCGTCACCTCCTCGGCGCCCAATTTCGTATCCCGGGCGACACAAGATAGTTCCTCGATATGGATGGTGGTGTACACATCGTCTTTGACAAGCTTCTCGGAAATCAGAATTGAATCTTCAAAGTTGTAGCCATTCCAGGGCATAAATGCCACCAACACGTTACGGCCTAATGCCAATTCACCCATATCGGTGGATGGCCCGTCAGCGAGCACATCTTGGTTGGCGATTTGGTCACCCACGCGCACCAATGGTCGCTGATTGATCGTCGTGTTCTGGTTAGAACGCTGGTATTTGACCAGGTTGTAGATGTCGACACCGGGTTCCCCGGGGCGGGTTTCATCGTCATTGACGCGCACCACGATACGGCTGGCATCCACCGCCTCCACGGTACCGCCCCGCCGCGCAAGAACGGTTACTCCCGAATCCACGGCAACGATACGCTCCATGCCGGTGCCCACCAGGGGCTTCTCAGTCTTGACCGTGGGTACCGCCTGGCGCTGCATGTTCGACCCCATCAGAGCCCGGTTGGCATCATCGTGTTCCAGAAACGGAATCAAAGACGCCGCGACCGATACAATCTGCGACGGCGCCACGTCGATGAAATTGACGCGATCCGGGGTCGACAGCATGAATTCATTCTCGTGCCGACAAGACACCAGTTCGTCCAACAAACTGCCCTTCTCGTCGACGGTAGCATTGGCCTGTGCGATAACGAACTTGCGTTCCTCAATCGCAGACAGGTATTCAATGTCGTTGGTCACTTTGCCGTTTCGCACCTTGCGATAGGGCGTTTCTAGAAATCCATACTTGTTAGCCCGCGCATAGCACGCCAATGAATTGATCAAACCGATATTCGGCCCTTCGGGCGTCTCGATGGGACACACGCGTCCGTAATGTGTGGGATGCACATCGCGGACTTCGAAACCCGCTCGTTCCCGTGTCAAGCCACCGGGACCAAGCGCGGAAACCCGCCGTTTGTGCGTCACCTCGGACAACGGGTTGGTCTGATCCATAAATTGTGACAGCTGGCTGGAACCAAAAAATTCTTTCACCACCGCAGATACCGGCTTCGCATTGATCAGCTCCTGAGGAGTCAGATTCTCAGATTCCGCCATCGTCAATCGTTCACGAACCGCGCGTTCGACGCGAACTAATCCCACACGGAACTGATTTCCTACCAGTTCACCGACCGATCGCACTCGCCGGTTCCCAAGGTTGTCAATATCATCGATTTCTCCGTGACCGTTTTTCAAGTCGATCAGCGTCCTCATGACATCGATAATATCTTCCTTGCTCAATGTGCCTGTTCCCTCATCGGCGTCTCTGCCCAATCGGCGGTTGAACTTCATGCGCCCAACTGCAGACAAGTCGTAACGGTCAACATTGAAGAAAAGATTGTGAAACAGCGCGGCGGCCGCCTCTTTGGTTGGTGGCTCACCCGGCCGCATCATGCGATAGATCTCGACTTGAGCTTCCAATTCGTTACTGGTTGAGTCGATGCGCAGTGTCTCCGAGAGGTATGGACCCTGATCAAGATCGTTGGTATAGATCGTCTGTACTTCCTTGACCCCAATCTCGACGAGTTTTTCGACCATTTCTTCGGTGATTAATTCATTGGCTTGCACCAGCATTTCTCCGGTGTCCGGGTCCGGAATATCCATGGCCAAGGTCCTTCCAGCCAGAAACGATGCGGGGATTGAAATCTTTTTGACTCGGGATTTTTCCAACTCGCGTACGTGTCGCGCAGTAATGCGCTTGCCTGCATCGACAATAATCGTTCCTTTCGGTGTAGTTATATCAAAGTCCACTTGCTGTCCTCGCAGGCGCTGCGGCACCAATTTCATCTTGACGTCTTTAGCGGAGAGATAGAACACATCATTATCGAAAAACATCTCGAGTATCTCTTGGGTGGTATAGCCCAACGCCCGCAACAGAATAGTCGCCGGTAACTTACGACGCCGATCGATACGGATATACAAGAAATCTTTCGGATCAAACTCGAGATCCAGCCACGAGCCGCGGTACGGGATGATTCGTGCAGAGAACAAAAGTTTGCCTGACGAATGAGTTTTACCTCGGTCGTGGTCAAAAAATACACCGGGCGACCGATGCAACTGCGATACGATTACCCGTTCAGTACCATTGATGACGAAGGTTCCATTGTCTGTCATCAACGGAATCTCGCCCATGTAGACCTCTTGTTCCTTCACGTCTTTCACTGTTTTTGCACCGGTTGTCTCGTCCTTTTGAAACAGGACCAGTCGCAACAACACCCGCAGCGGGGCGGCGTAAATCAAACCCCGCTGTTGGCATTCCCTGACATCGAAAGAGGGCGTGCCTAACCGGTAGCTTACGAATTCCAGTGCCGCGTTTCCGTTATAACTCTCGATTGGGAACACTGACTTAAATGCTCCCTGTAATCCTTGTTCCAAACGATCCCCTACTTCCGATTCAGACTGCAGAAACTTCCGGTAAGAGTTCTTTTGGGTAGCAAGCAAATAAGGAACTCGCAAAAAGCCCGGGCGTTTACTGAAGCTTTTACGTAAGCGCTTTCTTTCAGTAAAGGAATAAGACATTTACACCTCTCGCACTCGCGTTAATGTTGGATGAACGTCATGCAATACCAGGCCAGGAGCTTGCACCACCAGCCGTGCGTCTGCAGTTGCCGCGGTCAATGCCACTAGTCGACCATGTTTTTTATTTCAGTTCGACGGATGCACCAGCTTCTTCAAGCTGCTTTTTGACATCCTCAGCCTCATCTTTCCCAATGCCTTCCTTGACCGGAGCCGGGGCGCCTTCCACCAAATCTTTGGCTTCCTTGAGGCCGAGGCCAGTGATCGCTCGAACCGTTTTGATCACCGTGACCTTGTTGTCACCGAAATTGCTCAACACCACATCGAACTCATCTTTCTCTTCGGCGCCGCTGGCATCTTCACCACCGCCCGCGGCTGGCGCCGCCACGGCGACCGCCGCTGCGGATACACCGAACTTGTCCTCCATATCTTTGATCAATTCAGACAACTCGAGGACAGACATATTACTAATCGTTTCCAGAATATCTTCTTTGGATACGGCCATGATGGTTAACTCCTGAAACAGTTGAACTTAATTACAGTAATCGTCAGGCGCCTTGCTTCGCGTCGCGCACCGCAGCCAAGGTGCGCACAAAAGCCGAAGGCACCTCGTTTAAAGTCTGCACAAATTTTTGCATCGGGGCTTGTAAGGTCCCTAGCAAGTTAGCTAACAGCTCCTCGCGACCAGGCAATATGGCCAGCGCTTGAATGTCGTCTATAGACAGCAGCGTACCGGACATCGCTCCCGCTCGTATCGCCAGGTGCTGATTGTCTTTGGCAAAGTTATTGAGCACCTTTGCCACCGCCACCGGGTCTTCCGCTGCCGCCAGGGCAAGGGGACCCACGAAGTGCTGTTCCAGACACGCGAACTCCGAGTCCTTCACGGCACGTCTCGCCAGGGTATTCTTCACGATTTTGAGAAACACCCCCGCATCGCGGGCCCGACGGCGCAAGTCGGTGATCTCGGCTACGGTAAGGCCACGGTATTCCGCAACGACCGCGGCCTGAGACCCTGACAACACACCAGAGACCTGCTCGACCACCGCCTTCTTTTGTTCAAGACTCAGACTCATTGACGACCACCTCTGTTCGGCGCCCAGGTCCAGGAGTTATCAATTAACACCCGCACTTAGGTACCGTCTACGCAGGGAAGCCATGCAGCTCATTAAGGAAATGTTTTTCCACCTGCGGTCTTTGACTACCGGAAAACTTAGGAGTCCTCGGGATCGAAGTATGTGCCATGTCCAACGGGGTATGTCAGATTAGTGGCTTACTAGCGCCCCAAGTCTCGAAATTTTCCGACCTATTGAACGTCATCCCGTTCATACCGATAACGACGCTCTATCCACACGGATTCCCGGCCCCATAGTAGTGGACAAAGTGACCCGCTTAAAAAACTGGCCTTTTGCCGCCGCTGGCTTCGACTTTTGCAGGGCTGACAATAAGGCATCGAAATTTTCTCTCAGTGCACCGGCATCGAACGACGCTTTGCCGATAGAGCAATGAATGATCCCAGCCTTGTCGATACGATACTGAACCTGACCGGCTTTCGCATTCTCAACCGCTTTAGCGACATCCTTGGTAACAGTTCCAACCTTTGGATTCGGCATCAATCCCCGGGGTCCAAGTATCTGTCCGAGTTTACCGACAACTTTCATCGTGTCCGGGGTAGCGATGACGATATCAAAGTCGTACTCACCCTTTTTCACCTGTTCCGCTAATTCATCCAGACCAACCACATCGGCACCGGCCTGTTGCGCCTCGGCAGCCTGAGGACCATCCGCGAATACTGCTACTTTCACGGTCTTCCCGGTTCCCCTCGGCAATACCGTCGATCCACGAACATTTTGATCGGACTTGCGCGCGTCAACGCTCAAATTCACGGCGACATCAACCGACTCATCGAACTTCGCTGAGGCGGTCTTTTTGACCAACTCAATCGCTTCGTCGAGCGTATAGAATTTCGACCGGTCAACGACAGCAGAAAGGCCTTTGATGCGTTTACTATTCGCCATGGTTATGATCCCTCCGTCTCTATGCCCATGCTGCGCGCACTGCCTGCGATGATCTGCACCGCACTGTCCATATCATTGGCGTTCAAATCTGGCATTTTCGTAGTGGCGATTTCCTCTAATTGCTTTCGGGTGACTCTGCCGACCTTGTCGCGATTCGGTTCGGAACTGCCCTTTCCGACCCCCGCAGCTTTTCTCAGCAACACCGACGCCGGCGGCGTCTTTTTGATATAAGTAAAACTCTTATCGCTATACACAGTGATGACCACCGGTATCGGCAAGCCCTTCTCGACATCCTGGGTTTCGGCGTTGAATGCCTTACAAAATTCCATGATATTCACACCATGCTGCCCAAGCGCCGGCCCGACCGGGGGACTGGGATTTGCCTCTCCCGCGGGAACCTGCAATTTTATATATGTATCGACTTTCTTCGCCATGTTTTATGCCAATGGGTTCAAACGCGGTTGAGCTCCCCATATTTGATTCAAAGTACAAAATGAAAAGCAAACGAACAACGCACGCCTGCACTTTTCACTTCACCCTCTATGCGTGTTCTACCCTTTCTCCACTTGACTAAAATCTAATTCAACCGGTGTAGACCTTCCAAAAATGGAGACCGCCACACGCAGCTTGTTCTTCTCAAAATTGACATCCTCTACAGTTCCATTGAAGTCCGTAAACGGACCGTCTATCACCCGCACCAACTCCCCTGGCTCGAACGAAAACTTGGGCCTGGGTTTTTCAGCGCCAACCTTAACCTGTTGCATAATCGCCTCGGCCTCGGTATCGCTAATCGGTGTCGGTCTTGAACTGGTACCTCCGATAAACCCCGTGACCCGCGGCACACTCTTGACCAAGTGCCAGGAATCGTCGGTCATCTCCATTTGCACTAACACGTAACCCGGGAAAAACTTACGTTCACTAGTGCGCTTTTGGCCGCCCTTCATCTCCACTACGTCCTCGGTGGGAACCAGGATCTCACCGAATTTGTCCTGCATTCCAGCACGCTCAATGTGATCGCGCAGCGACTGTGCAACATGCTTCTCGTATCCGGAGAAGGCGTGTACTACATACCATCGTTTACCCATGACTCGGTTTCGAAGTTAGCAACGTTAAACCCCTCTGGCCTTCAGTACGAGATCATAGATCGCCCAGAACAGTGCGATGTCCAATAACCACAAATACAGTCCTACCAGTACCACCATTACCATCACCACCAACGTTCCCTGCACGGTTTCGCGACGCGTCGGCCAAACGACCTTACGTACCTCAAGGCGTGACCCCTTGCCAAATTCCCAGGCCGCCTGCCCCGGCACGGACGTCAATACGATCCCCAGAGCGGCTATAACACTGAGAATGACCATCCCGGCGCGCAGCAATATCGATTGCCCTTCGAAATAATAAAACGCCGCGATACCTGCCATGATCAGCAGTACCGCGGCCGTCAATTTAAGTTTATCCATCACCGGATTAAATACCGTTATCCCGAAACACGTTGGCAGGCCAGGAGGGAATCGAACCCCCAACCTGCGGTTTTGGAGACCGCCGCTCTGCCAATTGAGCTACTGGCCTAGAAATACGCGAACAGTTCAATGTTTAAAATTCTGAAGGTCGCGATAAGCAATGCGTTGATCGTCGAGGCGAGTAAATGCTGCGCTCACGCTTCGCGGCTTTTGCTTCCTATTCAATTATCTTGGTTACCACGCCGGCGCCCACGGTGCGGCCGCCTTCGCGAATCGCAAACCGTAATCCATCCTCCATCGCAATCGGCGCAAT
>CAMYMN010000059.1 GCA_947259395.1 uncultured Gammaproteobacteria bacterium | reverse complement strand
TTCGGCCCGACGCAATTCCATGATCTGCCGTTTCTTCGCACGTTGCTCGGCGACCGGCACAAGCAGATCCGCGTGTCGCAGCTCCCAGTGACGGTACTTTCGACCGTCGTTTAGTATTGTGCTGGCAATCCGGGACTCCCGCGGCAGGGGCGATTCGGCCGCTTCCTGCAGTGCATATTCGGATGCCTCCATTAGCTGTCGATGCCGGGTGGAACTGTACCGGAGGGGCATGGGTACCTCGTGAAAGACGCCAAAAAAAGGAAAGCCAAGCTGCTTACCCAGCCAGCTTATGTCTAACCCAAATTCCGCTCAAGCGCATGCTACCGTCGCATGACAATGTCGATTAACAACGATCTGTAAACGTCTGAATGCCTGTTGCCCGGGGCTTCTTATTCTTTACAGTTTCGTGACAATGCGGACTGCCACCGGGTGTTCCATGCGCAAATTACTTCGAGTATTGCTCCCTCGGGCCCCTGCAAACGGAACTGCGGTCGAGCCGGGTCATACACGGCCATATCGCGGGCGGGGTGGCTTCTGGCCGTCTCAGGCGTTTTTCGGACGACGCGCTGCGCACCTACAAATATAATTTAACATAATATACATTATACGCATAATAGGATCTGTAGGTACGCACTAAATATGCGTGTAGACTCTGCGCATTACTTATGCGCATTACTTATCCTACGATTGTCCCCTGCAATTCCAGAAACCACGCCGATGACTACCAAGGAATTCAAATACGATCACACTACGCGTCGCAAGGCGGTCAACCTGACCATCAATCAGGATCTTCTCGCATCCGCTCGCAAGTACAAATTGAATTTGTCGAAGATCCTGGAAGATTCGCTGATTACAGAACTCAAGACACGCTGGCAAAATGAGTGGCTCGATGAAAACAAAGCCGCCATCTCCGCCTACAACAAACGCATTGCCAGGCACGGCGTATTCAGCGACGGCATTCGACGGTTCTGATGCGACAATTCGACATTGTTGAAAATGCCAATTCAGGCTCAAATCGACACGTACCGTACTTACTGATTCTGCAAGCGCCTCTGTTTGACGATTTGGCCACCCGAGTCGTTGCACCCCTTATCCCGCTAAAGAGCTTCGGGAAACCCCTGGCTCATCTAACTCCCGTGATTTCTGTGGCAGACCACGCGTTTGTAGTATCAATCGCCGAGATCGCGGGTGTGCCTCTTGCGGCGCTTGGGGAAAAAGTCGATTCGGTTTCTGACGCTCGACCCGAGATCATTTCGGCCCTCGATTTCCTGTTTACCGGCAGTTAGTTAATTCATCACTCCCCAACTATTGCATAGATCTTAACGCCCTGCCCCACCTGCTGAATAGACCGGAAAAACCGTCTCTTCGTAAGCGTTGCCGCTCACTTAGCACCTAACGTTGGACCGGCTCGATTCCGGGTATCATGTCCGTCGATAAACAAGACAGGCGTCGGCGTACATTCCGCAATACAGAGATATCCGAATAAATAATGTTCCCAATCCGAGACGAAAATCCCCAGCTAATGGTCCCGTACGTGACCTATGTCCTAATCGGCCTAAACCTGGCTGCGTGGTTTTTTCTGCAAGGATTGGGAAACGATCCAGCGCTAATGCGTTCAATCTGTCAGTTTGGCCTTATTCCCGCAGATGTATTCGGTAGCTTTGATCTTTCGCAGGCCAACCAACAACTGGTATGCCCTGTGGGCGGGCAAGGACGATGGAGCACCGTGTTGAGTTCCATGTTTATGCATGGTGGCTGGATGCACATTATCGGCAACATGTGGTTCTTGTGGATTTTCGGCGACAATGTTGAAGACTCGATGGGTCGAGTACGATTTGCGATCTTCTATCTGCTGTGTGGTCTGGCGGCGGCCGCAGCTCAGATGCTGGCAGACCCGTCCTCACTGGTGCCCATGGTCGGCGCATCCGGTGCTATTGGCGGTGTAATGGGTGCGTACGTGATCCTATACCCCCGCGTTCATGTGCACTTGTTTGTGTTTCTCGGGTTCTACGCCACAACATTTGCCGTCCCAGCCATGCTGATGCTGGGCTATTGGATGGTGGTGCAGTTGCTTGGCGGTTTCAACAGCATTGGCGCCACGGGTGGAGGCGTCGCATTCTGGGCACACATCGGTGGCTTTGCCGCCGGTGCCATTCTCGTGCTTCTGTTTAAGAACGATCGGCTGCTCGACGCCCATCCATATCACGGCTGGCGGCAGAAAAAGCACACATCGCGCGCGTGGTACCGAATCAACAAGCGGCAGCGCTGAATACTTTCAGACCCAACGGTCGATTCTTTTCACGTACTTTTTGGTTGACGCGGAGAAAGCCCTGGCTCGCGCCATCAGGAGCGTCGTGCGTGTTTCCGGAGTTCGTGTATAGATCAGGTCTGCTTCTCCGACATACTTTTGCCACGCTTTTTGAAAAATCGTCGCAAACTCTTTCTTCACACCAATCCGCGTTGGGACAGCATGATAGTCCTTTCGCTTGATGCCAAGCATCGTTCCGTGGCGGACAAGTAGGTACCTGGGGCGGTCGATAGGCCCCAGAACTTCTTCCATGCAGTCGGCGAACACCGATTTCTCATGAAAGGTGCCCCCATCGAGATTGACGTAGACGCCCCTGTTGTGGGAGTACGATCTGACCTTCAAGCGAGCCGACGAGTTTTCGACAATACCCGTCGCGCACACGGTATCGCGTACCGCCAATCCGATCTGGTGGAGGGTGCCGTCCACCGGCAGGTGTTTAATCAGCAGCCGGACTACGACGAAGAACTTGGGTAGTGCCCAGATCAGCCCGGCAGCAACAATGAGGGCAAACGATCTCGTGTGCTGTGCCATAGCCAACGCAGCTGTCCCGAAAGCAATCAGCGCCGTCACCAGGAAATAGAACAAGGTCCGTTTAAAGTGAAACATCCGTGCTGTCGGCGGCGTTTCTGGGGATACAGTGGGAACGACGTACCCCGCGGTTCCTGAGCCGATTGCAGCCTCCCATTGGGGACCCAGATTCTGAATGCGGTGTAAGCGATCTATCATCTCCTGGTTGGTCGACTCGAGACGATATCCTGTCCGGAAGTACCGCTGCCTGAACGCCAGGTGCTCCGCCCCGGTAACAAGGTCATGTCGACGTCTGATATACGGCAGCTCGAGACGCAACAGGTTATTCTCGATAACGGGCTTGCCTGAGTGGACGCCCACAAAGGTTTCGAAACGCCGTTGCAGCTCTCTGAAATCTGCAAGCCCGGCGTAGAACATCTGCGGGGTGGGGGTTACATGCATCAGCTTACGGTCGAGTACGACAGCAACGATGTGCCAGATACTGGCGACCTTATCGGGGTTTCTCTTGTCCACTCTGATTGCCCGACCACGCATCTGGTTGGTCAGCATGTAAGACCCAACGCTGCTAGCGAGAATCAAGGAGTTGATACACGGTGCGTCCCAGCCCTCGCCCAATAGCGCTCGTGTTCCAACCAGCACATTAATCTCGCCGCGCTCCAGGAGTTCTGTGAGTATCGTCACCGAATTTCGGGACGTCGAATCAACCAGGCAGAAATCGTCGAGTTGAGGCAGCGGGCGTGTGGTTATCTCGTCCTGGATGCTCGCCGCGACAGACTCGTGCAGTACGACCAGGCGCCCTGTCAGCAATGCACAGTACGGTCTCTCATCCTCGGGCAGCTGATCGGCCAAGGCACGAAAAATCGGCCACGCGCCGAGTGCGTTCACCTCTTCCTTACTGTTCGACCTCACGCCTTCGTCACGGATGTAGTCCGTAAGAATAACCTGGCGCAGGCCCGCGCCTCGTACATCCCGCTCCTGACCGTAAATGTCCACGCAGCCCTGGATCTTCGCGCTCGACTGCGTCATATGTCGCTTGACAAGACGCGCATCCGATAACTGCAGTTCGCGATTGCGGAGCAGGTGACGATCGCGGAAGGTCCGGGCAAGATCCTTCCTGTGCGCGGTCGATGTTTCGTCATCTGGCCAACCAAGCGGTGAGTACAGGTAAAGGCCCACAATCTGCTGCCACCAGTAGTCCGTGAGTTCTGGAATATCGGACTCCTGCATATCGAGCAGTTGTAGCAGGTGCTCCGGTAGAACCGCCCCTTTGCCCTTGAGGTAGACAAGAAGTGCGATGGCCTGATCAGGTTGGCGAAACACATCGTCGGCAAGGCTTTCGGAATCGGTTAGCCATGCATGACGCGTGACGATACTCTCGAGGCATTCATCTGCCAGCAGCTCTGCTGTGGTTATCGCGACATTGCGCTCGTACTCTTTGAGGTATTCGCGTTCATACTCGGTAGGCACGACAGTCCAGACAAAGTCCTGATGTGGGCACAATGTTCCTGCCTTTACGAGCTCAGGGACCGAGATTTCCTCGTCGATGGGGCCGCAAAGTTCTTCGTAACGTTTCCATTCCGTCGTGTGCGAGTCATACGGCGGCGTCGCTGTTAGCGATACGACGGTCATTCCCTCGATCGAACTGACCACATTGCTCAGCGCTTTCCACCACTCGGCACGAAGATGGTGCGCCTCGTCCAGGATTAACGTCCGGATCCCGGCGGCCCTGAGCGATCGAACGAGCGCCGAGATCTCGCCATCGTCGATCGCTTTTGTTCGAATCTCGGTTTCTTCCTCGGCTGCAACGGCATCGTCGGTTTCCGCCTCAGCTATTTCGTCTCGGTACCGGGTGTGCAGCGCCTGGTAGGTTATCGATGTGAGAAACCCCGGCTCATCCAGGGAACGACTCGTCCAGTGCGGCGGGAATGCCTCATCGGTATTACAGAAATCCCGTAACCGATCGATCCACTGATTGCGGATAACGCGGGTCGGTGACAGAACGAGCGTTGGCTTGCCGAGTTGACGGAAGATCTCGAGACCCAGTGTCGTTTTCCCGGAGCCGGGCGCGGCAACGACGTGCAGGCGGTGATCAGCCAGGTAAAGTTTGACCGAATCCAGAACTCTGGCCTGGTAGTCGCGCCAGGGGTATTGGAACCGCATTGATGCGGGCGGACTGACAGCTGACTGGCTCTCTATTGGTCTGCTCCTTCGTCTCAGCGGGACACCTGGGGCAGGACTTACCGCGTCAAAAAGTATGAAGAAGTATACGGATTTTCATGCTCCGTGATGTATCCCAATCGAGTTGCCAGATCTTACTGTCGCCCGATCTAGTAACTATCCTTAACTATTGCCGACAAGTTAATAGACTGACAAATGCACCACTCCACTAGATGCCTATTCATAATCTGGCTCAAGATCTCTGTTACGGCTGAATTGTTAACGAATGTCACAATTGGCAAGCATCACATGACTCCAGCCCTTGGCAACCCGATAATAGACAACAATCGACTGTCGCGATGCTGCTTCAAGGAGTCACCGATGAAACCACTGGTACCTATCACATACGTGGTCCTCGTTCTTGCAGCGGTCGGACAAGCGGTACACGTAAAAAACGAGGCGACCGGAAAGCCGGCGAAAATACAGGTCCGCGAGATGCCAAATCGCAGCGATGGTGCAGGAGACACTGAGCTTGATCGCACGGACCGCGTACACGAGACGGAAAAGGATCGCACCGAGTCAGCACCTAGGGAAGCCATCTAGTTCGTGAGACTCGAGCACGATACGCCCCGACCGGTAAGAAACCGAGGTTCTGCAGAGGCCGGGAGTGATCCCGCTTAACTTCTGACACGAACTTAACGCCCAACTTTGCGGAATCCTTGGCGCCCTTGTCCGCCTCAGACGTCCGGGAACGACCGAGGTTGGGTGTTCGGGCAAGTGATCGCAAGCCTGTGCCCGGGCCGCTCGCTCAGCTAGTCAGCCGGCGCTAGCTTCTGCACCACGATGCCGAGGATTATCGACCCTATGATCGTGTAGATCGCCGCATCGATGCCCCACCATATCCAGATCTTGCTCGGCAGGTTGAATACACCCGACCAGGCAGCCATCAGGCATGCGCCCCACAGCCACATGGCCACGCCGAACTTGAGGCCACGCTGCCAGCCAGGTCCGCTCAGCGCGCCGCGAAACACCATGTAGATCCCGGCGAGAATGAAGGACGTAAGGATTCCCGTCGTGATCCACATGGGCATCAATGCGGCCATGTCGGGCGGATCCTGGACGAGTTCGGGCCGCCAGAAAGTCTCCGTGGCCCGATAAGCGGCATCGAGGACACCTTCATGAATGAACACACCGCCCGCCATGGACACGACGAATGCGGTGGCGTAGTAAGCAAGGCCACCGAGAATGATTGCTTTCCAGTTCATGGCTTCTTTCCCCTGCTTTTTTTGTTGTCTCACCCAAGCGTAGTACCTGGTCGCGGCAACGTCCAGTTCAGGAATGCTACTCACCAACGAACTGCGTAGCCGCCACCTTCAGTTCTCGAAGACGAAAACCAGGGATCTGAGCGGCTGCTCGCCCTTCTCCATTTAGAAGATCTAAATTATTGTCGAGAAGTTGATGTTCTTTCAGGCCTCACCGACCCCGCTACGAAGAACCAAACATGGCGAATATCTCCGCACCCGTGAAGTTTTTGGTCTCATTAGCGAACTCGTAATAGTCCGGTTTCTCATCGATAAAGACCTGGCCTTTGAATACGAGGCTGTCGCTGTCTTCAAACAAGCCGACCGGGATCATATGCTGCCCGTCCTCCTTCAGTCGGTAGAAAAGATGTGTCCCGCAATTACGACAAAATCCACGCTCGGCCCAATCCGATGAATCGAAGACCGAGACATTGCCCTCGCCTTCAAAATCGACGTTCGCGCCGCAGTTTATTTCCATGAACGGGCCACCGCCCCAGCGTCGACACATCTTGCAGTGGCACGCGCCCACATCGTTACTGGCGTTCTTCGCCGTGATGCTCACCTTGCCGCAAAGGCAGTGACCTCGTCGCTCAACCGTGTCTCCCGCTTCTGCGGTCATCGTTGTCTCTCCGTTTGTCGTTGTGCGAGCAGCGTCAGTACAAGCGCGATCGCAGCAGGAGCTGCCTGTACAAACAAAATGGATGGCTTGGCAGTTATCGCCCCAAAGACGCCGGCAACAACTACGCAACCCAGAAAAAATACTCGCAGCGGGAATCCATCATCTTTGCGAATGAGGCCCCAGATCAGTCCGGCTGCAAGAAAGCCATTGTATAGACCCTGGTTCGCCGCGAGCACCGCAGATTGTTCGGCGAACTCCGGAGTGAGGCCGAACGCCCGGAGTCCTGCCGGCTTGGTCCAAAGAAACATCTCCAGAACAAGGATGTACAGGTGTTCGATTGCAACTAGTGCCACTAGTGCGGTGGCGAACTTTTTCATGGGCAGGAGCCTCGGGGTGCGCCAGCGATAAGCATACCGCACCCCCCTCGCAGCCATACAGAAACACACTCATCTGTCGGGTTCGAAATTCTGAGAAATACGTCCCAAAACAGCCAAACGTCGGCTGCTAATCTGACGTATCTCGCGAAATGATTTCGCCTGAATCTGGAGTCTAATAATCCAATGACTACGAGCATGGATGCCGCACAACTTGGCAAGTTCTCGCCCTTCGACACGCTGGAGTCCGCCAGCCTCGACGATCTCCTGGACAGCATTGAAATCCTGCATGCGGCTCAGGGTCAGGCGCTGTTTGACAAGGGTGACTCAGAAAAACGTTCATTTTACCTGCTCTCCGGTACGCTCTCGTTGCGAAATGGCGATCAGGTGCTGGGTACTATCATCGGTGGCACCGACGAGGCAAGTAACCCAATTGCACCAACTCTACCCCGCCAGCTTTCTGCTGTTGCCGTCGACGATGTTGAATACTTCGTCATCGACAGCGAACTTGTGGATGTGACGCTGACGTTGGACCACACCGGCGTTTACGAGGTCGGCGACTTTAGTTCCGAGTTAAATGGCGGCGAAGTCGACTGGATGACCGCCCTTCTACGCTCGAAGACCTTTCAACTGATACCGCCGCAGAATATCCAGATGATATTCATGCGCCTGAACAGAGTGGATTACAGAGCAGGTCATGTTGTTATCCGTCAGGGCAGCAAGGGCGACCATTTCTATATCATACGAAGCGGTCGTTGCAGGGTCACTCGCGAAACACCGGCGAACCTGGAAGACATCGATCTTGCCGAACTGGGCGTGGGCGATACCTTCGGAGAGGAAGCGTTGATTTCAGATGAGGCTCGCAATGCGACGGTAACGATGCAAACTGACGGTACTTTGATGCGGCTGGCTCGCGACGAATTTCGATCGCTTTTGAATGAGCCAATGATCGTCTCGTTGGATCCTGAAGATGCCCATGAAGCAGTGAGTCTGGGCGGCAAGTGGCTCGACGTCCGGGTGCCCAGTGAATTCAAGGCATTCAGCAAGGAAGACGCCATGAATCTGCCGTTGTACCTGCTCCGCCACAAGCTTGATGCTCTGGATCGAAAGACGCCCTACGTCGTTTACTGTGATACCGGACGCCGCAGTTCGGCGGCGGCATTCCTATTGAACCAGCGAGGCTTCGAGACGGCCGTGTTGAAAGGTGGGCTCAACCACAGCGCGCTCTAGGCGTCCCGGTTCTGGCACGCTTAATCACAGTCTGATGGCTGTGCAAGAAATAGTGCTTGCTTGCGGTACTTGGCGTCGCGCAGTCAAGTAATCCACCAGTCACTCACGAAAAAGGGCGAAACCGTCGCTTCGGCCTTTTACACATCGACCGAATGTCTGCCGTTCCCCGCGGAATCAGCCGCTGGTGGCAGTACCGAAGTCGTCTTTTCGTATTCCGGCCACCAATCGATCGATTTGCCAATTGCCTGTTCGGTCCTCAAACTCAAGAAACGCTTCACATCAGCAACCCGAAGGAGATCCTTATGTGCCGTTGGCTTGCCTACTCGGGCGCACCTATTCTGCTCGACGAAGTGCTGTTCAAGCCGGACCATTCGCTTATCGACCAGAGCCTCCGCGCGTCGGACCCCTCTTCTACGACGAACGGCGATGGATTTGGCCTGGGATGGTACGGTACGGGCGATGTGCCGGGCGTCTACAAGGATATCCGGCCAGCCTGGAACGACACGAACCTGCAGGCGTTGGCGGCGCAAATTGAATCGTCAATGTTCGTAGCGCATGTCCGGGCAACAACAGGCTCCCCGGTTCAGAGAACCAATTGCCATCCATTCACTCACCAGAAGTGGTTGTTTGTCCATAATGGTCTGATCAACGACTACCAGAAACTGCACCGGGATCTTGCGTTTGCCATCTCGCCGGATTTGTTTCCGCTCATACATGGAACAACCGACTCCGAGCTCATGTTCCTGCTTGCGCTTGGCTTCGGATTGGATGGCGACGTACAGGCCGGCCTCGCGCGCATGGCCGGAATGGTCGAATACATCGCCGAGCGTCACGAAGTAGAAAATGCGCTGCAAATGACCCTCGGTATCAGCGACGGCGAATCGCTGTATGCCGTCCGTTATTCGACGGAAGGTAACTCAAGATCGCTGTTTCACAGTGCGAGTCGCGATGCGACGATGGAAATCGCACCTGATGCGGGCCGGTTTTCGAGAGGCGCACGCGCGATTGTGTCCGAGCCGCTGGACAACCTCGAGGCCGAGTGGGTTGCCGTGCCCGAAGCGAGTTTCCTCACGATTACCAGGGGTAAGATTTCGTGCGAGCCGTTTGTCCCGATCGCGCCGTAGCTCGGGGCCTGCTGCCGTATAGCCCTGTCGTTTTCGATCCTTCCATCTGACACACAGTAAGGGCGCAAGTACGAGCTGCATGGGAACGACTGCCTGTGAGCGTTATCTGCTAACATGCCATGTCCTTACCAAAGCGCCTCTCTTGACGAACCATACGGATCAACGTTTTTCCTCCCGCTTGGGCATGCTCCTGTGCGTACTCGGCATTGCGGTTGGTACCGGCAATATCTGGCGCTTTCCACGCATTGCCGCCCAAAACGCGGGCGACGACGGTGCTGGCGCGTTCCTTGTCGCATGGATCGTCTTCCTGTTCGTCTGGAGCGTGCCGCTGATCATCGCGGAGTACGCCCTAGGGCGGAAGGGTCGTATGGGCGTCGTCGGAACGTTTGCGAAAATCGCCGGGGAAAAATTTGCCTGGATGGGTGCATTCGTCGGCTTCGTTGCGGCTGCCATCATGTTCTACTACTCGGTCGTTGCAGGCTGGTGCGTCTACTACCTGATCCAGATGACCGTTGCGCCCCTGCCACTTAGCTCGGAGGCGGCACAAGGCATCTGGGACGGATTCCAGGGTGGTGGCTTTCCGGTTGCGTTTCATGCCCTCGCAATGGGTCTCGGCGCCGTTGTCGTCTGGAATGGAATACGATCGATCGAGCGCGCGAACCTTGTGCTCATTCCGGCCCTGCTCCTGATCGTTGTCGTCTCGCTTCTACGCACGCTGACGCTTGATGGGGCATCCGAGGGCATAAGGTTTCTGTTTACCCCCGACTGGTCCACACTTTCGCGACCGAGAATCTGGCTTGAGGCGCTGACACAGAACGCCTGGGATACGGGCGCCGGCTGGGGCCTGATCATGACCTATGGCGCTTACATGCAGAGCCGGCATGGGGTGGTGAAAAACGCAGTCATCACCGGCGTCGGCAACAACACGGTTTCATTGTTGGCGGCTATCGTCATATTTGGCACCGTATTTGCAATTCTCGGCGCCGAGATGAGCAAGGCCGAGGTTCTCGAGATCATGAAAACGAGCGGCCCTGCAGCAACCGGGCTGACGTTCATCTGGATGCCGCAGCTGTTCGCCAAGATGCCCGCCGGCAACGTATTCGCCGTACTGTTTTTTCTCGGGCTGTCGTTCGCCGCCTTCAGCTCTCTCATCGCAATGATCAAGCTATGCACCCGAATACTCATCGATTTCGGCGTAGAACCGCGCCAGGCAATCCTCGGTGTTTGCGTTATCGGCTTCACGCTGGGCATTCCGTCGGCAATCAACCTGGAGTTCTTCGCAAATCAGGACTTCGTCTGGGGAGTCGCGTTGATGATATCCGGCGCATTCATCGCTTTTGCCGTGATACGCCGCGGAGCCAGCCGATTTCGCACGGAGAGCATCGACAACCAGCCGCATGACTGGAGTGCAGGGCCTCTTTGGGATACGGCGATTCGCTTCGTGATTCCGACGCTCGCCGTTGTGCTCCTCGGCTGGTGGCTCTACCAGGCAGCCAGCGTCTACTCTCCGGATCGCTGGTTCGACCCTTTTGAACCCTTTAGCGTCATGACGTGCCTGACTCAATGGGGCATCGCCCTGGTCGTATTCATCTTGTTCAACCGGTGGTTGGTTCGGCGGACTTTGGGCGAATAGCGTAGCTATAAATGTCCGCTATTCGCAGGAGCAGTCGTTCAACCGGAGCGTAATCAGCCAGCTCGATCGTTTGTTTTCTGGTCTTGCTCGACACGTATCGGATGCCAAATCAAACTGAGGTAACCCGTCCGCTGACTCTCATTCCTCTTCGGGCGTTTGGCTGGCTTTTTCCGCGGCGATTCGCCCCGTAATATCTTCGTGTGACACGACGACAAAGTACGGATAGTCGATGAGGGGCGTAGCCCGCAGGGCAAACCAGCGCTGCTCACCTGGGCTATGGCATGGGTATTCTTGGTAGAAAGACGATCGGCGTCCTTTTATTACCTCGCGTATTCCCTTCATCGCCGCGCGCGCGTTCGGATCAGTGCTAGCGTCCCGACAGACATCGAAGTAGTTTGCGCCGATACCTAAGTTCGCATCGTCAGACATTTGGTTTGCGTCCGCGAACTCTTGCCAGCTGAGGTTAACCGCCAGAATCTCGCCAGATGGAGCGATTACGGCAATATTGGCCGGAATGGAATCGAGGATCGACGATCTAAATGTCAGATTACAAAAGTCTGTTTCGTTTTCTTCGGACACAATGCACGGCCTCGTAACTATCAAACAGCCACAGCCAGCTGACCAGGTTTTTTATATCGAAGGACCCATGGGGTTGCAGACTCAACCGGTCGATGCGTCACACTGTTGGATCATTCAGCTGGTCAACAGAGTTTAGCGTTTTTCTTCGTCGCCTGCGGTCCATTCATACGCCGCGACGCCGACAAACACCCCTACTGAGCCCATCAGGCCGGCGAGCAGGGTTGTTTCGAAGACACCAGCAAATTCAATGACAAAAAAGAGGTGGAACAATAGCCAACTGTGCCCGAAGACACCGAATGCGAAGAAGGCCGACCGTGCCACAACGTTTTTGAACGGCAGTGCGTGGCGCAACATGATGAACATCTGCCCGGCCCAGGCGCCAAGCGCGATCAGCAATCCGTACTGCAACCATGATCGGGGACGCAGAAGTAAATCCGCCGTCACGCCGAGCGGAGCGGCAAAGGACATGGCCCCGAGGGTGTGAACAGTTACGAATCCGGCAGCAACGAATACAACAGCGAGCCACGGTTTCGGAATTTGCCGCGCAGCCGGAGTCAGGTCCTTACCGACCATCAGTCCAATGGCCCACCCGACCACCGCCAATCCGATGAGATCGACCAGACAGTTTAGAATCTCGGCGCGAAGGGTTGTCCCGAGAAACGCCCACCCGGTAAGGAACCCGAACGCCCAAATGACGCCGAGCGATGTCCCGTACAGAAATCCTTTCAACCCGGCGCTATGAGCCCAGCGTCGCTGCACGATTGAGAAGAAAACAGTCATCAAGCCAAGCGCAACAACAACGTAGCCAAAAAACGCCAGGTCTCTCACACCGGCATCGACAATCCAGCTTCGCTCGAGGCTATCTACCAGCCTGTCGGGCGGATAGTAATCCCATGTGGGATGGAAAAGTCGTGCCGAAATGATGACTATCGCGATGATCGCCGCGACAAGTACCCCTGCATAGCGTTTACTGAGCACGTCGTTCGTTTCCGCTGACTTCGCCTACATTAGAATAAGCCACTGCGCCTGAAAAGACCGCGTCGGGTCCCTAGTCAGGTCTTCAACAGTCTACCAGCCGAACTATGCCGTCCGAGGTAATGCCTCGCTTCAAATCGGGCAGCCGTATTGCGGATAGACGTATTTGTGTTTTGGGCAAGCCTGTGTCACCCACGATGATCGTCAACGCACCCTACCCCACTTTCCGCAAGGATTCGTAACGCGAACAATCGACAGGGATCGGCTTCTTTCCAAAACGGCCACGTGCACGGGTGCTTACGAGATACAATGACTGATAACTACTAACCCATTTCGAATGGTCCCGGGCGACCCCTCGGCAAAATGAAACAATCAGTTCATCCGAAGTTGTTGTTGACAGCAACCTTGCTTCTGGCTTTGGTGGCATACGCGGTCGGTGTCTTTGGATTGTCCGAACGACAGCATCTTCTGACTCGGGGAGTGCAAACAGACGGCGTTGTGGTTGGCGTCGACGTGGGGGTAAAGGGAATAAAGAGTGTCGAAGCTCGATTCACGACGCTCGACGATCAGGTCATCGTAGGCCGCGACGTTCACAAGACGCAGTGGTTTAGCGCTAACGAGATAGGCGATCGGGTTACCCTGCATTACGATCCACGGGAACCGGAGAAGATCCTTATCCATCGCGGCTTTTGGATGTGGTCCAACCCTCTATTTATGCTGGCGGGAGGCGCATTTCTGTGTGGATTAGGGGTGTTTATTTACAAGCATTCCACTGCCGGACAATTTTCATCGTAACCAAGACTCGCCGGCGTTAATGTAAAGTTAGTGTCACGGGCATCTACTGGTGGTCGAAATCCGCCGTCCGATTGCTTGAGCTATAATTTCCACTAATCATTCATTGCGGACTGTCGCTAAATCGACCGAATCGTTCGACGTATGACAAATCTTGAATCGCTTGCAAATCTCGGCGAGATTATCGGCGCCGTCGCAGTAGTTGTGTCCCTGGTTTATCTGGCAGTTCAGGTACGCCAGAATACACGTGCACAACAGACGGAAAACTTTTCTCGCGCCCTGGATCGAGTAGCGGCGATGCAGGCAACACTCAGTCAAGATCCTGCCACGTCAGTTATCTTCTCGAAGGGAGTCGCGGACCCGTCGAAACTTACCCCAAAGGAAAGGATGCAATTTACGTGGGCAATGTACGAGCTCTTCGGTGCATTCGAGTTCATGTTTCTCGCCGCGAAGGACAATTCCATACCGGAGGAAATCTGGCAGCGCTGGTCATCAGCGGTGGCATGGTGGCTGACCTTTCCTGGCGTGCAAGCCTGGTGGAAAGTAAGGCCTATCCCCTTTGCCAACAGCTTCACGTCGTATGTTGAGTCTTTGCTCGAGAATAATCCGACAAACGCCGAATCAACGCGGCGATATCAGGACTTTATTGTTCACGGACAGCAAAAGACTTGAATTGCAGCCCAATCGCCGACGAAAGCCGACAGGAATCAGAGAGGAAAAACGGCATGTCACGAAGATTTAGAATCTTTTCATTTGGGGTTTTGCTATCCGTCTTCTCGGCTCCCTTTGTGCTAGCAGCCGACGAGCTCAATAGCGCTCGGGAAATTAGCGATGGCGTCTATAGTTTCACGCTCGGTGAAGGGAATCACTCGATGTTCGTCGTTGGGGAGGATGGCGTTGCTGTCTTTGAAACCTTTCATTCCGGGCATGCGCAGAAATTGTCGGAAGCCGTCGAAGGCGTTACGGACAAGCCGATCAGGTACGCCTTTATCAGCCACAATCATTGGGATCATGCCAGCGGCGGGCAGGTATTTTCGGGCGCAGGCGCGCAGACGGTGATGCACAGGCGTGCGGCAGACTGGCTCGACGCCAATCCCGGCCGCGATAGCGCATTGCCAGACATAACGTGGTCCGGTGACCACAAGATATTCGATATGGGTGATTTCACCGTGCGCTTGCATTATCTGGGCCTCAATCACGGGATGGGCCTGACGATCTTCACCATTCCGGAGCGGCGTGTAGCTTACATCGCAGACCTTGTTACACCGAACCGGGTCATGTTCTCTGTGGTGCCGGATTTTAATATCGGGGAATGGGAGCGCAGCCTGGGCGAAATCCTCGAAATGGATTTCGACGTCGCTGTCTGTTCGCACAACGAACTTCCGCTGGATGAGGCAATGACCGGTTGCACGCGCACGCATGTTGAAGAAGAACGCCAGTTCATACGTGATCTGCGCAATGCGATTCTGGCCGAGTTCGAGAAGGGCACTGGCTTCATGGACATTCCGAAAGCTGTCAGGCTGCCGCAGTATTCGCATTGGGTCGGCTACGAGGAGTGGCTCGAGATGAACACGCTGCGACTGATGACCGATCTCTGGATGGGGCCGTTTCCGTGGGTCCCGGATGCACGGTAGACCGAATATTGCCGTGACGAAGAAGGACCAGATTCGGGCGCTGCTGAAAAGCATCGAGACCGGTGATCCTGGACCGGTCGCCGTTGTCAACGAAGCAAAGTACATTCAGCACAACCCCCAGACCCACGAAGGCAGCGAGGGTTTGGCCGCCCTCTTCCAGCGGCTGTCCTTGACCTCACCGAGGGTGAATATAGCGCGAGCCTTTGCGGACGGCGATTTTGTCTTTGCCCATACAGAGTACGATTTCGCGAGCCGCAAGATCGGCTTCGAAGTCTTCCGGTTCGAGGACGGCCAGGCGGTGGAGCACTGGGACAATATTCAGGAGCGAAAAGGACCCAATCAATCCGGCCGAACGATGGTGGACGGACCGACCGAGGCCGTTGACCTCGAATTGACGGAAAGCAACCGTGCCCTGGTTCGATCTTTCGTTGAAGTCGTGCTCGTCGACGGGCATCTCGACCGGCTTATCGATTTCGTCCATGAAGACACTTACGAAGAGCACAACCCGCGACTGGGCGATGGCGTGTCTGTTCTCCGATCCGCGTTGGAAGTCGCGGATGAGAGCGGCCGACGCATTGACTATCATCGCATCCATCGTGTTCTCGCCGAGGGTAGCTTTGTACTTTGTGTGAGCGAAGGCGAATACGGTGGCGTCCATACCGCATTCTATGATCTATTCCGACTGGCGAATGACAAGATAGTGGAGCATTGGGACACGACCGAAAAGATAGCACCCCGTAGTGAGTGGAAAAATGACAACGGCAAATTCTGAAGAAAGAGCCGTAATAGCCGTGGCGCAGTGGTTCGCCGTTCGAGAAGAAACATAAGCATGGATAACGGTATGAACCTGGCCGTCGCAGCCCTCGGGATGTGGGTGGTTTTTATAAATTCAAACGATGACCGCTCCCGGCCGTGACTATCAGTTCGCAGGAGTGTCAATCACCCCGATCCGTCGATATTCGCAATCACAATCTCCGAATTTCTTATGCGATTACCGTCGTTGTCGATGGTCCAGAAAACCTTGCGATAGAGTAACGTTTTTCCGTCGACAGATAGAGAAGGATATGAGCACTCGCTTCGGCACCAGGTATGTCGCATCAAGTCGGAACCGTCAGGCCTGATACTGAAGATATCAACAACGTCGTAGCCAGTTTGAGGTGCTTGCGGCTCAGATGCCACTCGCTCAGAGTTGAGTGTGAACATGGAGCCGCAGGCGACCCGCCGACCCCGGTTGGGTAAGTCGAGCGGAGCGCAGGCAAAGAGGGAAGTGCGGTTTTGCCGAAGGCAAAGAAGCGCTGACCG
>CAMYMN010000058.1 GCA_947259395.1 uncultured Gammaproteobacteria bacterium | reverse complement strand
CGGCCCTCGATTGATCCGGAACTGATGGTTCGGATGCTGATCGTCGGCTACTGCTTTGCCATCCGCTCCGAACGCCGGTTGTGCGAAGAGGTTCATCTGAACCTTGCCTACCGGTGGTTCTGCCGCCTGGGTCTCGATGCCAAGGTGCCGGATCATTCGACCTTTTCCCTGAACCGCAACGGCCGCTTCCGCGACAGTGGCCTCTTCCGGCACGTGTTTGAGACCGTGGTGCGCCGCCATCTCGTCGCGCTCCAAGGACTGATTAATCTCCAGCCCTCGGCGGTAATAATCGTCAGCGACGATGCCATCGTTGCTGACAACGGCCAAGATAATCGTTGTCACGCCCATCACAACGGCGGTCAGCGGTATGGCAATCACCAACCACACCATGGGTTGGCGATACCATTCGCGTACCGGCTCTGGGGCACTCATTCTCATCGCGATCCCACGGGCCCGAGAAAGCGTGCGGGCTCACGGACCCTCAGGGTTGTATTATCGATGGCTTCGAGTTCGAAAAACACCTCGTTGCTGGGTTTTTTGAGGTCCACGGGGTCGATCTGCAGACGTGCGGAATACTCGCGCACTTGTCCGGCGGGAACTTCGATGGATTCGTGATCAAGTTTAAGTGCCAAATCATTCAAACCAGTCGCCGACAGCCGGTAGCGGTGGTCGTGGTCATCCATATTGAGTAACTTCAGAGTGTATACGTTTTCGACCAGGCCTTCCGCAGTCTCACGGTACAGGGAGTTACGATCACGGATCACATCCAGGCCGATCGGAACGCGGCTGGCGATGGAATACCCCAGCGCGCCCAGCAGACCCATTAAGATCATCGCGTAGATCAGCACCCGGGGACGCAACATTTGCGTTGGTTTACCCTCAAGAGCATTTTCGGTGGTATAACGCACCAGCCCTCTGGAATACTCCATCTTATCCATGACCTCATCGCATGCGTCAATGCATGCGGAGCACCCGATGCATTCATATTGCAATCCATTACGAATATCAATGCCGGTGGGACAGACCTGTACGCATAAAGTGCAGTCTATGCAATCACCCAGACCCGCGCTTCTTGGTTCGACGCCGCGTTTACGTGAACCACGCGGCTCGCCGCGATCTACATCGTAGGAAATAATGAGTGTATCCCTGTCGAACATCGCGCTTTGGAAGCGCGCGTAAGGACACATATAGATGCAAACCTGTTCCCGCAGCCAACCCGCATTACCGTAAGTGGCAAATCCATAAAAGATCAACCAAAACGTCTCCCACGGTCCGGTGCTTAGATTGAGTACCGCGTAGCCCAGTTCCCGAATCGGCGTGAAGTAACCAACGAACGTGTAGCCCGTCCATAGCGACAGCGCAATCCAAAGGAAATGCTTCGTTCCCCTGATGAGGAGCTTGCGAGCATTCCATGGCGATTTATCCAGCTTCATCTGCTGTGCACGATTCCCCTCGACCTTACGCTCTATCCACAAAAATACTTCCGTCCACACCGTTTGCGGACAGGCATACCCACACCATAGACGCCCGGCCAAGGCGGTGAAGAAGAACAATGCCAGTGCAGCGATAATCAACAGTGAAGCCAGGTAGATAAAATCCTGAGGCCAGAATGTGAGGCCGAAGATATAGAACTTGCGTGCCGGCAGATCAAACAATACGGCTTGACGGTCGCCTAGAGTCACCCACGGCAGGCCGTAATAAATACCCATCAAAACGGTAATACCGAGCAACCGCAGCCGCGCAAACAATCCGTGTACTTGTCGCGGAAATATCTTTTCTCGCTTGGCATACAGCGCTTGTTCGATATTTTCGACTGAGCTTGCCACAGTTTCGTTGATCTTAGGAGATGAGTTCAGTGGTACGATGTTATCGGTGATCGAGGTGGTGCCGCCAAAATAGTCGGGCCCGCTGCGATAGACGCGGAGTCATTAGGGTATCGACTTTGACCTGTTCAAACTGCCCGGGGTTCGTTGGAAATAGCCGGTGAGCCGGCTGTCGGCTGCGGTAATCAGCCAAAACCAGACAAGTCCGATGCTATACGCGGCCACCAGCCGTTGGTGTTGGGGCGCGTCTCCCCGGCTCACTGATTCTGGCCGGCCGATAGACTGTATACATAAGCCGTCAGTAGATGGGCCTTGTCCTCACCGAGAAAATCCTTGTGCGGCGGCATCCTTCCCTGGCGCCCTTTGGCGATGGTGTGCATGACCGCCTTACGCGATCTTCCATGCAACCAGACGTTGTCGGTTAGATTGGCCCCGCCCAGTTGCTTGTTTCCCTTCATGTCCGGACCATGACAGGCGATACACATCTTGTTGTAGTGCTCGCGTCCGGCCTGCGCGGCATCCAGATCAACGTCTTTCCTGCTCAGACTCAAGACAAACTCCGTGACGTTCTTGACGCCGTCCTCACCAAGAGCCGCTTCCCAACCCGGCATCATTCCGTTGCGTCCATTCAGGATACTGGTCTTAATCTGTGCCGGATCATTGCCGTACAACCAATCCTGATCGCGCAGGTTCGGAAACCCGAGGGCACCGCGTGCGTCCGCGCCATGACACGTCGAACAATAGTTAGCGAACAGCCGCTCACCAGTTTTCAATGCCTCTGGATTCTTGGCCAGAGTTTTCACGTCAATGGCGGCGTATTGCTTGAACAACGGGCCGAACTCTTCGTTCGCGGCGGTCACTTCGGCCTGGTACTGTCCGGTTGAGGACCACCCCCAGATCCCTTGGAATTTGCCGAGGCCGGGATACAAGAGCAGGTATACGATCCCGAACACGATCGTGATGTAGAACATGTTCAGCCACCACTTCGGTAGTGGGTTGTTGTATTCCTGTAGATCCTCGTCCCACACATGGCCCATGGTCTCGGGTTCGTCGGTGGTCTTTTTCCCCCGGTTCAGCATCACCAGCGGAATCAACGCAAGGATCCCGATCACCGTCGGAATGATGATAAACCAGTGCCAAAAGTTACTTACGAAATCAGCCGCCATCTTTATTCTCCATGTTCTGTGGTTCGTCCACGGAGACCGCGTCACCGTCTTGTAATGGGATCTGCGCCGCTTGTTCGAAATGTTGCTTGCGCTTCGAACTCCACACCCAAGCAACGATGCCCACGAAAATCAATAACAACAACAGGGTCCAAATGCCGTGTATCAGTCCCATGGCGTCACCTGCGAGTTTTCACGCTGGTGCCCAAGACCTGAAGATAGGCGACCATCGCATCCAACTCGGTCTTGCCTTTGAGATCCTTGGACGCATTATTGATCTGTTCGTCGCTGTAAGGATGACCGAGCGTTCTCAGCACGCGCATCTTTGTGTCGATGTTGGACGCGTCGGCCGGTGTGTCGGCTAGCCACGGATAACCCGGCATAATGGATTCAGGCACCACATCCCGCGGATTGATTAGATGGACGCGCTGCCAGTCATCGCTGTACCGGCCACCCACCCGGGCCAGGTCCGGACCGGTACGCTTCGATCCCCACTGGAATGGTCGATCATAGACGAACTCACCGGCCACCGAGTAATGGCCGTAGCGTTCCGTTTCCGCTCGAAACGGCCGGATCATCTGCGAATGACAGGTGTAACAACCTTCACGAATATAGATATCGCGTCCAGTGAGCTGCAGCGCCGTATACGGCTTCAAACCAGAGACTGGCTCCGTGGTTGACTGCTGGAAGAACAGGGGCACGATCTGTACCAGTCCGCCGACGCTGATCACCAACAAAGTCAGCACGATCAACAACCCAACGTTTTTTTCAACTCTCGCTTGTAACCCCATGGCGGCTACCTCAGTGTGCGACCGCGGGAATAGCCGCTTCATGCGGCTTGGCCCCGACCACGGTACGGTACAAGTTGTAGGCCATGATCAACATGCCTATCAAAAACAAAGTCCCACCAAGAAAACGGATGATGTAATACGGATGCATCGCCTGCACACTTTCCACAAAGCTGTATGTCAGCGTGCCGTCCGCATTCACCGCCCGCCACATCAAACCCTGCATCACTCCAGAAATCCACATCGAGGTAATATAAAGGACGATACCGATGGTCGCGATCCAAAAATGCGTCTCCGCGAGTTTGACGCTATACAATTCGCGATTAAACAATCGTGGAATCAGATAGTACATTGCGCCGATGCTGACAAAACCGACCCAACCGAGTGCACCGGAATGCACATGGCCGATGGTCCAGTCGGTGTAGTGAGACAGCGCATTGACGGTCTTGATGGCCATCATCGGTCCTTCGAATGTCGACATCCCGTAGAACGACACCGAGACAATCAAGAATTTGAGAATCGGATCGGTGCGCAGCTTTTCCCAAGCGCCGGACAGGGTCATGATGCCATTGATCATGCCGCCCCACGACGGCGCCAGGAGAATCAACGAAAACACCATGCCCAGCGACTGTGCCCAATCCGGGAGCGCGGTGTAGTGCAGGTGATGCGGTCCCGCCCAGATGTATGTAAATACAAGCGCCCAAAAGTGCACCACCGATAAACGATAGGAATACACGGGGCGCGCGGCCTGTTTGGGGATGAAGTAGTACATGATGCCCAAAAATCCCGCCGTGAGAAAGAACCCAACCGCATTATGGCCATACCACCATTGCACCATCGCGTCCTGTACACCCGCGAACGCCGAATAGGACTTGGTGAGCGACACCGGAAGCGCGGCACTATTGACGACATGCAGCAGCGCGACCGTGAGTATGAAACCGGCAAAAAACCAATTGGCCACGTATATATGGTTGATGTTGCGCTTGACCAGGGTGCCAAAGAACACCACGGCGTAGGCCACCCACACCACGGTGATCAGCAGATCAATCGGCCACTCGAGCTCTGCATACTCCTTGGAGGTGGTGATGCCCAGCGGCAGTGTAATCGCCGCCAACACGATCACCGCCTGCCAGCCCCAGAAAGTGAAACCGGCCAATCTGTCGGAGAACAGGCGCACATGGCAAGTGCGCTGTACCACGTAGTAAGAGGTCGCAAACAGCGCCGAACCGCCGAAAGCGAAGATCACCGCGTTGGTGTGCAACGGCCGCAAGCGGCCGAATGTCAACCAGGCAATGTCAAAATTGAGTTGCGGCCATGCCATCTGTGCGGCAATTACCACGCCGACCAGCATGCCTACGATGCCCCATACGACGGTCATGACGGCAAATTGCCGCACCACCTTGTAGTTGTACGTATTCTCTGTACTCATCAGGTTCTCCAAACTCCCGAGATTCAAAACCGGCGTGTCTACACCGCGAAGGAAGGCCCGATCCCGAAGCTCCACAACAGCACCGTGCTCACCAGCAGGCCGACCAGGGTCACCAAGCCGACCGCGAGCACCGCGCTGGCAAATAGAAATCCGCGTTCCTGTGGGATTTCCATCATAATCGGCACACCGGTGTAGAGCAGATAGACGGTGTACGCAAGGGCCGGTAATCCGACAATGAAATTCACCCACAATACGGGATAAAGCTGCATCACGCCGACCAAGAACAGGGGCGTTGCTGTGTAGGCGGCAAGGGCCACGCAACGCGACAAGGAATGCTCCGCTCCATAGGTCTCGCCCATCCAACGAATCACCACGCCAATCATGAACACCGAAAACAGAATCGCGAGGTAATAGACAATGCCGATTTGTATCGCGCTGCCCACGGTCAATGTTACCGGAACACCAGTGGCGATCCGCCAACCAATCAGCGTCGTCCCAAATATTCCCGCCACCGGAGACAAGGCCGCCAACGGCAGGACATGACGCATATAGCACTCGCCGACGGACTCGTTTTCATCGCGAATCTTTTCCCATTCTTGCTTTGGCTGGGTCAACAGACCCATGACATGTTGTAGCATGATGTTTGATCTTACCTGGTATTTAGATATTTTCCCGCACCACAGCGAGTGGGCTGGTGGGGCAGATCGTGAACTCGTTATTTTTCGGTACAGACATGGATTCGTCCTTGACCTCGATCAATCCGGCATGATGTCTAAGGGTACCAAATAGTACCAAATGTTGCCCATGACATTCTTCACATCGTCGCCCAAGAGAACACGCACCACATCCTTGAAACGCAGCTTGTCGCTGCCATTGTTGCTGTTCTATGGCCTCGGAAACATCATCGGCGCCGGAGTTTATGTGCTGGTCGGTGAGGTCGCCGGTCTCGCCGGCTACTATGCGCCGATTTCGTTTTTAGTTGCATCCGCGGTCGCCGGATTCACCGCGCTGAGCTACACCGAATTGTCCGCGCGATTGCCACTGAGTGCAGGCGAAGCAGTCTATATTCATGAGGCGTTCGGGTTTAGGTGGCTCACATTGGCGGTTGGTCTGCTCATCGCGATGGTGGGCATCGTATCCGCCGCCGTGCTTGCCAGGGGATTTGTCGGTTACTTCGAGGTATTCTTCTCTTGGCCGGAGTGGGTGGTGATAGCGGGGCTTTTATTCTTACTCGGGGCAGTGGCGACGTGGGGTATTAACCAATCCGTGCTGTTGGCAAGTTTGATTACCATCTTGGAGATCGGCGGTTTGTTGGTGGTGATCTGGTTGGGCCGCGGTGATTTACAAGAACTCGAATTGTCTCAGTTCGTCTCGCACTGGCGAATGGACACTTCCATGGGCATAATGCTCGGCGCGTTTATCGCCTTTTACGCCTTTGTTGGATTCGAAGACATCGTCAATGTTGCCGAAGAGGTCAGGCGGCCCCAACGCACAATTCCTCTGGCTTTAATCCTGGCGCTGCTCATTGCAGCGGTGTTGTATCTTGCCATCGCATTCACCGCCATCTCCGTGGTCTCTCCCGACCGACTCGCAGCGAGCAGGGCCCCGTTGGCGCTCATAGTCACCACGACATCCGGTCATTCGCCACTGTTTATCAGCGCCATTGGACTGCTGGCGGTTGTCAATGGGGCACTGGTGCAAATCATAATGAGCGCTCGCGTGCTGTATGGTATGAGCCGCAAGGGTTGGCTACCGGCATTCCTGGGAGCGGTCCATCCGGTTACGCAGACACCCATCGCGGCAACGGCAATGACAGTTGCCGCGGTGACCACATTGGCGCTTTATATACCGCTGCTCACCTTGGCTTCGGTGACCAGTTTTATGCTACTTGTCGTTTTTTCCTTGATCAATCTGGCGCTGTTGCGCATCCAACGCAGCATGCCGTCGCAATCTGACGTCAAAGTGGTTCCTCGCTGGATTCCCATTACCGGTTTTGTCACCTGCGCGATTCTTGCCTTCTCACGCTTGGCGTTCACCGGTTGATAACACCACCGATGGTCATCGATCCGGCGTGGTTGAACTAACGTGTGCTCCCGAGAAAAACGATATTGAAATATTACACCGACAGCCGTGCAACAATGTATCTATTGTTTGACTCTGTACACCTGCGCTCAAGCGGCCGGCGCACCCCACAGCTGCTCGGGTAGATGATTACGAATCTCCGTGGCCGTTTTTTGCGCCAGGTTCTTGTCGACCCGCATACTGACCAGTTTCTGCGTGGCACCGCTCAGCTTCGTGGACAAGATCCCAAGAAACTCCGGCGGCGCGACAATAATTAGTCGTTCGAACTTTCCTTCCAGGCGCATGGTGTCCAGATGGTCAGCAATGCGAAGCGCGAACCTGATGTTGTCCTGCTCCTTTGCGCTGACCCGATCTTCCATAATATGGCGCCCCTGGCCACCGCGGTCGAAGGTGCGGCCAGGAAGATCACTCGTCAGCGCCTGTTCGTGCAGGCGGCCTTCCGGGTGAGCGAGCGTGATTATCTCAATGAGCGGTCCGGTCGGCGAATCGGCCTGAAACACCCTTCCACGTACACTGTCGGCTACCAATAACCACGTTGTCATAGCGCACTCTCCTATTACCACCACAGTAAATATCGGCTGTTAGTGGCGCCATGATCGATGTCAAACCGGGCGCGAGATTGTGCCAACCGAGCCCGGGGCAATGCCCACAGTGCGACACGCACCACAGCGGCGTGGTGGCATAGGCATACCGTACGATGCGACGAATCGGGGTCTGGCCGCGCAGGCCGACCGCTGTCTTGCACACCGCGGTTTGCACATTATGTTGCAATGCACAATAATTTGATGCTGATCATAGACCCACCCACCAATGCGCGGATAATGACGATGCAACAAGCAACACACGCGGGAAATATTTTATGACGAAACCAGTTCCCATCACTGCCGATCACCAGCCTCAAGATCGTGCCAAAACCGAAATGGCTGGCGGCATCCGTGTTCCCAGCGAAGCACCGGCCGTGTTTCAGGATTTCGTCCGTTCGCCCCATATCTACGATCGTCTGTTTCATGCCTGGTTGGCACGCCTGACGATCGGGCTATCGCCGGTGTCGCTGATGCAGGCGTATTTCGATTGGTTTTCGCATCTGATGTCGTCACCCGGCAAGCAGAGCGAACTGCTGATGAAGGCAGCGCGTAAGGCAACCCGACTCGGGTTATTCGCCGCGCGCTGTGCCCGTGGCGATACCGCACCGTGTATAGAGCCGTTGCCTCAAGACAAACGGTTTGATCATCCAGCGTGGCAACATTGGCCGTACAACTTTCTGTATCAGTCGTTCCTGTTGACGCAACAGTGGTGGCACAACGCAACCACCGAAGTCAGCGGCGTATCCCGCCACCATGAAGAGGCGGTCGCGTTTGGCGCCCGGCAATCGTTGGATTTCTTCTCACCCTCTAATTTCCTGTGGACCAATCCCGAGATAACACAGACGACCATCGAAGAGCGTGGTCACAACCTTATTCGCGGGTGGAACAATTTTATCGAAGACTGGGAGCGGGTGACCGGAGAGAAACCCCCGATCGGCGCGGAACAATACAGGGTCGGCGGGAATATCGCTATCACTCCTGGCAAGGTCGTATTCCGCAACCGTCTAATCGAATTGATCCAGTACCGACCTACAACAAAGCAAGTACACAAAGAACCCATTCTTATCGTACCTGCATGGATCATGAAGTATTACATTCTGGACCTTTCACCCGACAACTCGCTGGTCAAGTATCTCGTTGACCAGGGGTTCAGCGTGTTCATGATTTCCTGGAAAAATCCCACCGAGAACGATCGCGACCTGGGGATGTCGGATTATCGCCGACGCGGGGTGATGGCGGCGTTGGAGGCCATCTGCAAAGTGATTCCCAGCACCCAGGTACACAGCGTGGGTTATTGTTTGGGCGGGACCTTGTTGACCATCGCCGCAGCCGCGATGGCAAGAGATGGCGATGAACGGCTTGCGACCATGACTCACTTCGCGGCCCAGACCGATTTCACTGAAGCGGGTGAGCTCTCTTTGTTCATTGACGATGCACAGGTCGCGTTTCTTGAAGATATCATGTGGGAACAAGGATATCTGGATGCCAAACAGATGGCCGGGACGTTTCAACTGCTGCGCTCCAACGATCTGATCTGGTCGCGAGTTGTTCATGACTATCTCATGGGCAAGCGCAAACCGCTGAACGACTTGATGGCATGGAACGCGGACACGACTCGCCTACCCTATCGCATGCATTCCGAGTATCTACGGTGGCTGTTTCTCAACAATGACCTTGCTGCCGGCCGCTACAAAGTGGACGGGCGACCGATAACGATCACCGACATCCGCGCACCGATTTTCTCGGTGGCGACAACCAAAGACCATGTCGCGCCGTGGCGTTCGGTCTATAAGATTCATTTGCTGGCGGATACCGATGTCACCTTTACCCTTACCAGCGGCGGACATAACGCGGGTATCGTCAGCGAACCCGGTCATCTGAGGCGCGTTTTTCAAATCACCACACGCTCGGAAGGCGACCGATACATCGATCCCGATACGTGGCAGGTCAGCACGCAAACACAGGATGGATCATGGTGGCCCGCGTGGATGGAGTGGCTGGAACGGCACTCGACGGGGAAAGTTGCGGCGCCTAAGTTGGGCGCGCCGGACCGCGGCTGCCCGCCGTTGGAGGATGCGCCCGGTCTGTACGTGTTCCAGAAATAATCCGCCAGCAGGTCAACGCCGCCGATGACATGCCATACAGCTACCGGACAACTGGCCGGCTAGATAATAGTTGGGAGGTTCGCTCTGCACATACTTGCCTGCGTTGCGCACATCGTCTTTGAATAGATCAATATTTTCGTCAATGAGAAGATGATTGGTGACCGTGGGTCCGGCACCGAGTTTGTCGGCAACATCTTCCATATGCTCAAGGAGTTGAATGATTTCCTCTCGTTGGTAGGGCAGGATGGTTTCGGAATTTGCAATAATGTCATCGATACGCCACATGTTCACATTGAGATCGGCCATGGCGCTGACGACTTGCCTGTCCTCCAGGTACACGAAATCAGGTGGATAGGTGACCTTGCGGACGTATGTACAACTGGTCACAACCACGAAAATCAAGGTGATGCCCACTAGGAATAAACTGTATTTTTTCATCGACCTTGTCTCCCGCATCAATATGGGAATACCGGAACTGTACAGGCCAATCGACGGAAATGCATTGACAGGCGTCAATCGTCTGTCATCAAACTGAGAACCCAATTACACCGACCACTACACATCAAATCGCGCGACCCAATCAGTCATGAACAACCATTATCTGACACCGCTGTTCAACCCAGAATCGGTTGCCGTATTCGGCGCCAGCGATACGCCGAACTCAGTGGGCACGGTGTTGTTCAAGAATCTCAAACAAAGTGGATTCCGCGGCAAGCTCTATGCGCTGAATCCCAAACACAAACGCGTACAGGGTACCGAGGCCTACGCTCGGTTGGAGCAGATCAATGAGCACATAGATCTCGCGGTGATTGCAACACCTGCCCACACGGTCGTTGATATTGTTGACGATTGCGGCAAACATGGGGTAAAGGCGGCGGTGGTGCTCTCGGCAGGTTTTCGTGAAGCCGGTGATTCAGGTGCCGATCTCGAGCGGCAGGTGTTGACCATAGCGAACCGCTACGGCGTGCGTATATTGGGGCCAAACTGTTTGGGTATCATCAGCCCCCACATCGGTCTCAACGCCACATTCAGTGCCAATAATGCGCGGCCCGGAAAACTCGCCCTGGTGTCGCAATCCGGCGCCCTGTGTACGGCGGTTTTGGATTGGGCCGAATCCAACAACGTTGGATTCTCCTATGTCATTTCGACCGGTATCGGTGCAGATCTAAGCTTTGGCGAGATTCTCGATTTCTTGGTTGCCGATCGGTTGACCGCAGGCATCTTGCTATACATCGAGGGCATTCGAAACGCGCGGCGCTTTATGAGCGCGTTGCGTGCAGCCGCTCGGGCCAAACCGATCGTGGTCATGAAATCCGGGCGCCATGAGCAGGGACTCAAGGCCGCAGTCTCGCATACCGCGGCCTTGGTCGGCGGCGATGACGTCTTCGATGCCGCGTTGCAGCGTGCTGGCGTCGTGCGCGTGCTTCACTTCAGCAATCTGTTCGCGGCGGCAACCATTCTTTCCAGCGGCCTGCGGGCGCACGGAGATCGTGCGTTGATCGTCACAAATGGGGGCGGTCCCGGTGTCATGGCCGCCGATTATGTGACCGACAAGGATTTAATACTGGCGGAGCTGTCGGATGAGTCACTCACGGCGTTGAATGCCATCCTCCCGCCAACCTGGTCTCATGCCAATCCGATAGACATCATCGGCGACGCCACTCCCGAGCGTTATCGCGACGTCGTTGCCCTATGCAGCAAAGATCCGCATGCCGACGCCATCATCGTGATTCTCACGCCACAGGCGATGACCAGTCCGGAAGCCGTGGCACGGGAGATCACTGCTGTTCATGAGCACAGCGGAAAGCCGATGCTGACATGCTGGATGGGTGAAGACGATGTGGTGTCGAGCCGCGAGTGGTTTCATCGCCATGGCATTCCGACCTTTCGCACACCGGAGGCTGCGGTGGAAGCGTTTTCTTTTCTTGCCGCCCACCATCGCAATCAGCAACTCCTGCTGCAGGTACCGGAACCGTTGAGCCACGGTGATCCGCCGGATATCGAAGGCGCCACGATGATCATCAACAACGTCCTCAAAGATTCACGACAGCTGCTCAGCGGAACCGAAGCCAAGGCGTTGCTGGCGGCATTTCATATACCGATTGCCAAGAGCATCGCCGCACGCACACCGGAAGAGGCGTTGACGGTGGCCGAGGAACTTGGATTCCCGATCGCACTGAAAATCGATTCACCCGACATCACCCACAAGTCGGATGTGAACGGCGTACGCCTGAATATTGCCGGGGCGCGGCAATTGCGGGCCGCATATCAGGACCTGGTCGAGTCCGTTCGAGAGCAACGCCCGGATGCCGAGATCACCGGCGTGTTGATCGAACCTATGGTTCGTTCGCCAAACGGTAGAGAACTGATGATCGGCATGGTGCGCGACCCGGCATTCGGGCCCGCCATCAGCTTCGGTCTCGGCGGGACGATGGTAGAGGTGCTCGGGGATCAGGCCATTTCTTTGCCCCCCCTCAATCACTTCCTGGCCCGGGAATTGATAAACAGCGGGCGCGTCGCCCGCTTGCTGGCCGACTTCCGCAACCTACCGGCCGTGAATTTGGACAGCATCGAATCGGTGCTGCTGCGGGTTTCCGAGATGGTCTGCGAGTTGCCGTGGCTCACGGAAATTGACATCAACCCGCTGATCGCCGACGAAACCAGTTCGATAGTCGTCGATGCCCGCATGGTGGTGGAGCCGCGGGCCCCGATCGGGGAGAAGTACAGACACATGGCCATCCATCCCTACCCAAAGGAACTGTGCCGCCAGGTACAGTTGACCGACGGCACGGAGGTGCTGATCCGGCCGATCCGGCCAGAGGACGCGATCATCGAGAGGGAATTCGTGAATCAATTGTCCGACCAAGCCAAGCACTTCCGTTTCATGTACGCCATGAAAGAGTTGACCCCCGCAATGCTGTCACGCTTCACCCAAATCGACTACGACCGCGAGATGGCCTTGATCGCGGTGACCAAACCCAATGGTCAGGAACAGGAAATCGGTGTCGGCCGCTACATCAAGAACCCCGACGGAAAAAGTTGTGAATTTGCCATCGTGGTGGACGATGAATGGCAAGGCAAAGGGCTGGCGACGCAGTTGCTGAATTATTTGATCGACATCGCACGGCAGAAAGGCATCCGCGCCATGCAAGGAGACGTCCTGCATGACAACAATGGCATGCTGCAATTGGCCGAAACCATGGGATTCAGAATCGAGAGAGACCCCGAGGACCCGCTGATTATGAAGGTAGCAAAAAAACTTTGAGAACTCGCAATAACTTGGATTCGGTCTGACCGATAGCGGGCTATTCTCTTTTGCCGGTCGCGTTCAACAGACGGCCAGGATTCTCGTAGACAAGGACCCACTTCGCCGCTATGAATACGAATCACTGATTCGACGGTCGTTCGCGGATTTCAGCGTGAAAGAAAGGGCGGTGCTCGAGCGGAGATACGGCCTTGATCGATGATGCGCTCATTATGCGCAAGCTCTCCGAGCTGGACACGTATCGCAAACAGATCGAGTAGTACCGTGCAATCGCACTCGGTGAATATGAGACGGACTGGAAGACCCAGCGCATCGTTGAGCGCACGCTTCAGTTAATGATCGAGCTGTGTGCAGATATTGGAAACCATATTATCTCCGAGCAAGAGTTAGCCCGCATTTCTCACCAGGCGCTGTCAAACTCCGAGTTCCCGGTAGAACTTCGGGCATTGAGTCGAAGTTACGAATTACAGGGTGTTACCGTAGTCACGCCTATCCCGGCGCTGGCTGGTTCTCGCACACCTGCGCTTGGCCTTCACTCGACCCATAGCCCGCTATGGGTCTCGCTCCAGGCACGGCGCTCAGCTGCACGAGTCCTGCGCCAGCATCCGGGATCCTGGTGAGAAATGGGGCTAGAGGTTCCCAAAAGCTACGCCAACATATTTGAAATTCTCAACCAGTCCGGACTGATCAGCAGTGAACTTGCCGCGACGATGATACGCATGGCGAAGTTCCGAAATATAGTGGTTCACCAATACACGGAGGTCGATGCGCGGATCGTGGTGAAGATCTTGAACAGTCATCTCGATGATTTTGTGGACTTTAGAAGAGAGATTATTCACCAGCTTGAGCAATGACGCGACATCAAGAGCACGCACACTCGTCGCTCGATCATCACAGCAAGCCGGCGATTACGTAGTAACGGCGGGGCGTTGGAATCGCTCGTTACCAACCACGACGAATGCGGTATAAACCCGAGATACGAGGGTTCACATGTTTATGACAAGGGCGTAACCTCGCTATCGGTTATAATGCACGTCGGTACATTTCGCCCGCGTGGCGAACTTCTGGGGGGAAGCGGATGGCGGTGGATTCCATAGATGTTCAACAGTTCATACTCGCGTACCTGTGGTATATCATCCTGGCGATCATTTGCGTTGTGTCGTTCATTTTCGGCTACCGCAAGGCCGCGACCGTGTGCGCGTTCCTGTTGGTGTTACTCGTGGCCATGCCGTTCCTGAAAGACGCGGGTGCGATGCTGCGCAGGTTATTCTGAGTCGCGCGCAAGACAAGCGATCAGGATTGCCGCCGGATTGAGGATCACCGGCACGCGTCGCCGCGCTAAGCGTGTTCAATCCGGTGCAGACGCGGCCTTTTATGCATCAAGTGGGCGAAGGCCGCCAATGGGCCGGAATTGACTATACTTGCATGCCAACCAATGAATAACCCGGCCCACAATTCCAGCACCCCCTGTCGCCGCCTTGTCGCGTGCTATCACTGCAAACGCCAGTACGACGCCAGCCAGCGGCACCCCGGAGAACGGTTCCATTGCCACTGCGGCGAAGTGGTCGTGGTGCCATCCGCGCGCGGCCACGACGCCGCGGTCGTCCGCTGCTCCGCTTGTGGCGGAGTGCGCCGCAACCAAGAACCGGTCTGTACATATTGTGGCGCTGACTTCACGCTCCACGAGCGCGACCTGCACACCATCTGTCCCGAATGCACTGCAAGGATCAGCGACCGGGCGCGTTTTTGTCATTATTGCGCCACGCCCATCGTGCCCCAGGGTTCGGCCGGTGAATCCACTGAATTCGATTGCCCCGCCTGCGGCGCCGAGCGGCACTTGTTCAGCCGTGCGCTGAGCGATACGCCCGTGTCGGTAATGGAGTGCGGCACCTGTGGCGGCATGTGGCTCGACAACACCGTATTCGAGTTACTCGAAGAGCGGGCCACCGTCAACGCCGCCTCCGACACCACCCACGAACACGAGAAACACCGGGGACGAGGCCACCAGGCGCAGGATCGCCATGGTCGCTTCTACCGTAAATGCCCGGAGTGCGCGGCGCTCATGCACCGGCGGAATTATGGCCGCCGCAGCGCAGTCCTGGTGGATACCTGTAAGCAACACGGAATCTGGCTCGATCTTGGCGAACTCGACACCATCCTGCGCTGGATCAAGGCCGGCGGACTCAGCAATGCCGAAAAGTGGGAACAACAGCGCGTCGAAGGAGAAAAGAAAGTCACCAAGCTGTTAAACGACATCGACCGGCAACGAAACACATGGACCTCAGACTCCGCGTCCCATGCGCCGGGGGGCGTGGACCTCATTGCCCGTATCCTGAGGTTCCTTGTTGATTGAGAGTCAATGGGGAAGTTCTGTCAGACACCGCGTGTCTAGCCGGTAACCAACACAGTCGTCCTCAATTGTGTGAATTCGGTGAAGTTGCTTGAACCTACTCTTCGTTGATCTTCCGCGAATAAATCCGCTTACAATACTGATTTCGATGGAGAAATAGGCGATTTAAGCCTCTAAAACGCCGCTATTTAGGCATAAAACGATTGACAAACAAGCAACTAAATTGTTCCGACCCCGTTCACCCGTTCCTTGAGGCCACTTGCTGTGATCTTTCTCAAACAAATCAGGTTAACAATACTGATTTCGA
>CAMYMN010000057.1 GCA_947259395.1 uncultured Gammaproteobacteria bacterium | reverse complement strand
CAGACGATCACTTCTGAGGCAGAATTACGAAATCCCCGTCGAAACCCTATAAAATCGATGCGCGAACTCACCGTTTGCGCGTAAAGAATCGGTGAACCAATACACCACCTTAGATAGGAGTTTGAAACATGGCGATCCTTGTTGTCACCAATCGCAACATTAACGATCCGTCGCAGACCGATGAGGGATTATTCGGAGAACAAGTCAACGCCAATGGCCCAAGTGAAATCCGCTTGGCCTGGGCGGAATATAGAGGCGACAGATGGCACCTCGAGTTGATTCCAGAACCGGATCTGTTGACCGAAGAGAATCGACCGAGCCGACTGGTGTTCGAGGCGTGTCGGGAAAGCCTGCTCGATTCGGGACGGGACTGCGTGTTATATGTACACGGCTTCAACAAACAATTTCGCGAAACCTTGGAACAAGCGAAGGCCATCCATGATCGCTACCGGGTCGCGACCATCGTTTTCTCTTGGCCCTCCAATCCGGGCGGTTTCATCATAGACGAGTATCGGCAGGCGCAGGCCATCGCACGGAATTCCACCGTCGCTTTCGATAGGACCATTCAACTGCTGTCGTCCTACATCAGAGAAGGTTTTCCAGATGAATGCAGTATATCCTTGAACATGATTACGCACAGTTTGGGAAATTTCTTGCTGGAAGATTTCATTCTCGACCCGATCTTTTCCGGTCAAACACGCATTTTCGACAACATTGTCCTCCACCAGGCCGATGTCGATGTGGAAACTCACATTGAATGGGTACAAGAAATGAGGTATTCACGGCGGGTCTACGTCACGGTTAATGAGTGGGATGGAATACTAAAGTATTCGGATATTATTAATCCGGATCGTCTAGGTAATACGGTTCCGCGACCGCCTGCGGCGCGACCAGTGTATTTCGATTTTTCCGGTGCCGAGAATATCGGCACCATACACCAATTGTTCGAAGCGGGGGCGCGGGTCAATGAAAACGTTGCCGGCCTGTTCTCGCGGGCGCTACACGGGCACACAGCCGAACAGGGCGACGGAATCGATTTTGACGAGGAGCATGGCTTGTTCCGCGTGAGTTAGGTTTAAGAAACAGTATGACCTTATTTGCGGCCCCTCTTGGAGTGTTTGGGTGTCTTGGTTTTTTTCTTTACGATGCGTGATTGAATCGCGCAATGGGTTCTTTTACTGAAGCGTCCGTGATAGTCACAGGACACAACACGCCCGCGTTGCGACTGTGACCGGAAATGACTTCGAAGTTTCCGCTAATAAGTCCAGGTCGGATAGGTTGAGAGCAGCTGGTACGAAACCTTGTCGATGGCACGCCGGTGTCGATGAGAAAAATACCCGTACCCAGTGTCCCATCGAAACCCCCACGCGTCGACGGAAGTCCGTACACAGTGAAAATCGCACCGGGCGTAACATTTCCTTGAAAAACGACGTCATGGGAACGGCCTCGTTTCCCTAGCACCTCAACTGACGCGGGTATGTCTCCCACGAAGCGAAGCGCCGCCCCGTTTTTGGAAAATGGTGACATGCACGCTTTCCTAAGTAAGAGGCGGCCCGGCATCGCTGCCGGGCCGCCGCCCAGCTCGATTCAATAGGCAGGTGCGTCGGCGTCATAGCGCAAGCCCATATTGCCGGCCTGCTCACGCACCGCGCGGTAGATCTTTGTATCCAGCGAGTCCTTGGCGCCCCCGAGCTTATCCACTTCCTTTTTCAGGTACGTAGCACGCTGTTCGGCGAGTTGCCCAATCTGACGCTCAAGTTTGTTGCGACGCTCAGCGGTTTCGGTGATCATCGCCTCCTGCTCATCCACCGACATATCCTGCATGGGTTCCGGCAGCCGATCGCGGTCGATGGCGGACAGATCCGCACCACCAGTGATCACATCGTTTACCAAGTCGCCCTCGCCCGTTAGGTTGGCCTTGCCGCTTTTAGAGGCATTGAATGTCGCCCGTCGTGCACGCGATGCGAGCGATGATGCCGCATGCAGTTTCTCGGTCGCTTGTATTTTCTTGCGTTGTTTCTCCTTTTCCTCGGGCGAGCCATAATACAGCCGCGTGTCATCCAGTTCTTTGGATAACTTGGCAAGCTTCTCGTCAAACGGTGTGGCGATCGCCACTGCGCTGCCCGCCTGTTCCACTTGGAAGTAACGACCGTTGCCCAACTGGGCGATCTGCTGCCATTTCTTGGTGGTATGGCTGATGTTGCCGCACTGGATGGTATTGACCACGATCCTTTTGTTGTGCGCCGCTTGCAGCGTGTGTGGATATTTCACATCGTCCTGATAATCCATGTGCGGCGGCGCATCGCCGACCAGGAACACCACCCGGTACGTATTCGGGTCCTGGCTCCACGACACCTTGTGGACCGCGTCATGCAGCGCCTGATTCACGCTTTCCGGCCCATCACCGCCGCCGGCGGCCCGAAAGTCCATCAGTGTGGCGTAGAGTGAATCCAGATCGCTGGACAGATCCACCACCCGGGTCACGTAGGCATCGCCGCGATCCCGGTAGGCCACCAGCCCCATCTTAATTTCGGGCGCCTGTTGCGCCGACGCCATGCTGGAAGCGATCGACCAGATCTTTTCCTTGGCGGCCTGAATCAGGCCACTCATGCTGCCGGTGGTATCCAATACAAACACCACCTCAACCTTGGTGGCTTGGTGGGGTAACGGCGCGATGATCGGCGCGGTGGTGAGCGTGGTGGCATTGCTTTGATACAGCGGGTACAGCACCACGGTCCCCGCAGTGAACACAAACAAGGCAAGTGCGATGAGTTTCGATTTCATAATGATATCCTCCGGAGAGTTAACGGACTGAAGAGAGCCGGCGCAAGGCGGCTTGTGCGACGCGATGGGCGCATTCAAAGCGGTCCGCGTCGTCCGCGATAGAAGCCTTATCGCGGCTTCGCCGCCAGCTGGCCGGAATCACGACGAACAGCGCTTGCACCAGAAAGAAACACCAGATAGCCAGAAACACGCTGTGCGAGTGGATGCCTGCCCACACTGCTGCGGCCAGACTCAGACCAGTCAATCCCAGATCTGCCAACGCCGACAACGCACTGGAGTAGAAGTAAAGCGAGCGGATCAGCCAGATCATGCCGATGTGGGCGACGACGTACAGCGGCAGCGGCGGTGCCACGAACCAGGTCGCGGCGGCAAGCGCTAGGTATGCCGTCACCACCGTCACGCGTCCAACGCGCTCGCGGCTGCGGGCCAATAGATACAAGACATAGGCAAGGCCGATGCCGGCGATTAGCAGGCGCAGCACCGCGCCGCCGGCAAATGCCGCGGTCAGGACAGCGAATAGCGCCGCGCCGGACACGCTCGCGGCGACCGCCACAGCGACACCTTCAAAAAATGTGGGTCGTTTCATGATTGCTTCCTCTTTTGTTTCTCGCGCAGCAAGGCCACTTCGACGTCCTCGTCACGGACTGTGATATCGGGCGTGCTCCAAATTGCCTCGCTGCGCACGGCGGTCTCGTCTTCGGCCAGTAGTTCCAACTTTTGCTGCATGGCCGTCAGTCGTCCGCGATTTTCCTCGAGCCGGTGTCGCAGGTCCGCGAGGGTTTCTTGCGCCGCGTCGCGTTTGTTGGCGAGGACCTGCTTGAGCCGCTGCGCCTCCAATTTGCGCCTGATCAGCACGCGCGCTAGATCATCCTTGCCGGACGCGAAACAGAGATTCAGTTGTTCCTCGATCTGCTCCAGCGATTGGTCAAGCTCGGAGTGCCGTACGGTGAGCTGCCCGTGTTCGTGCGTCAAAACCTTGATGCGCTGTTCGTCGCGCGTGATGTCGTCCTCCATCTCGCGCACTGCCTGCTTGAGCAGAACATCGGGTTCTTCGATGCGGTCGAGGACGGCGTGAATATCGGCGCGGAACAATCGCGAGACGCGGGTGATCAATGCCATGGTTTGTACCTCCTGGTTAGTCGTTTCACGAAATGTGAAACAAGTTTAGGTGTGGTATTGCTTAGCCGGTAGACAGGTTTTGGTAAAACTTGGGCGTGGCTGTTTACAAAAAATTTACGTGCCGCTGTGGGGGTGAACTGCTAGGCTTTACATCACGATGTCACGCAAGATCCGCATTCTGGTTGTCGAAGACGAAGCCGCGATCCGTGCCGGGCTGGTAGACGTGCTGGTGTACCACGGCTATGACGCAGCCACCGCCGTCGACGGGCCGAGTGGGCTCGACCAGGCATTGAGTGGCACGTTCGATCTGATCCTATTGGACGTGATGCTTCCCGGTATGGACGGTTTTGCGATCTGTAACCGGATTCGCGCTCACGATCGCGAACAACCCATCATCATGCTTACTGCCAAGACCAGTGACGAAGACATCATTCAAGGTCTGTCGCTGGGTGCGGACGATTATGTATCCAAGCCATTTTCGGTGGCGCAACTGTTGTTACGGATCCAGGCGGTGCTGCGAAGGTCGCGAATTGGTGTTGAGATGGAGAACCATATCCGACTTGGTGACGGCGTCGAGGTCGACACGCGGAATCTCTCGGGGCGTCGCGGTCAGGAGAACTTGTCGTTCACCCGCCGCGAAGTGGAGATCCTCCAGTACTTGAGCGCGAATTCGGAGCGACCGGTGTCCCGTGATGAATTGTTGAACAAGGTCTGGGGTTACGCCAAGAATCTGGCAATCGAAACTCGTACCGTGGACATCCATATCGCCAAGCTGCGGCGCAAGATCGAAACCGACCCTTCCCACCCGCGCTACCTGGTCACGGTGCGTGGCGCGGGTTATCGGCTACAGGCCGACTAGTATGTTCCGCGCCTCGCTTACGGGTTGGAACGAGAAACGGCTTCGGTTGTGGCTGGTGCTGTTTTTTCTCGCCCTGGCGATCCCGAGTGGGATCTTGATCCGGCAGGCGTACAGTCAATTGAAATGGGAGGCGTTTCACCGGTATCGCGTCATGGCCGAGGAGCTGACGGCGCGCATCGATCGCCGGCTCAGCGAGCTAATCAATACCGAAGAAGGGCGCGCGTTCACCGACTATGCGTTCCTGGTCGTGGCCGGTGACCCGGCCGCCAGTTTTGTGCAGCGCTCACCGCTGTCGACCTATCCACTCTCCTCCACGATCCCCGGGCTGATGGGTTATTTCCAAATAGACGCACAAGGTCAATTCACTACTCCGCTGTTGCCGCAACCGGGCGTACAGCCGTTGGCGTATGGGATTTCTAACCGCGAGCTGGAACAGCGGCGCGCGCTGCAAGACCGCATCCAGCAGATCCTGGGACAAAACCGATTGGTGGATGCCAGGGGCAGCGCTGTCGTTGGCGGCAAACAATCGGTCCCGCACGCACCGTCACGCGACTACGCAGACAAGCCGGCGGTCGCAACTTACCACGCTGGCAAAGACCCGGCGCGGTCACGTGTGCTGGCGCCCGAGCAACTGACGCCGCAAGCCGCCTTTGATCGGCTCAATGAGGGCGACAATAAACAACAAAGGAGGAAACAAAAGCTGCCTCGTGCGCTGGGCCGCGTGGAAGACCTGCAACTCGACCCCCGTTATCAACGTGGTGCGCGCGATGATGTTGCGAGCACGGCCTCCCATGAAGCCGATGCACCTGCCGAGAAGCGGGTGTTGCGCAAGGAGCGCAGTGCGTTACCGGAACAGAAGCTCGCAATGCTTGACGAAGTAATGGCCACGGAAGCTTTGGCCGAGTCCGAACTGCGCATTCGCATTTTCGAGAGCGAGATCGACGCGTTTGCCTTCAACGTGCTGGACAGCGGCCATTTCGTACTGTTCCGAAAGGTATGGCGTGACGGTCAACGTTACATCCAGGGGGCGCTCATCGAGCCGCAAGCGTTTTTCCGAGGCGTCATCGAATCGATGTTCCGCCCGACCGCGTTGTCCCAGGTCACCGATTTGGCGGTGGCGTTCGCCGGCGATGTGTTGTCGGCATTCAGTGGACAGGCGGCGGGTGAATATCTGTCCAGTATCGAGGAGTTGCAGGGCGCGCTGCTCTATCAGACGCGTCTGTCGGCACCGCTGAACGACTTGGCGCTCATCTTCAGCATTACTCAACTACCCGCGGGACCGGGCGGCGCGGTAGTGACGTGGGCGGCGGCGATCTTGCTGCTCGTGCTTTGTTGCGGTTTCTACTTGATGTACCGATTGGGTGTCGGTCAAATCAAACTCGCCCGTCAGCAACAAGACTTTGTGTCCGCGGTTGGTCACGAATTGAAAACCCCGCTTACCTCCATTCGCATGTACGGAGAGATGCTGCGTGAGGGTTGGGTGGACGAAGAAAAAAAGAAGACCTATTACGATTACATTCACGCCGAGAGCGAACGTCTGTCGCGGCTTATCGCCAACGTATTGCAGCTCGCGCGCATGACCCGCAACGATATTCAGATTAATCTAAAATCCATACCGGTCAGAAAACTGATGGACGAGCTACAGTCCAAAGTCTCCTCACAGATCGAACGGGCGGGTTTTACGCTGAGCATAACGTGTGAGGATGAAGCCGGTCAGTCAGTTGTCGAAGTGGATGCAGATTATTTCACGCAGATCTTTATTAACCTGGTGGACAACGCAATCAAGTTCTCCGCGAAGGCCGACCGGCACGCCATTGATATCGCGTGTCGACGGCAACGCGACGGCACGCTGCAGTTCAGCGTGCGCGACTACGGCCCTGGTGTGTCGAAAGACCAAATCAAGAAGATCTTCACCTTGTTCTACCGCTCGGAGAACGAACTCACCCGCGAGACCGTCGGCACCGGCATCGGCCTGGCATTAGTCCAGCAGCTGGCTCTGGCAATGCAGGGCCGGGTCGACGTCGTTAATTGTGATCCCGGCGCGGAATTTCGGGTATGTTTCCCGGAAACAGACCGCCTACAGTCTTGCTAAGGGAACACCGGCCCCTGCCTCCCGAATCCACCTGTGTTTTAACAGATTTATTAGTGTCAACTAGAGGTGATTGGCGTGAACACATCGCGGCCGGAGTGCACCATGTTGCGGTCATTGTGCCAGGGGCATATTTTCTGGATCAACTGGAGTCCGACGAGAAAGGCAAAAGAATCAAGCGAGACAAATATTCAGGATGCAACCGTAGAAAACGGTAATGCCATCAACGCGCATGAATATTCACGAGAGACAGCGATCGGAACTATCATAAAGGGAGAAATTCTCGTTTAGGCTGCCACTGGCGAGCAGTTCTGTTCGCCAGATCGATTTCCTGTGCAGATAGCGCGGAGAGGATTCGTGTCCTCAGTTGGGACACCTCCGGTTCGCCCAAAGCTTCGGCACGAATGGCCCACACCAGGGCTTTGATTGGTTCACGCGGAACAACGACACCTTCCCAATATATCCGGACAAGATCGACACAGGCCGATTTGTGTCCCTGATTCGCGGCGCGCTCCACCCAGGAGGCTCCAGCCAACGCATCTTTTTCCACGCCACGCCCGTGCAAAAGCATCTCGCCAAAGCTGTGCTGTGCGTGGCTAAATCCGGCCTCCGCTGCGGATTGATACCAGCGCGCCGCTTCCAACAGATTTACTGGCACGCCCAGACCTCTTTCATACATAGCAGCCAGATTGTTTTGTGCAGGCACAAAACCTAATTCTGCGGCTCGACGATACAGCTGTGCTGCTTCAAGCAATTCAATCGAATTTTGCGCTTGGCGGCGCAGCGCGTTGGCAATCCGGGTCAGTTGGGCTGGATCTGCGTCAGAGTAAGGATATTCCCCCACCAATGGTTTGCCATCTCTCCCAACTACAATAACCTCTCCATCATCATCTCCTTCACCATCACCCCACCAACCGCACGCGCTTGCGGTTTGGAACAATATGGGTTGTAAAAAAAAGATGAAAACACACAACAGCGAGGCCGTCGGGGGCGAATGTCTGGAATCAGCAGTAAAGCGTCTGGAGGTCATCGTAACAAACTCAAAAGCGATCAACGACGAGCACTTCAGCATGGTAACGGCAGATCCAACGTTGAGCAAATTGCCGAAGAGTCGCATAGATATAGTCAGCCGAAGGGTTTGTCCATTCTCTAATCTACCGCGGGTTTAATCTCATACGCCCCTCGTCCGCTCTCAACTCACCGCAACCAGTGCCGCAAGCAGCAAGTAACGGTTTATGGGCAGGTGTTGGGTTGAGGGGACCGTTCGTTCAGCCAATTACTCTTTTACTGAGATCAACATCAGCATTACGCGCCGCGATCGGGTCCGGCACACGCCCAAACCAAAGCTGATACATGGAAATCACCCACATGTAGGCGAAGGAGAGTCCCATGAGGGCGCCGCTCAGCAACACCACCCACGCCATTGGAGTGAACAGCTTGGTGAAATACCAGGAGCTGACATCCAGTGCGATGCACACGAACGGCGTCGCCACCACAGCGCATTTGAACCACATGGGACGAACATAGGCGTGGCTGAAGATCACACACATGATGTAGAAAATGAACGTGAGGCCAAACAAATGGATATGGGAGACGCGCACGAGCGTAAATAAGTCAGTTCCCGTATCTATCACGACTACTTCCATCAGGTGCTCGTGGTTGTCCAGGTTCGGAAGATGCGGATTGCTGCCGTCGTGGCACGCCATGCAGCGTTTGTCCAGGATGGGCCGAATCTCGCGTTGATACTCCGCCTTATCCGCGCCTCTTTCCACCCATGCGAGAATCTGGCCCATCTCGTTACTCGGCAGCATGCTGGCCATCGGTCCCCTCAGCGCCGACTCGAGCCGGGTGCCTTCCGTGCTGCCGCTGTAGGCGATCACGATGTCCTCCACCGAGATGGTCGCCGGATGTCCGTCGCGCCCGGAGTGCGAACCGAAAAGATAAAGCGCCGCAAACATATAACCAAACCCGAGCATGATCAGCGTTCCCGTATACAGAACGCGCATGCTGTTGGGCATTTCCCGATAGTGCAAATAGCGGTGTGGTTGTTGATCGGCCATCTTTTTGCTTCCCGGAACCCCCAGTTCTCAAACACTGGGCGGGCTAGGGATCGTGCTTGATTGACGGAAAGCTACTACTCATATGTGCTTCCTTTACCGTATTGAATGAGTCCAGAATCATAGGTGTTTAAGTAACGTGAATTTGCCTGGTCCATGGAGCAGCAACGCGTACTTCACACACCTGCGTGGCAAAGTACGTGTCGCCGCATTCTCAGATTGTTCCTGCTGTTTAGTTTGTCCTACGCCACCTCCCGTTTCGATCTGATGACTTTCGTGTTGTTCGCGGTGTGCCGCCGTTCAAACTATCGCTACCCGGAATCAATCATGGTCACAGACGCGCCTTGAACTTGTGCACAGCCACACCTGCTTGCTCACTAAAGTTATTTAAACAAGAAATGTGCCAATGTAATTTCGCAGGATCTTAATCAACAATCAGGACCGCACTCGTGTTGGTGATTTCGAGCCTGGTTTATCCTCAGCTAAACCAGGAGTCTTTCATTTGAGATGCGCCGATTAAATCCACTAAGGGCGCGCGATGACTTGTGATAAGCACCCTCGCCGGGGATCCAACACACCGCAAACCATTTGGTCGGCTGGCGCCGTGGATTTCGGCGGGTGCGTTTGTCAATAGTGCGGTTTCGTGCAATTCACGAAATATCAGTGGCTCAGGTGTCTTGTTTAGTATTACCAGATCGTAACAACGGTCGCGAATTAGGTGCTTGATGTTACCAATTCGTAACGTCCCAGCATCTAGTATGTGTCTGGCCTGTACCGGCGCCAGCAACACAATCACCCTTGGATCAATGCTTTTGCACAGACCGAGGTGGTGATCAAAAATCGCGAGCAACAGGAAGGTATATCCGCTTCCAATCCACAACTTCATGTGGGTCACCGTATTCAAGCGAAACTGACGGAATTCGAACATCGCCTACCGTGAGACCTAGCACTCCCGTTAAGTACCGCAATAAAAACTACAATGTCTTGCGGCGCCCGTTGTATGTCCTGAAACGCTTAGAAGAACTTTTTCAGGTGCCTCATACAATCTGAGACAAACAATTGCTGGACCACCACTGCATCGGGCGCTTTCTCAAAGGTCGTTCGGACCAAACGGGATAGGGTGGTGGTAGTGCGGCGTCCTACGAATTGGGCGGCACTGGCGGCGGTAGGCTGGTCCGGCGTTAGTTGAGTAACGGCTTAGTGTCGTCGATTGGACTTATATCAGGGATCTTGGCGATTGAGCTCAAAATTGTTTTCCCAGGTTTTGTAAATCGTCCACTCGGACTCTGCGGTGTTTCTTATAGATAAATCGCCGGTTTGTTCAAACTCGGTCCCAACGTTTTGTTGCTGCCAGGTGATATAGCTTCGGTAACGTTGTTGGTGATCCGGTTTTGCCGTGATGTAGCTGTAGCGACATTCAGACGCGTTACAATAGCCATCGCCGACATCCTCGAAGCGTTCGGAGAAACGGTTAATTTTGTAAACATCAAAGTCCACCCTGCCGAATTCCGCGTTTTCGGGCTGCCCTTGTTTTTTGACGAGCCACATATTGTTGGTAATGGTGTAGGACGAGGGGCCGGCGCTGCCCGCAGGTAGAGTTACCGCAATCAGCAACTGCAATTCAACGATATCGTCATCCATTACAATGCGCATGCGCACATCCTGTGGAATATCGCGCCACTGGTCTGCACTGACCTTCTCCCGAGCAATACTGCCAGGGCTTTCATAAAGGCCATCAAAGGGTAAAGGAATCGCATCACCGGCCGAAGCATAGTCAGCGAGAATCATCAGGCAAAACATGAACCGCGGCAGCATGCTGACCTCCAGGTTGATGACAATTCATCCGTCCGCTGAGATCATGATTCACGCGAACAGGTTGCGCTCGAGGAATTTGAGCGACGACGTGTCAAAAAACCGGTCGCTCCAGGAATCGTCGGGGTCCAGGTATGGCGATTGTCGGGAGGTGCCGGCGCGCTGCCGGGCGGCAAGGCGGCTGGCGATCTCGCGGAAATAGTTCGGCTTGGTCATGGAATCGGCCCGGGTAAAATTCTGCACCGGATGCTCGAGCGTTGTGACCAGCGTGCCGGGCTCGGGAGTGGGCATCGTTGATTCGAAAGTATTGAATCCCTTGAGCCAGTCTGATGTGGACGAACTGCTGGGAGTAAGCGCGCATTAACCGGACTCACGAATGACCTCCAAAAACTGCTCCCCATAGCGCTCGAGCTTCGCTTGTCCGACGCCGCTGATACCGAGCAAGGCGTTAGGACTATGCGGACGGTATTCCATCATTTGCATCAGCGTTGCGTCATGGAATATGACATACGGTGGCACGTTGTGTTCTGCGGCGAGCCGCTTGCGGCAGGCCCGCAGTGCCTCCCATAAGTCGCGGTCTTGTTCGGATACGATGGTTTTTTGAGCTGGCGGTTTTTTATTCAACATCGGCTCTTTCTTATCTTCGCGTAACCGCAGCGAGACTTCGCCGCGCAGCAGCGCGCGGCTGTCTTGCGCCAACACCAGCGCGCCATAGCGCTGTTGATTAACGACGAGATAACGCTGCACGATCAGCTGGCGGATGACTGATCGCCAACCCCTTGCGTCCAGTTCGTTGCCAATGCCGAATACGCTCAGTTGGTCGTGCCCGTTGCGGATGATTTTTTGCGTGGCGTCGCCGAGCAGAACATCGACGACGTGGGTCGCGCCGAATCGCTGCCCAGTGCGGTACACGGCGGACAGAAGTTTCTGTGCCGCCTGGGTGCCGTCCCAGGTGGCCGGCGGCGCCAGGCAGTTATCGCAATTGCCGCAGGGGTGGGATTGCTCGTCGCCGAAATACGCGAGCAACGGCCGGCGCCGGCAATCGGTGACTTCGCACCACCCGAGCAGCGCATCGAGCTTGTGACGCTCGACCCGTTTGTAGTGTTCATCGGCATCCGAACTGTCGACGAACTGACGCAGCCGCACGACGTCCTGCAGACCGTACACCATCCACGCATCGGCCGGTTCGCCGTCGCGGCCGGCGCGCCCGGTCTCCTGATAATAAGACTCGATACTTTTCGGCAGATCCAGATGCGCGACGAAACGCAGATCAGGTTTATCGATACCCATGCCGAAGGCAATGGTCGCTACGATAATGACGGATTCTTCGGTCACAAATCGGTGTTGGTGAGCGGCGCGATCCTCAGCCAACATCCCCGCGTGATAGGGCAGTGCCGTGAACCCTTGCGTTTGCAGCCACCCGGCAACGCGCTCGGTCTTTTTTCGCGCCAGACAGTACACAATTCCCGCCTCGCCGCGGTGGTTCTTCAAAAACGTGAGAAGCTGCCGGCGCGCATCGGTCTTGGACTTCACCAGATAGCGGATATTCGGCCGGTCGAAGCCGCTGACGAGCACCGCGGGTGCGTTCAGCGCCAGTCGCGCGGCGATATCGCTGCTCGTTGTGGGTGTCGCGGTCGCCGTCAGCGCCATGCGCGGCACCCCCTGGAACAGGGTCGCCAGTTCGTTCAGCGCCAAATAGTCTGGCCGGAAATCATGGCCCCATTGCGATACGCAGTGTGCCTCATCAATGGCGATGATCGATACCGGGATATCGTAAAAAAGCGCCTTTGTGTGCGGTTGCATCAGGCGCTCGGGCGCGACGTATAGCAGTTTCAATCGGCCGTGGTGCAACCGGTCGATCACTTCATGTTGCGCTTCGGGACTCAGGCTCGAATTCAGATACGCCGCGTCGATACCGAGCTCATGCAGTGCGGTGACCTGATCCTGCATCAGCGCGATCAGCGGCGAGACGATCAGACCGACGCCGTCGCGCAGCAGCGCCGGAATCTGGTAGCAAAGGGACTTGCCGCCGCCCGTCGGCATGACCACCAGACTGTCGCGACCTGCTAGCGCGGCGCGGATGGCAGGCTCCTGCTCACCGCGAAATGCGGAATAGCCAAAAACCTCGTCCAGCAGTTGATGTGGCGTTGTCATGTTATCGACGTCGGATCAGAAGACTGACGAATACAATTTGTCTTGCCTGTAGTACAGTAGTCTGTAGAAAAACGCAATAAACTCAGGTGACGCGATTCCGAGAATCCGGAGACTTTACTTATTTAAATTGTCTCAAGAAGCGAATAAGTGCGGTATAGATTTGATCTGGTTAATTCGTCAAAGGAAGCCCGATGCATGAAGGTGGTTCAAAACGAATTAAGTAAACTGTCCCCCGAACTCCGAAGATTGTCTCGCTTCGCGAGTGTCTAATTTGCGATTAATAAAACATGCAGATTTAGTCGGGGTGAGTGGATTTGAACTACTGACCTGTGCTCCGTAAAAATTATTTACCGCATTACTCAATCGCAATCATCGTGAAGTCCGTAATGATGATGCAGTCCGCACGGTGAGAAATGCGGGCTAGAGATTGTCGATAAGGTCAATTAGACGGAAATTACTGTGTACCGGGTCTCGAACTTCATGTCGGAGATCATCCACTATGATCAACGCTTGATGAAGCCGTTTGGAATGGGGTAGATGGGGTTTTTGCAGAGGTCAGCGCGGGCTAATCCAGTAACCTGAAGCCGTCTTCATTGCACTCGTAGGCCACATCCTTGCCGCCAACCTTGGTCTCCAGCGATACCGGGCGGCGCCACAGCGTATAAAGATGCTTCAGCGTCTGTTTGGCATTCTCGGGTTCCAGTTCACGCTCGTCCGCCTCATGACTGAGGGTAAGTCGGTGGCCGTGTTTAACGTCAATCTGTGTTGCCTTTATCACCGGTACGCTGCCCATGCCCACTTGCGCCAGCAGGGTTTGCTTGACCTCCGTCCAGCCAATCTCATCCGCTACGTTGGTCACAACAAGATCGCCGGATGGCTGGGCGTCATATTCAAAAACATCCAGCTCACGCGCCAGTTTTTCGTCCAAAAACCGCCTCAGGAAACTGATATCCCGGTCAACCTCGCGGATTTGGAACATCAACTCACGTACGCCTTTTGCTGCGTCACCCAACAGCGGCAGTGGCCCACCGTCATCATGCTTATCCTCCAGCCCTAATGCTTCCTTGGCAATCTTACGCCACGTCATGAAACCCAGATGATAGGGGTTGATATCACCGGGGGTCGGGCGGATGACCTGATTGTGACGGACCATAAATTCCATATGAATATCGTGCGGCAGCTTCAGCGCGTTCATAATCTGGTGGTGCCAAAAGCTGGCCCAGCCTTCGTTGATGATTTTGGTTTCAATCTGCGGCAGGAAATAAAGCGCATCGTCACGTGCAATACCGATCAGGTCACGTTCCCAATCGCTGAGGTCTGGCGCGTATTCAAGCAACAGGCGCAGGAGGTCCTCCTCGTCTTCCAGCAGTGGTTGCTCAAGGGCTGTAACGACTGCGCGCTCATCCGGCTTATCTACCTTGGTCAACTTCTTTAACAATCGTGCCTCCAGCTCCTCCCTGTTCAGGCGCTTCACTGATGGGTTACGGCTGATTTGCAAACTGAGTGAATGGCAGGCATCCAGCACCGGCTCCACCTGCTCAAGACCGATAGAAGGATCAGTTATATAATCACGCACCCGGTTGCTGTGCAGCTTGACCCGGTTGAGCAAGCCTTTAGGTTCGGTGTGGCGGAACGTGAAGTTATTTTTAAAAAAATCGTTATGGCCGTAAACATGCGCCATCGTCAAGATCTGCAGGCACAGACTGTTACCGCGCATCAGGTAGGCCACGGATGGGTCTGAGTTGATCACCATCTCATAGGGGAGGCCGGAAAGTTGCAGGTTGTACAGCGTTTTCTGACGCTCGAAGCTTTTGCCAAACGACCAATGCGGATAATGAGCAGGCATGCCGTGATAGGCCATATAGCCGATCATCTGTTCGTGGTCACAAACCTCAAACTCCTGCTCAAAACAGTCCAACCCAAAATCATCCAGCAGCACGCGGATCTTTTCGTCCCATGCGGCCAGATCAGCCATGGTCCACGGATCGCCGCTTTTGGCTAACTCATTCATGCTAGCTGGCATCGACGTCTCCTTGCTCGCGTATGTCGCGATGGACACGTTCTTTGCTCAGCAAAGACTGGAAGGCGGGCCACACGTCCTCTTTACTATCAATTTTTACCGCCTTGAAATTTTCCGCCTTGAGGTTTTTCTCGAGCAAGTCGATCAGCCCGCTGCGCCAGGTTTTGATCTCTCCGTAGCCGAATAGGTTGCACACATCCGCTAACTCCTGTGCGCATTTCAGCATCTCGTCATTGTCATCATGGAAATTATCGCCGTCCGAACCGTGGAAGGCATAAAGATTCCAGATCTCAGGGTGGTAACGCGCGGCGATAATCTCCTGCGCTTTTTTGTACCCGGCGCTGATTTTGGTACCGCCGCTTTCGCCCTTGTGGAAAAATTCATACTCGGTTACTTCCTTGGCTTGTGTGTGGTGGGCGATGAAAGCCACTTCAACCGAGCGGTAACGTGCGCGCACAAACTGGTACAACAAGAAGAAAAAACTGCGGGCGAGATATTTTTTAGTGGTATCCATTGAGCCGGACGTGTCCATGATGCACAGGATGGCGGCGTTGCTCTCATGGCGGATTTTTGGTTTGCGACGACGGTATCGCAAGTCATTGCGCCGCATGCTGGATGGCTCGTCCGCATTAATGGTGCCGCCTGCCACGCGGCGTTTGATCAGGGTTTTAAGGGTTTTTTTCTTGTCGAGCGAGGCCGGGTTACCGGTGCGCTGCACACCCACGCGCTTGAGTGTCCGTTCCGATAGCGTTTCACGCATCTTGCGGCGTTCCATGTCGGGCAACTCCAGGTCCTCGAACATGATCTCAATCAGCTCGTCAAGCATTATTTCGGTTTCGTAGTAATCAACGCCTTCTTGGTCGCCACCTTCACCGCCTTTGCCGTCGGCTTTCTGTTTTCCTTTTTGCACCACTTGGCCTTGCTCGGTATCGCCATCCCCTTGCCCTGCGCGTTTGGCATTGCCGTAAATGAAGCGGTATTCCTTGATGCCGCGCACCGGGATTTTGATGATGGTGTCGCCCGCGCGGCCAATGATGGGCTGTTCGGCCACGATATCGGCAACGTTGTCGCGGATCGCCTTGCGCACCGTTTCCTGCTCCAGGATGACACCAGGGGCTGCGGTTCCGCTGACGACGATATCCACCGACTCCAGCCAGGACGTCGCCCCGTCCCAGTTGCAGGCGGTGCCCTCGAACTTCTCGGCCAGGTCGGCGGCCCGGGTGTAGGTCCGGCTGGAGACGATGATCCGTTCGACGCCGTGGGTTCGCAGATGGGTCGCCACCAGTTCGCTCATCTGGCCGGCGCCCAGAAGGAGAGCAGACTGCCCGTCCAGCTCTCCGAAAATTTTCCGGGCCAGTCCGACCGCCGCCGAGGCGATGGAGA
>CAMYMN010000056.1 GCA_947259395.1 uncultured Gammaproteobacteria bacterium | reverse complement strand
CCCGCACTGAGTGTCTGCTTTCACGATAGACTAATGCCGCACCGCCGCTTTGCTGACAGGTTTCGATATCGATCTTGAATACGCGTTCGAGACGCTGGGCCCAGGTTATGGCATGGGACTGCGCGGGGGAATCGAAGGGTGAATCCGACGTGTTCTGTCGGATTGATTGCTTGTTGAGAGCGAGCTTCAAAAGTACACGTTAGCCTCGCAAATGGAGTTACGTTCCTGCTATTCTTGATCCAGGCTGAGCATAGGAGATGTCGCCAAGTGTCTGATCCCCACGAATACATTACTGATCGAACCCCGTGCAGGCTTATACCGAGCGGTTCCCGTGCTGGCTTCGGCAGGACCGCCGCGCTGATGCTGTTGTTGTCGGTAGTCGGCTGCCAAAGTCCGGGCACGCCCGCACCTCCGGCAAATGGGTTGGCCACGGAAGACAAAGAGCAAGCTGCGGCAGAGGCCTTCTCCGACAAGGAATTAGAACCGGAAGTCAGCCTGCTGTCCGCCGCCGACATCCTGCCTGAAACGCTGCTGACCGGTCCATACCACACCGTGCGAAACGAGGTGGTCGCGCGCGGATTCGTCCACTACTACGTTATCGAATCACTCTACGGCGAATTCCTGGCAGCAGGAGACGACGAAGGGCGACAGCGAATCCGGGAGGTCTCAGCCATCGCAGAATTGCGCCGCCTGAGCAAATCCGAAGTCATCACCGACTCCGCGACAGACGCCGCAGTACGCAGCTACGTCGCCGCCAAGGAAGTGATAGATAGGCCGTGGGAGACCGCCAAGGGCATCCCGTCGGGGCTGGAGCGGTTGTTCAGGCGGTCGAAGCGACAGGCGGAGGATGCCTACGATAAAGTGAGTGAGTGGTATCGGGGTGATGACGGCGGCAGTGGGGATGGACAGCCCACGGATGCGCAAGCAACTAACGAAGGATTGACCAAAGAGAAAGTGCGCAAGGCCGCGGATCTAGGCATCGGCGAGGGACAGAAATATCTGAAAGGTTCGCTCGGTTACAATCGGGAGTTCCGCCGGTTGGCGCAGCGGCTCGGGATCGATCCCTACTCGCGCAACGCGGTCCTGCGCAACGAGATGGCCGGCATGGCGTGGACCGCGACAGCGGGCTCGTTTGCGATCAACTTGATTATGCCGGACGTGCCTGCTCCGATCGGACTGCTCAAGAATACTCAGGAATTAGTTTGGAACACGAACGCTATCGATCTGATCCTGCATAACGAGGAAACAATCCGGCGCATGGGTATAGATGCCGAAATATCGGAGCTATTCTTTAACAATAAAAACTATACGCTTAGTGACCAGACGCGCCTCGTCCAGGCCATGAAGCGCCTGCTGGGAACGGCCAATACGGACCAGCTTTTGCGCAAAGCCGCGCAGGTGCAATCCCGAGAGGAGGTGCGCTTCTATGTCCGCAGTGCGGAATTGCTGGCGCTATATCACGAGCGTCGTGCGTCCATCGAAAAACTGATCGAGGACGAACACGGTCCGATGACGGCGAGAGACAAGGACGGACGACTCATCGTTGCCTTGCCGCTGGACTATCTCAATTGGTCACGCTCTGCTCGTGACATCGCCATGGCGATGTACGGCAGTCTGAAGCCGTACGCCGGCGGCGATGCTTCCGAGGTTTGGCTCGAAGGGGCCGCCAGTGTGCGCGCGCTACAAGTGCTTTCCCAGTTGGGGTGGGCCGTGATTGAGCGTGCATTCGAAAAGCTGGCAGCCGACGATCAGAGCCCCGGCTAAGTTCAACCTAGCGCCCGGAACGACCGCGATCGCGCTTACTGGTCGGACGGACACCGCTATGATGGTGTTGGTTTGCGGGGTAAAACCGAATGTAGGTAAATCGAGCGAATACTCTAGTGGATAGTCACAACATTGTTCTCCAGTAAAAACTCACTGCTATCTAAGAAGATTCGCAAACAGTAAGAGTAAATCTTTCATCCGACGGCAGGTTAAGGTGGATCACAGCTTGTGACATTATTGCGCAAGCAACTGTTCCCCAGGCAATATTGCGAATTCGCCATGCACACGAGGATAAGTGTCAAATCTCGATTGAAAAATCTTGTTGTGTATATTTCCGATTCACACGATAGATATCCTATAGCACACAAAATGTCATCATCAACTCAAAATTCTCCAGATAAAGAATTGATTAAAGCTTTTGAAGCAGCTGGTGTTGTTGATTATTTACAGTACCTGCAATCGAGCAGAAAAATCATGTGGACCAATTTTCTAGCCGGGATAACAAAAGGATTTGGCATTACTATTGGTATGTCGGTAGTGCTAGGTCTATTTATATGGATCCTTACGCAACTTGTTAGCCTTCCCTTTGTAGGGGAATATTTTCAGAAGATAGAGGGACATATTCAAGAATACGCGGAAAAAACAAACTACTCAGATGAGTTTCAAGAAATGAATCGATTACTCAAGGAAATAAACGACAGTCTAAAAAAATAACAAAGTACTTACGACTGACCCGGTCGGGCACTCGCAAATCGTTGCGCTTTCCATCAAAGCGTAACTGTCTGAAATGTCCGCTTGCGGATATACCGGACGCTCGGGTTGCTGAGGCTCAAATGGCTCCTTGGGGTCGTTCTGGAGCATTGGTGTTGCAGCGCAGCAACTCGTTCTGATCTTCAATAGAAACGGCCGCAGCGGGCACTGTCCGGACTAAGACCCCGAAACATCTCTATGCCTGCTGAGGGTCGATTACCGTCGAACAAGAACACGTGAAGCTAGCCAGACCCGCTCGGATGCCATGCGTCGAATCCAGACTAAGCGATTACGCTTAAGGAGATTTACAATACCTGCCCGAAAGGTGATTACCACCGCCGGCCGACAGATCGGCGTTCATACGATGTGTGTCCTGGCTGCGGGCTGATCTTCTCCAAGTAATTGAGAACCCGGTTTCAAATCGAAATCCCGGCGCCAGGCAAAGATGAATCCACCGGCTCATTCTTCCAGCGGCTGAAAGCAACAGCGCTTTATGTGCCGCCGCGTATCGATCCCATGGTTTTTCATAGCCGCGTGCTGCTATAAGTTGTTTTCGTTGTCTGGGGTTGGCAGTTCATCCAGATGTCTTTCGCGACCAATGACATTAGTGCCTCGTTCATCCGCAACGTCAATCTGGTGTTTCACGAAGCCGGGCACTGATTCTTTCGGCCGTTCGGGGAATTTATAACGATCCTCAGTGGAACCCTGGGCCAATTGCTGATGCCGCTGATTGTGATCAGCGCGTTTATCTGGCAGAACCAGGACAACTTCGGCGCCTTCCTGGGTCTTTGGTGGTTGGCGCAAAGCATGGTGAACGTCGCACCCTATATAAACGACGCGCGCGCGGGGCAGCTGATGCTGCTTGGCGGCGTCATCGGCCGGGACATGCCGGGCGTGCATGATTGGCACAACATCTTATCCGATCTCAGCTTGTTGCGATACGATCATCGCATCGCCGCGGGATTCGATTTCATTGGCCAACTGCTGATGTGGATGTCTTTCGTGTGGGGCGGTTACATCCTATATCTGGAGCGTCGCGAGATTGGACGTGACGTCAAGAAGCACTGATTTGTGATCGATGCGCCTGATATTAATGGTGTTGAATTGAGGGTTAATAAAAGTCGACGGAAACCGAAGAACCAAGCCGCATCGAATGACTGAGAAAAACGATGAGCAGAATGGTCATCCCGAACATCTCCATAACCTCTTCAATAGACTTCGAAAAATGCTCAACCGCCCGTTTCGACCAGTCAGTGTTATCGAGCAGCAGTACGTACCCGTCATCCAGTCCCTCCAGGTAGTCTAAAAACACCGCAAAAGCGAGACTGCATAGCGCCGCCACCACGGCATAACGCTCTATTGGTTTTGCCAGTTCATGCCACAAAAAATACAATATGAACAAGCCAAGAGCCGCAAACAGCGGACCTACGACAACCTGCCACGCATAGCTGGGATAGGCGCTCAGCGCACCGGTCATGAATTCGAACGACTCGGACGCGGTGCCGAGGCGTTCATGTATCTTGGCGTCGTCATCCGCCGACATGTAAATAAAGGCGAACGCCAACAACAGCCAGCCTACTCGGCGCCCGGTGGACGCACCGATCTTGCTCACCAGGATGAAGTTAATAATTGCGATCACGCCGATCACAAAAGTCTGTATGACGCCGAACCACGATGGCAGACTTCCCTCGCGTGCGGTATTGAATATCCGGCGTATGGCCCTGATCTCAGAACCACGCTGATGATTAATAACCAGATCGAGAATGAAAAAAAGTATCTCCGCTGAGACGCACGCGACGAATACGATAATCAGCACGCGCCGAGAATCTACCGAAAAACTTATCCGCCCAATCGTCGTTTCGCTTATTGATCGCTCTCGGGGAGAATCCGCTATGTCGAACTTAGTCATGACAGTCCTTGATTAATTTGCGTATCAGTAGTGTTTTACCCTGGGTCCGATTACCACCACCGGATTTGCCCAAACAGTCGTTGATATTATCAATCTTGCCCGTGCCGTCAACGCCGCTCATGTGAAGCTTGTGCGCACTAAATATTAATAGCAGGGTTTATGCAAATAGAAAGCGTCTGCATATCATGCGCCAAACCGATGTGACAACAAGATTGTCATGCGGGTTTATCCCGAAATTTGCATAAAGGTCGAAATATTGCGCGCCCCTCGGCAGGGCTGAATTTCAACGCTGCCATCGGCTGTACCACGGCGAGATCGCCACCCGGGCTACCAGACCCAGTCGGCAATAAAGATGTTGGTTTCGCCACGCACCTTTCCGTTGCGATTCGAGGCGAACACCAATTTTTTTCCGTCGTGGGAAAACATCGGGAAACTGTCGAACCCGGGATAGTTGGTCACACGCTCTACCTTTCGGGTGTCGACCTCGAGTAAGAATAGATCGAAGTTGCGGCCTTTGGGGTTTTCCATGTTGGACGCAAAAATCACATGTTTGCCGCCCGGATGCCAATATGGCGCGAAGTTGGCCGCGCCGTTGTGTGTCAGCTGGATAGGCTGGCGCTCGGCTAGGTTCATGATGAATATCTCCAGGTTACCGGGCCGGATCAGCCCCTGAGCCAGTAATGCTTGGTAGTCTTGCAGTACCTTGCCCTTGGGACGCGACGCCCGCCATACAATCCACCCCCCGTCCAAGGAGAAGAACGCTCCCCCGTCGTAACCGGGCTCATGGGTCAACTGTTGGAGACCGGAACCGTCCGGATTCATGAGGTACAGTTCAAGGTCACCGGAGCGTACCGAGGTAAACAGGATCTTATCCCCGTTGGGAGAAAACACCGCCTCGGCATCGTAGCCTGGAGTGTGGGTCAAGCGTTCGAGATCACCGCCATCCGGATTCGCTTTGAAGATGTCGTAGCTCTCGTGCAGCGGCCAGACGTAGCCGCGCGAGTAGTCGGGTTTCGGCGGACACTTTTCTCCGGCCAGATGCGTGGACGCATAGATGATAGAGCGGTTGTCTGGAGCGATGAATGAACAGGTAGTTACACCTTTACCTGAAGACACCAAGCGTTGGTTAGCACCGTCTATGTTCATGCGGAATATCGCATCGCACTCGAGTTCGTCCCGAGTGGATTGAAAAATCAGTTCGCGCCCGTCATAGGAAAAGTACGCCTCGGCATTTTGACCACCAAAGGTCAACTGCCTGATGTTCTTGAGATGCGCCTCGCCGAACTCGACACCTGTCGGGCGTGCCCCACCGTTACTCTCAGCAGCTGCCTGGGCACCAGGTATGAGAAGCAGCGCTGAAATGAGCAAAATAAATTGACGAATCATAGTTACCTTAATTCCGGTTTATGTAAAATGCCATGCGGTTTCGCAATATTCGATCTGCCAGCACCATCCCAAGAAACACAAATTCTGAGTTCCAATCGCGTGCACTCATCGGGCCGCCATAGTCACGGCAACGGTCCGCTCAATGCCGTCACGCACAAAACGAATAACCACGCGGTCACCGACGTTCAGTTTTTTCAGACTGTCGGAGTAGCCGCTCAGGTCATGGATCATGGTCTCGTCAATGCCCACGATGATATCCCCAGATTTCAGCCCCACCTTCTCCGCCGGCGTGTCTATGGTTACACCGGTCAATCGCACCCCGGGACCGGCGAAGGCGAAATCTGGCACCGTTCCCAACAGCACACGGCGGCCGGCTCGGCCCTTGGTTTCGACCTCGGGGCGACCACCCAGGTTGGCGTGCAGCGCGTCGGGCCGCGAGGCCAGGTATTCAACCGCCTCTTTCACCACCGCCGCGACTTTCACCAGTCCCGCCGCATCGATCTTGTCTGCGGTATCGCTCGGCCGGTGGAAGTCCGCATTGGCGCCGGAAAAGAATTGCACCGCCGGGACCCCGTGATCGAGAAAACTGGTCTGGTCGCTCGATCCGTAGTCATCGGCCACCGATTTAACCGGCACGCCGGTGACGTAGCCGGCGCCGCGGAAGATGTGCACCCACTCGCGCGCCGAACCTGCCCCCAACACGAACACGGGATTGCTGCCCAAGCGGCCGACGGTATCCAGATTCAACATGCCAATGACCTTGGCGATGGGATGGATCCCGGCGTTTTGTACGTAATACCGCGATCCCAGCTTGCCGACCTCCTCGCCGGTGAACGCAATGAACACCACGCTGCGCTCCGGTTGCCAACTAGCACCCAGCACACGGGCCAATTCCAGCATCACCGCGATACCGCTGGCATTATCGTCCGCCCCCGGATGCAACTTGCCCTCGTTTCCTTTGCGCACGTCCGGCCACCCGCTGCCAAGATGATCGTAGTGCGCGCCGAGCACGACACTCTCGCCGGGATGCTGCGGCCCAGTACCCGGGAGCACGCCGATCACGTTTTTCAGCGCCACGGCCGTGCCCAGTCCTGCTACCGGTGCGGTCCAAGTCTGGAAATAGCTGCCGGAATCGCCCCCGGGTTGAAGACCCGCGATCTGGAACTGCGCGGCGATATAATCTGCCGCGCGGTCCAATTGCGCTGATCCCAATCCACGTCCGGCCATCTCCGGCGCCGCCAATTGCTCGATGTCCCGCCGCATGCGCTGCGACGAAAACACCGGCGGCAACTCAGCCAGCGCCGCGCGTGGAGCCAAGCTAGATGGGCGTGTCGATGGCTGTTCAGCGCCGGGCTGGACAATGGCAACCGACATCGGCGAACCGATCACCGGCCACTGGCCCTTAACGACATTTGCCGGCTCGTCTCCGGTAAACGCGAGATAACTGTATTTGCCGTAGTGCGGCAGTTTGCGTCCTAGTCCCGGTATTGCCGCCGCATTGTCAGTGGCGACCCAAGCCAACGCCTCGGCGGGATTATCCGGGTGCCGGGTGACCACAACCATCGAGTGGTTTGCGCGTTGCAAGCTCTCGCCGGCGATGCCGATCATGTCACCCTTGTCATCATAGGTATAATCGGAAAGCGCGGCTTGCAACACGGAACGGAAGCGGTTATCCCAACCAAGAATCCACACTGCACGGTCATCAGGCAACACGCTAACCTCGTTGTCGTACTTCACGTCGATCTGCGACCGGCGTTGCTCCGCCCACGCACGCGCCAGGGTTCGGTAAGCGTCGCGGACAGCACCAGAAGCCGCAGACGGTAACACGATGAGAGCGCGGCTGGCGCCAAACGACTGGGTCAAGGCCGGTGGGATCTCGTTGCGGTCGAGACGCCGGAACACGTCGAATTCCGGATCCACCTCGAGCCGCACGGGTCGCGCGGGCAATGGAAACTCAAAACGCTGCCGTTTACTCATCACCGATATTTGACTTTGATACGCGGCATCTTCACCCGCCAGGTGTACCGCGACCGGTACCGTGAGTTCATAACCGTCACCGTCATGAGTTTGCTCGATCACGGCCGACAACACAAAACCCTCTGTGCCGTCACTGCGGGGGGTTACCTGCACATCAACTATTCGCAAACTCGGTGCCCCGGCACGGGTTACCCACTGATGGAAAAACCGGTCAAGCGGTTTTTTGCTCGTGTCTTCAAATACCGCAGCCACATCATCGAATGAGGCAATCTTGAAGCGATGTCTGCGATACAGCTGACGCAGGGCAGCGGTAAACATCGCATCACCCACCTCCTGGCGCAGCATATGGAACAACATCAGGGTCTTGCCATATCCCACCGCTTCAGTAACCGAGCTGTGTCGCGCGCGGAACTCCGTCAACGGAAAATCTTTTTGGTCGCGCACGTAATCAGTGTACTTCTGCAGCACCTGCCGCCGGTAAGCCACGCCCTGTCCACGTTGCTCCTTGATTAGGTGATCGGCAAGGTAACTGGTCAACCCCTCCGCCCAATTTCCCCTTTGATAGTCAACGTAAACGCCGTTGCCCCACCAATTGTGCAATATCTCATGGGGGTAAGACGAGTGCAGAATGAATGGAAATCGGATCACGCGCGGACCCAGTAGCGTAAACGACGGCATGCCGTATCCCGTCTCCCAAAAATTCTCTACGAGCGCAAATTTGCGATACGGATAAGGGCCGATGAGATGTCGATACAGTTCGATGTATTGCTTTGTAGCATCCAAGTATTTAGTAGCGAGAGTGGGATCCGCTTTACGCAGGAACACCATCACGTCCACGGCACCCGCTGCATCGTTGTATTCCTCGAATTCGCCGGCTATGAGATAGATCTCTTCTTGGGGGGTATCGAGCGCCCAGGTATCGATGACTTGATCATTTTCTTGGCGCCGCTTCAACCGCCCGCCCTGAGTGACCGAGCGCCATCCCTCTGGCAGCGCCACTTCCAGTGAAAAAGTCACCGACTTGTCATTAAACTGTGGTACCCAATGACTGACGCCGGATAGATATACACCATTTTTAGATATCAACCCTGGCGATACGCTGAAGCTACGCGCATATTCCTCGCTCAATTGTTGTATTGGGTGATATATCGCGCCGCCGTATTCGAGAACGAATTCACGGCGACCCGGGTCCAACTCGAGGGTAATGCGTTCCACAGGCACGCCGCGGTAATCCTCCGGTGTTGTCGATATCAGCGTGGCGCCGTCGCTCGCCGCCGGCTCCAAACCGGCGTGCAATAAGAACGACAATGCCCCCGCCCCGCCTTCCGGTAAGGTAATCCGATCTGAGACGCTGATGTGATGCGATGCGGGATCTACTGCGACCGTCAAATCGTGCCGAACAACGGCATGCGCGGTCATCGCCCACCCCAGCAGCAGGGCGCAGACCCACCAGCACGCCGACGTTCTCATGATGTTTCTCACTACGACTGCCTCATCTCTTTAGCGCCTAAATACATGCCACGCATAACCGTATTAGCAATCATGTGAAAGCCGCGCGAAGGCGTGCTCGCCTGCTGCGACGCGTTTTGTCATCGGGCAATATGATAAAGGCTCTGCACCAACATTGGACTAATGCGTGTATGCAAGCAAAGTTCTGCAACCATCGCGCAGTATTTTAAAGTAGGTAGCCGGGCGCAGAATACTAACGTTTATTAATAAACGAAAACGAATCCAAAGATTCCCTATAGCGCGACTTCAAAATCGCGATTTTAATCCGCTGTAGATCATAGCTAGCCAGATCTTAGTGTTGCAAAAGTTTGCAGATGCTGCGATTACAAGAATTGCCGTCGTTTGAGCCATGACGTCAACCACACGATCCGCCTGGCATCAGGCGTTGGTGCCGCCTCTGCGTTCCGCAACATCGCCAGCGCGGCGGTCCGGTATCCCGCTCGACGGGGATCGAGTTTGTTGGCGTTGTTGTACAACAAGGCATAATCACGCGCCATCAACGCATAGGCATAGACGTTATCCGGATTCATGTTTACGGCCTGGTTCAATACGTCGATGGATCGTTGATAATCTCCCAAGCGATAGTAGAGGAAACCCATCATGTTATAGCCGAAGGCATCATCGGGACGCATGCCGATATACGCCTCGATGTCCTTGAGCGCGGTCTTGTACTGCAAAAACGTGTTGACGTTGTAGATCGCAGAGTACCTGTAGGGCTCCGGGTGATCGGGGTTGAGCTGCTTCGCGCGTTTGAGCAAGTGTTGAACATGATTGGGCCGCCGGCCGATGATGACATTGAGGCGCGCCAGCGCCATGACGGCTTCGAAGTCGTTTGGACGCCGTTTGACGTCGCTTTCCAAGATACGGATCTGCCGTGCATATTCCTCGTCACGCGCACAGGAATAAAGATCCTCTCCGGACAAGGGTAGATCCTTGCCGGTTGATTGGGAAACCCTGGACAAAAGATGCACGTAGGGATAATGACCCTGCTCCACCATCCAGGTGGGATTGGGACCCATCACCACCAGCCGGCGTTGATGTACGATATCGAACTTCCAACCATCCGGTGTCTTGCAAAACAAAAAAGGCGCGTTATTCCACCCCTTTTTGTTACCGAAATAAATCACCGCATGATCACCGTCTTGTAGCACCTGGTACGAAGCACCCTGCCAGTGGCCAAGGGCCGCCTTGGTGCGCTGGTCGGGGCGGTTCTGGTCGCCCATGGCCAGCTTCGTCATCTCGGTGTAGATGTCGGTCTTAACGTGCGATCCCTCACCCGCCCACTTGCTGAGCATGATCCGCCAGGCCTCGTCCGGGGTTGATGCGCCAGCACCCGGTGTCCGCGGGGCTGTGCGCTCCGATGAATCATCACCTTGATATTGGGTGAGTTGCCTTTTGGCGCCGGCGCCACCGGCCAGGAGGTTCTCGTCAAGCTTCGTGATCATACCCGGTGTGTAGTCTCCTTGATGCTTGAGCTGCGCGCGTCGTTCGAGTTCCTCCAATACTGCGATCACGCCGGTGCCGATGTCTTGCGCCAGGAAATAGGATTTGAGCTGCAGGTCTTCGACGTAACCCGTAAACGCATCGGTGAACACGTCCTCCAGTTCATAGCCCACTTCCAGTTTTACTTGCTTTTGTTTGTCGACCAGCACCAACAACAAGCCGCGTCCTTCAAAGTCGCGGCCGATTTCCCACTGGTTCACTATGTCGACCGCAAGTTCTTGAATCGTTCGCGCTGCGCCCAGGTTAGGCAAGGTAACGATCAAGGCTTCGATGTGGAACCGTTCGGCGATGCGGCGCAGATAGCGATGGCCGCCCTCTTCGTAGTGTTCGAGGATCGTCGCGTAATCGAACAGAAAGCGATTGTCCTGCGGTCTTTTCTCGAGTGTGAAGGATGCTAAGTCGCTAGGTTCGTCACGGTCGCCGGGAATATAACGTATGAGCGCCAACACACCCCCGGCGACCACCAAGACAACGATGATCCAGCGTAAGCCGCGCATCAAATCTATTTATTTTTTCGGCCGAAGGGATCGCTCAAGCCCTCCACCGCGGCAGATTCGGCTTGAAAATATGGTTTGGCTTCGAAACCCAAAACATCGGCGACCACGTTGGACGGAAACTTGAGGGTCTTGGCATTGTAACGACGCGAGAATTCGTTGTAATTGCGCCGCTCCACGGCGATCCGGTTTTCAGTGCCCTCAATCTGATCCTGCAGGGTCAAGAAGTTCTGACTGGCCTTCAGATCCGGGTAGTTTTCCACCACCGCGAACAGGCGCGCCAAGGCCGATTTGACCTCCCCTTGCGAGGCCTCGAGTGCACGCAGCTGCTCACTGGTCTGCGGCGGCTGCCCGGCAAAGGCGCCGGTCGCACCCAGCGCATTGGCGCGCGCCTCGGTGAGCGCCGTGAGGGTCTCGCGTTCATGCTCCATGTAGGTCTTGACGCCGTCGATCAACACCGGCACCAGGTCGAGGCGGCGCTGATACTGATTTTCCACTTGCGCCCAACCAGCGTTGACCTTTTCTCGCGCGTCGACCAACCCGTTATAGACCAGCAGGATTGCAATTCCGACTACGCCTGCGATGACTATAACAAAGATCGAAGTAGAAAATGTTCTAGCGTTTCCCATGGTCTTGCTCCTTTCTTGATCCAATGCCTGTAAATCGATTGCACGGTTTCCAGAGGCGCTCGCTGGCCCCGGGGCAGCTTGTGGTGTGGCCGCGGCGGTGTGAGGCTGCTGGAGCCATAGGCGGCCGCCCACCAATCCAGTAACGAAGAATGCGCCGCAGAATATGAATAACAACACCAATCGCCGCCGCGATGAATTCGTGCGCTCGGCAATAGGCTTGGTGAAGAATTCATCACGCGCTTGCTGTGCGCGGAGCGAATCGCGCAGGCGATGCGCCTCTTGCTCCGTGATCTTGCCGTCTTTCAACATCTGGTCGATGCGCGCGTTGTCGGAAGATGGTGTGGTCATAGCTCGCCTCTAAATCGCGTCGATCATGCGCGTCCCGTGCTTTGCCGAAATCCGACCGGCGTCGATGTCGTCCAAGATCTTCTGTTTACGGCTTTCGTCGGCACGCTTTTCGTCCTCGAGATGCGCGATGAGCTTGTCGAGCCGGCCGCGGACCGTGGGATACGACACCTCCAGCAGTTCCGCCGTCTGCTTGAGACTGCCGCTGGCGAGCACGAAAAGCTCGATGAACCGCTGCTCTTCAGGAGCGAGCCGATACAACCGCGGCGTGTAGAAATCACCGGCGTGGGCAAATCTGCAATCGTCACACGTCAACCTGGTGATGCGCATGCTGGCACCGCAATAGCCACATTGGTTGTGGATAAAGGACATAATTTGAACCACATTTACCAATATTGTGTATGTATATCGGTATAATAGTTGATATTGTTAAAATATCAAGCTTATACTATTTAATATAATTGAATATTTGACAGATCCGCGGGCGCGCCGTGCGGTACCGATCTGGGCCGGGTCGGGATTCAGTCTTCGGCGGCAGTGTTGTCGGCGTGGAGGAAGTGCTGGAGTAAGAACGCTTCGTCGACGGGTGACAAGTCGAAGCGGCGGGCGGCCTCGCTGATGGCCTCTGCGGTGTAGCGGCGCTGTTCAGACAGCCAACGCACCGCTTTGCGGAGCGGCTCACCTTTGGGTTGAATCTCAGACTTGACCACGTAAGAAAACTCGTTGCGAAGTCACAACAAACAAAGGCACAAAACTTTCGCGCTGGAAAGCGATCATCCTCGGCACCCCGAACCTATAGCTTAGTACCCCAAGACGTTACGCCGCGTGCGATCCGCCGGTATGCGCACCTCGCTCACCGGGCTATCACCCATCTGGAGGCGAAGATCAAAGTATCCGTCCAACTGTTCGCGAATCATGCGCACGGTCACGAATGACATACTTTGCGGCAAACCCCACGACGCGCACAGCAAGCGGCGCACTTCCGGTTGCCGTTCCGAGTACAGTTCCATAACCGTCGCCACAACTTCAAAATCCTCACCACCCGAATCGTCCCTCATGCCGGCGTTAATAAAGCCACCTTTTGCAAGTAGAAACTTATTCAATTGATAGACCTTGAAGATCACGAACTCATCAGGCTCAATGGTCTGTGCCGAGCTTCGCGCGGCAGAGACTTGTATCTCACAATACGGAAGATAACGATTGACGTCGCGAATGGGCGTTAATTTATTGTTTTGAAAAAAAACATGTTCGGTCTTCGCGGGGATAGTGACGGGCCTGCTGAGCACCAGTATCGAATCCACGGGCACGTAAAAATACGGCGAGTTTTCATTACCGTGGACGTGTTTTTGATAGTAACCTTGACAGGCCGCTAATAGCGCCGCTACGACCAGGATCAAAAACCGCTGCATATAAACCTCTTAATTTTATCGTAGTGTGAATCACCGTTAGATCACGGTGGGGAATTCTAAGTTCCAGATTCGATGCATTATTCAGCCATAGTTCAGCATAATGATGGATAATGACATTTCCATGATTTATACCACCAACAACCGTTCTAAGAGAAATCGATGAAAATTATATCGTTATTGACGCTGGGGCTACTGATCGCCGGTGCTGGGGGCTTGACACGGGCCGATGAAACCACGGCAGCGATTACCGTGAATGGTGAAGGCAGCGTAAGCGCTGCACCCGATATGGCGGTCGTGAATACTGGGGTAATGACCCGCGGCGACACGGCCTCTGAGGCGTTATCCCGAAACAACTCAGCCATGACGCGAGTGATGGGTGTGTTGACACAACATGGTATCGACCAAAAGGATATTCAGACATCTGGATTCAATGTCCAACCGCAGTTCAACTACAAGAATCGTGAACAACCTCCGGCAATAATGGGTTATCGCGTAACCAATGGCGTCGCGGTGAAAATTAAAGATTTAAGTGCCCTCCCAAAAGTTTTGGATGCGTTGGTTCAGGCAGGTAGTAATCAGATTTCCGGCGTCCAGTTTGCGTTCAAGGATGCGTCTGCGCTCAAGGATCAGGCACGGCGTAACGCTTATCGTAATGCTCGTGCGCGCGCCGAATTGTATGCTGAAGAGGCCAACGTGAAACTCGGAAAGATCCAACTTATTACCGAGGGAGCGGTAAGCGTACCCGTACCCCGGCTTGCGCATCGGATGAAGACGGCGGAGGTGGCCTCCCAGGTGCCGATCGCATTGGGAGAGAACGAGATCCGAGTGACGGTAAAAGTGATGTTCAACATATTGAATCAATAGCTTGCAGCGTTGAAATCGCCTACACTCCGCCTATCCCGTCAACACGGGAGGTTGGGATGAACCGATTATGGATTGCGATAATCCTGGGGCTCGTTACCGGCTGCCAGGCGACTACCACCGCCCCGGTCACCGACTATCGCGTCGGCACCGGCGCGACACCCCGCGTTCCGTCGTCTGCTCATGGCCCTCGTTCCGCTGCCAATCACCCGCAAGTAGTTAGCCGCGCACTCAACGGCCATTTTTCATCCTGGCGGGGTGTGCGCCACCGCTACGGCGGCGCATCACGCCAAGGAGTGGACTGCTCGGCATTCGTGCAACTGACCTTTCGTGATGTATTCGGTATGCAGCTACCGCGCACCACCCGGGAACAGTCCAAGCTCGGTAAACGTGTGTCCAAGCGTAAGTTAGTGCCTGGTGATCTGGTGTTCTTTAAAACCGGTTGGTTTGGCAGGCACGTCGGGGTGTATGTGGGCGGCGGGACTTTTATGCATGCCTCGGAATCAAAGGGTGTAACAAGATCCTCGTTGCAGGACTATTACTGGCACAAGCATTACTGGAAGGCACGGCGAGTACTTTAGCTCCACCTGGATTAAGGGGACGGTATACCCATATAGAGAGACGCCGATTGGGGATACTGTCCTCGGAATTCTTTGCCAAGACCATGAGCTCCGGTGGTGTATCAGACGACGGCGGGTCGAATCCTTTGTTCGAGTTTTCCATCGAGAACGCCGACAGCACGGATGCTGCTGTTGAAATGTCCAAAAGATGCCCGCAGCTCGAACTCGGCACAATCGAATCCGCAGAAGTGAAGCAAATGTAGTCGTCAGAATCGCGACGCAAACAATCCAATAGGTCAACATAGAAGAATTGACAACCGTAGTGACCTTGCTCACGGTCATTTTCTGCGCCTTAATCTCGTTTCTCGCTGGGATCCTCTGAGTTATTAATGTGTCACTTCCGCGACCGTCATGTCGACTGACTGACAGGCTCTGGAAGAATCGATGACTCACTGCTGAGAAGTTGCAAATAGCCGAGTCGGGCAGAAGCGTCAGTTCCCTATATTGTGACTCTATACTACCGCTGTTTTTATTTTTTTCGGCAAGTCGCAGTCAGCCATAATCCGTTATTCATGGCTATCTGCTTCAACGTCCGCTGCGTAGTGTATTGCAGTTATTTTATTTGTCGACCTCACGCACAGGCGTATTATTATTAAACGCCCTACGAGGAACGTGACATATTTCTTGGGCGGTGGGTAAGAGGTAGGTAGGCAAACACGACCCGAGTCGTATTGTCATAATTTTTTAGCGTGCGAAGTGGTTGAAGAAAAAAATATTTCCGGTACATCCGTAACTATACTACCCCAGTCGCAGTCTTATCCGACTGGAGTCCATATACCAAGTGGTTAGGCTCTTGAAGGAAAAATATGAGAGTTTCAGTAAAGCAATTAAGAAAGTACCCCTGGATTCTACGGCCTTTTTTTTGGAATCAGAAAAGAAGATACGGAGCAATCCTTCAGCCCGGCTTACTTTGGGCAAGAGTTCCCAAGCTGTTTGCAACAGTGGCTATGCTTTATGGAGTGTTAGACAGAAACAGCTCTCCGTTGAGTCCCGTTTTGCGCTCATTGGTTACAGTAAGAGTGTCGCAAATCAATTGGTGTGGTTTCTGCGTTGACATCAATTCTGCCACTCTGGCCAAACGCTCTGGCTCTATGGACAAAGTTGAGAAACTTGCGCAGTGGAAAGAAAGCGATCTTTTCGACGAGAAAGAGAAGGTTGTTCTTGAATAC
>CAMYMN010000055.1 GCA_947259395.1 uncultured Gammaproteobacteria bacterium | reverse complement strand
ATCTCAGCAAGATCGAGCTCTATTATTATGATGGTATGGTGAAGGTGAGAAATCCTCCCGGCCTATTGTATGCCGATCGGGTCAGTGGCCTGGTCCTGGCGAACGACGAACCTCTACCTGACGCGTTTGTGTCGCAAATGATGACTATCCGGTTGAAGGGTGTGCCAATACTGGATTTGGCGGATTTCTATGAACGTTTTTTGTTGCGTGTGCCGGTGTTGCAGCTTGCTGATCAGTGGTTTGCCTTGTCTGAGGGTTTCAGTCTCCTGCATCACAACGTTCAGTGGAAACTCAAACGATTTATCGATATCGTCATTTCCGCGCTCGGTCTGGTTTTTTTGGCGCCTCTGATCCTGCTTATCAGTCTGTTGGTCAAGCTTACGAGTCCGGGGCCGATTTTCTATAACCAGATACGATGCGGGCGTCGCGGAAACACGTTTCGACTACACAAGTTTCGCACCATGGTAGAAGACGCAGAACGCGACGGCGCGAAATGGGCGCAACCCAACGATCCGCGGGTGACTAAACTCGGCCGGTTCCTCCGCAACATGCGCCTCGACGAACTACCCCAACTGTGGAACGTATTGCTTGGCCAGATGAGTTTTATCGGACCCCGACCCGAGCGGCCGGATTTTATCGAAGAACTGGAGGGCGAGATACCGTACTATGACTTACGGCATTTGGTGAAACCGGGCATTACCGGTTGGGCACAAATCATGTATCCGTACGGCGCGTCGGTGGAAGATGCCAAACATAAACTCGAACTCGATCTGTATTACATAAAGAACTATTCCCTTGCCATGGATCTGTATATCTTACTGCGCACGATGCGGGTGGTTATTTACCGTTCCGGACGGTAAACGTCGTTATCTCGAGCAAACTGTTAGCTCGTTCTCCGCTCCTTGGTGCCTTATGCGGGCTGGTTGAGTAGGTTGTCGGCCAATTGGTTCAAAATCGAACACGATAAGGTTGGGCAGGTTTTGTGGCCACATAAAAACCCCGTCGCGAAGACGGGGTTTATGTTGGTAGGCGCGGGTAGGAATCGAACCTCCTCCCCTGCCGTGTGCCGGCAGTACTCTACCAATGAGCTACGCGCCTGTTTGATGAGCGGTTTATCACGCGATTGTTACTATTGATTTTCGACGTGACAGGATTACTTTCTATCTTTATAGATCGCCACCATATACTTTGTCAACGCCGGTCGATAGCTGGCGAAATCGTCCTCACGCGGCGATCGGCTTCGGATACAATCCTTGTCAGTGTGATTGCGAACGATAGTGAATCTAGATCGATAATCTTGTCATCGTCTATCGTATGGGGGCGGGGTTTCCTCGGTGTATCGGGGCCCCCAAAAAGGGTCAGTACCCGTGATCGATAATCGAACGACTGGCGGACTGAATTTCTTAACATTCTCGCCGACTGTTTCAACTGAATTAACGGTATGGACCCCTTTTTTAAAGTAACTTATGGATTGGCAACGGACGGACTAACGCTGTTGCTCGGCGGTGCGGGGAGTGGCTCGCTTTGGCTTCCTTTGTATTGGGAACATAACAACCGCATGCGCTGCCGCAACGCGCAGTTTACAATTCCTGCCGAACGGCAGCGATTACCCACCGGGGAATCGCGACACATTCGCAGCGGGGGCGCTGTTGTCTGCTGCTTATTACACCACGCCTTGGAGATATCATATGCCGGATCCGCCATCGGATCAGGCCGGTTTCCGCCCGACCATTACCGGTTTGGTCACCGGCAGTGTTGCCGCCCTGGTGTTGATATCGCTCATCACCGTGATCGCGGTGCAGTGGACGGTCAGCCGGCGCAACACGATCGAGCTGATGGAGGGGCTATCGGGCCTGTTTCTCGAGTATCTGGAACTCGCGGTTCATGATCATTTAAAACCCGCACTCGAACTAGCGGAGTCGATTAGCCGCAAGATCGAAGACGGCCCCTATGAACTCCGTGACCGGGAGCGCTTGCGCGATCTGTTCACCGGTGCGCTGGCGGCAACCCCGCAAGTTGCCACCATCAGGGCGTGGGACAAGAACCTGTCGTACTTGGCCGTGGCGCAGGACCGGGAAGGCACAATGACCGTGACCGAGGGGGACGACCGTGGTAAGCCCTTTGCCAACAGTACTGCGCCGCAGATGGAGAATGCAGCAGGCCCAGCCTGGGGTGACCTAGTTGCCAGGCCTCCCGAGGTCTATGTCAACTTGCGCTGGCCGATTCGCAAGCAAGGGGAGTACCTCGGGTTCATGGCCTCGGGAATTACGGTGGATGAACTGTCCCGTCTGACGACCGATTTGAGTGAGTACTTCGACACCACGGCATTCATTCTCCACGGACGGGAACAGGTCCTTGCCCACCCCAACCTGGCGATCACCAACGGCGAGTTCGTAACCGGCGACGTACTGCCATCGCTGCACCAGGTGGGCGATGTGGTACTCGCCGAAATCTGGAACGGCAAGCCGTTGAGCGGCTTTGAGGACGCTGCCAACAACACGCGCCGGGTGAAGGTGACGCTCGCCGGTATCGATTATGTCGTGATTTCCCGGCAGTTGACGGCTTATGGGCGGCAGCCCTGGATCATCGGCGGCTGGTTTACTCATGAACGTATCAGCAAGGAGCTGACGCGTGTGAAAGCGGCCGGCGTGATCAGTGTCGTCCTTTTGGTGTTCAGCGTTATTGGTGCCGTACTGATCAGCCGCCTGGTGTCGCGGCCGGTCAAACGGGTCGCCGAGGGCGCCTCTTTGGTTGGCAGGCTCGACCTAGGAAAGGTAGGACGCCTGGTGCCAAGCCGTATCAAGGAACTGAACGAACAAGCGGAGGCCTTCAACACCATGTTAGCGAGCCTGCGCTCTTTTGAAACCTATGTGCCCCGTTCTCTTGTACGGCGCCTTATGCGTAAGGGTGAGCAGCAGGAAGTCCCTTCCGAGGCGCGCCAATTGGCGGTGCTGTTCACCGACATCGCTGGTTTTACCGGCATGTCGGAGCGAATGTCCGCACAGGAAGTCGCGGACCTGCTCAACACGCATTTCGCTCTGATTGGGCGCTGCGTCGAGGCCGAGGGCGGGACGGTGGATAAATTCATTGGCGATGCACTGATGGCCTTCTGGGGGGCGCCCGACAAGCAGCCGGATATCGCTAACCGGGCGTGCCGGGCCGTGCTGGCCATTCGCGACGTCATTACCGCGGATAATAGCAGCCGCCGGGAGGCGGGGCTTGAGCCGATCCGTGTGCGGGTCGGCATCCATATGGGTGAAGTCGTGGTGGGGAATATCGGCTGGCCCGGACGGATCAACTATACGATCGTCGGTGACACCGTCAATGCCTGCCAGCGCCTCGAAGCCCTGGGCAAGGACCTGGACGCGGGTGACGACGTGACGGTGTTGATTAGCGGCGAAGTTGTCAAAGGTCTGAGTGAATCGTTCGACGTAGAGCCGGTCGGCGCCTATGCCGTCAAAGGCAAGTCCACTGAAATCGAGGTGTTTCGATTGCTTGCTCACGGACATACCACAACCCATGATTGATACGGCGAATCGACACCAACACCATCCGAAAAGGGGTCAGTGACGATTTTCAAGCCATGGATCTGACAACACTTCATACGGACCCGCAAAAAATCGTGACCGACCCCGTTCTGGCCGGGGAAAGGGCCTAACCCACATTTCTCTCCAGCGCGGCGCTCGTCCTCGCGCACCAGCGCGGCGCTTGTCCTCGCGCAGCAGGGGGCTTGTCCTCGCGCAGCAGGGGGCTTGTCCTCGCGCAGCAGGGGGCTTGTCCCCGCACAGCAGGGGGTCCAACCGGCCCGACCCGCGACTACGCGCAGGACAAGTCTCTTCACCATGATCCGGGATCCTTTGTGCGGTATGCGGGTTAAGGTATAGGTCTAGGATATGCTCCTAAACTTCCTGTAATTCGTATCGCAGGAAGCAAGTCGACGGAGTACAATGACACACTTTATACGCTACACGTTGCACGTGTCGCGTATCTATCATAGACTTGATAAGTCTATGATTAAGTCCTTTCGGTGCAGAGAAACCCAAAAGCTATATGAAGGTAAACCGAGTAGAAAATTTCAAGGCATTCGCAGGCAAGCGGAGTTACGCTTGGATCGTTTGGACCAAGCTGTCACATTGCAAGATCTTGCGGCGTTTCGTGGTAATCGTTTGGAGTCGTTACACGGAGACCGCCGCGGACAACACAGCATACGGATTAACGATCAATGGCGAATTTGTTTTGCGTGGCACGAGGATGGTCCACACCACGTAGAGATTGTTGATTATCACTGAAAAGCAAAGGTGACATGATGGGTAACAATATGCGTCCTATACATCCCGGCGAACAGTTGCGTGATGAATTGGACGAACGTGGCTTGAGCGGCAGCGCGCTGGCCCGTGAGTTGCATGTTCCTGCCCCTCGTATCAATGACATTCTCGCCGGCAAGCGAGGAATAACCGCGGATACGGCACTGCGACTTGCGCGTTACTTCGGCACGTCTGCCGAGTTCTGGATGAACCTTCAAGCGGCCTACGAGTTACGAAGCGCGCGCAAGCAAGCCGGGAAGGAGCTAGCCGCTATACGGCCGAGCGCTGCGTAGTCGCCATAAGCTACTTGCCATGATCTACTTAAAGGAGGATACCTCAAAGGGATCTACCTCAATACCTCAAAGGGGTCGGTGACAACTGAGAATCAATAGCGTTATCGTTTGCCACCGACCCCTTTTTCTTTTTCGTTTAAAACAGCGGTTATGCACACCTATACATTGAATCGCAAGCAAGTCGTTTCGAGACCCCTGGAGAACATCTTTACGTTTTTCACCAAGGCGGAGAATCTCGCACTTATCACGCCGCCCTCGTTGGCGTTTCGCGTGCTGACGCCCAGTCCTGTTACCGTGGAGCGGGGACGTATCATTGACTACACGATCCGGTTGTTGGGCGTGGAGGTACGCTGGCGCAGCATGATCACCACATATGAACCACCGCTTTATTTTGTGGATGAGCAGATCATGGGGCCGTATTCGTTTTGGCATCACGCGCACACGTTCGAGCGCCGCGGCACGTCCACGGTCATCCACGATCAGGTGCGTTATGCCTTGCCGCTGTGCCTTTCGGGTATCCCGCAGGACCTATTGCACCGATTGTATGTGCGACCGAATCTGCAACACATTTTTGACTATCGCCGCGACGTCATCGCCAGGATGTTCGGTGCCAGCGATAGACCGGCCGCAACCGATGCACCAGTCCCAAACATACAAACGGGCGAGGTGTTGGCATGAGGATAACGATTCTCGGCGGGACCGGATTTGTCGGCAGCTACATCATCGAGCAACTGCTTGAGAAAGGGCACGACCCGGTGTTGCTAGTGCGGCGGGGCAGCGAGTCAAAGGTAGAGCAGCCCGAGCGCTGTTGGTTGGTACCCGGGGATGTCGACGATGAAGACGCCGTGCACGATGCGGTGAAAGACAGCGACGCGGTAATCTACAACATTGGTATCATTCGTGAGTTTCCTCAGGACGGCATCACCTTTCAGGCGCTGCATTTCGACGGCGCCAAGCGCGTCATGGACATTGCCGAGGCGGAAGGCGTCAAGCGGTTCCTGCTGATGAGCGCCAACGGCGTTAAGGCAGACGGAACCGGTTATCAGCGCACCAAATACATGGCGGAGGAGGCCCTGCGCAGCACCAGCCTCGACTGGACCGTGTTACGCCCGTCGCTGATCTTCGGCGATCCCCACGGCAAGATGGAGTTTGCCCAGCAACTCTACCGCGACGTGATCCGCTCGCCGCTGCCGGCGCCGTTGTTTTTTGATGGCTTGTTGCCGCTGGATGCGGGTGATTTTGAGATAGCGCCGATACATGTCCGCGACCTGGCAACCGTCTTGGTCAAGGCCGTGAACATGCCCGAGACCATCGGCGAGGTCTATCCGCTGTGCGGCCCGCGGATTCTGCAGTGGCGAGAGATCGTTCGCCTCATCGCGAACGCCGCGGGTGTCTCCAAACCGGTGGTACCGGTCCCGGTGTGGGCCGTGAACACCGTGGCTACGTTCTTCGACCAGTTCGCGTTTTTCCCGATCACACGCGATCAGCTCACCATGCTCCTTCAGGGCAATACCTGCGATTCGGCGGTAGACTGGGAGATGTTTGGGATTGAGGCACCGATCGCGTTCGACGAGGAATCGCTCCAATACGTATGCCAGGAGAATTAGTGAGGCTGCATTTCATTGGCTATTCTTACAGTGAATGACTGTCGTACCTAAATAGTTATCCAAGCATCAATTTTAGGCAGCAATGAGATAAGGTGAGGTAAGGGACAAACGATAATGCTATTGATTCTCAGTTGTCACCGGCCCCTTTTTCTTACCCTGTCAAAATTGCTACCAGCAAGAAGTATGGTTAGATGCCTCGCTCACGCTCGGCACGACCAAAAGCAGGTCGGATTCTTCACTGCGTTTGACAAAGGAAATAGGCAACGGCGCACGGTTGTCATCCCGCGACGGAACGCCGAATGAATTGGATCGGTAAACGTCACTGGTGAGATATGCTGTTTTTTCCATTCCTTTTTGCGTTGTACATCCTTTCGTCCGCGGTCACCAACAGATCTTCAGACGACGTTCCATCCTGCGGATAGGACGCAATACCAAAGCTTGCAGTCACGTGTATGGAACTATGGTCAGCGACCGCTACTTCCATATCTGCGATTTGTTGTCGCAGTCGGTTGGTGACGTGAGCGGCTATTTTATTGGGCGTCTCCGGCATAATTATGATGAATTCATCGCCGCCGTATCTGCCGATCACGTCGACTTTGCGTAGTTTTTCGGCAATGGCATCGGCAAACAGCTTGATCACATTATCGCCCGGCACGTGCCCGTGGGTATCGTTTATCTCTTTGAAATCGTCGATGTCACATATCACCACTGAGAATTCCCGGTCCAGACGTTTACTCCGTTCGATCTCTTTCATTAGAAATTCGTTGATAAATCGTCTGTTATAGACAGATGTGAGAGTATCGGTCACGGTAAGTTTCACATCTTCCGTGATATCCCGAATAATCAATTCACATCGTCCTTTCTCGATGTTGCTATCGGTGTTCAAAAAGTAACCGGATAATTCGAAGATTCCGTGTTCGGTCTGAATTTTTACGTCTTCTATTCGTCCCCTCAGTTTCAATGTAGTGTTGATTTTCTCCCAGCTGTTCTGAGGAATGAGTTTCGTCACCGGTTTGTCAATGATGTCTTTACCGAATCTATTTGTCACTCCCTCATTAGCCCAGATGATGAGTTGTTCCGACCCCAAATCGGTGACCTCTATCAGCATCTCAGGTAACAGGTTCAGCACGTCCTTGGCATTTTGTAATTTTCTCTCCAGGAACTTCCCGTAATCGCCCTCTATGTTTCGAAATACATCCCTTACCGTAACTATGTTCGTCGCCCGTCCATCGCCGTTGGTGATGATCACTCTTCTAATCTGGCGCGTATTCATCGACTTGACAATATCGACCAGACTCGTATTGATAGAGCAGGATACGACATTGCGCGTCATATAATCGCCCACAGCATCTGCCAAAGGTACATCGGCGCTCGCCAGCTTGAGAATATCTTTTTCGGTAATGATCCCTACAGCCACACCTTCTTCAAGAATCGGTACCGCACCGATGTGGTTCTCCACCAGTATCTTCAGCACGTCGCTTAACGTATTGTCCGCTAACACTCCTATTAATTGTCCACGGTTACGCAGAATATCCTTGACCTTCACATCGGCCCGATAATAATCCTCCTCGATATGCTTCAGCAGATCCTGTTGGGTGATGACACCTAAAAATACATCATTTTCGTCGGTAACAATTATTCGTCTGATATTGTTTTCTATAGTCAAGTTGAGCCCGTAACCTATTGTCCTATTCCCCTTTGTGCTAATAAGAACCTTCTTGGAGTATTTCTCGACACTGTCGGTCATATCAATGCCGCGATACAGTATCTCCACGATATCCCGCTCGGTGAGTATTCCGACTGGCCGATTGTCCGCTAGAACAACGATCACCCCCTTCTGATTGATATTCATCAAATCCATGACGTCTTTCAGAGACGCGCTGCTCTGAATGCAGAGATGGTCCTTCTCAACGATTTCTTTTAATGGTGCATACATCGTGTATCGAATTACTGACTTTTTTACTCAACCACTTGGAATAACGGCATACATCCCGCCGGGACCCCGATAAATCCGAATGCCATCAGCGGCTTAAACGCCGTTATATGTAAGCTTAGCCCATATTCTTTGTGTTCTAGCGCTTGTCGAAGTGATTGTTGAATTCTTGAGTGACCGGTTTATCGCGGAACAAGACCCCGTGCTTGAGCACGGGGATGGACGCGATGCCCGCACGGTATCGTGCGGGCCACGGACGAGGCCGGGTGCGGCTTTGCCGACAACCGGCCGAGTCCAGCGTATCCCGGCGTAGCCGGGATGATTCCTCGCGCATAAGCGCGGGGAGATTCAATTTCTGATACCACGCCGCCAAGCATGGTCAGCATATGCGATTTATGCCTTGGGATTTATGTCTTGAGAAGCGTCGTGTGCGGCCGCGAGATTAGCGGTCGCTGACAAACGATACGGCTATTGATTCTCAGTTGTCGCCAACTGTTTATTCTATTCGGCTTTCGGCGACGCCACGGAACCTCTGTACGCTTAGGGCAGGGTCCTTCTCTTTGCTTCCTTGAGATGCGACAACACCCAGTACTGGACAATTCGGCAATACTGGCGCGCGACGTCTAGCGGTGCTGCAACCGCAACACAGTATACGCGTTCGCCGTCAAACTCGATCGGTAGCGTGACGCCCTCCATCATACCGTCAGATTGAGCTGCGTCATTCGCCGTAGCTTCATGAACATCTACTTCCCCTGCCATAACGTTGGCGCCACCCTCATGAAACTTGCCGATTCTCTGCCGTTTAGATGAAGCAACAATCTCACCACGCTGCGCAAATATCGAGACAATCGCATCGATTTCAGAAGCCATCTGCTCACAAATTTCCTGAAGTAATTTCGAGTCGATTAGTTGTTCATTCGCCGACAGATTCTCGTAATGATCTAAGACTCGATAACTGGTGATCGGATAGGCTAGGCCCTTGACTTGGATTTGTCCGGCGGGTTCGCAATGTATGTCCTCCTTTACGTGGGCGTAGGTTTCGTAGGAGATGAGTATCCCCCCATGGCTCGCCTCATGTTCGAGGCGGGAGGCCAGATTTACCGACCCGCCGATGATCGTGTAATCCATGCGATCTTCGCTGCCAAAATTGCCGACCGTGCAGTAACCGGTGTGAATGCCAATACGACAGGTCAAGGGCTTTTCAAATCCCGCTTGTCGCCAGCTAACCGCCAATTCCTTGATGCGCTTTTGCATGGCGATCGCCATACTGACGCAGGCAAGCGCATCCTCTGTCACGCCACGGCTTTCCGGGTCGCCGAAAAAGATCATGATCGCGTCACCGATATACTTATCTATCGTCGCACCGTGATCGAATGCGATCTGCGACATTTCGGTGAGATATTGGTTGAGAAGTTGTGTGAGATCCTCGGACTCCATCTTGTCCGTGGTCTCGGTGAAGCCGACGATGTCGGAAAAGAAGACGGTCAACTTCTTGCGCTTGCTGTCGAGAGCGACCTCTTGTTTGCCCTCGAAGATCGAAGAGTAGACCTGTGGCGAGAGATATTTGGCCAGTTTGTTTGAAAGCGTCTCGAGTTCTTTGTTCTTGCGGGAGATCTCTTCCGCGGCTAGGCGCTGCTCCTCGGCCATGTCGTTCAGCTTGCGCTCGTTGCGATCGCTCAGGCGCATGAGGCGCCGAGTTGTTTTCAAAAGTGTTTGGTAGTTTTTGAGAAGGTTCTCGAATGCTTCGCGGTCCTCCGCCTCGCGCAACCCGCCGTTCTCGAGAATAGTCCTGCCGGCTACAATGATCGCCTCTTCCTTGGCGAACAGAGAGTTATCCGCCATTAGCCTTCCATTTTTTCCAGGTGGAACTTGGCGTGTTCGAGGTCCTCGCCGAATTCCTCGCCGAGTTCCTCCATGGTGTCGTCTTCCGCGTCGTAATACCAATAAACCTCGACCGACCCGCCGTTTTCAGCGGCCTCGTCAAGCTTGTCCATCAGCATCATAATCGCCTTGGCGCTCGAGCTGTTAAAGTAAATCAGCTCAAAGTCGAACCGGCAGCTGCCGGTTCCCAAATTCCCCAAGTATGCATCCAGTGAATCGAAGATGGGATTATAGAATTCCGTCACATCCTCAGGATAAGATTCACCGGCAATCTTCAGGCGGTTATTGTCGAAATCAAAGGAAACCTCAGGGGTGCGGTTAGTCGCTTTTATTTCTAACTTTTCCATAGGTATCTCTCCTGCTTAGACGCAGGCTCGTAGCGCAAAGAATACGTAGTCGCTATCAAGCTCCATGAAGTCGAAGTCGATGGGTTTTGAAGCGCGGCGGGCAATCTCGATCATGCCCACACCGGCGCCCTTGCTGCCTTCTTCCACCGGCGCCTTTAACTTGGCCTTGTACAACGCCTTTAGCTCGTCTTTATCCATGGCACGGATCTCACTCAATCGCTTGCGAAGTCGCTCGACGTCCGCTTGCGCGATAAGGTTGCCGGCGTGGATGACGTACTGACCATCTTCATCGCTGATAGTGAGCACGCCGTAGCGGAGCTCCAACGGTCCATCAGAGTCTGGTGGTGATTTCTCGGCGGAATAGCGGATCATGTTTTGCATTTGCTCGACGAAAATAGCGAACACGTTGCGTATGGTCTTGGTGTCTGCATTCTCGATCGATAGCTTGTGTTTGATGGCGTCACCGACGCCGCCCAATACCTGCTCGTTGAGGTAACCACTATAGGCGATCACAATGTGCTTCTTTTGGAGCACAGAACGCAGATCGAATAGATCTTTGGCCAGCGTTAACATTGGTGGCGACTCCTAGGCAGCGCGCGGCACAAAACCCATCACCGTGAGATCATCTCGTCTCACCTGGTCCCCTTGATATTCGGCGACCGTCCGCGACAATTTTTCCGCCTGATTTTCCATGGGGAGTTCCTGATTTTGCGTGATGAATTCCAGTAAACGCTTCTTACCGAAAGATCGACCACGGGGTCCCCCCACTTGGTCGATCAGCCCGTCAGTGGTCATGTAGAATCTGGCTCCATTGGTGATTGGCAGTATAACATCCGTGAATGTGGTGTTGGCCGGATACCGACGATACCCAATCCCGGCTCGATCGCCTTTGATTTCATTTATCGAGCCATTCTCAGCGTGCCACAGCGAAAACTTCGCTCCGGCATAGACCATCTGGTCTCCAGCGTCGCTCACGAAGCAGACGCCGACATCCAAGCCATCATCGGTCTCACCCTCCGGCTGGTCTTGACCAAGCAGTGTTTGCACGCCTTGGTGCAGCTCGCTCAGCACCTGGCTCGGTTTTTCAATAGAAGCCGATTGCAGCATTCCATCGAGCAGGCCCCAGGCGACCAGGGTCATGAATGCCCCGGGCACGCCGTGACCCGTGCAGTCCCCAACAATGACTGCATAGCCGTTCGGGATGCGCTGGAACCAGAAAAAATCACCGCCGACGATGTCACGCGGCTCCCAAATGAGAAAATGATCGTCGGTCACGGACGCCAGCTCCCGGCGTGCCGGCAGGATCGCCGCTTGAATGCGGCTGGCGTAATGCAAGCTCTGGTTCAGCAGGCGATTTGCATCGGCGGTGCGTTGCTCGCTTTCCTTGAGTTCGGTGATATCCGCAAACACCGAGACAGTACCCCCGGCTTCGGTTTTGCGCTCGGTGACTTGTACCCAGCGGCCGTCATTCAGCTGATATACGTGTTTGCCTTTGGGATCACGGTGGAAGCTGAGCCGGCGTTGGACCCAGCTCTCGGGATCTTCATCCTCTGAACCCGTGAGTCCTCGGTCCACAAGCGCACGGATGAGCGTCTCGAAAGACGTGCCGGGGACGATCAAATCTTCAAGTCCCGAATACACATCCAGAAATCTCTGGTTGGCAAGAACTATACGATCGTCGGCGTCGTAAAGTACAAACCCCTCCGAGGTGCTCTCAATGGCATCCACGAGTCGTTGGCGCGCCTGTCCGATTTCCCGCAGACCATCCTCTTCAATCTCAATGGCCGTGTCCCGAAATACGGTGAGTGCCTTTGTCATGAGATCGATCTCGTCGTTGGATTGGCTGTCCGGCAGATGCACCCGCAAATCACCACCGGCAACCGATTTCATGCTGTCGCTGATTTCGGTCAAGCGACGAATCAAATTTCGCCCGACGTAACGCCACACAATGAGTGAGGAACATACCAAACTCATGACAACAATAAACATGATCGTCCAGATGCTCGTTTGTTGTGCCGAAGTCGCTCCGGAGATCGCGTCGGTCATGTGCTTCTTACTATATGACACGAGTTGTTCTACAGTGTTGGACAGTTCTTCCGACACCCACGCATTTTCGATCAGCACATCCCGTGCCTTGTCCCGGGCAGAGAACTCGTCCTTTAGCCTGGCGAATATGCTGCCCGGACCCTCTGTAAATTCATGAAGCGTGTCGATGTCGGTTTTCAACGCGTCGCGTAGCGAGGCATCGAATTGACTTGCTACCGAGTCAAGTGCGCCCAAGGCCGTTTGCGCTCGAGCCGATAATTCCGGCAATTGCTTAGCACGCTCAACTAATTGCGTGTCGAGAAACACGCCATAAATTGTCAACAGGTGCTTATTGGCGGTTTGTAATGCAGTGAGGGAAGGGCGCACACCGATCAAACTTGAGCTGTTTGCACTTTGCTTATCAACGGCGGTATCGACGGACGGCTTCGACTCGTAATCCCTGATTGTCGCGGATAACACTTCTTCGATCCCGGCGTATGCTTGTCGAAACTGTTTTACACTTTTTTCACGACTATGAACAAATTGGAGCCGATGGGCCATGAGTTCGTTGAGTTCATCGAGATTGCCACGAAGCTGCCCCACCGAGTAATCGATTGTACCAAGCAGATCGTCGTCTTCGACCACTTCTTTGAGTCGAACAAGCATCTTATCGAGCCGCGCGCCTTCGGCGCCAATTTGAGCATGAATCTGCTCTCGTTGCCCGGCGTTGGTGATTGTTAACATCGTTTGCGCGCCGCGAACCATGCGCTCGGCTTGTCGTGAGACTTCTAATGAAGTAATGGCCTCTGGCGCCTTGGTTTGAGCAATACCGTGAAGGACTTTACCGACCTCGAGAAAAGAATACAGAGCCATGGTGCCGGCGAGAAGACCGAATGCGCTGATGAAGAAGAACGCCAGCAATAACCGCCCGCGAATGCCAATCTGTTTCAGCATGGCGATGACGAAAATGGCAAGGCCTATAATAAATGCCGTCGCCAGGCCCACCCATGCGCCCAGCCACCTGGGGTCCAGCGCCGAAACATCCGCCGCATAGGAACCGTCGCCTGGATAAAAATGCGCCGCGGCCATCCCGGTGTAATGCATGCCGGAAACGGCGAAGCCCATGACCGCAGCGGCTAGCAATGTCGTCCAGTGGATCAGGGATTGGGTGTGGCCGGTGGCGAGAAACTTCGTAGAGAGAGCGATAATGGAAAGCGCGACAGCAACCAGAACCGAGACAATGAACATCACCGGGTCATAGAACATCAATGCGTCCATGCGCATCGCCGCCATACCGGTGTAATGCATGATGCCGATACCCGACCCCATGAGAACCCCACCCAGGATCAATCGCCACATGCCAGTTTGCTCGCGGCTGAGGAGCTGCAGAACCACCGAGGCGGCGAGTATCGCGGGGACCATCGACACGGCGGTGATCGGGATATCGTATCCGACCTCTACCGGCAGTGTGAACGCCAACATGCCGATGAAATGCATGGCCCATACGCCGATACCCATCGTGACCGCTCCAGTTGCCAGCCACGCTCGTTTATCGAAGGTTGTCTCCGCAGTCTTTAAGCGCGCCGCGCTCCCAAGCGCGGCGTAGGCGGCCAGGGATGCAATCATCACCGAGAAGGCGACCAGCATCCAGTTGTAAGACGACGGCAGCGCCGTCTCTAGGCCTTTGCTGATTTCGAGAGTCAAAAATTGTGGTATTAGTGGGTGCATATGACGCCTCCGTTATTGCGGACCGGTTGGCTATGCGGGTGATGCTGTTGGCTTAAACGCGGCAGAGCTCCGGAAGACTGGACCGCCTGTGCGTCATGCTCCCCATGGACATATCAGGCGTTGACTCAGCTTGGTAAAAACCGCCTTCGCTAAGGAGTTCCTTATAATGTGCCCTAACAGTTAGTCTTAGCATTGAGTCGGTTTGTGGCCTGTATCACAGAACGATAAGTCGTTAATTGCGCACCCTTATACTCGGTTATTGGCCGCGCTTCAGCAACATTTTTCGTGAGTGATTTATGTTGCGCCGCAACAAAGAGGGCACTCAAAGTGAATCCGCGAACGCCCAATATATGCACAGAGTAAGTGAACTGTCCCCCGAACTCCCCGAACTCGGCTCGGGCGCGCGGCGAGTCAAGGGGCCGGGACGTCCTGTAGGGCTTCAACGGGGCTGCGTGCCTTGACCCGTCGCCGAGAGCGGTCGCCCAGCAACAACAGGCAAGGAGTCAGCACCAGTGTCAAAAGCGTGGCGAAGGCCAGTCCGCCGGCAATGGCGGTGGCCAGTTGGGTCCACCACTGTGTCGAGGGACCGCCGATGCTGATCTCACGGCCGATCAAATCGATGTTGATCCCCAACACCATCGGCATCAAACCCAGTATGGTGGTAACGGTGGTCAACAGCACGGGCCGTAAACGCAGGGCGCCGGTGCGCAAGATCGCCTCGACCGTATCCTGGCCCTTGGTGCGCTGAATATTAAAGGTGTCGATCAGCACAATGTTGTTGTTGACCACAATGCCCGCCAAGGCAATGACGCCTACACCACTCATGACGATACCAAAGGGTTGATCGGTAATGAGCAGCCCGAGAAGCACGCCTATGGTAGATAGCACCACCGCGCTCAAGATAAGCAACGCCTGATAAAAACTGTTGAACTGGGTCACCAAGATTATGGCCATGACAAACAAGGCGATGCCAAACGCCTTGATGAGAAACGCTTCTGCTTCGCGCTGCTCCTCGTCCTCACCCTTGAATTGGAGCTCTACGCGTGGATCTAAACCCGCGTTGGCCAGCCAATCGCGGACCTCGAGTACTTTGTCTGCGGCGAGTACGCCCTCCGGCAGATCGGCTTCGACGGTCAACACGCGGCGCCCGTCACTGCGTTTGATCGACCCCACCCGCGGCGAGACCTCGTGGGTCACAAAGTTGCTGATCGGCACCGCCCCTTGTTGTGTCGGGATCCGCAGACGGTCGAGCTGATCGATACTGCGCTCGGTTCGCGGATAACGGATGCGGATGTCGACCTCATCGTCTGTGTCATCGGGTCGGTAGGAGCCGACGAGAATGCCGTTGGTCACCAGTTGCACAACACTGCCAACAGTCAGGATGTCGGCGCCGAAACGGCTCGCTTCGGCCCGGTCCACCTTGATCTGCCACTCTATCCCCGGGATCGGCCGGCTGTCGGTTACGTCGATGAAGCCGCCGATCTCAGCGAGCCCTTCCCGCACTCGGGCAACCGCATGCGGCAGCAGCCCTGGGAATCTCGAGTTGAGTTGGATTTGAATCGGTTTGCCAACCGGCGGACCCGATTCCTGTTTCCGAGCTTCGATCACGATTCCGGCGAGATCTTGAGTGCGCTGCTTCACCTCGGCCAGGATCTCGGCGGCCGGCCGGCGTTGCTGCCAGTCGGTGAATTCGAGCTGAATCATGCCGATGACATCTTCCACGACCTCGGCGCGGAACGTGGAACCGCTGCGCGCGTAGATGGTGGAGAACTCGTGCATGTCGAGGATGCGCGCCTCGACCGCCCGCACCAGTGCATCGCGTTCCACGATCGACAGATTGCCGCGCGCACGGATGTTAAGCACCGCGTTCTCCGGCTCGACGTCCGGAAAAAACTCGACCCCTCGGCCCAACTGGGCGTACAGCACATACACCATGAGCAGCACGCCGAGCGCCGCCAGTCCCACCTTCGCCGGGTGGTGAAGGGCCTTTCCCAGAACTTTGAGATAAGTGCCGGTCAGGCCGGTGATCTTGGACAGATCGCCCGATTCCGCAGCCACCAGCGCCGCCGTCCGGTGTTCACTCTCGGGGGCGCGGCGGCCGATCAACGAGCCCAGCGCCGGCACAAAGATGAGGGCCATGCACAGCGAGGCGCTCAAGGTCGCAATCAGCGTGATTGGCAGGTACTTCATGAATTCCCCGACCACGCCCGGCCAGAACAGCAGCGGCATGAATACCGCCAGCGTGGTCGCGGTGGCGGCGATGATCGGCCACGCCATGCGCTTGCTGGCTGCGGCGTAAGCCTCCGGCGGACTCATCCCCTCGGCCATTCTGCGGTCCGCCAGCTCCACGACCACGATTGCACCGTCCACCAGCATGCCGACCGCCATGATCAACGAGAACAGTACCACGATGTTGACAGTCAGGCCGGCAATGGCCAGCACCAGAATACCGGTCACGAACGAGCCCGGAATCGCGATGCCCACCAGCCCCGCGGTGCGCGCTCCCAGCGCCGCGAGCACGACCATCATTACTAGCAACACCGCGGCGATCACATTGTTTTGCAGATCACGCAGCATGTCGCGGATATCTTCGGACTTGTCCTGGGAATAGGCCACGTTGAGGCCGCTGGGCCAGTTAACCCTTTCCTGTTCGACCACGCGACGCACGTTGGCGATGGTATCGATGATGTTGACGCCGATGCGTTTGGACACCTCCAGCGCCACCGCAGGCTGGCCATCGACCCGGGCGTAACCGGTCGGATCCTTGAACACCCGGTTCGCCGTCGCCACATCGGCGAATGTCACCACGGTGTCGCCGCTCACCTTGATCGGCAGCCTGAGCACGTCTTCCACGCTTTCGAACAGGCCCGGCACCTTGACCGAGAAACGACCGCGCCCGGTATCCAGGGCGCCGGCCGCAACCAGTTCGTTGTTGCGCGAGATCATCTGGTACAACTCTTCCTGCGACTGGTTGTAGTGTTCGAGCCGGGCCGGATCGATGATCACCTCGATCAGATCCTCCCGGTCGCCGGCAATGTCCACTTCGAGCACCCCTGGTAGCGCCTCGAGCTTGTCGCGCAGATCGCGCGCCTTGGAGACCAGCACGCGCTCCGCTATGTCGCCGTACAGGGTCACCACCAATACTGGGAACAGGGCGACATTGACCTCGTTCACCGACGGTTCCTCGCTGTCTTCCGGCAGCTCGACCTTGGCCACGTCCACCTTCTCCCGCACGTCGTTCAGTGCTTCGTCGCTGTCGAAACCGGCTTCGAATTCAAGAATGATCGAGCCGTCTCCCTCCACCGCCGTCGAACGGATCTCCTTCAGGCCCTCGATGGAACGCAGTTCCTTTTCCATTGGACGCACCAACAGTCGCTCCGCGTCCTCGGGGGAGATGCCTTCGTGGTGAATGGAGACGTAGATGATCGGAATGGCGATGTCGGGGTCCGACTCCTTGGGGATGGACACGTAGGCGACGGAGCCGGACACCAGCAGCAGGCCGAGAATCAGCAGCACGGGCCGGGTGCGATTGATTACCGCATCAATCAGTGCGTTCATTGCCCGCCGCCGGTGGTGTTCGAAACGGCGGTGCCCGAGGCCACTTCCTCGGCAACCGGTTTGACCTGCTCCCCGGTGCGGACAAAGCCCTGACCGACGGTGATTATGCGCGCCCCTTTCGGCGGCCCGACAATCCACACGTCATCGGCGGTGGCGCGGACGATCTGGACCGGGAAAAACTGCACGACATCGTCGCCGTCCACGCCCTTGATGCCGAGCTCGTCGCGACTGCTCAGCGACAGCAGGGCGGGGGAGATGCGGTACGCGGTGACGGTGCGCACCGGGATGCTGATTTCCGTGGTGACGCCGGCCACCAGCGCTCGGTCCGGGTTCGCCATTTCGAGTTCGACACGGAACGTCCGGGTGGCCTCGTCCGCCTCGGAGGCGATGTAACGGACCTTGCCTTCGGCAATCTGACCGGTAATCAACCGCGCCAGTCCTCGATCACCAAGCACCAACCGGCTTCGTTCCAGTTGCGTGACCGATCCAACCGCAAGGATCGGATCCTGTTCGAGAACACGAGCCACGATGTCACCGGCCCGCACATAGGTGCCGATTTCGATAGGGCGATCATCCAACACGCCATTGAACGGTGCGCGCACGATCGTGTTGCTGATGGCGACTTCGATGCGTTTGACCGCCGCGCGTGCGGCTGCCAAGGCGGCTTTTGCGCCTTCGAGTTGAATCTCGGACTGCAGGTCCTTGCGTTTCAAATCCGTAGCGGCCTTGTACTCCAGCTGGCGTTGCACCAATATCGCTTTTGCCTCCTCGAGTTGTGCCTGCAGATCCCGCATGTCCAGGCGCGCGATAATGTCTCCTTCCTTAATTTCCGATCCCTCGATGGCGCCCAGGAAGGTCACGTGCCCATCAATTTCGGCACGCAGTGTGGCGGACCGCGCCGGTTCGGTGCGACCATTGATGATGATTTCCTGACGTATCTGTTGAGGGGATAGGGCCCGTACCCGCACTTTGGTGAGTGTGTCCCGCTGTATCGTGGGTGCGCCGTTGGCCGCCTGCTTTTCCTCCGGTTTGAACTGCCCGGAAATCAACCAAGCGGCCACTGCCAAGATCACACCTAACGCGAGCAACACGGATGGTTTTACACCGGCAAGTATTTTCATATCAACTAGACGAATTCGATGTGCATGACTTGTACTTAAACCGGCTCGAAAAAAGAGAACGCCACGATGACGTACCCAACGGAAACAGCATCACCGTCCATTCAGATCCCCGGCGGCACGCCTATATCGTACCGTATCCACTACCTGCCTGTATCGCTTCCGGTTTCGAAAGCTCTATGCAGCACCGCCAGTTATTCTGAAAGACTTGGGAACTCTCGTTATGCGGCCGGACAGATTTACCAAGATTATCCCACGCAGCTGCGAGGTATTATTGTATGTGCGGTTGCTTGTTCGGCCACAGACGCGGATATGCTCCGGGACGTCTTCCTGGGCACTCATAGCAACCACTCGACCTGTTTGGTTAACTTGTGGCGCGACCAGGCTGATGTCAACTGTAGTACCTTTCGCGTATTCTGGCATGGACCCATAAATTAAAAACGCCCCGAAGAGGACGATTTACAGGATGTACAAGTGTCGCGGAGCACAAGACGTGCGAGAGCTGGCCTCGAACCTGCGACCTACCGCTTAGGAGCCGAACCATTCTCCTAGGCGCCATTTAATTTCAATTGGTTACGTACGCCGATCCCACGCGAATGTGACTGGAAGGGACGCAAATGGACAGGTTGTGACTGGATTACGTCACGATTTCGTCACGTTGAGGTAGAGCTTAGTTTTCTTCAACGCGTTTCAATTAAATTAATCGACAAGCACGTTTGTCGAGTTAACAGAAAATCGGTGCGCTATTAGACCGGCTGCTTCGTCTCTAAAACGTATCTATACAGCCACGCGGTAAATTGTAATTCACGTTATTACTATCGCTTTACAATACTAACGAGATACGTTAGTATTAGTTTTGTGATCAAATCGTTCAAGTGTCGCGAGACCGAGGGAATATTCAATGGCAGGTTTTCGCGCCGGCTTCCGAAGAATATTCAGCGTATCGCGGCACGGAAGCTTGAGATTTTGTCCGCAGCTTCTCAACTCAATTCTTTGCGAATTCCACCGTCGAATCGCTTAGAGAAGCTGAAAGGAGATCGGATAGGCCAATACAGCATACGCATTAATGACCAGTGGCGAATTTGCTTCATTTGGCGCAATGGAGATGCCTTTAATGTGGAAATCGTTGATTACCATTCGTAGATAAATATTATGAGTAAAAGAAATTTTGACCCAATTCATCCTGGAGAGATCTTACTAGAGGAGTTCCTTGCTCCGATGGGCATCTCCCAGTATCGATTGGCCAAGGACATCAGTGTACCGCAACGCCGTATTAGTGAGATTGTTCATGGAAAACGAGGAATCACAGCAGACACGGCATTGCGGCTTGGACGATTCTTTGGAATGGAGGCTCAATTCTGGTTGAACTTACAGGCACGCTATGACCTGCTCAAAGCCGAGAATGCATTAGCCAAGCGTCTGGAGAAAGAAGTCAGACCGCACGCGGCATAGATTGCGGGAATGGACACGCATAAATTTCGCGGTTAGTCACATTAACACCACACTCTCGTCGCGCAAACCGTGTAGGTCAGTGGCTGTTACGGACACATCCTGAGAGGCATTCGCGCTGTGGCCGGGAGCCGAACCATCATCCTAGGCGTGTTTTAATCTCAATTGGTGACATATAATTCTACAAAAAATATTTCTGAAAGTTAGCAAGGCAATTGCATAACATTCACTTTCTATGACTCCGTAAGGAGTTATCTGAAGGCCATAACTTGTT
>CAMYMN010000054.1 GCA_947259395.1 uncultured Gammaproteobacteria bacterium | reverse complement strand
TAAGTTTGAATACCCGTAACTGCCGGCGAGGGGAACTGCGCCAAGTCTCCTGGAGAATGTTTCGCGCGTCACTGCGGACGCCAGTCAGTAGTGACGCGCTGTTGGGGCAGTTGGCAAAACCCATCTCCACCGCGGTGTTCAGCTGAAAGAATCGAAAAATATTTAGTCACGAAGTAATAATGGACCAGTTGGTACGCCAATATCGTCAAAATCAGATGAAACACTTAGCCATTGTTCGCGGATGTTGAAAAGATTAAATTCAACGCATCACCACAAATTCTTTGTCTCTGCGGCGAGGGTTCGAAAGATTGACCAGCAGTTTGATGATCAGCATTTTAGCGCATTAAGTGGAGCGCTAGATCACTCGGGAGGAAGCGCCGTCGTTGATCGCGGCAGCCGGGCGTGCACCCCGGGCGCCACATCTGCCGGATTTTTTCCGCTTGGCACTGCATACCGGTATGCGCCTAGGTGAGATGCTGGGTCTGGAGTGGCGCTGTGTCGATCTGCGTCACACGTGTGCCGCGTGGTTGGTGCAAGCGGGTGCAGCCTTGGATCGGGTACGCAACCTGTTGGGACACACATCCGTTGCCACCACGGAGATCTATGCGCACCTGGCGCCGGAAAATGTGCGCGAGGCGGTAAACAAACTCGCGAGCACGTCACAGTGACGATTCGGGAAACAAACAGAGCAGTATAAGTCGTTGAAAAATTGGCGCGCCCAAGAGGATTCGAACTGTACGTCGTCAAAGTAATTTGGACTTATAGCGTTGAGTGTACGTCGTCAAAGTAATTTGGACTTATAGCGTTGAGAATTAAGAGACACTTCAGCACATCGGGTTTAGATTTCTTGCTCGGTGATCGTAGTGCATTTGTCGCCGTATCGCTAATGTGTTTCGTTTAACCTTCTCTCTGCGGTCGAGAATTGATTGGCCGCGCCCGCAAAAGACGTCAGCCGGTGTGAGGTTATTCAGCGATTCGTGATAACGCTCATGATTATAGTAATCGACAAACAGCCGGATCCGATCTTCAAGTTCACCCGGCAAGTAATAATGTTCCAACAGAATCTGGTTTTTCATCGAACGATGCCAGCGCTCGATCTTGCCCTGGGTCTGCGGATGGTAGGGCTTGCCGCGAGTATGGTTCATGTCGTGTGCTTCCAGATAGTCCGCCAGCTCTCCGGAAATGTAGCTCGGGCCGTTGTCGCTTAATAGCCGCGGTTTGTGTTTTACTTTGACTCGGGTCAGGCCAGTAAAGCGCAGCGCGTCATCCAGCGTGTCTGACACATCACGGGTGCGCATCGTGGTACACAGTCGCCAGGCAACAATGAATCGCGAGAAGTCATCCAGCACGCTCGATAGGTTGCCACATCTCGTTGACGCGGGTGGTCGGATGCTGGAACTTGTCCGCTGCCTCCATCAGGATGTACGCCGGGCTCGTGATCAGGTCATGGGCCTTCAGCAGTCGATAGACGGTAGATTCCGACACGAAATAGGACTGCGCATCCGTGTAGGTGACGGCCAACTCTCGCGGTGACAACTCGGGCTTCTCCAGCGCCAGCTCGATGATGGCCGCTTGTTGATCGGCAGGGAGTTTGTTCCACGTTGCCCCAGGTGACGGCTTTCTGTCTTCCAGCGCGTCAATACCGCCAGATTGATAGCGCTTCAGCCAGCCATAGAACGTGGATTTGCGAATATCGAGTCGCGCCAGTGTCTGCCTAACCGACAGGCTGGATTGCTCGACCAAACGGATGATTTCGTATTTCTCATCAGCCGAATACCTCATATATCGTCCTCCCCATCGCCGATCACGCTTTTTTTGAGCAGGCGGTTCTCCATGACTAATTCGGCTAATGTTTCCTTCAGCGCTAAGGCTTCAGCACGCAGGACTTTTACTTCGTCTGACGTCGCCTCTCGGGTGGTATCACCCGCCAGACGCTTCTTGCCCGCCTCCAGAAATTCCTTGGACCAGCGATAGTAGATATTGCTGTTAATACCTTCCCGGCGGCACAATTCGGCAATGCTGTCCTCTCCTCTAAGGCCTTCCAGCACAATGCGAATCTTTTCTTCCGCAGAATAGCGACGACGGGTCGCCCGACGGATATCTCGAACAGTCTTTTCAGCGCTGCGTTTCTGTAGCTCTCGTTTTGTCATCATCGTTCCCCTTCACGGTAACGATGTGCCAAAAACGTCTCTTATGCAATCACACAACTATGTCCAACTTTCGCTGACGGGGTACAGGCCGTGATGATAAATATTGAATGCGATCCACCATCCACCGACCGCGACTGCCGTTAATGCCGCCATACCCAAGCCGCGCCAAGATTTGATTTGGGATCGTAAGATAAGTATCGATACACACAGCGCCAGAATACTCGACACGACCCACGCCGACGGTTTCGCGAGCACCACCAAGCCCACTGCGATCCCCACAAAGGTCAGACGACGCAAACTAACCCCACGCACCATGAGCAGCGTGAGCGCATACGTCAGTAACGCAACCACCATGATGGCGCCGGTGTCGTCATTGAAATAGCTGGCCAAGAACGTGAATTGCGGTAGTAGCCCAATGGACAGCGCAGTAAACAGCGCAAGCCAGGTGGTGTCAAAAAGCACACGCGCCGCGAGAAACACAAACAGCACGGCCAGCGCGGCCATCAACGCCGAACCGCTCCGGAACTGGACCCTTTCCTTACCACCAATGCTGCTCAGCACTTTGGATGCGGCGACCCCTGTGAGATAGGACAAGGGTGGACGAAAGGAACGTGTGGTGCCGTGTTGCGAGAAATACAGATCTGCTTCGTCGTCGGGATACACAGCCAGCCGGCCGGTTTGCGCGATGAATTTGGCAGCGTGGTAATGGGGTTCCTCATCCGGCCCGCCATTGAACGAGAGCTGATAGGTCAGCTGAAGGTAGTAGCTGAATAAGCCGATGACCAGAGCGGCGGCGAGCACGTATACGCCGACCGGCAAATGATCGTTCATGAAGCGAAGTCGGATTTCATGGATCGAGGAGTCTGCCTGCCAGGTGCCCCTCAAGGGGGATGCTTGGTGACCGCTTATGGGTACCGGGTAACAGTATCGAATAATGCTCAAACGCGCCAGCGCGCCGCGGTCCCTGCGCCGAATCCCGCAACCCCGGGGCTGTCAACTCGCAATCCGCTTATCTGCTGAACCGCTCACCACTGTCGCCGGGATGCGTATCATGCGATCGTTCGTGGCACCATCCTTTACCGCGATTCGAACCGCGCGAGGGCCGAGCGTTGTGCCCATGCCGGATACGTCGCGAATAAAAAAATGGCGAGTTCGGCATTGCGCAACCAGCGTAGCAGCGCTTGGTCCGGTTGGTGGCAGATGACACAGAACGAAGTTGGCAACGCTCGGGTTTATTTCCATATTCGTGAATTCTATCAGTCCCGCGCCTAGCTGAACGCTTACACTTTCGACATCGACTTACACACAACAACGTTCGGTGTGTTGACAGCAAACGGTTCCAACGTCTGCGCAATACCGGCGACGGATAGGAAGCATAACCACTATGCCTTTGGTTAGCAACGCGCTCACACACAGTGCGTTGGCCAGTTTGACAGGGTCATTGAGTATTGAATTTTTGATGCGCGGCTTACGGATACGGCCTTATACGGGTGCGAGGGCGCTTCGGTCAGGGATATGTCGCTGTTGGTCACGAGTGCGTCCGCCCGATGGCTCAGCCGTCATCGCTTCCGTGCGTCGGTGTTGAATTCAAGATCGATCCGGTGAAGGTGCCCAGGGGCGGCCCGCGGGCTGGATGGGGCAGCGGTTGGGTGGAATTGGCCCGTTGTTCAAGATGATCGAGAATCTTTCGGATGACGACGGGCTTCTCGATACACGCGATCACTTTGACGCTGCCACCACACTCGTCGCAGGTCTCGATATCAATCTTGAATACCCGTTTCAGGCGCTGCGCTCAGGACCCGGCCCATCGCCTCGGGACGGCTCGCGAACAGAAAGCGGAGCTGGAAAGGAAAGCTCAGCACCCACTGGCGCATGGGCAAGCGGGGCAGGACCTCATCGACCAGCAGCGCAGCGCTTTCCACCATCCGGCGGGCCCCACAACTCGTGCAAAAGCCGCGCCGCTTGCAGCTCAAGGCGACCATCCGCTCTCTGCGGCAATCCTGGCAGCGGACCCGCAGGAATCCATGCTCCAATCGCCTGCACTTGAGAAAGTCCTCGAACTCACGCTGGACGTAGGTCGGCAGCGAACGGCCCTGCGCGGCCAGGACATCCAAAAATTCGGGGTAATACGTCTCGACGAGTTGGTACAGCAGCGCCTGTTCGGGACGCCGGCACTGATTACACCACCCCGCACTTCCTTGTTCGGCCTGCCTGGCCGTTGTCCAGGACATCCCAGTCCCGCTACTTGATGATGGTCAACTCGGCGCCAGTTTATCCAGATTCCGCGAACGTCCGCAATAAGTATGGAGCGGAAGGTCAGCTGGTCCTGTTGAACATCCGGTTTAGCGCCAAAGATATTCGAGTGATTTGCCAAGTCAAACCTGAATCTCTAATCTGTAAGCTAAAATCGCAATTCATACACCTTATCTTATCTTACTTATGTCGCTGTTGCCTGGAACCAACAGTTGGGGTCTTTCAAGTGTGTTGCTAAAAAAGGGGCGGGGCAACGGTCCCGGGAATTTGCCCTCGCTTCAGTTTGTGAACTTTGCGGCAGCGGATTGGCGCCGTGAGTCTATGAAAGACATCAGACATTGATTGGTTGTCTGATTGTGCACAGAATGCCGGTTCTGGCTTCCACCACTTAAGGTGCCTTGGGTGCACGAACATCAGTACAAACGCCCCGAATCGGTGCTCATTGTGGTTTACACCCGGACCGATAAGGTACTGCTGCTACGCCGCGTGGACCGCGATGATTTCTGGCAATCGGTCACCGGCAGCTTGAAATGGGATGAGGCACCGATGCCGGCGGCGGTGCGCGAACTGAAAGAAGAAACCGGGCTTGATGGGCGGGGGCGGTTGCGCGACTGGAATAAGAGCTTTTGCTTCGAAATCCTGCCCGGTTGGAGTCGGCGCTTCGCCCCCGGAGTCACACACAACATCGAACATGTGTTCTCGCTGGAGCTGATGGAGGAGGCGGCGGTGACGCTCAACCCCGCCGAACATAATGACTGTTGCTGGATGACGGCAAACGATGCGGCACAGAAAGTATCGTCTTGGACCAACCGCGCAGCCATTGAACAGCTTATGACGCTAGATGGTGCGCTGCAATCGGATGTTAGGGATTGTGGGGTGTGAACGTTAATGTTGGGCATCGAAGGTGGCAGTGGTACACTCCGCGCAACCGAAATCCAGAGTAAGCTTTCTCAATCAACGTAGTAGTGCTTTGACTCACCATGGCTGGCCACAGCAAATGGGCTAACATCCGATTTCGCAAGGCCGCACAGGATGCCAAGCGAGGCAAACTGTTCACCCGATTGATTCGTGAGATTACCGTGTCTGCCCGCGAGGGTGGCGGTGATCCCGGCGCAAATCCACGGTTACGGACGGCAATCGATAAGGCCCTCACTGCTAATATGACGAAGGACAACGTCGAGCGCGCGATCAAGCGCGGTACCGGAGAGTTGGACGGGGTCAATTATGAAGAGGTGCGATACGAAGGTTATGCCCCGGGTGGTACCGCGGTGTTGATAGAGTGTACGACAGACAACCGCAACCGTACCGTCAGCGAGGTGCGTCATGCGTTCAGTAAGCACGGTGGTAACCTTGGTACCGACGGATCAGTCGCTTACCTTTTCAATCAGCTTGGCATCATTACGTTTCCAGCCGGCAGTGACGAAGATCGCATCATGGAACTAGCGATCGATGCCGGTGCCGATGATGTCAGTACCGATAAAGATGGCGCCATTGAGGTGGTCACATCTGTAGACATGCTGCACACTGTGCGTGATGCATTCTCCAACGCTGATATGCAACCGGAGAGTGCCGACGTGATTCAACGGGCCAGCACCGAAGTCGCGTTGAGCGAACCCGAGGGGGAAAAGGTATTGAAGCTATTAGATGCGTTGGAAGAGTTGGATGACGTACAAGACGTCTATACCAATGCCGATTTTCCAGATTCGCTGCTGCAATCGGAGGCAAGTTAGCTTGGTGTATCAGTACCAACGTCGAGCCGCCTAGATGGCGTCATCGACTGCGGCGGCAGATCAATCCAGTTTGCGGGTCTTGGGTGTGGACCCGGGTTCTCGCGTCACCGGCTTCGGTGTCGTCGAGTTCGAAGATCACCGCTTACGCTTTATCGACTGTGGCCGAATTCGTGTTGCCGACCAGTCTTTTGCGATCCGCCTGCACACAATATATACGGAATTATCCGCCGTCATCCGCAAGCATCGGCCCCAGGTGATGGTGGTTGAGAAGGTGTTCGTGGCCCACAACGCCCAGTCGGCACTGCGCCTAGGCCATGCCCGGGGCGCGGCCATGGTCGCCGCAACCAATGAGAATGTCGATGTCGAGGAATACACCGCGTTGCAGGTGAAGCAAGCGGTGGTTGGTAACGGCAAGGCCGACAAGGCACAGGTACAGCACATGATCAGGGTGTTGCTCGGGTTGCGACAGGCGCCGCCCAGTGATGCAGCCGACGCATTGGCGTGTGGTATCTGTCATATCCATACCTGGGACAATGCACATCGCCTGCAGATCGGCCTGGGCGGTACGAGGAGCGGATGATGATTGCGTTATTGCGCGGCAAATTAGTGGAAAAGCGCCCACCCATCTTGATCGTCGACGTCATGGGTGTGGGATACGAACTGGAGGCGCCGATGACCACGTTTTATGATTTACCGGCCCCTGGCGCCGATGTGGTATTGCACACGCATCTGGTGGTGCGAGAAGACGCGCAACGATTATATGGATTCAGTCTATCCCGACAACGCGACCTGTTTCGCAGCCTGCTGCGGGTGAACGGCGTAGGACCACGGGTGGCGTTGGCAATTCTCTCCGGTCTGTCCATTGATGAGTTTATCGCCTGTATGACGGATCAGGATATCGACCGTTTAACCCGGGTGCCGGGTATCGGACGCAAGACTGCGCAGCGCCTGATCGTTGAGATGCGCGACCGGTTGGCGGAGGCGGGTGAAACACGCCTCGCGTCCCAGGGCCACGCGGAGTCGGCCCCGCGGCCGGACCCGGTTGGCGACGCGGTGAGCGCGTTAATCGCGCTCGGCTATAAACCCGTGGAAGCCAGCCGCGTGGTGCGTAACGTCGCCGCTGAAGATCTGACCAGCGAGCAAATCATTCGTCACGCCTTACGGTCGTTATCCGCGGCGGTGTCGTGAGCGAAGAACGGATCATTTCGCCGCTGGCGCGGCCTTCCAGCGATGAACAGACCTTTGATCGCAGTCTGCGGCCCGGCAGCCTGGATGAGTTTGTCGGCCAGCCGAAGCTGCGTGAGCAACTGGATATCTTCATCCGCGCCACGCGGCAACGACGCGAGGCGCTGGATCATGTATTGCTATTCGGTCCGCCCGGGCTTGGCAAGACGACACTGGCGCACATCATCGCCAACGAACTCAAGGTAAACCTGCGGCAGACCTCGGGTCCGGTGTTGGAGAAGGCCGGCGACCTGGCCGCGATCCTCACTAATCTGGAACCCCAGGACGTGTTGTTCGTGGATGAAATCCACCGATTGAGTCCGGTGGTGGAGGAGATCCTGTATCCGGCGATGGAGGATTATCAGTTGGATATCATCATCGGTGAAGGTCCCGGCGCGCGGTCGCTGAAACTAAACCTGCCGGAGTTCACCCTGGTTGGCGCCACCACCCGCGCCGGGTTGTTGACCTCACCGCTACGCGACCGGTTCGGTATTGTGCACCGCCTGGATTACTATACCGCCGACGACCTGGCGCACATCGTTAATCGCTCGGCGGGAATCCTCGGCGTGCCCATTGACGAGCCCGGCGTGGCCACAGTGGCGCAACGGTCCCGGGGCACGCCGCGAATTGCCAATCGGCTGTTGCGCCGCGCCCGGGACTACGCCGAGATCAAAAGCGATGGACGCTTGACCGGCGAGGTCGCCCAGCGAGCGTTGAATATGTTGGAAGTGGATGAACATGGATTGGATATGTTGGACCGCGGTCTGCTGGAGGCGGTGATTCATAAATTCGACGGCGGACCGGTAGGCATCGACAACCTGTCGGCGGCGGTCGGCGAGGAGCGCGGCACCATCGAGGATGTGATCGAGCCGTATCTGATCCAACAGGGATTCTTGATGCGTACGCCCCGCGGCCGGGTGGCAACCAAAAATGCTTGGCGGCACCTGGGATTGGCAGTGCCCGCGACCGTGGCACAATCCACACTGTTCAATAATGGGTCGTGACGGCATAGCACACGACCACAGCCGAAAATCCGTTTATCGGTGAATCTCCAATGACCGTCGAATTCTCGATTCCGATTCGCATCTATTATGAGGATACCGACGCGGGGGGCGTTGTATACTATGGCAACTACCTTCGTTTCATGGAACGTTGTCGTACGGAGTGGCTTCGTCACATCGGTTTTGACGTCCGCGATGTAACCGAACGCTTTGGTGTGATATTTGCCGTCCATTCTGCGGACATCCATTATCTCAAACCAGCGCGCCTGAGCGATCTGCTGTCGGTGAGTATGTCAGTGGAAAAATGCGGCCGGGTCAGCATCGCGGTGAAACAAGAGGTGCGCCGTCAAGGTGAGCTGTTGAGCCAAGGGGGCGTCAAGCTGGCTATGCTCGACGCGAATTGTCTTCGCCCACAACCCATACCAAGCGAGATTCTTGAAGGAATAAATACATGGAAAATGCCATAAAAATTGCAGCAGCTAACGATACTATATCGTTGGTTTCGCTTATTGCCCAGGCGAGCCTGCTGGTGCAGTTAGTGATGCTGGTGTTGTTGTTGGCGTCATTGATCTCATGGACCATGATTTTCATGAAGCGTCACGCGATCAGGGATGCGGTAAATTCCTTAGAAGATTTTGAAGATGAATTCTGGTCCGGTGGCGATATGAACCACCTCTATTCCCAGTGGTCGGGGCGGCGGCGCGAGATCACTGGAGTGGCGAGTATTTTTGTGGCCGGATACCGGGAGTACAACCGTCTGGCTGGCAAGGATGATATTGACCGGGGCGAAATGCTCGAGGGCGTGCAGCGGGCGATGCGCGTCGCCATGAGCCGGGAGATCGAGTCCCTGGAGACCCATCTGCCGTTCTTGGCTACGGTTGGATCCACCAGCCCTTACATCGGCCTGTTTGGCACGGTGTGGGGAATTATGAACTCATTCCGCTCGCTGGGCGTGGCGCAGCAGGCGACGATCGCAAGCGTGGCTCCCGGCATCGCCGAGGCGTTGATCGCCACTGCCATGGGACTTTTTGCGGCGATTCCTGCGGTAATCGCCTATAACCGCTACTCCAACCATGTAGAACGTCTGGTTTCCCGCTACGAGATATTCAGCGAGGAATTCTTAAGTATTGTTAATCGTCAGAGCTTTACCATGCAAAAGGCATCGTGATTGTGGCTGTGTATAAAAAACATCGTAAAAAGTTAATGGCGGAAATCAACGTGGTGCCTTATATAGATGTGATGCTGGTACTATTGGTCATCTTCATGATTACCGCGCCATTGCTGACCGAAGGCGTCAAAGTCGATCTACCGCAGGCGGATGCGAGGGCAATGGATACCAAAGAGATCGAGCCGGTTGTGGTGACGGTGGATAAGCAAGGTAAATTCTATATCGACGATGAGGAAAAGTCGGCCGAGCAGATCCGGCCGTATGCGCAAGCGGTGCTGCGCCGCAATCCCAAAGCACAATTTGTGGTGCGGGGGGACAAGGATGCTGCATATCAACTGGTGGTCAACGCTATGGTGTTGCTGCAACAAGGCGGAGTGGAAAGTGTGGGTTTGATTACCGATCCGGGTAGCTGAATGTAACTATGGCCGGACGATTCAAGCAATATTTCATCAACACCAAGTCACTGGTGTACGCGATCGTCATCCACGTGGCGGTGATCGTCCTGTTGTTTGTCAGTTTTGATTGGGGCCCGACGAGCTTCAAAACCAGCGCGGCGACGCCTCAGGTTGAGCCGGTCAAAGCGAAGATGATCACCGAGGCAGATGTAAAGAAACAGATGGAGCGTCTCAAGGCCAAGGATCAAGAGAAAAAGCAACAAGAGTTAAAGGCGAAAAAGCGTCTCGCGGACCTATTGAAAAAACAAAAACAGGAAAAAAAGCGTCTGGCGGATCTAAAAAAGAAAAAGCAACAAGAGGAAAAAAAGGCCAAGGCGTTGGCATTAAAACGAAAACAAGAAGAACAGCGGCTCGCCAAGGTCAAGCAGGAAAAACAACGCAAGCAGCGAGAGGCCGAAAAGCGCAAGGCGGAAAAAAAACGGCGCGAGGAGTTGGCGCAGAAAAAGCAGCAGGAGCGCCAAGCCCGGCTGGAGGCAGAGCGTAAGGCGCAACTCAAGGCCCAGCTAGAGGCCGAGGCCGAGGCGCGCCGGGTCGCGCAGGCGATCAACGCCGCGCGCAGTCGTTACATACCGATCATTCAGCAGAAGGTGGACCGCAACTGGACACGTCCATCGGGATTGAAGGGCCTGAACGCCGGGGTCCGTGTGCGTCTCACGCCAAATGGCGAGGTTATCTCGGCCAAGGTGGTGCGCAGCAGCGGCAACCCGGTATTTGACCGCTCGGTGGAGAACGCGGTATTGAAGGCGTCACCCTTGCCGATCCCCAGGGAGCGGGGTGTCAATGAAAAATTTCGTGATATTCAATTCAACTTTGATCCCGATGAAAACTTGATTTCGTTGCGATGAGTAAGATTCTGCGAGTTTTTTTGTGTATGACGGTGGCTTGGATCTGGACGGCTGACGCCCGCGCGGTGTTGGAGATCGAGATCACACAAGGGGTCGAGGCCGGCGTGCCGATCGCGGTAGTTCCCTTCGAGTGGCGGGGATCGGCGCCCCCGCCCCAGGTGATAAGTGACATCATCGAGGCGGATCTATACCGCAGCGGACGTTTCGACACCATTTCCCACCGGGATTTCCTGAGCCAGCCCCACGACCATACCGAAGTGAAGTTCAAGGAGTGGCGCTTGATCAAGGCCGAGGCCCTGGTGGTCGGGCGCGTGCAGGAGGTGAGCACAAATAAGTTTCGCGTTGAGTTCCGCTTGTTCGATGTATTCAAGGCAAAGCAACTCAGCGGGTTTAGTTATATGGTTGACGGTGGTCAGATGCGTAAACTCGCGCATCAGATCAGTGACATCATCTATTTCAAGCTCACCGGCGAAAAAGGCGCCTTTGATACGCGTATCGCCTACGTGACGGTGGAAAACGCCAGTCGCCAACCACGTTATTTGTTGCGCATCGCGGATTCCGACGGCTATGGCGCCAAGACGATCCTGGAATCCAAAGAACCGATCATCTCTCCGGCATGGTCGCCGGATGGCTCCCAACTCGCCTATGTCTCGTTCGAGAACCGGCGCCCGATGGTGTTTATCCAACGGCTGCTCGACGGGGTGCGAGAGAAGGTTGCGAACTTTCCGGGCTCCAATAGCGCCCCGGCGTGGTCGCCGAACGGTAGAGCACTGGCGATGGTGTTGAGCCGCGACGGTAACGCCGAAATCTATGCCTTTACGTTGGGGACGCGCCAGTTACGGCGGTTGACCAATCACCATGCCATCGATACTGAGCCGGCGTGGTCGCCGGATGGCCGGCATATCGTATTCACGTCGGCACGCAGCGGCCGTCCGCAGATTTATCGTATGCGCGCCGACGGCAGCAACGTGGAACGGTTGACTTTTGAGGGTAAAGAGAATTTACGTGCGTCGTATTCACGTGACGGAAAGCGTCTGACCTTGGTGACCCACCAAACCAGTGGCTACCATATCGGCGTGCTGGAGTTGGACAGCAAGGGATTGTTGGTGCTCACCAATAGCACCCTGGATGAGTCGCCCACGTTCTCGCCTAATGGCGGCATGATCCTGTATGCCACGCGGCAGGGGGGACAAGGCGTGCTTGCCGCAGTATCGTCGGATGGTCGTGTTAAACAAACCTTAAAATTCCAGCAGGGAGACGTTCGCGAACCTGCCTGGTCACCTTATAATCTTAAACTGTAGTGAGGAGATTGAAATGCGTAAGCCCTTCTTTTATGTGTTAGTTGTTTTAATGAGCGTCACCATTGCCGCATGCGGTGGTAAGAAAGGCGTGAAAGATGAGGGTGCCGCGGTCGAGGATAGGGGAGTCAGCGCCGCCGGTACCGGCACCGGCGTCGATGCCTATGGCCGTCCGATAGGCACCGGGGAGGCCGGCGACCTGCTCGGTCGGCGCAAGATATATTTTGAGTTCGACAGCTCGGCATTGGACGAGGAGTCGCGCACATTGGTGGAAGCGCACGCCAACTACCTGGTGAATAATCCCAACGTTACTTTGGTGCTCGAGGGCCATGCGGACGAGCGCGGTACGCGGGAATACAACCTGGCACTGGGCGACCGGCGCGCGCAAGCGGTTTCGGATTTCATGGGCGCGCTCGGTGTTACCGGAGACCGGGTCCAAAACGTATCCTACGGGGAGGAACGCCCCGAGTCGGTCGGTCATGACGAATCCGCGTGGCGGATGAATCGACGGGTTGAAATACTCTACGGAAACTGATTCGTGCAGCGGACAAATTTCCTCATTGTGGTCACGGCGCTTACCCTGCTAGGGGTGGTCTCGGGTTGCCAGACGACGCCTTCCGCGGCGCCCGCCGGCCCGGCAAAGACTGCCACGCCGCCGATAGAGAAACCGCAGCCGGATTTTGTGAGGGCGCTGGTTGAGCTTGAAGCAATGGGTGTGGAACTTGCGCGATTGCGCAATGAACTCGAATTGCAGCACAACGACATGGAACACATGAGGCGCCGGCAGCGGGAACTCTATGACGATCTCGACTACCGGCTCCGCGCCCGCGAGCGTGGTTCGCTGCCGGCGGGGCAGACCGGTGGGCCACCGGCCGCGGATCAAACGAGTTATCCGCCGGTGCCAGCGCCGCAAGACTCGACCGGCGCCGTTCCGCCGATGACCGGCGTGACCGCGGGTACCGTAGCGGGGCCGGATACCGGAGCCGCACCGCCAACGGGGCCGTCGTCTGCCGATATCGCGCTGCAGCGGCCGTCTACGGTAACCGTGGAGCCGTGGCGGACGCGGCAACCGGCCGCCGGCGCTGCGGCGGGAGCGACAGCGTCACCGTCAACCGCTGCGGGCCCGGCCGCGCCACCGGCGGTGGCCGCCGTGAGCCCGCCAGCGGCAGGCCCGAGGCTAGCGGACGCGGATGAGCAGCTGGCGTACGACGAGGCCTTCGACAAATTGAAGCAAAGCCGCTACGCTGCGGCAATCCAGGCGTTTCAGGATTTGCTGAGCCGCTTTCCGAACGGGGCGTTGGCGGATGATGCCAATTACTGGATTGCCGAAGCACAGTATGTGACGCGTGACTTTCAATCGGCGCTCAACGGTTTTCGCAACGTGGTCGTTCGCTATCCAGACAGTCCACGGGCGCCGGAAGCGTTGCTAAAAGTCGGGTACATTCAATACGAGGTCGGCGCCAAAGAGCAGGCCCGGGTGACGCTGAATGAGGTGGTAACCCGCTACCCGGGAAGCCGGGTGGCGATCTCCGCGCAGACCCGGCTAAAACGTATCGAGCGCGACGGCGGCTAACCTCGGTCGGCCGCCGGTGCGCGGCGTAGGTATGTCAACCGCTAATCAATTGGCAAACGGGACCGGCGAGTGTCTCCGTATCACCGAGATCTTCCACTCGCTCCAAGGTGAGGCGCGGACCGTCGGCTGGCCTACCGTATTCGTGCGTCTGACCGGCTGCCCGTTGCGTTGCGGCTACTGCGACACATCTTATGCGTTTGCGGGCGGCCGCTGGATGACCTTGGATGATATTCTTGACGAGGTGGCCGGCATGCATCCCCGTTTTGTCACCGTCACCGGCGGCGAGCCGCTGGCGCAGAAACCGTGCCGACCGTTGTTGTCGGCGTTGTGCGATGCGGGTTACGACGTGTCGTTGGAGACCAGCGGCGCGATGGACGTGGCCGACGTCGATCCGCGCGTGTCGATGGTGCTGGACATTAAAACGCCTGGCTCCGGAGAGGAATCGAAGAACTACTACCAAAACCTCGCCGGACTCGCCGCCAAGGATCACGTGAAGTTCGTAATTTGCGACCGCCGCGACTACGAGTGGGCACGCGAAAAAATCGACACGCTCCTGCGCGGCGTCCCCTGCGAAATCTTGTTCTCCCCGGAACACGAAGACATGAAGGCCAACGAGTTGGCGGACTGGATTCTGGCCGACCGGCTCGCGGTGCGTATGCAGATTCAACTGCACAAATACCTGTGGGGCAATGAACGCGGTCGGTGACCGGCCGCCGGCGGTGGTGCTGGTCTCCGGTGGCTTGGATTCTGCCACCGTGTTGGCCATTGCCCGCGACCGGGGGTTCGACTGTTATGCCTTGACCCTGGACTATGGACAGCGGCACCGGTTAGAACTCGCGGCGGCACAACGGGTCGCGCGCGCGGTGGGTGCGACCGGGCATCGCACTCTAACCTTGGATCTCGATCAATTCGGCGGTTCCGCGCTGACCGATCTTCAGGTGCCGGTGCCCGATCGGCCGACAGCGGGTATTCCCGCCACCTATGTACCCGCGCGCAACACCGTGTTGCTCGCTATCGCGTTGTCGTGGGCCGAGGTGCTGGGCGCCACCGACATCTTTATCGGCGCCAACGCGGTGGATTATTCCGGATATCCCGACTGCCGCCCGGAATATATCGCGGCCTTCGAACAGCTGGCCAATATCGCGACGCGAGCCGGGGTGGAACAGGGCGGCATGCGCATTCATGCGCCACTGATTCGCATGACCAAGGCGCAGATCATTCAGTCGGGGATGACGCTCGGCGTGGATTACGCGCTGACCTTGTCTTGTTATCAACCCGGTGTAGACGGCGCGCCATGCAGGTTGTGTGACGCCTGCCGTCTGCGCGCCAAGGGCTTCCAAGAAGCCGGGTTGCGCGACCCGATATCAACCAACGCGTCGGGATGAAATGGTCTATTTAATTATTATGCGCCTATACAAGGGTTTAATTAGCAAACTGGGCTGAACTCACTATGATAACGACCCTGCAAAGTCTGAGGTTATTGTCCTGGCCATTGCCGGTCTTGTCGGTGCCTATTTAGATTGTTGGATATTTCACTAATGGAACTCGATACTGTTCACACCGTTGCCTTGCTCGGATTTCTCGGCGCCATGGTGTTTGGCGCGGTCGCCAACAAGACCCATTTTTGCATCATGGGCTCGATCAGCGACTGGATCAATATGGGGTCCAAGATACGATTCCGCGCGTGGATGCTGGCCTTGGGCATCGCGCTGGTCGGCACCCAGCTGATGAGCGCCCTGGGGTGGTTCGACCTGCGGCAGTCGATTTACCTGAGCACCAACTTCGGTTGGCTGGGTTATCTGCTCGGTGGTTTTATGTTTGGTGTCGGCATGACCCTGGGCGCCGGGTGCGGTCAGCGCACCTTGGTGCGGGTTGGCGGCGGCAACCTGAAGTCGTTGACAGTATTGTTTGTACTTGCGCTCACCGCGTACATGACCCTGCGCGGCTTGTTTGCCGTGTTCCGCATCGAGGTAATCCAGGCCAGCAACATCGATCTCAGTGCGCGCGGTTTCGCCGACCAAAGCATCGCGACGTTTGTGTCGGCCTTCACGGGCTTGCCTGCGCGCTGGGCGATATATGTCACCGCGGGGGCTTTCGGCTTGGGCACCATCATCTACGCGTTGAAAGACCAGAACTTCCGCCGAAGTTTCGATGACATGTTTGTCGGTGTCGTGGTCGGAACTCTGATCGCGGGAGCATGGTACGTCACCGGTGTGATCGGCAACGATGAATTCGAACCGGTACCGCTGGAAGCGGTTAGCTTCATCGCGCCGGCGGGCAACACGATGAACTATCTCATGACCTACACCGGATCGGTGATCAACTTCGGCGTCGCGGTGGTGCTGGGCATGATCGCCGGCTCGTTCGTGTACGCGATCGCGAGCGGCACCTTCCGTATCGAGACCTTTGCCTCCAGAGGCGACATGATCAACCACCTCTACGCTGGCGCACTCATGGGCATCGGCGGCGTGCTCTCGCTCGGATGCACCGTCGGCCAGGGTGTGTCGGGCCTGTCCACACTGGCGCTTGGGTCGTTGATTACTCTTATCTCGATTGTCATGGGTTCTGCGACCACGCTGAAGATGCAGTATTACATGCTCGACGAGGGGTTCTTGCCGTCTCTGCGTCACACCTTGGCGGACTTCAAACTGTTGCCGTCGCCGCAGAAATCGACGTAACGGTTTGTCGATACCGTCCACGCTTTCGGATTCCGTGCGCACCGCGGAGGTTCACTCCGGTAACAATGGCCGCAACATGAGCGGAGCACCCGAAATCCTTTTGGATCTCAAAAATGTGCGTTACGGCGCCGCCGCCGGACGCTTGTTGGACGGCATCGATCTGCAAGTGCTGACCGGCGAGTGCGTCGCCATCGTCGGTGCCAGCGGCATGGGCAAGTCGACCTTGCTCGATGTTGTCATCGATCCCCGGGGGCATCCGTCGCACGGTACTGTCAATCTCGATCGCGAGCACACTGCGTTACTCACCCAGGACGGCTCGTTGCTCGACCATTTGAGCGTCATTGAGAATCTGCGCCTGGTGCAGCGATTTGGTGGCCGCGAGGGATCCCCCGATCCCGGCGCACTGTTGACATCCCTCAACATTGATACGCCGCTGCACGGCCAGCCGGTCAACAGCTTGAGCGGCGGGGAACGCCGCCGCGTGGCCATCGCCCGCGCGTTGATGCGCCGGCCGCGCTTGTTGTTGGTCGACGAGCCCGACACCGGCCTGGACCCCGGCAACATCCACGAGCTTGCGCGCGCCATTCGCGGGTTGCAACAGCAACAGAGCTGCGGTGTCGTCGTCGTCACCCATAATCCCTGGTTTGCGGCCTTGGTCGCGCAGCGCGTGTACGAGCTGTTCGCCGGCAAGCTCATAACCGTGAGCGCGTGGCCGGAACGGGTGGACATCGACGATCTGAGCGCCGTCGACGTGCGGCGCGGCGAGCTGGAGGCCCATCTGCATCAGGACCTCGAGCGGCCGGTGGCGCCGGTGCGTCGCCGACAGCGACGCAGCTTCGCACCGCTAGAATTGGCACGCGCAGTCATACCCTATCTCACCAGCGTGCTGCCAATCACCCGTTCCTACGGCGACTATCTGCGCGTGTTCACCCGCACCTTCTACATCGCGTTCATCACCGGCGCACTGTTCTTTCTTTTGGTCGGCGGTATGCTCGGCGCGACCACCATCGCGGTGGTCAAGGTGCTCACCGACAATGCGCTCGGCGGCTTCTTGAAATACATACTCACGCCGAAGGTCATTCTAAAAATCATAAACGGCTCCTATATCGTCTACCTGGTGCCGGCGATCGGCGCGGTGCTCTACGTGGCCCGTTCCGGTAGCATCATCACCAGTTGGCTGGGGGTGCTGGTGCTCGGCAAGCAGACCAAGGCCCTCAAGAGTCTGGGCGTGAGTCCGGATCGTTATTTGCGTGGCCCGGTGATCCTGTCACTGTGGCTAGGCTACCTCGGCGCCGCGCTGGTGTTCGGCGTCGGCATGTGGTTTGGCAGTGTCACGACCGCCGAGTACTTGTTCGATGTCGGCAACGCCGCGGATCTGTTGCGCTTCCCGCAGGCCCTGATCTGGGAGAGCCGGCTGCACTATAAGATCGCGATCTACAGCGTATTTTTGACCTTTTTCATTACCGGCTTTGGCCTGGCACCAAAGACGAGCACCGAAAATGTAGCGATGCACACCACCAAGGCCATCATCTACACCACCGTCGCGATCTCAATCACCGAACTGATGTTCGCGCTCGATGTGTTGCTCATTTGACACTTCCCGGTGCGGCCTTGGATAATCCCGCCTCCCTCGATTCGTTAAACTCGTTCGCCGGAAATCGGACTCCCAGCCGCGAATACGGGCCGTTAGCTCAGTTGGTAGAGCATCTGACTTTTAATCAGGTGGTCGCAGGTTCGATTCCTGCACGGCCCACCACATAATCAAAGACTTAAGCGCCGCGTTTCACTTCCTATCGTTCCTGCTGTG
>CAMYMN010000053.1 GCA_947259395.1 uncultured Gammaproteobacteria bacterium | reverse complement strand
GGGAGGGGACCTCCAACGATGCGAAGTTGGAACCCGGTGGTGGGGTTCCTCACAAATTGGGAGGGGCTTCGGGAACTAGCAGCGTGAGCCGCCGAGTAATCACAGGTACTGGGCCCTCTTTGCCTGCGGGGCGTTGGCCGTATCCACGGCGATTGCGTTCTACTCGTTTAGGCCGGGTCCGGCACGAGTGAATCGTTTTCCGTCGAAGGCCGTTCGTCGTCGTCGGACCCTTCGTCGAGCTTCGCGCGCCGGGTCGCCATGAACCGATCGAACTCAGTGCGATCTTTAGCCATGCGAAGTCTCCTTAAGAACTCCTGGAACTCGCGCTGCTCTTCTTCGAGGCGCTCCAAGGTTTGCTCGCGATACTCATCGAACGCAGCGTTGCCTGTCGCGGCGTAGTAACGGTGAGAAGAGGCCCCGCGGTGCGAGTGCCGTCGCATTCCGACACAACCCCAATGCCTGCCCCGCCCCGAGCCGAAGCGGCCGCTCACCAACAGAAACGCGAGCAAGGCAAGGCCGACGGGCCAAAACATGGCAAAGCTAAGGACCAGAAGCGCGATCCAGATTGGAGTTCCCAGATCATCCAATTTTGCCACCATTTGCGTCATTTCCTGTGCTCCTTTGCGTGATGTAAATGTTCTTTACATTCACATAAGACGAGAAATGCGGGTCGTCAAGGGGAGATCCCGAGACCCGCGAGATAGATCAAGACGGCCGCTTCCAGGAGCTCGGAGGCGGCCATCGGAATCTTGCGGCGCGATGCATCTCCTCTTGTGTAGAGCGCTGCAATTCCGTGTGCCAGCGAAAACATGTGAAGCGCGATCATCGTGGCGGGTGGGCGCCCGCCATCGGTCATGGTGTCGACAAGTGCCTGGCTCGCCTCGACCAGCACGGAAAAGGCACGCTCTTCGGCCGCTCTGACCTCCGGGGCTTCGTAGGACTGACCCGACTCGAACATTGCGGAAAAGAGCGCAGGCTCCTTGCGGGCGAACTCAATATACGCCTGGCCGATTTGTTCGAGGCGCCGAATCGGCTTCTGGTCCCCGGCCTCCGATGCTCGGACCAGGTCCTCCGTCAGGATCGCGAAGCCCCGCTTGGCGACGTCCGCCATGAGCGCATCGCGGTCGCGGAAGTGCCGATAGGGCGCCGCAGGGCTCACGCCCGCACCGCGAGCAGCTTCGGCAAAGGTGAATCCGCCGGGTCCCTTCTCGGCAATGAGGTCGAGAGCTGCGTCGATCAGGGCTTCGCGCAAGTTCCCATGGTGGTAGCCGCGCCGGCCTCGAGATCGATCTGGTAGGCGCCTTGGTCGCGCGTGGTCACCGCGGTGGTGTCGGGGGCGAACAGCGCAAACCCATCGTCGAGTTGTAATATGGCGGAGCCGTTGCTCGAGGTGACCAACCGGTCGCCGCTGAAATAGGCATATTCGGTGTTCTCGAGGGTGAGCTTGGCGCCGTCGGAATGGATGGTCGCGGAGTCCTTGATCTGCAGCGGCCCCAATACGACCGGACCCGCCAGCGACAATCCCGACAAACCGACCAAACTAGCGGTCGCGACGGCGATGATTCTGTTTTTCATACGAGTAGGGTATACCATTAGATTTCCTCAGGGACGGTAGGCTAATTGCTCAGGGTTTCGCGTGATTTATAAGTATAGAGCAGCTATTTGTATAAAGTAGGATTGACCGTACATCTATCAACATTGACATTTAATCGCCAAATACCTAATTCATTTTCAGTAGCTTAGATCATTTCTTTCAGAAAATACATGGCTCACAAAGGTCTCCCGAGGCGGACAGCATGCGCCCTTTGCGGTGCGACCCGGCATGATTGACTGTCACAACCACACACTGCCGGGAATCGACGATGGCGCCCACGATGCCGAGATGGCGATGGAAATGGCGCAATGTGCGGTCAAACACGGCATCCACACCATCGTGTGCACGCCGCATCATCTAAATGGCGTGTTCAGCAATGATCGTGCCGCGGTGCTCGCGCAGGTTGCGGCGCTGCGCAGCCAGCTCGACGCGGCCGGCATCCCGCTAGCGGTGCTGCCGGGTTCGGAGCTGCATCTGGTGCCGGAATTACCCGCGCGCATCCTCGAGGGCGATGCGCTCACCTACGCCGACCGCGGGCACGCGGCGCTGGTGGAGCTGCCCAAACACACCGTGCCCACCGGCACCGAGACCATACTCGAGCGATTGTTGTACCAGAAGATCACGCCGGTGATCGCGCACCCGGAACGCAATTCCGAATTGATACGCGATCCGCATCGTTTGGCCGAGTGGGTGGGGTGGGGATGCAAGGCGCAGCTCACGGCGCAAAGCTGCAGCGGCGATTTTGGAACGAGGCTTCAATCCCAATGCCGGCGCTGGTGCGAGCAGGGCATCGTGCACCTCATCGCCTCGGATGCGCACCGCCCCTACGGGCGCGCGCCGATTCTTACTGACGGTATCGCGGTGTTGCACGAATGGCTGGGCGACCAGGCGGCCGAAATATTGAGCACCACCAACCCGCGCAAGCTGACCGAGGGCGAACCGCTGTTGTCTATCGAACCGGCGCCGATGAAACGCAAGTCGATACGGGATTTGTTTAGGTAAAGGGGAAGGGGAAGGGGAGTCTTAGCATTTGAGTGCTGGTGACAAATTTAGCAGGGTGAGATCCTTCCTCATTGCACTCGTCAGGATGACATTAGAAAAACGGCGCCGAGGGATGACAACAATATAGAGCGCCTCGGAATCACAGAATCAAAGTGCGCCGAGGGATGCCAGCAACGGCATTTTCATTCCGACAACATCTGCCGCAGAGTGTCGGCGTCGGCGAGTGGGCGCCCGATGGCGTTGACGGTGTCGCGCATGTGCGCGATCAGCGCCGCGTTGTCTGCGGCCACGCTGCGGTCGGGCAGCAGCACGTTGTTTTCGAAACCCACGCGTACATGGCCGCCAAGGCACGCGGCACACACGCCGCAGGCGTGCTCGAGACGCCCGAAAGCACACGTCGCCCACGGGACTGCGTTATCGTGGTGCGCGATGAACGGCAGCAGCGCCTGCGGGGTGGAATCCGGCCCTTTGCTGTATTTGCCGAGCACGAACAGCAGCCAATGCGGGGTGCTGGGGATGACCTCGCGGTTGACGAGATCCCGATAGCGCGACACGTCCGGTTCGGAATACAGGATGTATTGCGGCACCACCTGCTCTTTCGTCAGCCAGTGAAAGAACGCGGCGGCGTCCGTTTCCGTTTGCGCATCGGGCGCCAATTCACTTACCGCCAGCGACACCGCTTCCGGCTTGACGGCGCGCACCGCGGCCATCTGTTGTTGCGGCGCGTAACGCTTGCCCGCCTCGCTGGTGATCTGGATCACCAGTTTCTCGCCGACCGCGGAGCGCACCGCCTTGATCGCGTCGTCGTAGGCGCCGGGATCGAGGGAGTGGCGCCCGTCGGCATCGCGCACGTGCAGATGGAGCATCGCCGCACCCGCATCGAGGCACCGCGCCGCGGTGTCGGCAAGCTCCGCGGGGGTGATCGGCAAAGCCGGATGGTGCTGCTGAGTCTTGTACGCGCCGTTGGGGGCCACGGCAAGGATCAACGGCGCCCAGGCGTCATTCATGCTACGGCGACTTGGGCGAAGGTGTTGGTGAACGCTACGGTGAGTTTGTCGACGATTTCAGTGACATGTTGGTCGTTGATAATGAACGGCGGTGCCAATAACACGTGGTTACCGGTGCGCCCGTCAATGGTGCCACCCATGGGATAACACATCAGCCCGGCGCTCATCGCCTCGCGTTTGACGATCTGATGGATCTGCAGCGCGGCATCGAAGGGCGCCTTGGTGTTGCGGTCGGCGATAAGTTCCAGGCCAATGAACAAACCGCGGCCACGGATGTCACCGACATGGGGGTGTCCACCAAAACGCGTGCCGAGCGCATGGCGCAACGCCTCGCCCTGATGGCGCACATTGGCGAGCAGGTCCTCACGCTCGATCACCTGCTGCACTGCCAACGCCGCGGCGCAGGCGGTGGGGTGACCCATGTAGGTGTGGCCGTGTTGAAAGAAGCCGCTGCCCTGGGCAACGGCATCGTAGATGTCTTGGTTGACCATCAGACCGCCGATGGGGAGATAGCCGGCGCCCAGGCCCTTGGCAATTGCGACCAGATCCGGGTGAATGCCTTCCTGCTCGTACGCGAACAGCGTTCCGGTGCGGCCCATGCCGCACATGACTTCATCGAGAATCAACAGCACCCCGTATGTGTCGCAAATCTCCCGGATGCGCTGGAAATACCCCGCCACCGGCGGTACCGCGCCGGCGGTGGCGCCGACTACCGGTTCGGCGATGAAGGCGATAACCGACTCCGGCCCCAGCTCATTAATCTTTTGTTCGAGTTCATTGGCGACGCGCAGTCCATAGTCCTGTTCGGTTTCTTCTGGTTTTTGGTCGCGGTAGGCGAAACACGGGGCGATGTGATGGGAATCAATCAACAGCGGTTCGAACGGCTCGCGCCGCCAGGCGTTGCCGCCGATGGCCAGCGCGCCGAGGGTATTGCCGTGATAGCTCTGGCGGCGCGCGATGAAGTGACGCCGCTGGGGTTCGCCGCGCTCCAGAAAATACTGCCGCGCCAGTTTCATTCCTGCTTCTATGGCCTCGGAGCCCCCGGAGACGAAGTACATCCGGTCCAGACCCGGGCCGCGTTCGACAAGAAAGTCGGCCAATGCCTCCGCCGGCCGGGTGGTGAAGAATGCGCTGTGTGCGAACGGGATGTGATCCAACTGAACCTTAATCGCGCCGATCACCGCCGGGTGATTGTGGCCAAGACACGACACCGCGGCGCCACCGCAGGCATCGAGGTAACGCTTGCCCTTGGCGTCGATGATGTACATGCCCTCGCCATGGGTGGCCTCGGGCAGGGTGACTTGGGTGTGGCGATGAAATATCCGGCTCACGATGACTGCTCGCGTCTTTGTCTAACGAGCAATTGTACCGCGCTTGCAGAAAAATAGGGGATAGCCCCCGGTTTTCCCACGATGTCGTTCTGAGCGTCAGCGCTTGTCCCCGCACTGCGACTATGCGCAGCACAAGCGCAGCAGGGGGAAGAATCCGATACGTAGTTGGTCGTTTCGAGCGCGAGCGGTGAATCTCATCGTGTTGGATGTTGGTGGCAATTTTGACGGGGTGAGATCCTTCGGCGCGCTGCGCCTCAGGATGACAGATAAGAAAGGTGCCTCGGGATGATAGCGACTACATTGTCATTCCGAGTGTAAGCGAGGAATCTCACCGTGTTGGATGCTGATGGCAACTTCGACAGGTTGAGATCCTTCGGCTTAAAGCCTCAGGATGACAATAAAGAAAAAGAGCCTCGGGATGACAGATAACGAACAACGCCTCAGGATGACATAAGACTAGACCGCCTCGCGATGACATAAGACTGGACCGCCGCGGGATGACAACAAACAAAAAGGCAAAAGCGGGGTCTTCCCCCTATTTACCTAGCGAGTCCACCGGGCGTAGGTGGGCGTGATTATCCAGCGGACAGCGAGACGCGCCCTACGGGATCGGCGTCGCCCAGGTCTTCGGTCTCGGCGTTGCACAGCACCAGATGAAAGCGGTCTTCCTTGCCGGCGTTGATTGCGGTGTGGGTCTTGTGGGCATCCATCTGATACAGATAACCATCCGCGGGAATGTGATAGAAAGTTCCGGTGTTGTCTTGTACCGCCACGATGTAGGCATCGGGGTTGGTGATGATTGCGTAGTGGTAACGGCGTGACGGGTCGGCATGGATCGACAGGCAGGATTTGGCCGGCAATCGCATCAGGCGCGTCCTGCCCCATTTAAAGGGTAGTGACTTCAGGAATGTTTCGATGTGCGTGCCGCGAAACTCTTGGTTGATAACGCTGTAATCCGCTTCGGTCGCGTCTTCGGGCAACCATCCCACTGCATCGGAAAGCGGTTCGGTCGCATGCGGGCGCGAGGTCACGCCGATTTGATTGTGCCGATCGAACAACGGTTCGACGGACTGCAAAACTTCGCGCATCGCCGCGAGATCATAATGAACGTCGGTGGCTCGGATCATGCTGCGCTCCGGTTTATATCGATGATGTATGTCCCGGTGTGAACGATGAGAAAAATAGGGGACAGACCCCGTTTTTGTTAGTTCTTAAACACGTTAAAAAAAACGGAAAAAAACGGGGTCTGTCCCCTATTTTCCTCACGGCGCCGGCTGGGTGGACTCTAGTATGTCCTTGATCTCTTTTTTCAGTCGTTCGAGTTCGCGACTTTGGCGCCGCAACGCCTTGATGCGGCGGTCGAGTTCCTGTGACTGGCGTTCGAATGCGGACAACTGGGTCTGGGTGCCGGATACACCGGCGGTTTGTATTTGACGTGCTTGCTGCTGTTCCGCCCAGCTTCCGGTCAAAATCACACCCGGCGTTATCGGAATGGCTTCCGCAAGCGGTTCTTCCGGTGCCGATCCCATACTCGAGCAGCCGTAGAGAACGATCCCCACGGCCAACGCCAATAGTCGGATGAGCCGAAATGCCGGCTGATTTGTCAGACTCGTCTCCATATGCTGGTTGGGAAATGTAATATGGGAGACGGGGCGAGACAACCCAGTGGAGGGTTTTTTGCCACATAACGGGGATCGCGGACCGTTGAACGGGGAACGCAAAAACATGAAATAAGGAAGTTTTGGATCGTTTCGAGCAGCGCGAGGCATTTCTGGCACGGTAAGATCCTTCACTACGCTCAGGATGACAAAAAAGAAGAGTGCGCCGGGATGACAGATAAGAAAAGTGCTTCGGGATGGCAAAAAATAAGAGCGCCTCGAGATGACAGCAGCGGCCAAGCACTGCAACGGCACCAGCACAAGCACTGCAACGGCACCAGCACAAGCACTGCAACGGCACCAGCACAAGCACTGCAACGGCACCAGCACAAGCACCAATACAAGCCGCGCTGCGCTTGTCGGGATGACAGGTAAAAAGTGTGCCGCGGGAGGACAGAAAGAAAAGCGTCTCGGGAGGACAGTAACCACATTGTCATTCCGAGCGTGAGTGAGGAATCTCACCGTGTTGGATGATGGTGACAATTTTGGCCGGGTAAGATCCCTCGGCTTAAAGCCTCGGGATGACATAGCCGAAAAAGGGTTACTGCGGACGGGGGGCAGTTTTGAGGATTTGCTTTAATTCTTCCTTGAGGGCCTCGAGTTCGCGGCGCTGGCGTTCCATTTCCTCGATCTGCTGATCGAACTCCTTAGACTGCTCCTCTAGCTGCCGTGCCTGGGCCTGGGTCTGCTCGGCATCCGGTGGTGGTGGGCTGGACTCTTTCTTGTCCTTACCAAAACCGCGCCGGTATACCAAGTCCCCTTCCTCGCCGGTAAACAGGCCGGGTCCCTCGGGAATGTCTTCATTGGTGCGGGTCACGTCCGGCGTCTCCCCGGGCGGGGCCACCTTGAATGCGCCGCCGCAGCCGGCGGTAAAAAGAAAAACGGAGGTAAGGGCGACTAAGATCGCTCGCGTGCGCGACGCCTTGTTTGTCACCCTTACCTCCGGATCAGATCACTAAACTCGATGGTTTAGAATTTTACACGTGATCCGACGAACAATCCATTGAGGTCTTCGATTTTTCCTATGGTGTTGTCATCCAATTCGGCCTTCCACAGCCCGGCATAGATCTCGACCCCGTGGTCCTTCATGTTGTGCACGTACTCAATGCCGTACTTCTTGCCTTCGCGATTGTTGGCAGTGTAATGGTCGGTGTCCTTGTAAGCGGCCGACACGTGGTGTGGACCCGAGATAAAGCCAGCCTTGATATACCAGTATTTCGGGTCTTCCCGGCCCGGTTGATTATCGAAGTTACGCTTGCCGTAGGCGCCGGTGATATTGAAGCCGGCAGCGGACAGGAAGGATGCCGACAAGCCGACTTGATCGAACTCCTGGCCAGCGCCGCCGCCGGAGCATCGCGCATCTTCGTTCTTGATGCCGCAGTCAACGTAGCCGAGGGCACCGCCGATCTTGCCGCCGCCGGCGAGCTTCTGACTCAAGCGCGCCGCCAGCTCCCACTTCTCCTGGCCGAAGTCGGCGGACAACACCGCCGGGCCGAGGGCCGGGGTATCATAACGCACCCGGTTGTTCCGGCTCAGGCCGTCTAAGTTGCTGAGATTGCGACCGTAGGTGCCGACCACGTTGCCGAACTCGGTGCCGTCTTTTTGCCGGAAGGCGAGCCCGCCAAGATGGAAGTCGCCGGAGTTACTTGCGATCCAGGTGCCGGAGTAGTCTATTTCCTCGGTGCCGTTGGCGGCGCCGTTGCCGCGGCCCATGGAGAGCTTGCCGAACGCGCCTTCGAAGAACAGGTCGCGAAGCCGGTTTTCCACTCCTGTCCCGCCGGCACCCTGGGCGTCAGCATCACCGATATCCATGATGGCCGAGTCATTGTTCTGCCAGTCGGTTTCCCAGTTGATGCCGGCCTTCATGCCATTACCAAGATCCGTTGCGCCTCTTAAGCGCACCCGGGTGCCGCTGTTGTTGTTGTCGACAACCAATACGTCGTCATCGACGCCGTTGTCGGCATAGCTGATCATCTGGCTGATCTGGCCGCCGAGCCTGGCCTCGACCTTTGCCGCCAGCGCCGCACCGGGTGCGACGGCACCCGCTACCGCGAGGGCGATGAGGGTTTTTGCAGGAAATTTCATTGTGTATTGCCTCCTGATTATTGGAACTTTTGTTTCAAGCTTGAAAGTACATTTCCCTATCAATACCTGATACCTGTACGTCCCGAGGGACTTGGCGTTATATAGCACGCAAGTTGCGTTTCCGCAACTAAATTTGTCACGTAAACACAACATATTACTAGGTTGTTGTAAAAAAGAGACAAGCCCCAGAAAAAGGGGTCAGTACCCGTTTCACATCAGAAGATCCTTTAACTGCAACGGCACTGCAACGGCACTGCAACTGCACTGCAACTGCACCAGCACAAGCACCAGCACAAGCACGAGTCCCTTTGCCATCATTTGGGATTCTTGGTGCGGTATGCGGGCTAATTGTGCACCGGGAAGTTGAACGATTTATTTGGAGATACTTATGAAATATAACGGTGAGACCTTAACGCTGGATTTTGTTAAACCGGGGATTGCGGAGATCAGTTTTGATCGTCACAAAGCTTCGGTTAACAAATTCGATGCCTTAACGTTGACCGAGTTGAAACAAGTAGTCGATGAGTTGTCTCGCGACAAAGCAGCGCAAGGGTTGATGCTAACCAGCGGCAAGAATGTGTTTGTCGTAGGCGCGGACATCACCGAGTTTGGGCAATGGTTCGCTAAAAACCAACAACAGTTAGTAAGTGATCTGCTAAGCATCCATGACACGTTTTCTGCCATCGAAGACCTTCCGTTGCCGACTGTTGCCGTAATAAACGGATTCGCGCTCGGAGGAGGATTTGAGGTTTGTTTAGCGTGCGACTACCGCATCATGTCGACCAAAGCTCGGGTGGGCCTGCCGGAAGTCAAACTTGGTCTCTTTCCGGGATGGGGCGGAACAATACGTCTTCCCAGGTTGATCGGTGCCGATAACGCGTTGCAATGGATAGGCCTGGGTCAAAACAAAACGCCGGAGCAAGCGCTGAACGAAGGCGCGGTAGACGCCGTGGTAAAACCCGAAGACCTGAAAAAGTCTGCGTTATCACTGCTTGAAGCGTGCATCGAAGGCAAGCTTGATTATAGCGCGCGACGTAATGACAAAAAGTCGCCAATGCGCCTCACTGAAATTGAAAGGATTATGGTGTTCGAGACTGCTAAATCGGTCATCAAGACCAAGGCAGGGCCTCATTATCCTGCTCCGATGACCGCATTACGCTGCATGGAAAAACACGCTAGGCTAGATCGCGACAACGCTGCCAAAGTCGAAGCCGAAGCGTTTGCGGAACTTGCAAAGAACGAAGTTGCTCACAATCTAGTGGGGTTGTTTCTCAACGATCAATCGCTGTCTCGAATCGCAAAAGCATACGCCAAGCAATCGCTACCGGTAAAACAAGCCGCGGTGATTGGGGCCGGGATCATGGGGGGTGGAATCGCCTATCAAACAGCGCTCAAGGGCATCCCAATAGTGATGAAAGATATCGCGGCGCACGCCGTGGAGTCGGGATTAGCGCACGCCCGGAATCTGCTTCTCAAACAAATCGAGCGAAGACGAGCGACCCCCGGTCAAATGAGTGAGGTTCTGACTCGTATAAATCCGACACTCAATTACGGTGATATCGAGGGTGCAGACATTGTTGTGGAGGCGGTGGTGGAAAATGAGGACATTAAAAAGGGCGTATTGAGTGAATTAGAGAACACACTGAGCGAAACTGCCATTATTGCGTCGAACACCTCAACGATATCAATTTCCAAGCTCGCTGAATCTCTGGAGAATCAGGAACGATTCTGTGGCATGCATTTTTTTAATCCGGTACACGTTATGCCCTTAGTTGAAATTATAAGGGGCAAAAATAGTTCCAAGCAGGCGATTGCTACGACCGTGACATTTGCCAAGAACATCGGCAAGAATCCGATTGTTGTTAACGATTGTCCCGGTTTTTTGGTAAATCGTGTGTTATTCCCTTACCTCAATGCTTTTAGTGCTCTAATCCGCGACGGTGCTGATTTTCAGAAAGTGGATAGAATAATGGAAGATTTCGGTTGGCCGATGGGCCCTGCATACTTGTTGGACGTGATCGGCATAGACACTGCTTTTCATGCCGGCAGTGTCCTGGCGGCAGGGTACCCAGACCGAATGCAAAATGCCTATACAACTCCGATCGAGGCCCTTTATGATGCAAAACGATTGGGACAAAAATCCGGGAGTGGATTCTATCGATACGAAGAAGACAAGAGCGGAAAACCGAAAAAGAAACGAGACGAATCAGTGTATGAGTTAATTCAATCGCCCGCAGAGAGTCATGCGTTTAACGAACAAGAGATTATTGACAGGATGATGATTCCCATGTGTCTGGAAACGGCTCGCTGCGTTGAGGAAGGTATCGTAGAATCAGCGATGGCTGCCGATATGGGTTTGATCTGGGGCATTGGATTTCCGCCATTTCGCGGCGGTGCATTACGATATATCGATGCCGTCGGAATCGAAAGCTTCTGCAAGTCGGCGGATCAATATGCGGCATTAGGAAAAGCGTATCAGCCCACTGAGGAGTTTCGAGCGTCGGCCGCTGACGGTGAACGATTTTTCAAGGAGTCCGGCTAATGGTCGCGAATGGTAACGATGCAGTGGTTGTAGATTGCGTGCGCACCCCAATGGGGCGATCAAAGGGCGGTATGTTTCGACATGTAAGGGCAGAAACGCTGTCGGCACTCCTGGTCGATGCACTGTTTCAAAGAAATCGCGAGGTAGATCCCAACGGGGTCGACGATGTGATTTGGGGTTGTGTCAATCAGACTTTGGAACAGGGGGTGAATATTGCGCGCAATATGGCACTCATGACGGTGTTGCCAAATACGATTAGTGCACAAACTGTCAATCGCCTTTGTGGATCATCCATGCAGGCAATACACAGCGCTACTCAGGCGATCATGTGTGGACAGGGCGATTTATTCGTGGTCGGTGGAGTAGAGCATATGGGTCACGTACCCATGACTCATGGTATCGATATTGCTCCCCAATTGAGCAAGTATGTGGCCAAGGCTGCGGCGGTAATGGGGATGACGGCGGAACTGCTCGCACGGATGCACGATATCACGCGAGAGCAACAGGATTGGTTTGGAGCACGCTCTCATCAACTTGCCCACGCGGCAACCGTCGAAGAGCGATTCAAAAAAGAGATTGTCGCGATAGAAGGGCACGACGAAGACGGGAACAAGGTGTTATGCGAACTCGATGAGGTGATTCGCCCAGATACCACACCTGAGGTTCTTGGTACTTTGAAACCGGTGTTTGACCCTGCGAACGGCAGCGTGACTGCCGGCACCTCATCTGCATTATCCGATGGTGCATCGGCGATGATTATCATGTCCGCGAAAGCGGCGAAATCCGCCGGCGTGAAACCCATTGCCCGAATCAAGGCCATAGCAGCGGCGGGTGTGGATCCGTCTATTATGGGTTACGGACCTGTGCCTGCGACGCAAAAAGCACTAAAAATAGCCGGGCTAACGATGGATGACATTGATTGCGTGGAATTGAATGAGGCGTTTGCCGCGCAGTCGCTTCCGGTACTGAAAGATTTCGGTTTGTTGGACAAGATAGATGAAAAAGTCAACTTGAACGGTGGCGCCATTGCCTTGGGTCATCCCCTCGGATGCTCAGGGGCGCGAATCTCGACGACGCTGCTGAATATCATGCGTGATAGGGATGCGGCGCTGGGTCTGGCTACAATGTGTATTGGAATGGGGCAGGGAATTGCGACGGTCTTTGAACGCCTCTAAGCTGTTCGGGTGAACAAAATTTTGCTGCAGATTATCTCACTATGCGACAATAACCTATTGTCACGATCGAAAATAACACCATCAATTATAGTTTTCCTTCCACGCCCATCGGACACCGCCGCACTGAATCAGACGCCGATGAAGTTCTGCTTGAGTAGGTTTTATGCCTGAAAATAGAGCCAAGGCGCTCGATTACCACGAGTTCCCGGCACCCGGAAAAATCTCGATACAGCCCACCAAGCCTTTCACATCCGCCAGCGAACTATCGCTTGCCTATACCCCTGGTGTCGCGGAACCGGTTCGAGCGATTGCCAAAAACGAACACGACGCATATCGGTATACGAATAAAGGCAATCTGGTAGCCGTTATCACCGACGGTAGCGCCGTATTAGGACTCGGTAATGTGGGCCCCATCGCTGGCAAACCGGTGATGGAGGGTAAGGCCGTTCTTTTTAAGCGGTTCGCAAACATCGATGTTTTTGATATCGAGATTAAAGCACCCAGTACCGAAGCTTTTATCGAGACGGTGGTCAATATCGCGCCCACATTCGGCGCCATCAATCTGGAAGATATTGCTGCGCCGCACTGTTTCATTGTCGAGCAATCGTTAAGAGAACGGTTAGAAATTCCAGTGTTTCACGACGACCAACATGGTACAGCCGTGATTGTATGCGCCGGTCTTCTGAATTCATTGGAAATTCAGGGCAAACGTTTGGAAGACGTGAGAATTGTTATTCTCGGGGCCGGGGCAGCGGGAATTGCGACAACGCGTTTGCTCATTGCCTTGGGTTCAAAACGCGAAAATATAATCCTGGTGGATCGCAAGGGTGTGATCCACACTAGGCGCTCCGACCTCAATATCTACAAGCAGGCTTATGCGGTGGATTCGCCGCTCGAGACACTCGACGAGGCGATGTTAGATGCGGATATACTCGTGGGAGTATCTGGGCCCAATCTAGTGACCGCAGACATGATTAAGACGATGGCCGATCGCGCGATCGTGTTCGCACTATCGAATCCGATTCCAGAAATCATGCCGGATGTGGCGCGCGCGGTACGCGATGACATTATCATCGCCACCGGGCGATCCGACTTTCCCAATCAGGTCAATAATTCGCTGTGTTTTCCATTTTTATTCCGCGGCGTGTTGGACGCCAAGGCGCACAAAATCACTGAGAAAATACTCATTGCCGCAACCCACGCCCTGGCCGATCTGGCTAAACAACCAGTCCCCGACGAAGTGCTAAAGGCCTATCGGGTCGAGGCATTGTCGTTCGGGCCGGAGTACATCATCCCAACCCAGTTTGACCCACGGTTGATTCAAACCGTGCCGGAGCGCGTCGCCGAAGCGGCCCGTAGCTAGGTGCTCGCGGCCCCTAGAAGCGGTGACATATATTGAAAAACAAATAAAGTAAATTCTGCGAATACCATGAAACTACATGAATATCAAGGAAAAGAAATCCTAAGACAATATGGCGTCGCGACCCCACCTGGGGTTGCCTGTTTCTCAGTCGAAGACGCGGTGTCCGCGGCTGAGCAACTGGGCAGCGGGCTGTGGGTGGTCAAGGCGCAGATCCACGCGGGTGGCCGCGGTAAGGGCGGCGGGGTGCGCTTGGCGCGCTCACTGGATGAAGTTCGTCAACACGCGGCGGACATCCTGGGTATGACACTGATCACTCATCAAACCGGCCCTGAAGGGAAGATCGTGAAACGCTTGTTGATCGAGGAAGGCGCTGATATCGAGCGTGAATTCTATGTCGGCTTGGTGGTTGATCGATCGGCTCAGAGGGTGGTGGTGATGGCAAGTTCGGAGGGGGGCACGGAGATCGAGGAAGTCGCCGCCAAAACGCCTGAAAAGATTCATAAGGCCCTTGTTGACCCGGTAGCCGGGTTAACACCTGAACAGGCCAAAGCCCTGGCGCAAAAGATCGGGCTGCCTGACACGGTCGTAGACCGTGCCACCGAGTTTCTGCTCGGACTATATCAAGCGTATTGGGACACCGATGCATCATTGGCGGAGATCAATCCTTTGATTCTAACCACTGACAACAAAGTGCTCGCCCTCGATGCGAAACTCAATTTCGACGACAACGCCCTGTTCCGGCATCCCGAAACCAAGGAGCTTCGAGATCTCGACGAGGAGGACCCCAATGAGATCGAGGCATCCAAGTATGGCCTGAGCTACATCGCTTTGGATGGCAATATTGGATGCCTCGTTAATGGCGCGGGGTTGGCAATGGCGACCATGGACATCATTAAGTTGTACGGCGCAGAACCAGCAAATTTCCTAGATGTCGGAGGTGGCGCGACCACCGAGCAGGTTACCGAGGCGTTTGTCATTATGCTGCGAAATCCTAATTTGAAAGCGATTTTGGTCAACATTTTTGGCGGCATTATGCGCTGCGACGTGATCGCCGACGGGCTGGTCAATGCGGCTAAGGAAGTGCATCTGTCAGTACCTTTGGTTGTCCGCTTGGAAGGCACCAACGTCGACCGGGGAAGGGAGATCATAGCCAACTCAGGTATCGAGATTACATCCGCCACCACCATGGCCGACGCGGCGGAGAAGGTTGTGGCTGCGGCGCAGGGTCAAGAATAATGTCCATCCTGATCAATAAACAGTCCCGCGTTGTCACCCAGGGCATCACTGGCAAGACCGGGGAGTTTCATACCAAGTATTGTGTCGAGTACGCCTTTGGCAAAGCGTGTTTCGTCGCCGGCGTCACCCCAGGTAAGGGCGGCCAGCAGGTGGAAGGAATTCCGGTCTACGATACAGTGGAAGAAGCGAAAAACACGACCGGTGCCAATGTCTCAGTGATCTACGTTCCGCCGCGATTCGCCGCGGCTGCGATCGATGAGGCGGTCGAAGCCGGGATAGAGGTCGTGATCTGCATCACCGAAGGTGTGCCGGTCAAAGATATGATTTTGACTCGCCACAAGATGCGTGAACAACATACGATTCTGGTTGGACCTAACTGCCCCGGCGTCATTACGCCTGATGAGATCAAGATCGGAATAATGCCTGGTTACATTCACAAAAAGGGTCCGGTTGGCGTGATATCGCGCTCCGGGACGCTGACCTATGAGGTGGTTGACCAACTGACACAACTCGGTCTTGGGCAATCCACCTGCATCGGCATCGGTGGCGACCCGGTCAATGGTGTAAAACACCTAGATGTGATGCGCATGTTCAATGAGGACCCCGAGACCGCGGGCGTTGTCATGGTCGGCGAAATAGGGGGCACCGACGAGGAGGAATGCGCTGCCTGGGTCAAGCAACACATGAGTAAACCGGTGGTGGGATTCATTGCTGGTGTCACTGCGCCTCCGGGTAAGCGTATGGGTCACGCCGGCGCCATCATATCCGGTGGAAAAGGCAGCGCCGCAGAAAAAATCGCTGCCATGGAAGACGCGGGTATCCTCGTGACCCGCAATCCGGCCGACATCGGTAGATTGATGAAGGACACCTTGAGGTGATGGTGGATATCCGCGGGTAACCTGGTTTTTTTCGTAAGCGGCTAATCCCCATTATATGGCCTTGCGACCCGAAGATCGTATTGGTCTTTGTCCCGGTACATGGTTGGCTCGCGCCAACAGCGCGTTGTATACGACCGCCAGCAGTTACCTGCATTTCTTACCCAACTTCCGTGGCAAGAGGCGCGCCGGTTTCGCATTGTACCGGGCGCTCGGATTGCAACGTCACCATATCGTGATTGAGACGACTCTACGACATCCGGTTTCGTACCGCATGCGTTTGGATCTCCATAGTATGTTGGAACATACGGCATACTTGTACTCGGGATACGAACACGAGACGGTGATGTTCTTGGCCCGCTGCTATAAGGGAAGTGGTTATTTTCTCGATATTGGAGCAAACATCGGGCTAATCACCATCCCGTTCGTGAAAATCAGCTCCATCGAAACCGGCACTAAACCTGTTGCGCTGTGTGTGGAAGCGATACGCTCGAATTGTAATGCACTCAGACACAATGTCCGTATCAATAATCTTGACAGCGATATCGATATTCTATGCTGCGGTTTAGGTGATCACCATAGGGACGTCGAAATCCAAGTGGAAGGTAATTTAAAGGAAGGTGAGGGGACCGGTACCGCAAATATCTTGGCGGATCAAAGTGTGCATCCCTGTGAACGAATTCCGCTGCAAATCACAACTATCAATCGGTTGATCGCGTCTGGGAGCATTCCCAGGAATTGTGAACTGGTGAAGATTGACGTGGACGGTTATGACTTGAAAGTATTACAGGGTGGTACTGTATTCTTCGAGGGATCACGGCCAATCGTCTTTGGCGAATTCTCGCGGCGTTGTCTAGGATGGCATGATCAGACGCCGGAGGATGTAGCCGAGTTCGTGCGTGCCTATGGCTATGATACTTGGGTACGTGATCAGAACAGCTGGAATTTCGTTCCAATTCGCCGGGTACCACGGGTTAATGCTGATCTATTACTGATCCCTGAGGAATGTGTCGCGGATCTTAATTGGTGCTTAAGGGACTAACCTGCATGTTGCAATGCGGCACTCCGCCTCTATTCGGCTCGAGCAACCTGGAGAATCGAACCTTGCAATTGCTTGGCACCGGCGCTGCGGATGTCTCCAATACGAACCATTCGCATAAACAGAAAGCGAACACCGACGGCACAAACTGAATTTTGTCTGCTTTACGCCGTTGCCAGCGCGTCGCTGTTAGCCCAACGCTTTGACCACTGCTTCGATGCTGTCCTTGGCATCACCAAACAGCATGCGCGTGTTTTCGCGGTAGAACAGCGGATTATCAACACCCGCGTAGCCGGTGGCCATGCTGCGTTTTAACACCACCGCGGTGCCTGCCTTCCATACCTCCAGTACCGGCATACCGGCGATCGGACTGTTGGGGTCTTCTTGGGCAGACGGGTTGACGATGTCATTCGCCCCGACAACCATGGCCACATCCGTGTTCGGGAAATCCTCGTTGATCTCGTCCATCTCCAACACGATGTCGTAGGGCACCTTGGCCTCGGCCAGCAGCACGTTCATGTGACCGGGCATGCGTCCGGCAACCGGGTGGATGCCATAGCGTACGTTGATCCCGGCGCTGCGAAGCTTTTGCGTCATCTCGGAAATCACGTGCTGGGCATGCGCCACCGCCATGCCGTAGCCGGGGATGATGATCACCTCTTTCGCGACATTCAGCAGATCGGCGGTTTCTTCCGCTGACATCGCGGTGACCTCACCGACTTCATCGGTGGTGGCAACGGCAGTGCCACCTTCAGTACCGAATCCACCCATGATGACGGCAACAAATCGACGATTCATGGCTCGGCACATGATATAGCTCAAAATCGCGCCGCTCGAGCCAACCAAGGCGCCGGTGACGATCAGCAGGTCGTTGGACAACATGAAACCCGTCGCCGCCGCCGCCCAACCGGAGTAGCTGTTGAGCATCGAGATCACCACCGGCATGTCGGCACCACCGATGGCCATTACCATGTGCACGCCAAAAGCGAATGCGATGAGGGTCATAATGATCAATGGAATCAATCCTGAGCCGATGCTTTCCGCGCCGACGAACGCGGAACCCATCCAGATACAAACGAGACCGGCGGCAAGATTCAGCCAGTGCCGTGCCGGCAGAATCAACGGCGCGCTCTTGATTACCGCCTGGAGCTTGCCGAAGGCAATGACAGACCCGGTGAAAGTGATTGCCCCGATGAACACACCGAGATAGATCTCCACCTCGTGAATGGTTTTTTCGACGCCTTCAAAATGAACACTGGGGTCCATATAGTTGGCGAAGCCCACGAATACCGCGGCAAGGCCGACAAAACTATGCAACATCGCTACTAGCTGGGGCATCGCCGTCATTTGCACCCTGGCGGCGACGATGAATCCGGCGATTGCGCCCACGATCATCATCGGAACTATGAGGCCCAACCCAGACACCTGATCACTGGTAATAGTCGCGACGATCGCGATGGCCATACCGATGATCCCATAGACATTACCGCGGCGGGCCGATTCCTGGTGACTCAGGCCCCCAAGGCTCAGTATGAATAAGATGCTGGCGACAATGTATGAGGCGGCGACGACTCCCGCAGGCATGAACTAGCTCCTATTTGCGAAACATCTTCAACATGCGTTGGGTGACGAGAAATCCCCCAGCGACGTTGACGGTGGCAATGAGCACCGACACCGCGGCGAGAAACACGACGATGCCGCTGGGCGCGCCGATCTGCAACAAGGCGCCGATGATGATGATTCCGCTGATGGCATTGGTGACGCTCATCAGCGGCGTGTGCAAGGCCGGGGTCACTGACCAGATCACCTGATAACCGACAAAAATCGCCAATACAAAGACGATAAAGTGACTCATGAATGCGGCGGGCGCCACCGAGCCGAGAGCGAGGATGGCGATGATTCCGACGGCCATGAACGCCAGTGTGAACCATGGGGACGGCTTTTTCGCTTCTACCACCGGTTCCACCGCAGCCTGTTCCGCCGGTACAGGTTTCGGCGCCTGCATGGAGATCTTGGGCGGTGGCGGCGGCCAGGTGACTTCGCCTTCCTTGACTACCGTCGCGCCGCGGATCGCCTCGTCCTCCATGTTGACATCAATGTTTCCATCCTTTTCCGGGGTGAGGTCCGTCAGCAGATGACGCAGATTCGTTGCGTAAAGTTGGCTCGACTGAGTTGGCAGCCGGCTGGGTAAATCGGTGTGGCCGATAATGGTGACACCGTGTTTGACCACCACTTGGCCGGGCTCAGTCAACTCGCAGTTTCCGCCTTGCTCCGCCGCCAGATCAACAATAACACTGCCGTCGCGCATGGATTCCACCATGTCGGCAAGAATGAGTTTCGGCGCTGGTTTTCCGGGGATCAGCGCGGTGGTAATGATGATGTCGACGTCTTTGGCCTGCTCCCTAAACAGCGCCATTTCCGCTTCAATGAACTCTTTGCTCATCTCCTTGGCGTAACCACCCTCGCCGCCGGCTTCCTCCTCGAATTCGAGCTCCAGAAATTCCGCGTCCATGCTCTCCACTTGCTCTTTCACTTCGGGTCGCGTGTCGAAGGCGCGGACGATAGCACCCATCGAACCAGCCGCGCCGATGGCGGCGAGACCGGCAACCCCGGCGCCGATAATCAACACCTTAGCGGGTGGTACCTTGCCGGCGGCGGTAATCTGGCCGGTAAAGAAACGTCCGAAGTGATGCGCGGCCTCGACCACGGCGCGATACCCGGCGATGTTTGCCATCGAACTCAAGGCGTCCATCTTTTGCGCCCGGGAAATCCGCGGAATGGAGTCCATAGCCAACACCGTTGCGCGCCTCGCGACCAGGCTGTCCATCAACCCCGGGTTTTGCGCCGGCCAGATGAAGCTGATCAATGTGCCGCCCTCGCGCAACAACTCCGTCTCCGAAACGCCTAATTCGGGATGGTCTTCGGGGGGGCGGACTTTTAAAACGAGGTCAGACTGCGCCCACAATTCGCGGGTGTCGGCTATGACCTCGGCACCGGCCTCGCGGTAGGCATCGTCACTGAATTTTGCCGCGGAGCCGGCCCTCGCCTCGACGCTTACGGAGAACCCCAGCTCCATGAGCTGCTTGACAACCTCGGGCGTGGAGGCGACGCGATGCTCGGCATCGTGAATTTCTTTGGGGACCCCGATTTTCATCTTAGGCGTTGTTATTTTTTCGAATTCTATTTTGCTTGATTGCGGCGTCGGATCGCCGCGCAATTCTCCTATATGGCGCGCTGCAATGCAACAAAAATGGTGCTTGGTTTGGTTACCGCGAGTATGACGGCGAGGCCGCTTTGCGGCGGTCGCAGCACAGCGCCATTCAGGCTGCTTTGGTGATGGTTCTCAGCGCCTTGCTTGCGGCATCGTTCAGCTCGATGAACGAAACTCCCACTCCCTCGGTATTCTTCCTCACGACTTCCCCTGGCAGGCGTAACCATCGTCGTTGTTGCGCACCGTAAAAAATGGGAAACACCACATCCACCGGCGCCCGTGGCGAAATCTGGCGTTCGACCTCGATGAACGCACCTTGCTGGCTCAAATTCCGAATACGCCCGTTGAGCCACCCAGACGTATCGTGGTAGAGCCGAACATTGAATGCGACGTCATGCCGCTCGAATCGCCGGCGGCGTTTTTCGAACCGGTTCGGTAGCGGCTCTAACACATCGGTGTGTCGATACATGTTGTAATCGTTCGGTAATTTGGTGAAACGGAAACGGATCCGACCAATGTCGATGATATCTCCCTCCTTGAGTAAACTGGAGTTCACCGGCCGCAGGCCCACCCTTATTCCATTTTTGGAGCGCGTATCATAAATACTGAAGCTTCCATTTTGATTGCGCACGATCTCCGCGTGGAAGCGTGAGACTGTACGCGCCTTGAGCCGTAATTCATTGTTGCGATGCCGGCCGATACGGAATATCGGCGTCGCGATTTTGGACTTGACGAGCTTGCGTCGAGCTAGGAAATAAAGATAAGCGTACGGGCGTTTGGTGTTGGATCGCGCGCATAACCTTGACCAAAACAGGATCAAGGCTAAGACAATTATCCCGCCAATCATTACTCCTTCCCGGAGACTGACTTCCATTGACTACCCCCAGATCAATCATCACCAAAGGTCTTACGCCTTCTGATAGTGAACAGATTACCCGATTTGGCCGTTCGCCCCAAGTCCGCGTGTCAGGCACGGGAACCTTGTCCGATTTCCCCCTAAGATACAGTTTTTTAAAGAAAAATAGAAGTCATTACGCACCACGCACATACCATCCGCCGGGTAATTCCGGTATGCTGCGATCCCCATTTTCTATGAAAGCATCGGTGTCCCATGGAGATCAACTTTCTGCTTGAAAAACTCAAAGATATCCAAGGCCGGAGCGAAGCTTTACGGAGGTACCTTTGACTTTCCGGCCAAAAAGGAACGTTTAGAAGAAGTCCGCCTGGAACTGGAGCAACCGGCGGTGTGGTCCGACCCTGATTGCGCCCAGGCTCTGGGGCGCGAACGGGTGCGTCTCGAACAAGTGGTCAATGTACTGGCGCGTCTCGATAAACAGGGCCGGGAGATAGCGGAATTGCTCGATTTGGCACGCGACGAAGACGACGCGGAGACCGTAGCTTCGATCGCCGAGGATCTGGATCTCCTGGAGCAGGATCTCGTCGAACTGGAGTTCAAACGCATGTTTTCCGGTGAAATGGATGAACACAACGCATTCGTGGACATTCAGTCGGGTTCGGGAGGGACCGAGGCGCAGGACTGGGCAAATATGTTGTTGCGTATGTACCTGCGGTGGGCCGAGCGAAAGGGTTTCAAGACCGAGGTGATCGAAGTATCCGCAGGTGAAGTGGCCGGAGTCAAGAGTTCCACGGTCAAGGTATCCGGCGACTATGCCTACGGGTACCTGCGCACCGAAACCGGGATCCACCGACTAGTGCGAAAATCGCCGTTCGATTCAGGCCACCGCCGGCACACCTCGTTCGCCTCTGTGTTTGTGTATCCGGAGGTCAAGGACGATATCGAGGTGGAAATCAATACCTCGGATCTGCGCATCGACACCTATCGAGCGAGTGGCGCCGGCGGTCAGCATGTGAACCGAACTGATTCCGCGGTGCGCATCACTCACTTGCCCACCGGGATTGTCGTGCAGTGCCAGAATGACCGCTCGCAGCATCGGAATAAGGCCGAAGCGATGCAGATGCTGAAAGCGCGATTGTATGATGCCGAATTGCGACGTAAGCGCTCCGAGCAACAGGCGCTCGAAGACACCAAGGCGGACATCGGTTGGGGCCAGCAGATCCGTTCCTACGTCCTCGACCAGTCGCGGATCAAGGATCTTCGGACCGGGGTCGAAGTCGGTGATACCCAAGGGGTCCTCGATGGGGACTTGGATCGCTTCATCGACGCCAGCCTCAAGGCGGGCGTGTAGAAAAAGAATCAACTGGTTTATAGTAAAATACTATAACTCTATGAATTGTATCAAATAATGACAGAAGAAACCGAGCAAACCATACAACGGCGCGCCAAGCTTGCTGCGTTACGCAATCAGGGTAATCCGTTTCCCAATGACTTTCGCCGGGATATCTTGGCCGCCGCATTACATGCACATTACGACCGCAAAAGCACCGAGGAACTGGATCAGTTGGCACGGCGGGTGCGGGTGGCGGGGCGCTTGATGAGCCGGCGTATACATGGAAAAACGAGTTTTGCGCATGTCCAGGACATGTCCGGGCAGATCCAGTTGTTTGTAACGCGTGACTTGCTGCCGCAGGGCGTCTACGACGAACACTTCAAGAAATGGGATACCGGCGATATCGTCGGCGCTTCCGGGATCCTGTTCAAGACTAAGACCGGCGAGTTGAGTATTCGCGTTGACGAAATCCGTTTGTTGACCAAGTCGTTACGCCCGCTGCCAGAGAAATTCCACGGGGTCAGCGACCAGGAGATCCGTTACCGGCAGCGGTATCTGGATTTGATCATGAGTGAACCGGCGCGCCAAGCGTTTCGCACCCGCTCGTCGATGGTGAATTTTATGCGCCATTTTTTGATCGAAAGGGATTTTCTCGAGGTCGAGACGCCGATGATGCAGGCGATCCCCGGCGGTGCCCTGGCGCGTCCTTTCCGCACCTATCATCATGCGCTCGATATGGATCTGTTTCTGCGCATCGCCCCGGAGCTGTACCTCAAACGCCTGGTGGTGGGGGGCTTCGAGCGGGTCTTCGAGATCAACCGCAATTTCCGCAACGAAGGCATCAGCACGACGCACAATCCAGAATTTACGATGCTCGAGTTCTATCAGGCGTATGCCGATTACAGCGATCTGATGGCCTTAACAGAAGAATTGCTGCGGGAAATGGCCGCCCAGATCCTGGGCGCTCCAGTGATTGAATACCAAGGCCAAACACTCAATTTGGCGAAACCCTTCGTGCGGATTTCGCTTAAAGAGGCGATATTGCAACACAATCCCGATCTGAGTCATGGCGATATTGAGGATCGCGACAAGTTGGCGTCTATCGTCACGCATCTTGGCCTTCCCGTGAAACCCAGCTATGGCGTCGGCAAGCTACAGGTAGAGGTGTTCGAAAAGACCGTCGAACATAGGCTCCAGGCGCCAACCTATGTCGTTGCCTATCCGGTGGAGGTGTCTCCCCTGTCACGCACCAATGACCAAGACCCGCAGATCGCCGATCGTTTTGAGCTATTCATGGGCGGGCGTGAAATCGCCAATGGGTTTTCGGAGCTGAATGATCCAGAAGATCAAACCGAACGCCTGCGCCGGCAAGTGGCAGAAAAAGACGCAGGAGACAACGAGGCGATGCATTTTGACGCCGACTATGTGCGCGCCCTCGAGTACGGCATGCCGCGTGAGGGGATCGGCATTGATCGGCTGGTGATGCTGTTCACCGACAGCGCGTCGATCCGCGATGTATTGCTGTTTCCGCACATGCGACCGGAAACGCAGACTTGAGACAATAATATACATAAAAACAATAAGTAATAATAACTATTTTATAAAACACATGAGTATGTTTTTAACCGATAACAGGGCATAGCGGCGCGTCACGCCAGGGTATTTTATGCGTTCATTGATGCGATTGCCGCCGTTGTTTATCGGTCTACGCTATACGCGTGCCAAGCGGCGCAATCACTTCATTTCGTTCATCTCCTTGATCTCCATGCTGGGCATCACGCTGGGGGTGTGGGCACTGATTACCGTGCTATCGGTTATGAACGGCTTTGAGCGCGAGCTTCGCGAACGGATTTTAGGCGTCGCGTCCCACGTTACCGTGCGTTCCAGCGGCGACTGGATTCCCGATTGGCAAGCACTGGATTCCACCGTATTGGCACACGGGCAGGTAACCGGCCGTGCC